>NZ_DASVRV010000041.1:0-62345 GCF_036388435.1 Sphingomonas sp.
GTTGCCGAACATCTGCGCCGCATCCCCCTCGAACAGCCGCCCGCACCCCATCGCGAACAGCGTGTCGCCGCTGAACAACAGGCCGGCCTCGGCGAAGTGGAAGACGATATGGCCGAGCGTATGGCCCGGCGTCTCGATCACCGTCGCCCGGTGCGCGCCGAGCATCACCTCGTCCCCCTCGGCGACGGTGCGGTCGAGCGTCGGGATGCGCGCCGCCTCCGCCGCCGGACCGGTCACGACGGCACCAAGCGCGCGGAGCTCGGCATTGCCGCCGACATGGTCGGGGTGCCAGTGCGTCGTCCATACCTGCCCGATCCGCCAGCCCCGCAACGCCGCCACGTCGAGCATCGGCCCGGCCTCGCCCGGATCGACCGCCAGCGTCTCGCCCGACACCGGATCATGGACCAGCCAGGCGTAATTGTCGCTCAGCACGGGGACACGGACGACCTCCAGCACCTGAGTCACCAGCTGCCGATATTGGGCATCGACGCCCAAGGCTCGGCGGGTTCGAGACGTCCGTCCTGCAGCAGCTCGATCGAGATGCCGTCGGGGGTCTTCACGAACGCCATATGCCCGTCACGCGGCGGGCGGTTGATCGTCACGCCGCCGTCCATCAGCCGCCGGCAGGTCTCGTAGATATTCTCGACCCGGTAGGCGAGATGGCCGAAATTGCGCCCGCCCGAATATACCTCCGGGTCCCAGTTGTGCGTCAGCTCGACCTCGGCGCGGGCGCGCTCGCCGGGTGCGTTCATGTCCTCCGGCGTGGCAAGGAAGATGAGGGTGAACCGGCCCTGCTCGCTCTCGATCCGCCGGACCTCCTTCAGCCCGAGCAGGTCGAAGAAGCGGATGGTCGCATCGGGGTCGGCGACGCGGATCATGGTGTGAAGGTAGATCATGCGGCAGCTCCGTTGGTGATTGACAGGATATCCTCGACCGCATCGACGAGCAGCGCGAGGTCGGCGTCGCGGGACAGGCGATGGTCGCCGTCCTTGACCAGCACGCACCGCACGTCGTTGGATCGCAGCATCGTGGCGAGCTGCGCGGTGCGGCTCCACGGCACGTCGGGATCGCGCTGGCCCTGGATGAAGCGCACGGGCATATCGACCGCGATCTCGCCGAACATGATGCGGTTGGCCTCGCCCGAGGACCAGAAGGCGCGGGTATAGACGGTCGACGCCGGACCGTAAGGATTAGGCCGCTCCAGCCGCCCGTGCTGGAGCAGGTACATTTTCTCGTCGGTCGAGAAGCCCCAGTCGGTGAAGTCCGGGGCGGGCGCGACCCCGACCAGCCCGACGACCCGATCGGGCCGCGCGACCGCGGCGAGCAGCATCAGCCACCCGCCCATCGACGAGCCCACCAGCACCACCGGTCCGGTCGCGACCGAGTCGATCATCGACAGCACGTCGTCGCGCCAGTCGACTAGGGTCCGGTCCTCGAAAGCGCCCTCGCTCCGCCCGCATCCGCCATAGTCGAAGCGCAGGAACGCGCGGCCACTCGCCCGTGCCCAGGCCTCCAGCGCGAGCGCCTTGGCGCCGCCCATGTCCGACGCATAGCCGGGCAGGAACAGGACGGTCGGCCCGCTACCCTCCGTCAGGTGATAGGCGAGGCGGGGGCGCGCGTCCGTCATGCCGCAAGCCCATAGCCGGTCGGGCGGGGAGCAGGGAAGGCCGGGTGTCCATGACCCGTTGCGAAAGCCGGTTCGCCCGGCGATACCGTGCCGCAAGATATAAGGGGATGTCATGAAGCACCGCACCATCGCGCTCGTCTCGTTCGCAGCGCTCGCCGCGCATCAGGTCGGGGCACAGGTCGCGCCGCCGCAGCCGCCGCGACCGGTCGAGGAGACGCAGGCACCCGAGGATCGGGTGATCCGCCCCGACGCGCAGCCCGCTCCCGCCGCGACGCCGACGCCCGCCTATGCCCCGGCGCCGGTGCCCGCTCCGTCGCCGACGCCCGCCGCCTGGAATGTCAACGCGCCGCTCGGCGCGACGGTGCGGCAGATGCCGATCCGCACCGATCAGGGGAGCTGGATGGACCTGGACGTCAGCCGCGACGGGCGGACGATCGCCTTTGCGCTGCTCGGTGACCTGTACACCATGCCGATCGAGGGCGGGACGCCGACGCGCATCGCCGAGGGGCTGGCCTGGGAGGTGCAGCCGCGCTTCTCGCCCGACGGGCGACGCATCGCCTTCACCTCCGACCGGGGCGGGGGCGACAATATCTGGATCATGAACCGCGACGGATCGGACAAGCGCCAGGTCACGACGGAGGAGTTCCGCCTGCTCAACCAGCCGAGCTGGAGCCCCGACGGGCGGTTTCTGGTCGCCAAGAAGCATTTCACCACCGGCCGCTCGCTCGGCACGGGCGAGGTTTGGATGTACCATGTGTCGGGCGGATCGGGCGTCCAGCTGGTCAAGAAGCCGAGCGAGACGCATCAAAAGGAGCTGGGCGAGCCCGTCTACGCCGCCGATGGCCGGTCGGTCTTCTACACCAGAAACGTCTCGCCCGGCCCGATCTTCGAATATGCGCAGGATTCGAACACCGACCTGTTCCACATCGAACGCTATGACCTCGACACGGGCGAGACGACGACCGCGGTGTCGGGCGAGGGCGGATCGGTCCGCCCGACCCCGTCGCCCGACGGCAAGCGCATCGCCTTTGTCCGGCGCGAGGCGACGCGGTCCAAGCTGTACGTCAAGGATCTGGCCAGCGGCGAGGAGCGCAAGATCTACGACGCGCTCGACCAGGACGTGCAGGAGACATGGGCGGTCACCGGCGTCTATCCGAACATGGCCTGGACGCCCGACAACCGATCGGTGCTGTTCTGGGCGGGGGGCAAGATCCGGCGGGTCGACGCCGACGGCACGAACGCGCGCGATATCCCGTTCCAGGTGAACGACACGCGCGGCGCGATCGCGGCGCCGCATCCGCAGGTGCAGGTGGCGCCCGACCGCTTTGCGACCGCCATGCCGCGCTTCGCGTCGGTGTCGCCGGACGGGCGGCAGGTGGTGTTCGAATCGCTGGGCAAGTTATGGCTGAAGCCGATGGCGGGCGGGGCGCCCAAGCGCCTGACGCGGACGGGCGACGCGGATGGCAGCGAGCTGTTCCCGACCTGGTCGCGCGACGGCAGGCTGATCGCCTTCGTCGCCTGGACCGACGCCGGGCTGGGCCGCATCCGCACCGTCGCGAGCGGCGGGGGGACGCCGCGCGACCTGACGACGACGCCGGGCCATTACGCCCGGCCGCGCTTCTCGCCCGACGGGCGCACCATCGTGTTCGAGCGGGGATCGGGCGGCGGGCTGACCTCGCCGCGCTGGTCGGAAGACCCGGGCGTCTACCGCGTCGCCGCCACGGGCGGGGTGCCCGTCCGCGTGGCGCGCGACATGGCGTCCCCCCAGTTCGGCGCGAGCGGCGAGCGGCTGTTCATGATCGCCGACGAGCGCAAGGACGGGAAGTCGACGCGCCAGCTCGTCAGCACGGACCTGTCGGGCGAGGGCAAGCGCGTCCATGCCTCCGGCGAGCTGACCAATGATTACGAAGTGGCACCCGACGGCCAGTTCGTCGCGTTCCGGCAGAATTACGAGGCGTTCGTCGTGCCGCTGATGCCCGGCGGGCAGGCGGTCGAGCTGGAGCCCAAGGCCAAGGCGCTGCCGGTGACCAAGGTCAGCACGGGCGGGGCCGATTACATCCACTGGTCGAACGACGGCGCGCGGCTGCACTGGAGCCTGGGGCCGACGGTCTATACCGTCGAGCGCGCCGCGTTGTTCGCCGACGCGCCGCGGCCCAAGAACGCGCCCGCCTTCGTGCCGCCGCGGTCGGGCGTGTCGCTGTCGATGGACGTCGCCGCCGCCAAGCGGCGCGGCACGGTCGCGCTGGTCGGGGCCAAGCTCGTCACCATGGCCGCCGACGATGGCGGGATCGTCGCTGACGGCGTGGTGATCGTCCGCGACGACCGCATCGTAGCGGTGGGCCCGCGCGGGTCGACGGCGATCCCGGCGGGGGCGACGGTGGTCGACGTGGCGGGCAAGACAATCATCCCCGGGCTGATCGACGCGCATGCGCATGGCCCGGCGGGGGAGGACGAGGTGGTGCCCCAGGCCAATTGGTCGATGATCCAGAACCTGGCGCTGGGCACCACGACGCTTCACGACCCGTCCAACCGATCGAGCGAGATATTCGCGGCCAAGGAGATGCAGCGCGCGGGGCTGATCCTGGCGCCCCGCATCTTCTCCACGGGCGAGATCGTCTATGGCGCCAAGTCGGCGTCGGTCTATGCCGAGATCAACGGGCTGGACGACGCGCTGGCCCATGTCCGCCGACTGAAGGCGCAGGGGGCGGGGAGCGTCAAGAACTACAACCAGCCCCGCCGCGAGCAGCGCCAGCAGGTCGTCGAGGCCGCCCGGCGCGAGGGGATGCAGGTCGTGGCGGAGGGCGGATCGCTGTTCGGCATGGACATGAACCTGATCGCCGACGGCAATTCGACGCTGGAGCATAATGTCCCGCTGGAGCGCTTCTACGACGACGTGCTGCAATTCTGGGCGCAGACCAACGTCAATTACACGCCGACCCTGGTCGTGTCCTATGGGGGGCTGGCGGGCGATCCCTATTGGCGGCAGGCGACCGACATCTACGCGCACCCGCTGCTCCGCGCGCACACGCCCCCGGCCCAGCTCAACGCCGCCGGGGCGCGACGGATCAAGGCGCCCGAATCGAACTTCGTCGACGACGACAATGCGCGCGAGGCGAAAAGGCTCGCCGACCGGGGCATATTAGTGTCGATCGGCGCGCATGGGCAGCAGGCGGGGATCGGCGCGCATTGGGAGCTGTGGAGCTTCGTGCGCGGCGGGATGACCCCGATCCAGGCGCTGCGGGCGGGCACGATCGTCCCTGCGCGGTCGCTGGGCATGGCGCGCGACATCGGTTCGCTGGAGGTCGGCAAGCTCGCCGACCTGGTGGTGCTCGACGCCGATCCGACCGTCGATATCCGCAACAGCGACAAGGTGAGCCGGGTCATGCTCGGCGGGCGGCTATACGATGCCGCGACGATGAACGAGGTCGCGACGGGCACCGCGAAGCGCCCGGCCTATTGGTGGGAGCAGGCGGGCCGGTGAGCCGGAAGTTCAATGGAAGTTCAGGCGTAAACGCCGCAATGACACACCGACCCGGTTGGGGTCGGCATGGCCTTGCCGGCATCGGGGCGAACGGACGGTGAGAAAGAACGATTCGAAGGGATAGGATGAACCCCGGTCTGTAGGACAGCCCCGATCGGCCGCGCGGGTTCATCGCGCGTTGTGGAAGATCGGCTATCCATCGCCGGGTGATGCGAATGGGAACAGCGACACCGTGGTGGGTCCCGGCGGCGGCCGCGCTGCTGACGAGCGCCCCGGCACTCGCCCGGACGGCGCAGACGCCGCGCGAGGCGCTGGCGCGGGATGCGGGGGAATATGCCGCGCGCCATGGAGTGTCGATCGACGAAGCGAGTTGGCGGTTGCGGGCGCAGGAGGAGACGCTCGCCGCGACCGACGCGATCGCCGCGCGGTTCGCCGACCGGCTGGCGGGGATCGCGGTGGAGCATGGTGCGGCCTATCGGATCAGCGTGCTGCTGACGGGGGACGCGCCGGTGGCCGGGGAGCGGATCGTCACGGGCGGCGGCGTCGTACCCGTGGTCTTCCGCACCGGCGCGGTCGCGACGCGCGGGCAGGTGGTCGCCGCGATCGAGCGCCATCAGGCCGATATTCGCGCCGCCTTGCCCCACGCCCCCGGCCTGGGGCTCGATCAGCGCACCGGCGAGATGGTCGTCACGCTCAACCGGGCGGATATCGACGCTCATGGCCATGACGCGTTGCTGACCGAGCTGACGCTGGCGACCGGGGTGCCCGTCCGGCTGCGCGCGGTGGACCGGCCCGACGCGGACAGCGCGGTCGAGGGCGGGGCGCGGCTGGTGGGGACGAGTCCGGCCGATGGGCGGCGTTATGCCTGCACCACGGGGTTCGTGGTCACCAACGGCGTCCAAGCGGGGGTCGTCACCGCCGCGCATTGCCCCGATGCGCTGAGCTATCTGGAGGGCGGCGGCCCCGAGGTGCCGCTGACGTTCATCGACGGCTGGGGCTGGGGCTATCAGGACGTGCAGCTTCACCTTGCCGACGCCGCGCTGCGCCCCTTCTTCTTTGCGGACAACGCCAAGACGCTGTCGCGGCCGGTGACCGGCGCGCGTCCGCTGCGGAGCACGCGCGCGGGCGACTTCGTGTGCCACCAGGGCGAGCGGAGCGGCTATAGCTGCGCCGAGGTCGAGCTGACCGACTTCGCGCCGTCGGGCGACCTGTGCGGCGGCGCGTGCACCCCGACCTGGGTGACGGTCGCCGGCCCCAAATGCCGCGGCGGCGACAGCGGCGGGCCCGTGTTCATCGGCACCACCGCGATCGGCCTGGTCAAGGGCGCGAGCTACCGCGCGGACGGCGGATGCAATTTCTATTATTACATGTCGACCGACTTCCTGCCGGAGGGGTGGAGCGTGCTGCGCCAGCCCTCCGCGTCGGCCCCGCCTACGCCACCTTCGACGAGAGCGGCGGCAGCCCCGCGATGATCTTGTCCAGCGTCAGCGGATAGTCGCGCACGCGCACCCCGCAGGCGTTGTACACGGCGTTGGCGACCGCGCCGCCGACGCCGCACATGCCCAGTTCGCCCACGCCCTTGGCCTTCATCGGCGACGACTTGTCGTCCGCCTCGTCGAGGAAGATCACGTCCTGGTGCGGGATGTCGGCATGGACCGGCACATGATATTCGGCGAGGTCGTGGTTGATGAAGCAGCCGAAGCGCGTGTCGACCACCGCTTCTTCCATCAATGCCGCGCCGACGCCCATGGTCATCGCGCCGATCACCTGGCTGCGCGCGGTCTTGGGATTGAGGATGCGCCCCGCCGCGCAGACCGCGAGCATCCGCCGGATGCGCACCTCGCCCGTTAGCGCGTCGACCCCGGCCTCGACGAAATGCGCGCCGAAGGTCGATTGCTGATAGGTCTTGCCCAGATCGCCATAGTCGAGAAAATCCTCGGCGGTGATCCCCGCATCGCCCGCCGCCTCGGCCAGGGGAACGCTGCGATTGCCCGACCGGACCTGACCGCCGACGAACTCGACATCGGCCGAGTTGAAGCCGAGCTTGGCCGCGACCGCCTCGCGCAGCTTGGCGCAGGCGGCATAGACGCCCGCCGTCGCGCTGTTGCCGCCCCATTGTCCGCCCGACCCGGACGACACGGGAAAGCTGGAATCGCCCAGCCGCACCACGACCTTGTCCACGGGAACGCCGAGCATCTCGGCGGCGGTCTGCGCGATGACCGTATAGCTGCCGGTCCCGATATCGGTCATGTCGGTGGAGACGGTGACGGCGCCGGTGCGGTCGACCGCGACGCGCGCGGCGGACTTCATGGTCAGATTGTTGCGGAAGGCGGAAGCCACGCCCATGCCGACCAGCCAGCGCCCGTCGCGCACCTGGGCCGGCTTCGCATTACGCTTCGACCAGCCGAAGCGGTCGGCGCCGGTGCGCAGGCAAGCGATCAAATTGCGTTGCGAGAAGCGGCGCTCGGGATGCTCGGGATCGACTTGGGTGTCGTTGACGATGCGGAGCTCCACCGGGTCCATGCCCAGTTTCTCGGCCAGTTCGTCCATCGCGACCTCGAGCGCCATCATGCCCGGCGCCTCGCCCGGCGCGCGCATCGCATTGCCCTCGGGCAGATGGAGCGTCGCGAGTTTCATCTCGACCAGCCGGTTCGCGCCGGCATAAAGCAGCCGCGTCTGCGAGGTCGCCGTCTCCGGCCCGCCGCCGGGCAGGTCGCCCGACGAACTCTCGTGCGAGATGGCGGTGATCCGCCCGTCGCGCTCGGCGCCCAGGCGCAGCCGCTGGACGGTGGCGGGGCGGTGGGTGGTGTTGTTGAACACCTGCTGCCGGGTGAGCGCGACCTTGACCGGGCGCTTGGCCACGCGCGCGGCGACCGCGGCCATCACCGTGTCGGAGCGGATCCACAATTTCGACCCGAAGCCGCCGCCGATATAGGGCGACAGGACGCGGATCTTGTCCTTGGGGATGAGCAGCGCCTGGCTGAGGTCGCGAACCGCCCAGTTGATCATCTGGTTCGACGTCCACAGCGTCAGCTCGTCACCCGTCCAGGCGGCGATGGAGGCGTGGGGCTCCATCATCGCATGGCTTTCGTCGGGGGTGGAATATTCGGCCTCGACCTTGACCGGCGCGCGGGCGAAGGCGCCGTCGAAATCGCCGATCTCGACGCGGGCGGGCGACGCGCTGCCCTCGCCGCTGCCGTCGCTGACCGGCTTGGCGGTGGGCAGGGCGGCGCGCAGGTCGTATTGGCCGTCGGCGCGGGCGTAATCGACGCGGATCAGCTTGGCGGCGGCGCGGGCCTGTTCGAAGCTTTCCGCGACGACGATCGCGATCGCCTGATCGAAATGCTCGATCTCCGGCCCGCCGAGCAGCGTCGCGGTGATCGCCTTGGGCTTGCCGAGCTTGCCGGCATTCTCGTGGGTGACGATCGCGACCACGCCGGGCGCGCGCTTCGCCTCGGCCAGGTCCATCGACCGGATGCGGCCGCGCGCGATCGCCGCGCCGACGATGAAGCCGTATGCCTGACCGGGGACGACATCGTGACGTTCATAGGCATAGGGCGCGAGCCCGGAGACCTTGAGCGGCCCATCGACCCGGTCGACCGGCTTGCCGACGACGGTCATGCGGTCGATGGGGTTGGTGGTGGCGGGCGTGTCAAACCGCATGGCTTATGCCTTCACTTGGGCGAACACGGCAGTCAGCGTGCGCTCGATCAGCGGCAGCTTGAACGCGTTCTGTTGGGTGGTGCGCGCGCCCGCGAACGCCGTGTCAGCGGTCGCCTTGGGACCCGCGCCGATCCGCGCCTCGGCCGCCTCGACGCGCCACGGCTTATGCGCCACGCCGCCGAAGGCGAGCCGCCCGCGCCCGCCGCGTTCGATCACCGCCGCGACGGAGATCAGCGCGAAGGCATAGGAGGCACGGTCGCGGACCTTTTGATAGATCTGCGTGCCGCCGATCGGCTTGGGCAGCGTCACGGCGGTGATCAGCTCGCCGGGCTGGAGATTGGTGTCGATGTGCGGCGTATCGCCGGGCAGGCGGTGGAAGTCGGCGATCGGGATGGCGCGGGTCTGCCCGTCGGGACGCACGGTCTCCACCGTGGCGTCGAGCACGCGCATCGCGACCGCCATGTCGCTGGGATGCGTCGCGATGCACTGGTCGCTGGTGCCGATGATCGCGAGGTTGCGGTTGAACCCGCCGATCGCCGCGCAGCCCGTGCCGGGCTTGCGCTTGTTGCACGGCTTCGTGGTGTCGTAGAAATAGGGACAGCGGGTCCGCTGGAGCAGATTGCCCGCCGTCGTCGCCTTGTTGCGGAGCTGCCCGCTGGCGCCCGACAGCAGCGCGCGCGAGAGGACGCCGTAATCGCGGCGGACGCGCGGGTCGCTCGCCAGGTCGGTGTTGCGCACCAGCGCGCCGATGCGCAGGCCGCCTGCCGGCGTTTCCTCGATCTTGTCGAGGCCGATGCGGTTCACGTCGATCAGATGGGCGGGCGTCTCGATCTGCAGCTTCATCAGGTCGAGCAGATTGGTCCCGCCCGCGATGAAACGCGCGCCGGGGGTCCTGGCCGCCGCCGCGGCGGCGGCCGCGGGCGTGGCGGCGCGTTCATAGGTGAAGGACTTCATGCGCGCGTTCCCGCCACCTCGACCATCGCCTCGACGATGTTCGAATAGGCACCGCAGCGGCACAGATTGCCGCTCATCCGCTCGCGCATCTCGTCGACGGTGGCGCCGGGCTTGCGGTTCAGATCGGTCGCGATGTGGCTCGGCACGCCTGCCTTGATCTCCTCGAGCATCCCCACCGCCGAGCAGATCTGCCCGGGGGTGCAATAGCCGCACTGAAACGCGTCATGCTTGACGAAGGCGGCCTGCATCGGGTGCAGCGCGCCGGGGCGGCCCAGCCCCTCGATCGTCGTGACCTCGTCGCCGTCGTGCATTACCGCGAGCGACAGGCAGCTGTTGATGCGGCGTCCCTCGACCAGCACCGTGCACGCGCCGCACTGGCCATGGTCGCAGCCCTTTTTCGAGCCGGTGAGCTTCAGATGCTCGCGCAGCGCGTCGAGCAGCGAGGTGCGCGGATCGATGTCGAGCGTGCGCGCCTGGCCGTTGACGGTCAGCGACACCGACATGGTCGCGGTCGTCTGGCCTCCCGCCGGCCGCTGGGCCTCCGCGCCGTCGGCCAAGCCGATGCCGGTCACCGCCACGCCGGCCATGCCAGCCCCGATCACGCCGCGCCGCGAGAAATCAAGATCGCCACCCATGAATTGAGATTCCCTTCGCGCCGCCCCTTATCATGGACCGGCGCGCGTGGAACAGAACGGACGGAAGCGGATGCGGGTCCATTCCCCCGCCTGGAAATATCCTGAAGCGGAATGTCCGGGCCGCCACTCCTTGACAGCCGCCCGTTCAGCCGGGCTTGCGCAGCAGCAGGTCGAGGCGGTCGATCCGCGCCGGTCTCGCGAGCAGCTCGTTCGACCGGGCCATGAGCAGCGCGGCGCCCTTGCCGGCCAGATGCGCCGCGCGCGCGGCCTCGTCCGGGAAGGTCTCGAAAATCTCGAACACCCGCCCGGTCCGGCGTACGCCGTACCAGCTGCGCGTGCCGGGCTCGTCCTGCACCTCGGCCAGGATGTTGCGGAGCAATTCGCGGACCTCGTCTTCGCGGCCCTGCCTGGCTTCAAGCGTGACGTGGAGTGCCTTGGCGAGCGACTCGCCGGCCGCGCCGCCCATCCTGGCGGGAGCATGGGGCTTGAGCTTCGCGCCGGCGAGGAGGGCGAGGCCGACGCCCAGCGCGGCGGCGCCGGCCGCGAGCGGGTGGAGCTTGGCTTCGGTGTAGAGGCTCGTCCTCATGACATGGCCTTCGTAGTTGCCGTGTTCCTCCAGCCGGTTGTTGGGACGGTCGAGGCCGTTATCCTCGAAGGAGCGAGCCGGCTCTCGGCCCGACGGGGTGGTCGGGATCAGCGCCGCCCCCAGCGGCCGGTCGATCGCGCCGGGCGCGAGATGCGCCGCCGCCGCCATGCCGCGCGCGCCGCCGCCGGCATAAAGGTCGCGGATCGGCCTGACGGCCGCGCCCAGGATCGCACGGGCCACGACCTCCGGGGCATAGACCGGCGGGACATGATGCGGCTCGGACGGCAGATAATTCTTGGCGTTGACCGGGAAGGGCGTGTCGATCTGGCCGGGCTTGACCAGCGTGACCGACACCGGTGCGCCTTCATCCTCCAGCTCCATGCGGAGCGCTTCGGTGAAACCCTTGATCGCGTGCTTGGTGGCCGCATAGGCGCCCTGGAGCGGGATGCCGCGCTCCCCCACCTCGCTGCCGATGTTTATCAGCGCGCCGCCATTGCGGGCCTTGAAGTGACGCACGGCCTCGAGCGAGCCATGGACCTGGCTCCAATAATTCACGTCCATCAGCCGGCGCTGATCCGCGATCGGCACCTGTTCGATCCGGCCATAGATGCCGGCGCCGGCATTGTTGACCCAGGTGTCGAACCCGCCGAACCGCCCGACCGCGATCTCGGCGACGCGGCGTACCTCATCCTCGACCGATACATCGGCGATGACGTGGATCGCCTGTCCGCCGGCCGTCACGATCTCCGACACGAGCTGCGCGAGCGCGTCGCCGCTGCGCGCGACCGCGACCACCCGGGCGCCCGCCTTGGCCGCCATGCGCGCGGTGGCGAGGCCGATGCCCGACGAGGCGCCGGTGATGACGATCACCTGGTCGGCGAGCGGCTTGAGCTTGAGCTTCATGGGTGGGTTCCGATCGGGGTCAGGCGGGCTGGCCGCCGCCGCCGGTGGCGCCGAAGATCTGCCCCGTCGAGAAGCTGAGCGCCGGGTCGGCCGCGGCGACGTAGAGCCCGGCGATCTCGGCGGGCTGGCCGGGCCGGCCGAGCGGCGCCTGCGATCCGAAGGTCTGGAGCTTCTCCGGCGTGGCGCCGCCCGAGACCTGAAGCGGGGTCCAGAAGGGGCCGGGGGCGACCGCGTTGACGCGGATGCCGCGTGGGGCGAGCTGCTTGGCCATCGACTTGGTGAAATTGAGCACGGCGGCGCGGGTCAGGGCGTAGTCGACCAGATCCTCCGACGGATCGCTCGCCTGTTCCGACGAGGTGTTCACCACGACCCCGCCCGGCCCCATCAGCGCGACGGCGGCCCTGGTGAGCCAGAAGGGAGCGTAGACGTTGGTCTTCATTGTGGCGTCGAAATCGGCGGACGAGATCGCGTCGATGGTGGGCTTGGTCTGCTGGCGCGCGGCGTTGTTGACGAGGATGTCGAGCCCGCCCAGCTCGCGCGCGGCCTGCGTCACGAGCTTGCGGCAGAACGCCTCCTCGCGCAGGTCGCCGGGGATGGCGACCGCCTTGCGGCCCGCGGCGCGGATCAGCTCCACCACCTCGCGCGCGTCCGGCTCCTCGGCGGGAAGGTAGTTGATCGCCACGTCCGCGCCCTCGCGGGCATAGGCGATTGCGGCGGCGCGGCCGATGCCGCTGTCGCCCCCGGTGATCAGCGCGCGCTTGCCCGCCAGGCGGCCCGAGCCCCGGTAGCTGGTCTCGCCGTGATCGGGGCGCGGCGTCATCTTGGAGGCGAGGCCCGGCCAGGGCTGGCGCTGCACGGGGAAGGGCGGCTTGGGATAGGCGGCGGCGCGCGGGGTCGTGGGGGCGCCGGGCGCCTTGGGCTCCTGTGCGGCGGCGGGCACGGCGGCGGCGGCGCCCGCGAGCGCGGCGCCCGCGACGAAGGTGCGGCGGCTGGTGTCGGTATCGGTCATGGGAAGCCTTCCGGGCGGATGTTGCGCCGGAAGAACGGGTTATGGGCAGGGGGGTTCCGCCGGGGCAGGGAAGGAGCGGATGCGGGCGGACGCCCCGCTCCGGTCCCGACGCCGTGACGGTTCAGCGTGTCCGCATGCGCACCCCGAGGCGGAAGGAGCGGCCGAGCAGGTCCGAATAGGTGCTGTTCGCCGCCAGGCCCGTCTCGGGCAGCAGCAGCGCGTCCTCGTCCAACAGGTTGGTGACGTTGAGGAACAGCTGCGCCTCCGTATCGCCCATGTCGATCTTGGCGGTCAGGTTGAGGTCGGCATAGAACACGCCCGACACATGATTGTCGTCATAGGTCGGGAACTGGGTGGTCGAGAGCGGGCACGAGCCGGCCTGGCATTCGATGCCGTTGGCGACGTACTTGCCCGCGCTGACGCCCCGGCCGACGCCTGTGATCGAGAAGCCGGGCGCGTCGTATGTCGCGCTGGCGCGGTAGATCCATTTGGGCGTGGTCGTCTGGCCGCCATTCACCCCGACCGAGTTGAGCACCGGATTGGTCGGAATGCCGCTGTCGAACAGATTGTCGATATAACGGGTGGCAACGCCGCGCAACGTGAAGTCGCCCTGGGCGGCGGCGAAGATCCGGTCCAGCGGCAGGCGGTAGGACGCGTCGATGTCGACGCCGCGGACCAGCTGGCTGGCGGCGTTGAACGGCTGGGTGCGGAAGACGAGATAGGGCTGGGCGGGATTGGTGGTGCGGATCGGGTCGGTGCTGTAGGCCTCGCAGAATTGCTGCTGGCCCTGGACGCACAGGTTGATGATGTCCTGCGCGCTGAAGGTGCTGATCGCGTTTTCGAGGTCGATGCGGAAATAATCCACCGACATGTTGAAGCCGGGCAGGAAGCGCGGCGAGAGCACCACGCCCGCATTCCACGAATCCGCCTTCTCGGCGCGCAGGGTCAGATTTCCCGTGGCGTTGGCCGAGTAGCTGAACGTCGCCGGCCCGTTCAACCCGTCGGTGGTGAAGGCGGGGTTGCGCACCGCGTCGCTGTTCGCGGTGCCGGCCTGGAACAGTTCGTTCAGATTGGGCGCGCGGATGTCGCGCGACCGCGTCACGCGGAAACGGAGGTCGTCGATCGGTCGCCAGGTCGCGCCCGCCTTCCACGTCGTGACATAGCCGGCGGTCGAATATTCGGTCGCGCGCGCCGCGCCGTTGAACTCCAGCCCCAGCCCGAGCGGCACCACCGCCTCGACATAGGCTTCGGTCACGTCGAAGCGGCCGTTGGTGGGCAGGTAGTTGCCGACGGACCAGCGGTTCGTCGTCGAAGGACGACCGGCGGCGTCCAGCGTGCTGAGCGGCTGGAACTCGGGCGGCACGAAGCCCCGGATCTTCTCCTCGCGATATTCCGCGCCGAGCGCGATGCTGACATCGCCCGCCCAGGTCGCGAAGGGGGTGACCGACACGTTGGCGCCCGTGACGAACTGCTCCACCACCTCGTCGCGGTACGGGTCGCCGAGGATGTAGGAGATCGCCGCGGGATCGGCGACGCCGACGCCCAGCCGGTTGAGCGGCACGCAGGCACGATCGTCGTTGGCGGTGGCCGCGTCGACGTTGACGAGGCACTGGATCGACCCGGCCGCATAGCCACCGCTATTGCCCGCGGGCGCGAACACCGCCGCGGTGGCGTTGTTGACGCGCACGTTGTTCATGATGTTGCGCAGCTGCTCGCGCAGGTCGGCGCGGCCATATTGACCATAAGCGTTCCACGTCGCGCGGCGGCCGAACAGGTCGGTCTCGCCCTCGGCGCCCAGCGCGTATCGTTGCACCTCGCGCTTGTTGTTGACCGCGCGGAAGGGCAGGTCGACCGCCGTCGTCGCGAGCGTCACGCCGGTGATGCCGGCGAGCCGCGCCGGCCCCAGCGTGTTGTACAGGAACGCGTTGCAGGTGAGCGGCGCCGCGCCGGCCGTCGCCGCCGCGCCGCAACCGGTGGCGTTCAGCGCGATGCCGGTCGACAGGTTCGGGCCCGCGTTGAAGAGGACCTCCTGCCGATTATACGACCCTTCGGCGAACAGCTCGATCCCGTCGGCGACCTCGTAGCTGAGCCGACCGAAGATGCCGTGGCGGTCGTCTTCGGGATCGAGCCCGATGCGCCGCCCCGAATCATTGACCCGCCAGTCGCCGCCCTGGGTCAGGGTCGGCGGGGCGGCCCCGGTCGGCGACGGAAAGGTGAGCGCGCCATATTGGAACTGCTGCACCGCGCCGTCCTGGCCGAAATAAAGGCCGCGCAACCGGTTCGCCACGCCGCCCGCCGAGCCGGTGACGAGGCCGCCCGGCGTCGAGTTCGCCGCGCCTACCTGGCGCCGGATCAGGAATTGCGGCGAGGTGCTGGTCGCCGTCCAGGCCGGATCCTGGATCCGCACAAAGCCCGTCTGGTTCCAGTCGCGATCCACCTCGAAAATGCCGTCGCGGTGCGCGAGCTCGGCGCTCAGGAGGATGTGGCCGCGGCCTTCCGCGCCGAAGGACAGGCCGCCCGCGACGCCGAACGAGTAGTTGAAGCCGTCGCCCTTGTCGGTGACGCCGCTGTCGACCTGGACCTTGAGCCCCCTATATTTCTTGTCGAGCACGAAATTGACCACGCCCGCCACCGCGTCCGAACCATAGGCCGCCGACGCGCCGCCGGTGACGACCTCGATGCTGCGCACCAATAATTGCGGAATGGTGTTGACGTCGACCAGCCCGGTGACGGTCGAGGGGACCGATCGCCGCCCGTCGAGCAGCACCAGCGTGCGGACCTCGCCCAGGTTGCGCAGGTTGAGCGCGTTGATGCCCGCCTGGCCGCTCGACAGGTTGAGGCGCGAATTGGCCGGGCGCGTCGACCCGGCGAGCGCGGGCAGCTGGTTCACGAAGTCGGCGATGTTGTTCGACGGCGAGCTGTTCTGGATCTCCTCGGCCGTCAGCACGGTGAGCGGCGTGGGCGCCTGGAACCCGTCGCGGACGATGCGCGTGCCGGTGACGACCACGTCCGTCGCCACGGCGGGGTTCGTTTCGGTCGGCTGCACGGTGGCCGCGCTCGACAGGCCTGTCCCCTCCTGCGGTGGGGGCGTATCCGCCGGCGACGCCACCGGCGTTTGCGCCGCGGCCGGCGCCGCGAGGCAGCCCGCGACCATCAGCGCGACCGCGCTCGACAGCGTTCCGAGATGCGGCGACCGCCGCCGGAGTCCGCGTTCACCCATGATCTTCCCCCTGTTTTCGCGCCGCACGGACGCCGCCGGGTGCCGCCCCGCCGCATCCGCTCACCGCCGGCCCGTCGCATCAACCGGTGCGACGGGTGACGACCGCCCCCACCCCATGAAGCTGCCGGATAGGGGCGAGCAGCGTCAAGGGCCGCCGGTGACGCCGGCGTAATAATTCGGCGGCCGTGATATTTTCGACAGGATGCCCGTCCGGCGCACCTATGCCGGGACGTGCGGGTGGCATAGGACGGTGGCGGAGACGCGCCGAAGCGTCCGCGATGACCGGGGAGGCTGAAGGATCGGGGTGCTAGGTCGTCGCGCCTTCCTGCTCGGTTCCGTAGCGACGCTGGCCTGGGGCGCGGCCGCGCGCGGGGGGCCTTTCCGGCTGGCGGCGGCGCGACGCGTCGCGTCGCCCGGCCTGTCGGCGCCGATCGAGATCGTCGATGACCGCTACGGCGTGCCGCACATCCGCGCCGCGTCCCGGGCGGACGCCTTTTTCGGCCAGGGCTATGTCGTCGCGCGCGACCGCCTGTTCCAGATCGACCTGGCGCAACGGCGCGAGCTCGGCCGGATGGCGGAGGCGTTCGGCCCCGATTTCGCCGAGCAGGACGCGGCGGCGCGGCTGTTCCATTATCGCGGCGACCTGGAAGCCGAGCTGGCGCGCGTGCCGCGCGAGGTGCTGGACTGCGCGCGCGCCTATGTCGACGGCGTCAACGCGCGCATCGCGGAGGTGGAGCGCGACCCGGCGCTGCTGCCGCCCGAATATGCGATCCTCGGTGTCCGGCCGCTCCGCTGGACCCTCGGCGCGCTGGTGCTGACGCGCGACGTGTCGGTGGGCAATGTCGACGACGAGATCCGCCGCGCCTGGCTGGCGGCGCTCGGGCTGCTCAATCTGGACGCGCTGGTCGCCCCGCTTCGCCCGGCGGGAACGCTGGCCGTCCCCGACGGGCTCGACGCGGCGGCGGTGTCGGACGCCGATCTGGGTGTCCTGCGCGGCGGCGGGCCGTCCTTCGGCCCCCGGACGCCGGTGATCACACCGGCCGTCACGCCCGCCGAGCGCGCCGGCGCGGGCTCCAACGCCTGGACGGTCGCGGGCCGCCGTACGGCGACGGGCCGCCCGATCCTGGCCAATGATCCGCATCTGGGGATCGGCGGGTTCGGGCCGCGCCATGTCGTCCACCTGACCGCGCCCGGCCTGGACGTGATCGGCGCGGGAGCGCCCGGACTGCCCGGGATCATGCAGGGGCATACCGACCGCTTCGCGTTCGGCCGCACCAATTTCCATATCGACCAGTCCGACCTGTTCGTCCTCGAACTCGATCCCGCCGATCCGGAGCGCTACCGCCACCAGGGTGGCTGGCGGCGGTTCGAACGCGTCGCGGTCGAGATCCCGGTCAGGGGAGCGCCCCCGCGCGCCGTCACCTTGCGCTACGCCGCCCAGGGTCCCGTCGTGTCGCACGACGCCGCGCGCCGCCGGGCCACCGCGCTCGCCGCCATCGCGCTGCGGCCGGGCGCGAGCGGTTCGTTCGCGATGATCGCGATCAACCTGGCGCGCGACTGGCCGTCGCTTCAGCGCGCGTTCCGGCTGCATCCGTCGCCGACGAACTTTCATTATGCCGATGTGGACGGCCATCATGGATGGCAGGTGATCGGCTTCGCGCCCGTCAGGAAGCGCGGCGACGGCCTGATGCCGGTGCCCGGCGACGGACGGTACGACTGGACGGGCATGCGCGGCCACGACACGCTGCCCAGCGACTACGACCCGGCCAAGGGCTGGTTCGCGTCGGCCAATCAGAACAACCTGCCCCCGACCACCCCGCGCGACCGCATCCCCGCCTATTCGTTCCGCGACCCCTACCGCTATGACCGGATCGTCGATGTGCTGTCGCGGCAGGAGCGGCACGGGCTGGCGGACAGTATCCGGCTGCAGCAGGACACGCTGTCGACGCCCGCGCTGCGGCTGCTGGCGCTGCTCCCCGATGCGCCTTCGGAGCGGGCGCGGCCCGCCGCCGCCATGCTCCGCGGCTGGAGCGCGCGGATCGACGGCGACAGCGCGCCCGCCGCGCTGTTCGAGCTGCTCTGGCGCGAGCTCGGCCGCCGCGTCCTGGCCGCGGTGGTGCCGCCCCGGGCCCGGGAACTCGTCGCGGAAATCGCCGCAGGCGCGTTGTTGCGGATGCTGGAGGGGAGGGACGCCCGGCTTCCGGCCGCCGCACGCGACGCGCTGGTCGACGGCGCGCTCGGGTCGGCCTGGGAGAGCGCGCGGCGGGAGATGGGCGACGATCCCGCCCGGTGGCGCTGGGCGACGCTCCACAAGGTGCGCATCGCCCACCCGCTGTCGCGCGTCCCGGCGATCGCCGCCGCCTTTCCGCCGATCGAGGGCGCCGGGTCGGGCGGGGACGGCTATACGGTCATGGCGCGCTGGGTCCCCGCGAACGACGGCTGGCGGACGGCGGGCGGGGCGAGCTACGCCCAGGTTATCGATGTCGGGGCATGGGACAATTCGGTGATGCTCAACCTGCCGGGCCAGTCCAACGACCCGCGCTCGCCTCACCACCGCGACCATTATGTCCCGTGGATCGCGGGCCGGATGCTGCCCATGCCCTTCAGCCGTGCGGCGGTGGACGCGGCGGCCGAAGCGCGCACCATATTGCGACCGGCGGGGCCGGGGGCATGAAGGTTCCCGGCCTGCTGCTCGCCGGCGCGGCGCTGTGCGCCGGGTCGGCCGCCCCGCCGCCGCGTGTCGACGTGGTGATCCGGGGCGGCACCATCCACAATGGCGCCGACCAGCCCGCGTTCCTGGGCGATGTGGAGGTGCGCGGCGACCGCATCGCCTATGTCGGCCCCGGCCGCGGCACGGCGGCGGTTCGCGTGATCGACGCGCGCGGCCGGATCGTCGCGCCGGGCTTCATCGACCCCCACACCCATCCCGACAGCTACCTCCGCGCGCCCGATCCGGCCAGACGGCTGACCCTGCCCTGGCTGGCGCAGGGGGTGTCCACGATCGTCGTCGGCGGCGACGGCCGGGGCACGCCCGACGTGGCGGCCGACTTGGCCGGGCTGGAGGCGAGCGGCATCGGCGTCAACGTCGCGGCGATGGTCGGCTTCGGCGCGATCCGCGCGCGGGTGCTGGGTCCGGTCGACCGGGCGCCCACTCCCGCCGAGCTGGGCCGGGAACGCGCGCTCGCCGCCGCGGCGATGTGCCAGGGGGCCCTGGGCCTCTCGACCGGGCTGTTCTACGCGCCGCAAAGCTATGCGCGCACCGACGAGGTGATCGCGGTCGCCGCCGAGGCGGGCCGGCGCGGCGGGCTGTACGACACGCACCAGCGCGACGAGTCGACCTATACGATCGGGCTGCTCGCCTCGACGCGCGAGGCGATCGCGATCGGCCGCGCGGCCGGCACGCCCGTGCACTTCTCGCACCTGAAGGCGCTCGGCGTGGACCTGCACGGTCAGGCCCCGGCCCTCGTCGCGGAGATCGCGGCGGCCAGGCGCACGGGGATGCGCGTCACCGCCGACCAATATCCCTGGCTGGCGTCGGGATCCAGCCTCGACGCGGCGCTGCTGCCGGGCTGGGCGGTGGACGGGGGCTACCAGGCGCTGATCGCGCGGCTGGACGATCCCGCGACGCTGGCGCGGATCAAGACCGGGATGCGCGACAATCTGCGCCGACGCGGCGGGGCGGACGCGATCCTGCTGACGAGCGCGGGTCGCCCCTGGAGCGGCCGGACGCTCGGCAGGGCGGCGGCCGGGTGGAGGGTCGATCCGGTCGACGCCGCGATCCGTATCCTGCGCGTCGCCAACGCGGCCGGCACCGGCGCGGCCGGGCCGGGGATCGCCAGCTTCAACATGGCCGACCGCGACGTCGACCTGATCATGGCGCAGCCCTGGGTCGTCACCGCTTCCGACGGATCGGACGGCCATCCGCGCCAATATGCCAGCTTTCCGCGCAAATACCGGACCTATGTGCGCGAGCGCGGGGTCGTGACGCTCGCCGACTTCATCCGCCGGTCGACGGGGCTGACGGCCGACATCTACGGCATCGCCGGGCGCGGTTACCTCAGGCCGGGCCACTATGCCGATATCGTCGTGTTCGATCCCGATCGCTATGCGCCGCGCGCCGATTACATCCGGCCCGACCGGCCGAGCGTCGGGGTGGACGCCCTTCTGGTCAATGGTCGCCTGGTGCTGGCGAACGGCGCCGCCACCGGCATCGCGGCGGGGCGCGCGCTGCTCAGGCCGCGTCCCGCCGGCTGCCCCCCACTCCCTGCCAAAGGTCCGCGATGATCCCTCCTCCCTTTCTCCTTTATCTCGGCCGCTCGGACGACGAGATCGGCCTGAAGACCTCGCGCGGGGTGGCGGTGTTTCGCCGCGGCGATTGCGTGGGCGAGTTCCGGCACGACGAATGCCGCTTCACGCTGGACCTGCCGCGTCTGACCATGGCGCAGGCGCGGGCCGCGGGCGCGCGGACGCTGGTGCTGGGGATCGCCAATCCCGGTGGCCGGCTGGGCGAGCCGCTGGTCGAGGACGCGCTCGGCGCGATCGCGGCGGGAATGAACGTCGCCTCCGGCCTCCATCAGCGGCTGCGCGACGAGCCCCGGCTGGTCCGGGCCGCCGCCGAAGCGGGGGTGACGCTGTTCGACGTGCGCGATCCGCCCGCGAACCTGCCGGTCGGCAACGGGCTGCCGCGCGCGGGGAGGCGGCTGCTGACGGTCGGCACCGACTGTTCGGTGGGTAAGATGTACGCGACGCTGGCGCTGCGCGACGCGCTCCGCCGCCGGGGCGTCGCGGCCGACTTCCGCGCCACGGGGCAGACGGGCATCCTGATCGCGGGCGCGGGCGTACCGCTCGACGCGGTGGTGGCCGATTTCATCTCGGGCGCGATCGAGGCGCTCAGCCCGGCGCGGCACGACGACGGCTGGGACCTGATCGAGGGGCAGGGGTCGTTGTTCCACCCCTCCTTCGCGGGCGTCTCCACCGGGCTGCTCCACGGCGCGCAGCCCGCCGCGATCCTGCTGTGCCACGACCCGTCGCGCCTGCGGATGCGCGGGCTGCCGCATTATCCGATGCCCGATCCGGCCGCGTGCCTGGCCGCGAACCTGTCGGTCGCGCGGCTGACCAGCCCGGACGTCCGCGCGGTCGGCGTCGCGCTCAACACGTCGGCGCTGGACGAGGCGGCCGCGCGCCGGTTGTGCGACGCGACGGCCGCCGAGCTCGCGCTGCCCTGCACCGATCCCCACCGCTTCGGGGCCGACCCGATCGTCGACGAGATGTTCCGATGCTTCGCACCCTCCGCGCCGTCCGCGACCGTTTCGGCCTGACGGCCCCGTTCCGCATCGCGCGCGGGGTGAAGACCGCGGCGGATGTCGTCACGGTCACGATCGGGCAGGGCGACGCCGTCGGCCGGGGCGAGGGCGTGCCCTATCCGCGCTATGGCGAGACGGTCGACGGCGCGCTCGCCGCGATCGAGGCCGTCCGACCGCTGATCGAGGCCGGGGAGGGGCGCGCGGCGATCGGCCGGGCAATGCCGCCCGGCGCGGCGCGCAACGCGCTGGACTGCGCGTTGTGGGACCTGGAGGCACGGATCGCCGGGACGACCGTGGCGGCGCTTTGCGGGCGGCCCGGCCCCGCGCCGCTCGCTTCCGCGATCACGATCGGCATCGACGCGCCCGGTGCCATGGCCGCGGTCGCGCGCCGGGCGGCGCCGGCGCCGCTGCTGAAGGTCAAGGTCGACGCCGTGGGCGCCGCCGATTGCATCCGCGCCGTCCGCGCCGCCGCGCCCGCGCCGCGGCTGATCGTCGACCCGAACGAGAGCTGGACGATCGACGACCTTCTGCGGATCGAGGACGTGCTGGTCGAGCAGCGCGTCCACCTGCTCGAACAGCCGCTGCCCGCCGGCGCGGACGAGGCGCTGGCCGGGCGGCGGTGGCGCGTGCCGCTTTGCGCCGACGAGTCGCTTCACGTGACGGACGATCTCGATGCGCTGGCGGGTCGCTACACCCATGTGAACGTCAAGCTGGACAAGACGGGCGGGCTGACCGAGGCGCTGGTGCTCGCCGAGGCGGCGCGGTCGCGGGGGTTCGGGTTGATGGTCGGGTGCATGATATGCTCCTCGCTCGGCATCGCGCCGGCGATGCTCGTCGCGGACGGGGCCGAGTTCGTCGACCTCGACGGCCCGCTCTGGCTGGCGGAGGACCGGCCGGGCGGGGCTGTCGACCGGGAGGGCGTGCTGTCGCCGCCCGCGCCGGGCTTCTGGGGCGGCGGGGCATGACCCCCCTGCGCCGCTGGTTCGCGGTGCCGCTCTGGAAGCGGGTGGTCGCCGGGCTCGTGCTCGGCATCGCGCTCGGCGCGCTCTGGCCCGAGGGCGCGGTGGCGATCCGCATCGTCGGCGAGCTGTTCGCGCGGCTGATCCGGATGCTGGTGGTGCCGGTGGTGCTCGTCACGGTGGCGGCGGGCATCGCGGCGCTCGGCGATCCGCGACGGCTGGGGCCGATCGGCGGGCGCGCGGTGGGGTTGTTCGCGCTGACCACGCTGATCGCGGTGTCGATCGGCATGGCGGCGGGACTGATCCTCCGCCCGGGCCAGGGGATCGCGCTCGCCGGTGTCGCGCCGCACCTGCTCGGCCGGCCCGTGAGCCCGACCGAGCAGCTGCTGGGCGTCATCCCCGTCAACATCGTCGACGCGCTCGCCAAGGGCGACATGCTCGCCATCCTGTTCATCGCGATATTGTTGGGCGTCGGCGCCGTCGTCTCGGGCGAGGCGGGCAGGCCCGTGACGGCGCTGCTCCAGTCGCTGAGCAGCGTGCTCCTCCAGATCGTGCGGATCGTCATGGAGGTCACGCCCTTTGGTGTCCTGGCGCTGATCGCGGGCGCGGTCGCCACCGGGGGCGCGGCGGTGTTCGTCAATATCGGCTGGCTGGCGCTGTGCGTGGTCCTGGCCTCGCTGGCGCAGATGGCGCTGGTCCATGCGCCGCTGATCCGGTTCCGGGCGAAGCTGCCGGTGGGGCGCTTCTATCGCGGGATCGCCGACGCGCTCGTGGTCGCCTTCTCGACCGCATCCTCGTCGGCGACGCTGCCCGTCGCGCTGCGGGTGGCAGGGGACGATCTGGGCGTGGCGCGGCCGATCGCGTCGACGGTGCTGCCGCTGGGGACCAGCATCGGCAAGGACGGGACGGCCATGTATGTCGGGCTGCTCGGCCAGTTCGCGCTCCAGGCGCTGGGCGTCGTTCCCGATGCTTCCATGCTGGCGATCATGCTGCTGACCGGCGCGCTGGCCGCGTTCGGGACCGCGCCGATCCCGTCCGCCTCGCTGTTCATGCTGGCCGCGATGGGCGTCGGGCCGGAGCAGACGGCGCTCGTCATCGGCCTCGTCCTGCCGTTCGACCGGCTGCTCGACATGACGCGCACCGTGCCCTCGGCTTCCGCCAACCTGACGGTCGCGACCCTGGTCGCGCGTGCGGAGGGCGCCCTCGACGAGCGGCGTTTTTACGGCCTAGACCGGCCGTCATGATCCGCACCGACCTTCTCCACGCGATCGCCCTGACCTTCCTCGCGGCGCCGCCGGTCCGGGCCGAGCCGGACCCGGCGGTCGCGGCGGCGCTGGCGACGGCGGCGCCGGGGACGCGCATCGGCCTGGTCGTCGTCGACGAGGGCGGGCGCGAGATCGTCGCGATCCGCCCCGACGAGCGCTTCATGCCCGCGTCCAACACCAAGATGTTCACCACCGCCGCCGCCTTTGCGATGCTGCCCACCGCCGGCCCCGACGATGCCGGGGCGACCGTCCGGCTGGAGGGCCGCGACGTGGTGCTGACGGGGCGGGGCGATGCGCGGCTGTCGAGCGCGGCGGATTGCCGGACCGACTGCCTCGTCGATCTGGCACGCGCGGTGGCGCGGCGCACCCGCGTGGTGGGCGACGTGGTGGGCGACGACAGCGCCTTTCCCGACGAACGCTGGCCCGCCGGGATGAGCTGGAACAACATGGCAGGGCGCTACGGCACCGCCATCTCCGCGCTGACGATCGACGACAATGTGCTGACGCTGGTGGTGCGACCCGGCGCGGCGGGCGCGGCGCCGACGATCCTGGGCGACGGTTACCACCGGATCGAGAACCGCGCGGTCACGGTTCTCGGCGCGGGCAAGGCGTCGCTTGATGTCGCCCGCCTGCCCGGCGGCGACGTGCTCCGCGTGGAGGGAACGGTCCCGGTCGACGCGGCGCCCGACACGCTGTTGGTCGGCCTCGACGATCCGGCCCACCGCGCGGCGTGGCGGCTCGCGGCCCTGTTGCGGGCGGAAGGGGTGCGGGTGACGGGCCGCGTCGTCGTGCGCCACCGGCCGATCGGTCCGTCGGACGATCTGCGGATGCGTGGACCGGCCCCGCCGCCGCGCCCGCCCGCGCCCGCGGTGCTCGCCCGCTTGGTCCCGCCGCCGCTCGCGGAGGATCTGCGCGTGACCAACAAGCTGAGCCAGAACCTCCATGCCGATCTGCTGCTTCGCCGCGTGGGCGCGGTCGGCGGCACGGGGTCGGTGGCCGATGGCCGGGCGGCGGTCGGCGCCATGCTCGACCGCGCGGGCGTGGCGCGCGGGGCCTATGACTTCGCCGACGGCTCGGGCATGTCGAGCTATAACCGCGTGTCGCCGCGGGCGACGGTGCGCTTCCTGCGTTGGGCCGGAACCCAGCCCTGGGGCGAGGCGTGGCGGGCGACGCTGCCCGTGGGCGGCGTCGACGGAACGCTGACGCGCCGGTTCCTGGGCACTGCGCTGGCGGGCAAGGTCTTCGCCAAGACGGGCACGCTCAACGCGACCAACGCGCTGTCGGGCCACATGATCGCGGCGAGCGGGCGGATGCTGACCTTTTCCGCGCTTGCCAACGACGTGCCGGGCGACGGGTCGGCGACGGCGGCGATCGACGCCGCGCTAGTCGCGGTCGCCGCCGCCAACTGAGGCGTCCCAGGCCGCGATCAGCGCCTCGCCGGTGGCCGGGCGCAGTTCGACGATGCCGCTGTCGGAGTGCCGGGTCGGATGAACGCGGTTGGTGAGCAGCGTCCAGGCGACGCCGCGGTCGAAGTCGATCCACAGCCCGGTGCCGGTGAACCCGGTATGCCCGATGGTTCCGGCCGAGCAGGCCTGTCCGCCCGACCAGCCCGGATGGCGCATCTCCCACCCGATCGTGCGGTGGCCGCCGACGGGCGCGCGGATCGCCGCCAGCGCGGCGGCCGACGCGCCGCTCCCGTCGAGCAGCCCCCGCGCGACGTCGAGCACGCCGTCCACGGTGCCGAACAGCCCGGCATGACCGGTCCGCCCGCCCATCGCGAAGCAGTTCTCGTCATGGACCTCGCCGCGCAGCATCCGCCCGCGCCACCGGCAGAACTCCGTCGCGACGGCGGGGCCGGGCGGCGGGCCCCAGGACAGCCCTTCGCCCAGCGGCAAGGCGTCCAGCCCCGCTCCCGTCAGCCGCTCCACCGCGATGCCGAGCAGGATGAAGTTGATGTCCGAATAAACGGGCGGACCCCGGCGCCATTCGCGCTGGAGCACGAAGGCGCGCAGGCGGGCGGGATCGTCGCCATAGGTGTAGATCGGCGCCACCGCGGGCAGGAAGCTGCGGTGGAGCAGGCAGTCGCGGAACGTCAACCTTCGCTCGGGCGCGTGCGCGACGTCGTACTGGCGCAGGTCGGGTATCGCGTCGGTCAGCGGCCGGTCCAGGTCGAGCCGGCCCTCGTCGGCCAGCCGCAGGACGAAGCTGGTCGTGGCGATCACCTTGGTGAGCGAGGCGAGGTCGAACCAATGGCCGCGCGTGAGCGGTTCGGCCTGGCGCGTCTTCGCCGCGAGCCCCGCGATGCGAACGGCCCGCGCGCCCCCGGCGGTGACGATCCCCAAGGCGGCGCCGGGAACGCGTCCGCCCGTCACCGACGCCAGCGCGGGGCCGAAGGCGGCATCGGCCGGACCGTCGATCATCCCGGCACCGACATATCCGAGCGGATGCGTGCCGGCTCGGGCGGGGGAGGTGGGGCCGTCGTCGACGGGCGGTCACCCTCCAGCCAGTCGGTGAACGGCAGGCCGTACAACATGTCGAACACCTCCAGCTGCAGCCGGGCCGCGCGGTGGCGGTTGCTGTTCCAGAGCATGGCGACGCCGCTCCGCTCGGCCGGGTCGAACAGCAGGAGCGATCCATAGCCGTCCACCGATCCCCGGTGCCCGACCAGGCGCCGCCCCGCATAGGTGAAACTGCGCCAGCCCAGCCCATAGGCGGCGTCGCCCAGCGCCCTGTCCGCCGCCGAACGGCGGCCGGTGGGCGGGGTCGCCACGCGGGGGCCGTGCACCGTCGCCAGCACGGACGGCGGCAGCACCGACGGCGCCGCGCCCATCTGCGCGCGCATCCACGTCACGAGGTCCTGGATCGATCCGTTGACGCCGCCCGCCGCCGGCACGCGGTAATAGGCGTCGTTCACGATCGTCGGCCGCCGCGCCAGCCGATGCGGCCGCGCCCAGCGGCGTGCGGTCTGAAGCCCCGCCCGCCCGACGCTGGCCCCCGTCATGCCGAGCGGCGCGAACAGCCGATCGCGGGCGGCGGCGGCATAGGGCCCGCCGGTGGCGCGCGCCACGATCTCGGCCGCAGCGTCGAACGCGATGTTCTGATAGGCGTAGCAGGTCGCGGGCGGGCAGAGGAGCGGCAAGCCGCCCATGGCCGCGCGCAGCGACCTGGGGTCCTCGCCCGCCTCCAGCCGATCGTCCCAGGCGTTGCGGACCAGCCCCGTGCGGTGGCTGAGCACATGCGCGACCGTGACGCCCCGCGGCCCGCCCGGAAGCCGCAAGGTCGTGGCCAGATCAGCGATCGGCGCGTCGAGCGAAAGCCGGCCCTCGGCGGCCAGTTTCGCGACCAGCGCCGTCGCGACGCCCTTCGACACCGACCCCCAGCGGAACACGGTGTCCGGCGTCACGGGCGCCCCCGACCCCGCCATCCGCTCGCCATAGCCCCGGATGAACCGCACCCGTTCCTGCTCGACCACGCCGATCGCGAAGCCCACCATGTCCGGGTCCTTCATCAGCAGCCCGATCCGCCGATCGAGCTGCGCCTGGTCGATCCGGGACGGCGCGGCCCTGGCCGCCGCGCGTGCGATCGCGGGCGCGTCCGCGGCAGGGGGCCGCACCGCCGCGAAGGTCAGGATCGCGGCTGCCGCCAGCAGCAAGGCGAGGAGCAGGAGCGCGATCCGCCGCCATCGCCGCCGGTCGCCGTTCGTCGATGGCTTCACCCGACGCGCGCCCCTTCAGCTGTCGACCAAGAACCGATCCTTAGGACGTTCGCCCCGCCCCCGCCAAGTGCCGCGTCGCCGGTCGCGCGGTCCGGGGCCCGCCGCCGGCGGGGCCGAGCATTAGGCGGCCAATGCCGGCCTGTTGTCGATCATGCTGCCGAGGATGTCGGAGATCGTCGCCAATTGCCGGGTGACCAGCGGGGTCACCAGCCGTACCTTCGTATCCAGAACGCACACGGCACCAAGGCGCGTGCCTTCCTCCGATACGATGGGTTGGCCCGCATAGGTGCGGAAGCCAGGCTCGCCGATGACGAAAGGGTTGCTCGAAAAGCGCTGATCGGCCCTTGCGTCCTGAACGACGAACAGGCTGCCGCTCGCGATGGTATGATTGCAGAATGCGTCGGCTCTCGGTCCGCTTTCCGCTTCATAGCCGAAGCAGGATTTGACCCACTGCGTGTTCTCGTCGATGAACGTGAGCAGGCATACGGGAAATCCCGTCACCTCCGCCGCGTGGCGGGTGATCAGGTCGAATTGGCGTTCGCGCACGGCATTGGCGAGCCGTTTACGCTGCAGCGCCACCAGCCGAGCCTTTTCGTCCAGCGGAATGGGGAACCCGAATCGAACGGACGAGGACAAGGGCATCGGGCGCGGGCCCGCCGTGCGCGGCCGGTCCGGCCGGAGCCCGGCATTCGCGATGCGCTGTCGGCTCGCCTCGGCGACCTGGTCGCAGGCATGGCTTACCTTTTTCAGAAAGGCCGAATGGTTTTCGGACAATTCCCGCTTGCTCAGGCACAGCGACGCGCCGAGCGCCTCGAGCTTGGATGCCATGGTGATGTTCTTGGTGGCCTGCTCGGACACCACGATCTTGCACAATCCCTTCATGCCCGACAGCATCTCGAGGAACGCGGCACCGTCGATATAGGGCATGCACAGATCGAGCGTCACCAGGTCCGGCGCCAGACGCTTCACCAGGTCGAGGCCGGATGCCGCATCGGCCGCTATCCCGACGATCTGGAAGCCGGGCCGCGAACCGAAAGCCGCTTCCAATATCGCCTGCGAGGTCCGTGAGTCGTCGACGATCACGACGCGCCTGACTGTCCGAGCATCGACGTCCATAAGAGGCGACCCTTCAATAAAACCCTGTGAGCTCGGCGCCATCCCCGACTGCGGGGGTGATACTTACAAGACGGCCGTGTGACCAAAAGCTTAAGCGAACCTGTACTCGGTTCGACCCAGTCGGCTCGGCCGCTCCTCGATCGGGCAGGCCGGGCCGGGGCTGCGGCTGTTCTCCGGCATGATGTCTCGACAGGCCAAAACAGGCCCGCATATGTGCGTGGCGATCGATACCGCGCGCGAAACATCGGGCGTTCCGAACGATCGATCCCGTTCTCGAAATTCGCCGACGATGTCTAACGCGACAGCTCTGCGACGCTCAGTCCAGCCGAACGCGCGATGATGTCGCCTTTTGCGCCGGACGCGTTGACCCGCACGAGGACGGAAGCGATCCCGGCCTCCGTCGTGGCGGCATCGGCGCCCACGATCTCGTACCCACCGCTCGCCTGAAAGGTGACGAGCGCCGCCCCGGTCGGCGCCGGGCGGCCTTGCGCGTCGACCAAGGCCGCCCGAGCGAAGATCAGGTCGCCTTTCGCCGGACGCACGCCGCCATGGTCTACCGCGAGGCGAAGCGCGGCAGGATTTCCCGGTGTCTCGACGACATGACGCGCGACGACGCGACCGGCAATATAGGCGGTGGCCTCGACCCGACCCGGCTCGAACCGGCCGGCGTCGAAGGTGATCGGCGGATGGGCGAGATTTCCCGATAAAGCATCGCGCACCGGTCGCCTGCGCCCGAGCGACCGGCCGTTGAGCGTCAGCTCCACCTCCTCGGCGTTGCTGAACACGCGGACCTTCGGGGTCGATGCGGGCGTCCAATAGCTCGCGATGCGCACCACCGGGCCGAGGTCGGCCGCCTGCGATCGCTCCCCCGGATCGCGCTGGCTCCGAAAGAACCAATAGGCGAATTTCGGCAACCGCTCGAGGCTCATCAGGCCCGACAATTCCAGGTCGTCGGCATAGCCGCGATTATAGTCGAACATCGCCCAATAACCGTCGGCGAAGGCGGGCGTGCGCCGGTTGTCGTCATGCGCCTCCTGGACGTTCAACGCCTGCTGGAGCAGCCGCGCCTCGCCGCCTCCGAGCGCCTGGCGGGACGTACGCTCCTCCGCCTTCAGCTCACCCCACGCCGCCTGGTTCAGGCCGGCATTCTGCGCGTAATATTCCCAGTCGCCATATTCGGACACGACATAGGGCCGGCCGGGCGCCTCGTAATGCTGCAACCGGTGCTGCCTGGCCTGCAGGAAGATGTCGTAGCCGTCATTCTGCCACCCCGCCGACCAGGCCTGGTCGCCCGGATATTCCTCATGCACGACCCGGTCGAACGCCTTGACGAGGTCGGGCGGCATCCCGCTTTCGTTGAGCGAGCATTCCCAGGCGATCACGCTGGGATGGTTGCGGTCGCGTCGGATCATGTCGCGGCAGGTGCGGATCACCTGGGCGCGAAAGGCGGGATCGGGATTGTGGAACTGCCAGCCCGGAATGGCGTCGATCAGGACCAGCCCGAGCGTGTCCGCGGCCGCCATGAAGGCGGGCGAATGCGGGTAATGCGACAGCCGGACATAGTCGAACCCGGCTTCCTTGATCAGCTTGGCGTCGCGGTAGTCGGCCTGGGGGGACAGCGCATATCCGACATAGGGATATTCCTGGTGCCGGTTGACGCCGCGCAGGAACATCCGTTCGCCGTTGATGACGAAACGATCGCCGTCGAAGCCGATCCGGCGGATCCCGACGGTCGTCTCCGTGCGGTCGATCCTGCCACCCTGGCCGCTCACCTCGGTGACCAGGCGGTAAAGGCTGGGTGAGCGTGGCGACCAGAGCCGGGGCGCGGCGAGGGCCAGCGTCTGCACGTTCCGTCCCGATGCGCCGGCCGCCAGCGTGAGGCTCGCCTCGGCGCGGGCGACGATCCGCTCGCCGCTATAGAGCCGGTGCGCGATCCGGACGCGCGATCCTCGTCCGCCAGTGTTGCGCGCATCCGCCGCCACTCGAATGGTCGCCGATGTCTTGTCGACCTGCGGATAGGTGACGAACAGCCCGCCGCCGGCGACGCGGTCGGCGTGCATCTCGTCGCTCAGATGCACCGGCGGTTTCACGAACAGGCGAACGCCCCGGTACAGCCCGCCATAGGTGTTGAAGTCGAGGTCCTTGAGCGGCTTGGGCCCCGTGACCGGGTTGTCGCGATTATCCAGCCGGATCAGCAGCTCGTTCGTCCCGCCCGGGCGCAGATGCGGGGTCAGGTCGATCGTGAAGGGGAGATAGCCGCCCAGATGCGTCGCGACCGGACGGCCGTTCAGGCTGACTGCGGCGACGTTCATCGCCGCCTCGACCCGCAGCATCACGGTCCGGCCGCGCCAGCCGCGGGGCGCCGCGAACCGCTTCCGGTAAAAGGCGATGCCCTGCCATTGATCGTTGACGATGCGCGGCTCGGTCCGCGTGGTGTGCGGCAGCGTGACGGTCGACCAGGCCAGCGCCGGATCGGGCTCGGCGCGGACCCCGCGCTCGATCCGCTGAAAGCGCCAATCGGCGTTGAAAGGCATCTCTTCGGCCACCGCCGTCAGCGGCGCAAGCAGGGCCAGCAGCGCGGCGATCAGGCGGAGAGGCGTCACGGCCGGCGGTACTGGTGCGCCAGGAAGTCGAAGGCGGGCAGCGCCTCGTGTCGCTTCAGGTCGAACCAGGCCGCGTTCTCCCAATTCGATCCCGTGCCCCAGCGCGTCTTGCACCGGGTCGATACCCAGGCCGGTTCCCAATAGACGGTGCCGATCCCGCCCCGGTCGACCACGGTCTGGGTCAGGTCGATCAGGTAGCGACGTTGTCCGGCCGGCGTCGCGGGATAGCCGGGAATGAGCGTGTCGGGGCCGAGCAGGTTGGGCAACCGGTCCGCGCCGTCGTTGGTGAACGGATAGGCGGTCTCGACCACGATCACGTCGGCCCTGTAGCGCGCCTTCACCCGCGCGATCGTCTCACCGAGTTGTGCGACGGTGCGCGTCGACCATTTGCGGTAATAGCTGATGCCGATCACGTCGTAATCGATCACCCCCGCGGCGGTCGCGTCCTCGAACCAGGGCTCGACATGCTCCGGCTGGGCGATGTGGAGCATCACGCGCGGGTTGATCCGCGCGACCTTGCCCGCGTCGCGGACGGCCTTGATGCCCGCGTTGAACAGCATGGCGTTGCGCGCCCAGTCGATGCGCCGATCCTTGACGCCGCCCATCAGCTCGGGATTGGTCTCGTTGCCGACCTGCACCATCTCGGGCATCAGCCCGGCCGCGTCGAGCCGGGCGAGGACGTCGCGGGTATAGTCGTACAGCGCCTCGGCCTGCGCCGCCGTGTCGAGCCTGGCCCAGGCCGCGGGCGCGATCTGCTTCTCCCCATCGGCCCAATCGTCCGAATAATGGAAATCGAGCAGCACCTGCATCCCCGCCGCCCGCGCGCGGCGGATGGTCTTTGTCACGTCGGCGAGGTCGCTGTACTTCGTCCAGGTCGCATCGTTCCAGATGCGCACGCGGACCAGATTGCCGCCGCGCGCCTTCAGGAGCGCGAACGGATCGACCGGCTTGCCGCCGGCCCGGAACACCGCCCCGCAATCCTCCATCTCGTTGACGTAGGACAGGTCCGCGCCGAGATAGAGCCCGCCCGCCGGCTTGGGCGCCAGCCGCGTTTGCGCGGTGGCCGAGGTGCCGGCGAGCAGCGCCAGGGCGAAGGCCGCAACCGCCCGCCGCATCAGAACCGGTATCCCACGCCCGCCAGGAAGCGGCGGCCGAACTTCTCGAACCGGCCCTGGAGCGCCCGGTCGCCATAATAGGTCTCGAACGGCTCGTCGGTCAGGTTGTTGGCCTGCACCAGCAGCTGCAGGCCCTTCAGCGCCGATCCGTCGCCGAACTCGTAGCTGGTCTGGAAGTCGAGCACGCCCTCCGGCGCGGTGAAGAGAATGCGGTCGGTATCGCCCAGCTCGGTCGCGTAGCTGCTGCGATAGCGATAGGCGATCCGCGCCTCGAAGCCCGACTTGCTGTAGTAGAGCGTGGCGTTGCCGACATGCTTGGACAGGCCCGGCAACTGGATCGTGCCGATCGCGTTGTCGTTCTCCTCCACCGTGATGCTGCTGTCGGTATAGCTGTAATTGAGATAGACGCCGAATCCGTCGAACGGCGCGGGCAGGAAGGTGAGCGCCTTCTGGAACAGCACCTCGAAGCCCTTGATCGTTCCGCCCCGACCATTGACCGGCTGGCGGAAGGTGCCTTCCAGATCGGGTCCGCCGCCCGGATTGGGGACGAAGATCGGCGTGACCTGCGGCACGATATAGGTGCCGAGATCCTTGTAGAAGCCCGACACGGTCAGCGCGCTGTCGCGGTCGAAATACCATTCGACCGTGGCATCGAGCTGCTTGGCGCGGAACGGTTCGAGCAGCGGGTTGCCGCCGAACGCCGCGGGCGTGCCGAAGGTGAAGACGCCGAAACCCGCGTTGAGATCGTCGAGCGGCGCACGCGCCAGCGCCTCGCTGGCGGCGAAGCGCAACTGCAGCTTGTCGGTCGGCTTGAAGGTCAGGTTGAGGTTGGGCAGCCAGTCGGTGAACTGGTTGCGCACCGCCACCGGCGACAGGGTGGTGACGACGGAGAGATCGGGCTGCTCCGTCTGGTCCAGGCGGCTGCTGCGCGACAGCGTCTCCGTGCGGATGACGCGCAGGCCGAGATTGCCGGTGAAGGGCAGGCCGAAGACGTTGCCGTCCAGGTCGACCTGCGCGTAACCGGCATGGGTCTTCTCGGCCACCTCCCAGCTCGACGTCTCGTCGAACTGCGACGTCGTCGGGACGATCGGGCCGAAGAGCTGCTCGACCGCAGGCAGGATCTTGAGCGACTGGACCGACGGCAGTCCGGCATAGCTGCCCGGGAAGCGGTATGGCTCGTTGAGCAGCGCGGTGGGCACCGGCGTCCGCGCGGCGAGGTCGATGAAGCCGAATTGCGTGCGCGTGGTGAAGTCCTTGGTGCGGTCGGTATAGCGTCCGCCGAACCGGAGCGCGCTGAGCGGACCGCGTCCGATCTCGCGGCGCACGTCGAAGCTCGCGCTCAGCAGCTCGTCGTTGATCCTGGGCGCTCCGCCGCCATTTCCGGGAATCTGGAAGTCGGCGACACGGTTGAGCGCGGGATCGGTCAGGTCGATGTCGAAGCCGATCGCGGCCGCCCGGCCGGCGGTGGTCCCGAAGGTGGAGGTGGGCCGGACGCCGAACGGTTCGGTGCGCAGCGTCAGGAACTGCTGGTCCCGGCGCGTGGTCGAATAACCCACATCGGCGAGGATCTCCCACCCTTCCGGCCGCCACGCGGCGTTCAGCCCCCCTGCATAGAGATCGTCCTCGAAGAAGAACAACTCGTTCACTCCGCGGACGATCTGGCCGAAGGACTCGTTGCCCGGGAACACGGTCGTGGTGATCCCGGTGACATAGCCGTTGGCGACCGTCGGATCGGTGAAGACGTTGCCGAAGGGCAGGTTCTCGACGCGGAACCCGCGTTGCGTCTCGTCGAATTTCACATGGCTGTAGAAGAAGTCGCCGTTGATCTCGAAGCTGCCGCTCGGGCGCCACTGGACCGCCGCGAGCGCACCGTGGCGGATGTCGTCGCCGCCGCGCGCGAGGCCCTCGAAGCCGAACGGGATCTGATCCTCGCCCTGGCCGTCGCCGTCGATGTCGGCGAAGCTGTTTGTGTAACGGAAGACGTTGGTGCGGACCGTGGCGACCGACTGGCGCCGACCGGAATAGCCGATGGCCAGCCCGAGCGTATCGTCGGCGAACTGACCGACATAGGAGGCGCTGACGATATAACCGAGCGCGTCGGTATCGGTCACGTCGCCCGCTAGATCGCTGTAGATGCCGCGCGCGTTGAGCGCGATCCGGGTGCTGCCGATGTCGAGCGGACGCAGCGTCTTCAGGTCCACCTGGCCGGCGATCGCGCCCTCGACCTGCGCGGCGGTCGGCGACTTGAAGACGGAGGCGCCGGTCAGCAGTTCGGCGGGATATTGCTCGTACCGGATGTTGCGGCTGCCCTCCGCCGAGACGATCTCGCGCCCGTTGAGGAGCGTGTTGACCAGGTTCGGCCCTAGCCCGCGGATCGAGATCTGGGTGCCGTTGCCGCGGTCCCGGTTGGTGGCCAGACCGGGCAGCCGCGCGAGCGACTCCGCGATGCTCGCCTCGGGCAGCTTGCCCAGATCCTCGGCGGACAGCACCTCCTGGACGCGGTCGGCGTTGCGCTTGGCGTTGATCGCGGTGCGGAGCGACTGGCGATAGCCGGTCACGATCACCTCTTCCCCCGCCGGCTCCTCGGCGGGCGACTGCGGTGCGGGCGCTTCCCCCTGGAACCCGACGGCCGCGGCCTGGACGAAGCCGCCTTCGATCACCAGCGTCCCCTGGGCGCTGGTCCGCACCAGCAGCCCGCTGCCGCGCAGCAGCAGCGTCAGCGCCGCGTCGGCGGTCATCCGGCCGCGGACCGGTGCCGCGCGCTTGCCGGCGACCAGCCGCGGCGAGAAGACGATCTCGCGCCCCGTCTGCCGCCCGAACTGCGCGAGCGCGGTCCCCAGATCCTGCGCCGGGATGTCGATCGCCACGCCGGGCGCATTCTGCGCCGTGACGGGCGCCGCGCCCGCGCAGATCACCGCCGCGCCCGCCAGCGCCAGTGCCCGAAAGCCGTATATCCCCATGCGATCTCTCCCCTCATCCACGGCGCTTGGCGGCCGTCTCAGGTCAAGAAACGCGGGTCCGGCGAAAACCCGCACCAATTATCCGATTTATTTTTCGCCGGCTCTGGCGGAGCGGTCGACATCGTTTCGCGCGACGATCTCGATGCCCCCGGCGGTCGGGATGGCCGCGACGGGAAGCACCTCCGCGATCACCCGGACGAACCGCTCCGGCGCACCGGTCCTGAACACGCCGCTGACGCGCAGCGCCGCGAGCCGGCGATCGGTCACGACGATCCGGCGCGGCGAATAGCGGTTGAGCTCGCGCGCGGCCTCGGCGAGCGTGACGTCCTCCAATGCGATCAGGCCGTCGCGCCACAGCAGCGCGGCCCGGGTGTCGACCGCCGCGACGGTACCGGCCGCGATCCCCGTGGCGGTGAACGCCTGTCCCGCGCGCAGGATGGTGGGCGGCTTGGCCCCGGCCCGGGGCGACCGCTTGTCGGTGACCGCGATACGCCCCTCCACCAGCGCGACCTTGAGTCCGCGCCCTTCCATCCGGACGTCGAACACCGTGCCGAGCGCCATCACCTCGCGGCCCGCGGCGTGAACGACGAAGGGGCGACGAGCATCCTTGGCGACGTCGAACGACGCCTGGCCCCGGAGCAGCCGCACCGTGCGATGCGCGCCCTTGTACGCGACCTCGATCGCGGTGTCGGTATTGAGCGTGACGGCCGTGCCGTCCTGCAGCGTTATGCCCAGCCGCTCGCCCCGGCGGGTCGCGAAGCTCGTACCCGGCGTCGGGCCCGCCTGCGCGACAGCCGGGGCGGTCGCCGCCGGGCGCTGCGATCCACGGACCGCGATCAGCGTCGCCGCCGGCAGCCCGAGCAGCGCGACGCCGGCGGCCAGGCGCATCCAGTTCGAAGGGGCGGGCGACGCCGCCAGGGCGGCGCCGCGCATCGCGTGCAGATGCGGATCGTCCACGTCGTCGAACAGGGCCCACACACCCTCGGCGCGTGTCCAGGCGGCCCGGTGGTCGCGCGACGTCGCCAGCCAGTCGTCGAACGCGGCGCGTTCCGACGGGTTCAGCGCGCCCATGTCGTGCCGCACCCGCCAGCGCGCCGCGGCGATGTCCGGCGACGTCGGCCCGACCGGATCCTGACCTTCAACGAGCCTCATCTGTCGTCCCGCAATCGCATGAGATGCGCGACGGCGCGCGCCATGTGCTTCTCGACCGCGCTGACCGATATGCCCAGCCGCACGGCCACGTCCTGATAGCGCAGCCCTTCCATCCGCCGGAGCACGAAGACGTTTCGTGTCCGCTCCGGCAGTTCGAGCAGCGCGGCGCCCGCCCGACGCAGTCGTTCCTGCCCCTCAACAACGCGGTCCGCGGCGAAATCCTCACCTCCGTGGCGATTGCCGTCGAACAGCTCGTGACGATCGGCCTCGCGGACCCGCCGCCGCCGGCCCCGGTCGCGCAACACGTTGGCCGCGGTTTCGAACACATACCCGCCCAGCTTCTCGATCCGGTCCAGATCGCCGCGCCGCGACAGCCGCACGAAAACGTCCTGCACCAGATCCTCCGCCTCGGACCGATCCACCCGCCGCTCGAAAAAGCGCAGCAGCGAAGGGCGGAACCGCTCGATCCCGGCCGGCGCCTGTTCCGCGGGGGCTGAGCAACGCGGACTGGCGGGCGATCGCGACAAATTCTTATCTCTACAATCTTGCGGCCTCGGTCGGCACCAAATCAGAAAGGTGGTTCAAGCTTCTTCTATCCTCGGGGTCAACCGTCGGGCGTCGGCCGGCTGCGAAGCGGTCCGGCGTCGCTGCGGAGTCCGCCACCGCCCTAGCCGATGGCGGCGGCCTGGATCGCGCGGCGCCGAAAGGGTATCCCCGACGAGACCATCAACGGAGGGACGCGCTCATGAAGACGATCGTTGCAGGTCTACTGGTCATCACGGCGACCGCGGGGCCGGCGGAGGCTCAGCTGGGGAGGCGGACGGCGCAATCCATCTCTCCCACGGATAAACAGCAGGGTGCGGCCGCCCATCCTCAGCTGATCGCCCAGTTCGGCGGCGCGTATGCGGGACCACAAGCGAGGTTCGTCGAACGCGTGGGCAGGCGGGTCGCCCTCCAGTCCGGGCTGTCCAATGCGGGTGGGGACTTCGTCGTCACCGTCCTGAACTCGCCCGTCGAGAACGCCTTGGCGATCCCTGGCGGCTATATCTACATCACGCGCCAGCTTCTGGCGCTGATGAATTCGGAAGCGGAGCTGGCCTCGGTGCTCGGCCACGAGGTCGGCCACGTCGCGGCGCGGCATGCCGCCGGCCGCAACACGCGCTCGACGATCGGATCGCTTCTGGCGGCCGGTGCCGGGGCGTTGACGAAAAGCGATCTGGCCAGTCGCGTGGTCGGCACCGGTGCCCAGCTCTACACGCTGCGTTATGGACGGAACCAGGAATATGAGGCCGACACGCTCGGGGTGCGCTACATGACGGCGGCGGGCTATGACCCCTATGCCGCCGCCGATATCCTCAGCGCGCTGGACGCATCGTCGAGCCTGACGGCACAGGCGTCCGGAACCGGTGGGCGGTCGCTGCCAAGCTGGGTCTCGACCCACCCGAACGGGGAGGACCGGGTCCGGCGCGCGGCCCAACTGGCCGCCGCGAGCGGGCGACCGGAAACCGCGCCGCCGCAGGACACCGCGTTCCTGCGGATGCTCGACGGCCTCCCCTATGGGGCCGCGGGGGAGAGGAAGGTGATCCGTGTCGTGACGGTCGGACCGGGGGACAGCGTCGCATCGCTGGCCGCCCGCATGGCGCTTCCACAGCTCCAGCGGGAGCGTTTCATCACGCTCAACGGGCTGGATCCGGCGCAGCCGCTCAAGGTCGGAACGCTGGTCAAGCTCGTCGTCGCCGCATGAGCCGGTGCGTTCGCGGGACGGTCAAGTCGGTCGGCGCCCTCAACGGTCGTCCGGTATGGAGCAGCGGGAAGGCCGATCCACCTGATCGCTCATCGTAGCGGCCAGGCCCATATGACCAGCGGTGTGCCGACCAGCACGACCAATAGCGACAGCGGGGCGCCGAGCCGGGCATAGTCGCCGAACCGATAGCCGCCCGGCCCGAATACCAGCGTGTTGCACTGGTGGCCGATGGGGGTGAGGAAGTCGCATCCCGCCCCGATCGCCGTCGCGATCAGGAACGCCTCGGGCCTGTAGCCGAGATCGTGGGCGAACACCGCCGCGATCGGCGCCATCACCAGCACGGTCGCCGCGTTGTTGAGGAAGGGCGTGACCGCCATGGCCACCACCAGGATCAGCGCGACGGCTCCCCAGGGCGGCAGCGTGGCGGCGAAATGCGCCAGTGCGGTCGCGATCACGTCGGACGCGCCGGTCGTGCGCAGTGTGTCGCTCACCGGGATCAGGGCGCCCAGCATGATCAGGATCGGCCATTCGACGCCCTCATAGGCGTCGCGCAGCGGCAGCGTGCCGCTCGCCATCACCAGCCCCGCCGCCGCGAAAAAGGCGACCGCTACCGGCACATAACCGCTGGCCGTGGCCGCCATCGCCACCGCCAGGATCCCCAGCGGAATCCACCCGCGGCCGGAGCTTCCCAGCCGGAGCGACCGTTCGGCCAAGGGCAGCGTGCCCAGGTCCCGCATCCGTTCCGGCAGCTGGCTGAGCGGGCCCTGCAGGACGATCACGTCGCCGGCCCGCAGCGCGATCTCGCCCAATTGCCTGGTCAGCCGCTGCCCGGCCCGCGACACCGCGATCAGGTTCACGCCGTAACGCTGCTGGAGCAGCATGCGCCCGGCGGTCTGTCCCACCAGCGCCGAATTGGCGGTCACCACCGCCTCGATGACGCCGATCTCCTCCTTCGCACTCCCTTCCGGCAGGTCGCGCCCCTGCCCGGCCAGGGCCAGCCGGTCGCGCGCGATTACCCGCTCCAACATATCCGGACCGCCGCCGAGGATCAGGGTATCGCCCGCCCGCAGCCGAAGCTGCGGGTCGACGGCGGTGTGCGCCCCTGCCCGCAGGACGCCGGTGATCGTCACCTCATGATCGTGGCGGTCGGCAAAGGCGGCGACCGTCTCGCCGACCGCCGGCGATCCTTCGTCCAGGGTCGCCTCGGTGACATAGCCCCTGATGTCCAACGCCTCGCCCATCGTCGGCGCGGCGCGGCGGTCGCGGGGCAGCAGCCGGTAGCCGAAGCGCAGGAAGACGAGCCCGACGACCAGCAGCCCCAGGCCGGTCGGGAGATAGTCGAACATGCGGAACGGCTCGCCCGTCATCTGCTCGCGCACCCGGCTGACGATGATGTTGGGCGAGGTGCCCACCAGGGTGGTGAGCCCGCCGAGCAGCGAGGCGAACGACATCGGCATCAGGAAGACCGACGGACTGACGTCCTTCTTCCTGGCGACCTGAAAGGCGGCGGGCATCAGCATCGCCAGCGCGCCGACATTCTTCACCAACCCCGACGCGACGCCGACCGCCGCCGCGAGGATCAGCAGATGCGAGCGCACGCGCGTGACACGCTTGGACAGGAAGGCGAGCGCGACCTCGATCACGCCCGATCGCTGCATGGCCGCGGATATCACCAGCGCCGAACCGACGATGATGACGATGTCGTCCGAAAAGCCGGTAAAGGCCTGTTCAGGCTTCACCAGCCCCAGGGCAAGCCCCGCCAGCAAGGCGATGATCGCGGTGACGTCGTACCGAAACCTGCCCCACAGGAAAAGGCCCATCATCCCGACCAGAAGGGCGATCGACAGCAGTTGCGGCGTCGTCACGACCGCCCGTCCGACTTGTGGTCCCGCCCGATCGAGGCGACGGGGTCACGAGGCGCAGGGTCAGGGTCGGCGGGAAGTTCGAAAGTCGTGCCGTCCATCGACGGGCAACGGTTCGGATCGGTTTTGGTCGCAAGGGCGGTCGTGGAGCGACAGGCGGGCTGCGCCGTTTGGCATGGCAGCATCCGGGCGATCGCCGCCGCCGCGGCCGGCCAGCGTCCGAGAAAGGGAAAACGCGCATGAACGTCCTGCCTATCCTGCTCGCCCGGCTGCAGGAGATGCTCGCGGGCTTCATCCGGGTCCTGCCGCAGCTCGCCATCGCCATGGTGGCCCTGTCGCTGACCTGGTTCGTGGCGCGGTTCGCGCGCCGCATCGCCGATCGCCTGCTGGGCCGGACCGAGGTGCGCGGCACCCTCATCAACCTCACGGAAACGCTGATCGGCGTGATCATCTGGGTCGTCGGCCTGATGATCGCGAGTTCGATCGTCCTGCCGGGCGTGACCCCGGCCAATCTGCTGGCCGTGCTGGGGCTGGGATCGGTCGCGGTCGGCTTCGCGTTCAAGGACATATTCGAGAATTTCCTGGCCGGGGTGCTGATCATGCTCCGGCGGAAGATGCGGATCGGCGACATGATTGAATGCGAGAGCGTGGCCGGCAAGGTGGAGCATATCACGCTGCGCGACACCCATCTGCGCCACCTGAGCAACGAGCTGGTGCTGGTGCCCAACGCCTATCTGTTCAAGAACCCGGTCAAGATCCTGACCGAAGAGGCCAAGCGTCGCCACCAGGTGGAGGTCGGCGTCGGCTATGATGTCGATCTGGACGAGGCGCACCGGGTGATCGAGGCCGCGGTGCGCGGTGCCGACGGCGTCGACGGCGAGCAGCGGATCGACGTCTTCGCCAAGGAGTTCGGCGACAGCTCGATCAACTTCCTCGTGCGCTGGTGGGCGGGGTCGAAGCCCTATGACGCACACCGGTCGCGCGACGCGGTGGTGCGGGCGGTCAAGCGCGCGCTCGACGAGGCCGGCATGGAGCTTCCCTATCCCTATCGAACGCTCACGTTCAAGGAGCCGCTCCCGCTCGCCCGCGCGCACGGCAGGCACGTCGCGCGGAACGGGTCGGCCGAGCGCGACACGCAGCCGCCAAGCGATGGCGGCGACGGCTTCTGACGGCCGACGTCGTATCGCCTGCCCGCACCTAACCGGCCGGGTGCCCGTCAGGCGCGGCGATGCTCGCCCGGCGCCACCCCGTCGAGCGTCCAGTCGCCGACCCGCCACCGCACCAGCCTCAGCGTCGGATGGCCGATCGCCGCCGTCATCCGGCGTACCTGCCGGTTCCGTCCTTCGCGGATCGTGAGCCGGAGCCAGCAATCGGGCACCGTCCTGCGAAAGCGCACGGGCGGGTCGCGGGCCCAGAGAAGCGGAGCGGCGACACGCTCGGCGGCGGCCGGTCGGGTCATGCCGTCCGTCAGGCGGACGCCCTGCCGAAGCGACGCGAGGCCCGCCTCGTCCACATCGCCTTCCACCTGCACGAGATAGGTCTTGGGCAGCTTGAACCGGGGATCGGCGATCCGCGCCTGGAGCCGGCCATCGTCGGTCAGCAGGAGCAGCCCCTCGCTGTCGCGATCGAGCCGCCCCGCCGGATAGACGCCGGGCATGTCGATGTAATCCGACAGCGTCGGCCGGGCAGGGCCGGTCGCGCCCTTGTCGGTGAACTGGCACAGCACGCCGTACGGCTTGTTGAACAGGATCAGCGTCATCGCGCGCGGGGACCGGGGCGGCGATCCTCGGCGACGGCCTTCACGCGGGACGGCACAGGCTCGTCGCCACCGCCTCGGCGACCTTGATCCCGTCCACCGCCGCCGACAGGATGCCGCCGGCATAGCCGGCCCCCTCGCCGGCCGGAAAGAGGCCAGCGGTGTTCAGGCTCTGAAAGTCCGGCCCGCGGGTGAAGCGCACGGGCGAGGAGGTGCGCGTCTCTACGCCGGTCATCACCACGTCGGGATGGTCGTAGCCCGGGATCTGGCGCCCGAACACCGGCAGCGCCTCGCGCATCGCGGCGACCGCGAAGTCGGGCAGGCAGTCGGCCAGGTCGGTCGGCCGCACCCCCGGCCGGTAGGACGGGACGACCGAGCCCAGCGCCGTCGACGGCCGGCCCGCCAGGAAATCGCCGACTCGCTGCGCCGGCGCATGATAGCTCGATCCGCCCGCCACGAACGCCCGCGACTCCCAGTGGCGCTGCAGGGCCAGGCCGGCGAGCGGATCGCCGGGATAGTCGCGCGCGGGATCGATCGCGACGACGAAGCCGGAATTCGCGTTGCGCTCGTTGCGCGAATATTGGCTCATGCCGTTGGTCGCGACCCGCCCCTCCTCCGAGGTCGCCGCGACCACCGTGCCGCCGGGGCACATGCAGAAGCTGTAGACGGTGCGGCCGTTCGAGCAATGGTGCGAAAGATGGTACTCGGCCGCGCCCAATATGGGATGGCCCGCATTGTGGCCGAAGCGCGCCCGGTCGATCCAGGATTGCGGATGCTCGATGCGGACGCCGATCGAAAAGGGCTTGGCCTCGACATGGACGCCCGCCGCGTGGAGCATCCCGAACGTGTCGCGCGCGCTGTGCCCGATCGCCAGCACGACGCGCTCCGCTTCCAGATAGTCGCCCGAATGGAGGTGGAGCCCGCGAACCCGGCGCACGCCGCCGGCGTCGGTCTCGACATCTATGCCGTCGACGCGCTGCCCGAAGCGGTATTCGCCGCCCAGGGCCTCGATCGACGCGCGCATGGCCTCGACCATCGTCACCAGACGAAAGGTGCCGATATGCGGATGCGCCTCCGTCAGTATCTCCGGCGGAGCGCCCGCCTTTACGAACTCGGTCAGCACCTTGCGGTCGAGGTGGCGGGGTTCCTTGATGCGGCTGTAGAGCTTGCCGTCGGAAAAGGTGCCGGCACCCCCCTCGCCGAACTGGACGTTGGATTCAGGGTCGAGGATGCTCTTGCGCCACAGCCCCCAAGTGTCCTTGGTCCGTTCGCGCACCACCTTGCCGCGGTCGAGGATGATGGGCCGGAACCCCATCTGGGCGAGGATCAGGGCCGCGAACAGCCCGCACGGACCGGCGCCGATCACCACCGGGCGCGGACTGCCCTGCACGGCCCGGCCGACATGGCGGTAGCTGGTGTCGGGCGTGCGCTGGACGTCGCGGTCCTTGCGCACCCGGGCGAGCACCGCCGTCTCGTCCCTGAGCGTCACGTCCACCGTGTAGACGAGAAGGATATTGGTCTTGTCGCGCGCGTCGTTGCCGCGGCGCACGACCTGGTGCCGCACCAGGTCGCGCGGGCCGATCCGCAGCCGCTGGCGGATGGCGGCCGGCAGCGCCTCGTCGGCATGGTGGAGCGGTAAGGAGATATTGGTCAGGCGCAGCATGGCGGGGGATGTAGCGACGGGCCGGGCGCGACGCCAATCACGGTTCGGCCAGGTGCCGGGATCTGCTCGCGGTTCCGACGACTCGAAACCGGTCCGGGCCCGGATGAGCCGCGACATGCGGCCGTCGGCGCACATGATCGCGGCCGGATCGAACGACGTCGCTATTGGATGGACCGCGCTCTGCGGTATGCGGGGCGGGCGACGCTCGGCTATGCGCCGGGCGCAGGTCGGATGGTGACTGTCATGATGGCCCGTATTGCGGCGGAATGGGACGGCGCGGTCGTGCGCACCTGGTTGGAGCGCCGCGTGGTCGCCGCGCGCGCCGATCAGGTCGTGGCGGAGCGAGGCGGTCGCGACCGCCAGGACGATTGCGACAAGGCGACCGCCGAGGAAATGGTCTGCTCGCTCGTCGCGGGGAGCAAGTGCGACTTTTCCCAAGCATCCCTGTTGGACCATCTGCGGGCGCTGCTGGATCGTCACGAATATGTCTGGCGGGGGGTGTATGACGATACACGGTTCGACAGGCATGTCCGCGCGTTCATCAAGAAACTGGTCAGGATGACCAAGGCCAATGACGGATTCGAGAATATGGCGCATTACCAATGAAACCCCGCCGCTATCGACTATAAGCCGGGTCGTATCCGCCCATGAGGCATGAAGCCCCGGACGGGATGACCACCGACCGGGTGGTGATGAGAGACGCCGCCGCAGCCCTATGAAACCGACCCGTCAGACCCTTCAGGACCTCGGCTGGACCATCCATTTCAGCGCGCAGGTCTCGATCGAGGAAGCCGCGCTCTACCATCCGGTCCGCGTGATCGCCGTTCATCGCGGCAAGATCGTCGTGTCGGGCGAAGGACCGCCCCGGTCGATCACGTCCTATATTCCCGGCGCCGGACCGTCGGACGATCATCCGACGGTGGGCGACTGGCTGCTGGTCGACGGCGACACGCAGCAGCCCATCCGGGTTCTCAAGCGGTTGAACCTGTTCAAACGGCGTGCGCCGGGCGATCCGCGCAACGAGCAGATGATCGCCGCCAATGTCGATACCGCCTTCATCCTGTCCTCCTGCAACCAGGATTTCAGCGTCGCGCGGTTGGAGCGTTATCTCGTCCTGGCGCGCGAGGTGGGGGTCCAGGCGGTCGTGGTCCTCACCAAGACCGATCTGACCGACACCCCGGAAGCCTTTGCGGCGGCGGCCCGCGCGATCGAGCCGGGGCTGGCGGTCGAAACCGTGGATGCGCGCGACCCTGCCGCCGTCGCCCATCTCGCGGGCTGGTGCGGCCCGGGCAAGACCGTCGCGTTGCTCGGGTCGTCGGGAGTCGGAAAGTCCACACTCGTCAACACGCTGCGAGGCTCGGACAGCATCGCCACCCAGGCGATCCGCGCGAATGACGGAACGGGCCGGCACACGACCACCGTTCGCGAGATGCACCGCCTGGAACATGGGGGCTGGCTGCTCGACCTGCCCGGCATGCGGGAATTGCAGCTGACCGAGGCGACCGCCGGCATCGCGGAGATCTTCGATGATTTCGCCGTGACGGCGCAGGACTGCCGGTTTTCGAACTGTTCGCACGGGGGCGAGCCGGGCTGCGCCATCCGGGCCGCCATCGAAACGGGCGCGCTGACGTCGGCCCGCTTCGAACGCTGGCGGACCCTGGAAGCCGGGGAACGTGCCAACGCTTCTCGCCTTGCGAGGCGGCGACCCTCGTAGCGCCGATCCGCGGGTCCGGTGCGGCACTGCGCGGGCGAGCATGCCGCGATACCGTGCCCGGACCCGGCGAACCGACGCCTCGGCGGGCCGGCGGTGGCGCGGGTTCACGACTTGCGCGGTGGTTCGGCCTGACATCGCAGGAACTCCATGATAGCTTCCCGCGATGGTCGCGCAGCTCCTGACACCCGCCTATCTGCCGTTCGCGATCGCGTTCGTGGTGATGATCGGGATCGGACTGATCGAGGCGATCGGCCTGGGCGTCGGACATCTCGATCTGGAAGCGGAAATCGGCGCGGATGCGGATGGCGGCGTGCTCGACTGGCTGGGGCTTGGGGACGATCTGCCCATCCTGATCTGGCTGACCTCGCTGCTCGGCTGCTTCACCCTTGCCGGCACCGCGATCCAGCAGGTCGCGACCTCGTTTTACGGAGCGCCGCTCCCCTGGAGGCCGGCATCGGGCGCCGCGTTCGTCGTCGGCGCGCTGCTCAACACGCTCGCCGCCAACGGCCTGGCCCGCATCATGCCCGGCTTCGAGACGACGGTCATCTCGACCGACGACCTGCTCCGCTGTCGCGGCACCATGTTGGAGGGCACCGCCCGCCGCGGATCGCCCGCACGGGCGAAGGTCGTCGACCGGTACGGCCAGGCGCATTTCATCATGGTCGAGCCGCACGACGACGGCGACGTGATCTCACCGGGCGAGACGGCGCTGCTGGTCCGCCGCGAGGGCAAATTGTTCTTCGCGCTGCCCGACGGGAACACGCTTCTTCAATCGATCTGATACATATCGACACGCATCACCGGGGGAGGGTCTCATGCCCGCATCGCTTCTGAACATACTCATCTATGCCGGCATCGTCCTGGTCGCCCTGACGGTGATCGGCATCATCCTGACCCGGCTGTACCGCCGCGCGACCAAGGACGTGGCGCTAATCCGCACGGGCTTCGGCGGCGAGAAGGTGGTGCTCAACGGCGGCATCATGGTCATCCCCGTGCTGCACGAACTGATGCAGGTGCGGCTGACGACGGTGAAGCTGGAGGTGTCCCGTCTGAACAAGGACGCGCTGATCACGCTCGACAAGCTGCGCGTCGACGTGGTCGGGCTGTTCCACATCAAGGTGAAGCCCGACGCCGAATCGATCGCCGCGGCCGCGCAGACGCTGGGCGATTCGGTCAACAGCCCCGATGCGGTGAAGTCGCTGCTCGACGGCAAGCTCGTGTCCGCGTTGCGCTCGGTCGCGGCGACGATGACGATGGAGCACCTCCACGCCAATCGCGCCGACTTCATCCAGAAGGTGCAGGAGGCGCTGATGACCGATCTGGACATGAACGGCTTTCAGCTGGAATCGGTCAGCATCACCCATTTCGACCAGACCGCGTTCGAGCATTTCAACGAGAACAACGCATTCGACGCCGAGGGCCTGACCGTGCTCACCCGCACGATCGAGGAGCGCAAGAAGATCCGCAACGACATCGTCGCGACCAACCGCGTCGAGATCGAACAGCGCAACCTCGACGCCAACAACCAGTCGCTGGAGATCGCCCAGGCCGCCGAACAGGCGCGGCTGTTGCAAGAGCAGACGCTGTCGGCCCGCCGCGCCGAACAGGCGACGGCGATCGCGACCGCCGAGGCCGAGCAGACCCGGCTCGCGGAGATCGCGCGGATCACCGCGACCCAGGCGCAGACCGTGGCCCAGACCGAGGCGGACAAGATCGTCCAGACCGCGACCATCGCACGCGACGGCGCGATCCAGACCGCCACCATCGAGCGCGACCGCACCATCGAGATCGCGCGGATCACGACCGCGGTGCAGACCGCCCAGAAGTCGGAGGAGGAGTCGACCGCGACCGCCGCCGCCAACGAAGCGCGCGCGCTCGCCGTCCGTGCGGAGGAGAGCGTCGCCACGGCCAAGGCGACCGAGATCGCCAATCGCAACAAGAACGTCGCCGTCATCGCCGCCACCCAGCGCGCGCAGGAGGAGGCGGTCGGCATCACCGTCGCGGCATCGGCCGAGAAGGAAGCCGCCGAGGCCCGCGCGAGCGCGCTGCGCACCGAGGCGACCGCGGAGGCCGATGCCGAAAAGGCCCGTGCCGAGGGCCGCGAGGCCGCGTTCAAGGTCGATGCCGCGGGCCAGGCGTCGCTGAACGAAGCGACCAACCTTCTCAACGAGGGGCAGACCGCCCTCCTGGTGCGCAGGGCGATGCTGGAGGCGCTGCCCGCGATCATCGCGGCGGCGAGCAAGCCGATGGAGAATATCGACCGGATCAGCATCCTGGACGCGCGCGGCCTTCACGGCGACGGCGCCGGCGCCGGCGACGGAGCGACCGGGGGCGGTCAGGGCAATCTGGCCGATGCCGCGGTCGCCGCCGCGATGCGCTACCGCGTCGGCGGCCCGCTGATCGACGGGCTGATGGCCGAACTCGGCATGAACGGCGGCTCGCTGAATGCGATGCTTGCAGGAAGCGGCGGCGCGGACGCCGGCCACCAGAGCGCCCTGACGACCGCGCCTCGGACAAAGCCCCTGAACGGTTCCGGCCTGAACGGTTCCGGCCTGACCGCGAGCGAGACGTCCGGCTGACGCCCCGGCCGACGCGTCGCGGCAGGCGGGTCGATCGCCCACATCTGCGCCTTGATGGACGCCGTCGGCGTGATTCGGTTCGGAACTCCGCTTCAGCGTATGTCGGGATAGCGGTCGCCCAGCCGGGTGCGCAGGCCCACCGCCCACCGGATGCCGACCGTGAGGTAGATCCAGTTCGCCTTCCACTCGCCCCAGGCGGCGATGCGGCGATCGGAGGTGAGGATCACGCGATTGACCAGCCGCACCCGGCCGAAGCGCGCCATCTTCACGCACAGATCGGCTTCCTCCATCACGGTCATGCCCGGATCGCACCCGCCCGCGGCCAGGAAGTCGGCGCGGCGGAAGAACATGGCATGATCCCCGAACAGCAGCCGCACCCCGCGCAGGAACAGATGCGGCCGCAGCAGCAGCGGCGCGTACCAGGTCTTGATCCAATTGTGGAACGAGGTCGCCCAGCGCACCTTTTCCGGGCCGCTCAGGAGCGGGGTGAAGCCGGCGAGCGCCACGCGCGGATCGGCGAGCGTGCGGCGGATCACCGCCACCATGTCGTCGGGGGGTGCGGTGTCGGAATGGAGCACGCAGACGAGCGGGCTCGCCACCTCGGCCACGCCGCGATTGATCTGGGTCGCGCGGCCGCGCTGGTGGTGCTCGACCACCGCGAGGCCCAGCGACCGCGCGAGCGCGACGGTGCCGTCGCCGCTTCCGCCGTCGACCACCAGCACCTCGGCCGGGGCCGGATCGAGCGCGGCGAGCAGGCGTGCCAGCCGGGGCAGCGTCGTGGCCTCGTCCAGCGTCGGTATGACGATCGCGACCCCGGTCACGGCAGGAGGTCCGGCCAGCGGGCGATGTCTTCGGGCCGGTCGCAATCGGCCAGACGGGGCAGCAGCATCGGCCGGGCGCCGGCCTCGGCAAGGCGGGCCAGCGTCTGGTCGAACACCGCGTCCGTTCCCCAGGCGACGCTGCGGAACACCGCCTCGATCGGGCGGGCCAGGCCGAGCAGCCAATAGCCGCCATCCTCCGCCGGGCCGATCGCCGCCGCATGGGTGGCGAGCGCGTCGGCCGCCCGGATCAGCAGGTCGGGGCCGAGGTCGGGCGCGTCGGCGCCGATGAACAGCGTCGGATAGGGCGGGCCGGCGCGCGCCAGCCGCTCGCCGAGATCGCCCTCGCCCTGGTCGACGACCTCGACGGTGCCCAGCCACTCGGCAAAGGCGGCGATGGGCGCCCCGGTCACCCGCAATTGGTGGGGCAGGCCCGACGCCCGCACCGCCCTCAGCGTGCGCTCCGTCAGAAGCCGGTGCATCGCCGCCGCGCCCTCGGGTCCGAGCGCCGGGATCAGCCGCGTCTTGGCCCGGCCGGGCTCGGGGAAACGGGTGAAGATCACGACGCGCGGAACTGTCATGCGGCGCCGATAGCATCATCGCCCGCAACCCGCACCGCTGCTCGGCGGTTGTGGGGGACGTGGCACGCAGGCTCGACAGGGATCAGGCGGTGATGATGGCGGGCGGCGCGGCGATCGGGCTGGCGCTGCTGGCGATCCTCATGGGCGAGAAGCGTCGGCCCCTGCGCGCGGCGACCCAGGCCGAACCGAGGCGCAGCGCCGTCAATCTGGCGCTCGGCGCGATGAGCATGGCGGTCGTCATCCTGGTCGAAACGCCGCTGACGCGACCGCTCGCCGAACGCGCGGCGGCCAGGCGGACCGGCATCGCCCAGCGGCTGCCCGCGCCGGCATGGGTGCGCGATGGGACGGCGGTGCTGCTGATGGACTACACGGTCTATCTCTGGCACGTCGCGACCCACAAGCTGCCCTTCCTGTGGCGGTTTCACCTGGTTCACCATGTCGACATGGACCTGGATACGACCACGGCGCTGCGCTTCCATGCCGCCGACATGGCGATCTCCGCGCCCTATCGCGCGATGCAGGTCGCGCTGCTGGGGGTTAGCCCCCGTGCGTTTCGCGTCTGGCGGGCCTGGTTCTTTCTGTCGGTCTGGTTCCACCACAGCAATCTCGCCCTGCCCGAGGGCTGGGAACGGGTGCTTGCGCGAATCTTCACCACGCCGCGGATGCACGGCATCCATCATGCGGCCGTTCGCGGCCGGACGGATTCGAACTGGTCGAGCGGTCTTGCGATCTGGGACCATCTCCACGGCACCTTTCGCCTCGACCTGTCGCAGGACGCGATCGCGATCGGCGTGCCCGGTTATCGTGATCCGGGAGAGATCGGCATCGGCGCCTCGCTACGCATGCCCTTCGCGCCGGAACGCAATGCCTGGGCGACGCCGCCGCGCGACGGGGCCGGGTCCTTATCCCATTTCCCCACCAGCCAAGCATGAAGGAGCCCGGAGCATGACCGTCGAACTACTCTCCCCGCCGCAGCTCAGCGAGGAACTACGCCAGGGCACAAGCCCTGACCTGACGCGCCGTCGCGTCGGCATCGGCCTGTCCTTCGCGGGCGCGTTCATCGCGGCGGCGGTGGCCGCCTATCAGACAGGTATCTCGAAGCGGCTGCCCGATATCCTGCCGGGCAAGATCTGGGACGCGGAAAAGGTCGACGCGTCCAATTACGCCTATGCGAATCTCCAGCAACCCGACGGGCCGATGATGCTGGTCAATTACGGCCTGACCGCGATGGCGATCGCCGCGGGAGGGAAGGACCGCGCGCGCCAGAACCCGGCGCTGCCCGTCGCCGCCGCGGCCAAGGCGGCGGCCGACCTGGCGCTGTGCAGCGCGATGGCTGCGCTGGAATGGCGCGAGAACCGGAAACTGTGCAGCTGGTGCCAGGTCGCGACAGCCATTTCCGGCGTGACGCTCGCGCTCACCCTTCCCGAAGCGGTCAAGGCGCTGCGCGGACCCGAGCCCGAGACGGCCCGCTAGGAACCAAGCCCGCCGCGCCCGCGAAGTCGATCAGCCGCCGCAGAAAGGCGGCGTCGGTCGGCGGGCAGGCGCGACCGATGAACGCGCGGGCGTTGCCGTCGTCGAAACGCGGGTCACGCTGAAAATAATTGGCATAAAGGCCCGTGACGCGGGCGTGCAGACGGCGCTCGCTCCTGGGTAGCGCGGAGATGTCGAAGCGCGCCGGATCGACGAGGGTCGGTGCGACCAGATGCGGGACGGACGCGATCACGTCCCGGAGCAACTCGACCGGCACCGGCCCGCCGGAGACCAGGTGATAGGTGCGGCCCGCCGCCTCGTCGATCCGCTCGGCCAGGTCGCACAGCCCCGCGGTGACATGGTCGATGGGCACGAAATCGATGGTGGCGTGCGGATGGGCGGGAATGACGCGCACGCGGCCCGTCGCGATCAGCCTGAAGGCGGCATAGATCGTGTCGAAACTGCGGATCGCGCCGCTGCTCCATCCGCCGACGACGACGCTGGGCCGCGCGACCGCCGCGGCTATGCCGCTCGCGCGCACCAGCGCTTCGGCTTGCGCCTTGCTCGCCTCGTAACCGTTGGCGAAGGGATAGCGCTCGTCGCGCGGGTCCTCCGCGACCGGCCCGTCGCGCGTGCCGCAGACATAGGCGGTGCTGACATGGAGAAACTTCATGCCGCCTGCCCGTGCCAGGGCGAGGACGCGCGCGGTGCCGTCGACGTTGATCGCCCGGTGGACCGCTGCGGCGGCGTCGAACTGGGTCACGGCGGCGCAGTGGACGATCAGCTCGTGACCGCCCGCGACCGCCTGCCACATGGCCTCGTTCCAGCCGAGCGACTCCCGGCCGAGGTCGCCGTCGAGCAACGTCACGCCTTCCACCAGCCGACCGTCGTTGCGCCGTACCGCGCGGTTGCGGTTGATGAGTGCGGTCACGTGGTGCCCGCGATCGACCAGCCGTCCGGCGACCTCGCCCCCCAGCAGTCCGGCGGCTCCCGTCAACAGGATCTTCAAGAACGACCTTCCATCATCGGCGCCGCGTTCCCGCCCTCGCCATGGGGCAGCGAGGTGGCGCAGCCGGCCGGCACCTTGAGACATGCCGGCGGGCGCCGTTGTCGACGGTCACGAACGTCCTGTCGAGTGTCGGGGGCCGTGCGAGATCGCACCGGCACGACTCGACCGGCTTCGACCGGGTCGGGCGGCGATGCTGGCCTGGGTGCGACGGGACCGCTAGACGGGCAGGATGGCCCGCTTCCCCGATCCCGCCGGCTCGCCGTTCCGCGTCAGGGCGGCGCTTCCGCTCGCGCCGGGGAAGTTTCGCGATCCGGCGGTGACCGCCGGCGGCGAGCCGCGCGCCACCGTGGCGATGACCGGACTGGCCACGCTCTGGTTCAACACGGGCACGCTCTGCAATCTGGCCTGCGCGACCTGCTATATCGAGAGTTCGCCGACCAACGACGCCCTGGTCTATCTGTCGGCGGCGGAGGTGGCGGGGTATCTCGACGAGATCGCCGCCGGACGCCTGCCGACCCAGGAGATCGGGCTCACCGGTGGGGAGCCGTTCATGAACCGGGAGATCATCCCGATCCTCGAGGATTGCCTCGCGCGCGGCTTCGCGGTGCTGGTGCTGACCAACGCCATGCGGCCGATGCGCCGGCACGAGGCCGCGCTGCTCGCGTTGCGCGCGCGTCATGGCGACCGGCTCACCTTGCGCGTCAGTCTCGACCATCACAGCCGCGCGGTCCACGAGGCGGAACGGGGCCTGGGCAGCTGGGACAAGGCGATGGACGGCCTGCGCTGGCTGGCGGTTCATGGTTTCCGCATCGCGGTCGCGGGTCGCCAGCTCGGTGCCGAGACGCTGGCCGACGCGCGCATCGGCTATGCCGCGTCGCTCACCCGGGCGGGCATCGCGCTCGACGTCGCCGATCCCGAGCGGCTGGTGCTTTTTCCCGAGATGGACGCCGGCGCCGACACGCCCGAGATCAGCGAGCGCTGCTGGTCGATCCTCGGCAAGTCGCCCGGCTCGGTGATGTGCGCGTCGAGCCGCATGGTCGTGAAGCGGCGCGGCGCAGCCGCCCCCAGCGTCGCCGCCTGCACCTTGCTGCCCTATCATCCCGAATTCGATCTGGGGCGCACGCTGGCGGCGGCGAGCCGGCCCGTCGCGCTCAACCATCCCCATTGCGCCCGCTTCTGCGTGCTCGGCGGGGCGAGTTGCAGCGGCTAGGCTATTCCGCCCGCGCGCCGACGACCCGCCTCACGATCGCGTCCAGCCTGGCGACCATGGCCGGATCATAATGCCGGCGATCGGTCAGCAGCGACCGGTCGAGCACCGTATCGATCGGCGACGCTTCACGCCGCTCGGGCAGGGCATGGGCGAGTTCGACCACCAGTCGCCGGGCGATGTCGGCATTCGCGGCGAGTTGCGCGATCACGTCACCGACTTCGACATGGGCGGTGTTCTCGCGCCAGCAGTCATAATCGGTGACCATGCCCACCAGCGCATAGGGCAGCTCCGCCTCGCGGGCGAGCTTGGCTTCCGGCATGGCGGTCATGCCGATCACGTCGCAGCCCCATTGCCGGTAGAGCGCGCTTTCCGCCCTGGTCGAGAAATGCGGGCCTTCCATGGCCAGGTAGGTGCCGCCCTCGGCCACCTCGGCGCCCGCCAGGCTGGCGGCGGCGGCCGCGAACAGGGACAGGCGCGGGCAGACCGGTTCGGCCATCGACACGTGCGCGACCATCCCCGGGCCGAAGAAGCTCGCGTCCCGGTGCACGGTACGGTCGATGAACTGGTCGACCACCACGAACCGTCCCGGCGCCAGTTCCTCCCGCAGCGATCCGACCGACGAAATGGCGAGCAGGTCGGTGCAGCCGGCGCGTTTGAGGGCGTCGATATTCGCGCGCATATTGACCGCGCTCGGCGGAAGATGGTGCCCGCGCCCGTGGCGGGGCAGGAACACGAAGCGGACGGGGCCGATCCGCCCGCGCAGCAGGCTGTCGGACGGTCTGCCCCAGGGCGTGTCGACGTCGAGCCATTCCGGCTCGGCGAGCCCCTCGATCGCATATAGGCCCGATCCGCCGATAACGCCGATCGTCCAGGAATCATGGTTCGCCATAGTCGCCTCTTTCACAGCGGTGCGGTCCGGAACCGCCGGCTCGCTACGAACGATCCGGTCGATCCGCCGATCGAATGCGCGACGGCGAAGCCGGGCAACGCGATTTTCCGATGGGCGGTGATGATGTGCGACACGATCATGGAAGCGATCCGTCCCTATCTGTCCAGGCGCATCGTCAGCAGAACCGGGCAGAGCACAATGCCGTGCACCGACCGACGATCAACCGGGTATGATGTCACGAAGACCGAGCGGCTGATCTCCGCGAAACCCCGCACCCGGAACGACGCTGGTGACCCCTACGAGAATCGAACTCGTGCTTTCGCCGTGAGAGGGCGACGTCCTAACCGCTAGACGAAGGGGCCATGAGCGGGAAGCGGCGCGGATACGGGGTGGGCGGAGGTTCGTCAAGCTGCCGTCTCCGAACGCCGGCGTAACCGGTTTTCGTCGGGCGGCGTCGTGCCGGGGCATGTCGGGACAGAAGATATGTCCGAAACGGAGATGATTTCCAAGCACGTCGCGCCGCTTCTCCATAGCGGTATGCAAGCGGTTGAGGCGAGGATCGGGGGCAGGGTGAGCGGTCAGGCGATTTGGGCTGAATGGGATGACGGCGATCTCATCCAGCAGGGCGATCTCGTTCGCCGCCGCCCCGATGCGACGGCATCGCCTGTGTGGGGCCTGATCATCACGGCGGATTGCGACATCGCGCAGAACAAGGCCGGCAACCGGTACACCTGGATCCGGATCGTGTCGGGCGCGGACTATCTGTGTTCGACCTGGGCGCCCGATCAGTTGCGCCGGTTGGTGGAAAAGCAGGCGCGCGTAGCGGCGGAAGGGCTCGGCGCGCGCCTCAGACGATCGGATCCGGAACTGACGCCGCTCACCGGCGAAGGGCTGTGCCGGTGGCTGGAACAGGACGACCCGACCACGATCTGGGCGGCCGTCGCGCCCGAGGGGAAAGCGGACGCCAAGCTGCTCCGGATCATGCAGGCGCTCCATGCCGCGACCGATCCGCTCTCGACCTGTTCCCCCATGGATCGACTGCGCCGGGCCTGGACCCTGCTCGGGCGAAGCGCGGCGGAGCAGGCGGGGATGATCGGCGAGGCCTTGAAGGGGGATCGCGGTTTTCCGGACTTCTTTCTGCTGCCGGAACTGCCCCAGACCGACGGGTTCGGGTTCGTCATCCTCCTGCGCGACATAGCTTCGGTCGACGCCGATGCGGTCTTCGGCGCGGAACTGGAGGCACGACTGGCGGACCGGCCGGACGGCTTTCATCGGTTCGGGCGCCTGCAGGACGGCGTCCGCTTCGCCGTCACGCAGAAGCTCGCCTTTCTCTTCTCGCGTATCGGCATGCCGACTTCGTTCGAGGACGCCTGCGCCGCGGCCGCCGATCTGCTGGTGCATCAGATGAACTTTCAGGAGGGGTCGGCATGAGCCACGGTGCGTTGGTGATCGATCGGGACGCGTTGAGCGCGCTGGACGCGGCCTTGATCGAGGATAGCTGGTTTTCGGCTTTCCGGCTGCCCGACAACACGGACGGCCTGCGCCGGGTCGAGCAGGGGGGCAACATCTACCTGCTGTCCGCCGCGGCGAGCGACGAGAGCGGCTTGCTGGTGATCGACCTTGGTCCGGAAGGTCCGCTGCTCGGCATGCCGAAACGGCGTTGCGCCTTTGAACGGATCCTGCGGGTCGCGATGCGCCATTTCGACCGGAACGTCGCGCTGCCGATCCAGTGCCAGGCCTATCATGACGGCTGTCTTCTTTCCATCTACGGACAGCCGCCCGCGCGCAACTCGCGCCAGCGGATCTACTTCGATCAGGCGCCGGACGGCAGCGGCAACGTGTTCGCCTATGCCATGACGATCGAGCCGCGCGCGCTCAGCGACACCGTGGCCGACATGGCCGTCTATCGCGCGGCCATCGCCGGCTACCAGGACGCGGCGCTGGCCGAGGTCGCCCGGACCGATGCCGTCGGCAGTTACGGCATCCTGTTGTCGGAGCCGCTCGGCTTTCATCTCGCCGGCACAGCGTCGCTGGCCGAATGGTATGAAAGGCGTCTCAGCGAGGAGCAGGTCCGCTTCGTCGACAAGGGCCATGACAAACCGATCAGGCTGCGTGGCGCGGCCGGCACCGGCAAGACGCAGGCGATGGCGGTGAAATGTCTGCGCGACCTGTACCTCGATCATGACGGCGGCGGCGACAAGCGGTTCGCCTTCCTGACGCACAGCTCCGCGCTGGCCCATGACGTGGTACGCGGCATGTTCTTCGCGCTCGACCCGTCCGAACGCTGGGCCGAGCTCAGGACGGCCGACGGACAGAACAAGCTCTGGATCGGAACGCTGTACGAACTGGCGCAGGAACAGCTCGGCTATGTCAAAAAGGGCCTGAAGCCGCTTTCGCTCGACGGCCGCGAAGGTCGCGAGCTGCAGCGGATGATGATCAACGAGGAAGTGGAGGTCGCGCTGCGCGATCCCAGGCTGGCGCGGGGGCTGGTTCCCGCCTGTCCCGAGCTTGGCGGCCGGATGAAGGATGCGGGCCGGCGTGCGGCACTGATCGAGGAACTGATGAACGAGTTCGCCTGCGTGCTTGATGCCGAGAACATCAAACGTGGTACGCCGGATGCCGACCGATACGTCAGGGGCGCGCGCGAACCCTGGCAGATGTCGCTGGAGACGGTCGACGAGCGTCAGCTCGTGATCGAGCTTCACGATCTCTACCGGTCCGCCCTGAAGCGCGAGAAGCTGCTGAGCATGGATCAGATGGTGGCCGATTTCGATCGCTATCTGTCGACGCACGAATGGTCGCAACTGCGCGAGCGGGACGGATTCGACGTCGTCTTCGTCGACGAATATCATTATTTCACCCGGGTGGAGGCGATGACGCTTCACAACCTCTTCAAGACCCGCGCCGAATGCGAAGGCCGTCTGCCGCTGATCATGGCCTATGACCTCAAGCAGAGCACCAACGACGCGGCGCTGGGCGGCGGTCTCGAACGGTTCCGCAATCCGGGCGTCGGCGAGTCGGTGCCGGTCGATCTGAAGCAGGTATTCCGCTCGACGCCGCAGATCGCGGCGTTCCTCCAGGCCCTGGACGGCTCCTTTCCGGCGCTCGATCTGGAAGGCGAGTTCCAGCTGCATTCCGGCTTTTCCGGCAACGACGACGGCCCGTTTCCGACCTATCGGGTGTTCGAAACCGATACCAAGCTGATCGACGATATCTTCAGGGAGGCGGTCCAGCGCGCGCGCGCGGTCGAAGGCGGCGGAAGCCAGGTGGCCGTTCTGTGCCTGAACGATCAGCTTTTCGATACCTATCGCAAGGCGTCGAGGATCAGCAGCATGTACGTGGCGATCACCACGCGCGAAGACCTGCGCGAGCTGCGCTATGCGCGGACGCGCTGCGTATTCAGCATGCCGGAATATGTGGCCGGCCTGCAATTCGACACGGTGTTCCTGATCCATGCCGATACGGCCGATCTGGCGGACGACTATGTCAGCCAGGGCGCGCGACGCCGTTACGTGTCACGGCTGTATCTGGGCGCCAGCCGCGCCGCGCACCGTTTGAAGATCGCCAGTTCCGAGCAGCGCGGCGGGATCAGCAACGTCCTGGCGGCCCCGATCGCGAATTGCACCCTGGTACGGGCCTGACGAAGGGGCGCGGCCGCATTCAGGCCGCCTTGCGCCGCTCCGCCATCTCCGCGTTCAGCATTTCCGCGAGCAGGAACGCCAGCTCCAGCGACTGACCCGCGTTCAGTCGCGGGTCGCAATGGGTGTGATAGCGGTCGGACAGCGACTGGTCGGTCACGTCGACCGCGCCGCCGGTGCATTCGGTGACGTTGCGGCCGGTCATCTCCGCATGGATGCCGCCGGCATGGGTGCCTTCGCCGCGGTGGACGGCGAAAAAGGCGCGGACCTCGCTCAGGATGCGGTCGAAGGGGCGCGTCTTGTAGCCGCTGGCCGACTGGACGGTGTTGCCGTGCATGGGATCGCAGCTCCACACGGCCGGATGTCCCTCGCGCGTGACGGCGCGGATCAGGCGGGGGAGGTGCTGCTCGACCTTGTCATGGCCATAGCGGGTGATGAGGGTGACGCGGCCGGGGGCGCGGGCGGGATTGAGCTGGTCGAGCAGGCGGAGCAGCAGGTCGGGGTCGAGGCCGGGGCCGCATTTGACGCCGATCGGGTTGCCGACCCCGCGCAGGAACTCGACATGCGCCGATCCCTCGAAACGGGTGCGGTCGCCGATCCACAGGAAATGCGCCGACGTGTCGTACCAGTCGCCCGTGAGCGAGTCCCGCCGGGTCATCGCCTGTTCGAAGGGGAGCAGCAGCGCCTCGTGGCTGGTGTAGAATTGCGTCTGGGCGAGCTGGGGCACGGTTTCGGGATCGATGCCGCAGGCGCGCATGAACTCCAGCGCCTCGCCGATGCGGTCGGCGGTCTCGCGATACTTCTTGCCCCAGGGGCTCGCGCCCAGGAAGTCGTGGGTCCAGCGGTGCACCTGGTGGAGATTGGCGTAGCCGCCCTGCGCAAAGGCACGCAGCAGGTTCAGGGTCGCCGCCGACTGGCTGTAGGCGCGGATCATCCGCTGCGGATCGGGCGCGCGCCCGCCCGGCGTCGCGGCCATGTCGTTGACGTTGTCGCCGCGGTACGAAGGCAGCTCGATGCCGTCGACGGTCTCGGTCGGGGCGGACCGGGGTTTGGCGAACTGGCCCGCCATGCGGCCGAGCTTCACCACGGGCAGCTTGGAGGCGAAGGTCAGGACCACCGCCATCTGCAGGATGACGCGAAACGTGTCGCGGATATTGTCGGGATGGAATTCGGCGAAGCTTTCCGCGCAGTCGCCGCCCTGGAGCAGGAACGCCTCGCCGCGTTCGACCCGCGCCAGGTCGGCGGTCAGGTTGCGCGCCTCGCCCGCGAAGACGAGTGGGGGAAAGGAGCGCAACGTGTCCGTCGCGGCGGCGAGCGCGGCCGTGTCGGGGTAATCCGGTAACTGGCGGGCCTCGGCCCGCGTCCAGCTGTCAGGGGCCCAGGAAGCGGCCATGGATGTGGGTCCGATATGGTGAACGAGGTCGCGCCCGCCATGCGCGTGATCGCGCGAGCGCGCAATATCCAGGGAAGCGCGCGTGTGCGCCGGGCCTCTTGCCCGGCCGGCATATTGGGCATATCGGCGCTCGCCACCACGCGGTCTCCCCGTGTGCCGGGGAGCGTGGTGGACGAACCTTGACCTGATCGCGGCGATGATATTGATCGTGATCATCGACGACCTCGTATCCGTCCGGTCGCGAAAACAAGTGCTTAAAGGGATTGCCAGACATTGCCGGTAGCTGATTTCGCGAGCTTCGCGTCGCTCAAGGGGGAGTTCGAGGCCGAGGGCCTGACGCGCGAGGAACTCGCCGTCGAGGTGATCTTCGCGCGCGCGCGCGGGATCGATTATCTGGTCAAGATCGGCGGCTGCGAGGCGAAGTCGGATCTCGACTATCTCGGTCGGCTGGGCGTCACCAGCGTGGTCGCGCCGATGATCGAATCGGGTTTCGCGATGCGCAAATATATGGAGATGCTGCCGACCCGGGGCTTTCACCATGTCGGGGTGACGATCGAGACGGTCCATGCGGTGGAGCGGATCGAGGAGCTGCTCGACGCGGGCACCCGGCTGAACAACGTGACGATCGGGCGGTCCGACCTGACCGCCTCGTTCGGCGGCGCCGGGGTCGATTCGGACGCGACGATGGCCATGGTCCGCGCCGTGGCACAGGCCGGGCGCCGTCGCGGGCTGGAAGTGACGATGGGCGGGGGCATCAACCTCCAGACGCGCGCCCTGCTGCGCGAGGACGCCGCCTTGCGCGGCCTGCTCCACTGCGTGGAGACGCGCAAGGTGGTGATGCCCGTCAACCGCTTCGTCGAGGACGGCGTGCTGGAGGACGCGATCGCGGTCGAGCTGGAGCTGCTGGAATTGCGCACCGGTCCGGCGGCGGAGGCGGTGGCGCGCTCGACCAAGCGGATCGCGCAGCTGCGCGAACGGGTCTAGACGCGGTGGAGCTGAAATTCGTTCTCGACTTCGACGGCGTGCTCTTCAACAGCGCGTTCGAGGCTTACAGCGTCTGCCAGGCGACCGTCGCCGACGAGGCGGACTGTCGACAGGATGTCGATTTCGAGGAATTTCTCGAATTCCGCGGATTCGTGACCGATGCGTGGCAATATCGCCGCCTGTTCCATCCGGGCAGTCGGCTCGCGCAGATCGCCGATCTGCCGCTCGTCGAGCCGGTGGAGGCGGACTGGGCGTTCGCCGAACGCTTCTTCGCGACGCGGGCGCGGATCATGCGGGACCGCGACTGGCCCAAGATCATGTCGCCCTACGACTTCTTCTTCCTGTTGAAGCCGCTGCTCCTCGACCAGCCCGAGCGGTTCGCGATCCTGTCCACCCGCAATGTCGAATCGATCCGCCAGACCATGGCGTTCTACGATGCCGACGTGATCGAGATATTCGGGCAGGAGGATATCCGCCGGCTGGGATCCAAGATCGAGGTGGCCAATCATCAGGGCTGGCTGGAAAAGGGGCGATATCTGGTCGCCTATGTCGACGACATGAACTCGCATCTCGAGCCCTTCGACGGCAAGGTCCACCTGCCGCTCCATGCCGATTGGGGATATGACAAGACCGAGGCGTCAAGCCTCAGCCAGCACCAGGTGCTGACGATCATACAGTCCATGCTGAAGATCGCGCGGCCGCAGGATTCGGGACCCAACGATGCCGCTCAAATATAGCGACCAGATGGCGGCGTGGCTGAAGGCCGCGGGCTACACGCATTATTTCTACGTCGGCGGGGGCAACATCATGCACCTGACCGAAAGCCTGGACCGCTTCCTGACCGGCGTTCCCGTGGTCCACGAGGTCGCCGCCGGCATCGCCGCCGAATATTTCAACGAGATCGCCGCGCCGGCCAAGGCGCTGGCGCTCGTCACCGCCGGGCCGGGGCTTACCAACATCGTCACCGCGCTGTCGGGGGCGTATCTGGAAAGCCGCGAGTTGCTGGTCATCGGCGGGCAGGTCAAGACCGCGGACCTGGCGCATGGACGCGTGCGCTCGCGCGGCATCCAGGAAGTCGACGGGGTCGAACTGGTCCGATCGACGACCAAGCTCGCCTATCGCTTCACGGCGCCGCTGGGCGCGCGCGACTTCGCCGAAAAGATCGCGATCAGCTGGCAGCCGCGCAAGGGACCGGTGTTCCTGGAATTGCCGCTCGACGTCCAGGCGGCGACCGTCGAGGAGGAGGCGTTCGGCGAGCCGCCCCGGACCGCGCTTCCACTCGCGAGCGAGCAGGAGCTGGCGGCCGTCGTCGATCTCTACGCCCGGGCCGAACGGCCGATCCTGCTGGTCGGCGGCGGCATATCCTACCCGACGATGGCGGGGGTGCGGGAACGGCTGATCGATCGGGGCGTCCCGGTTATGACGACCTATAACGGCGCCGACCGCTTCGACGGCGACGATCCCGTCTATCTCGGCCGGCCCAATACCTGGGGTCAGCGCAGCGCCAACATCATCATCCAGCAGGCCGATCTGATCGTGGCGCTCGGCACCCGGCTCGGCCTCCAGCAGACGGGCTTCAACTGGCAGGAGTTCGGCCGCGCGGCCACGATCGTCCACTTGGATATCGACGAGGGCGAGCTGACCAAGGGCCACCCGCGCACCGACATGGCGTTGCGGGTCGACGCCGACGATTTCGTCCGGCGCTTCGCGTCCGCGGCGCTGCCGCCCAAGGCCGACTGGCTCGCCCGGGCCAGATCGATCCGCGACGCGGTGCCGCGGGTCGAGGCCGTCAACAACACGGGCGCGGGCTATATCTCGCCCTATGACTTCATCGTGCGGCTGGAAAAGCTAACCAGCGCGGACGACCTGTTTATCCCGTGCAGCAGCGGCAGCGCCTTCACCTTGTCGATGCAGCTGTACAAACAGAAATTCGGCCAGCGGGTGCTGACCAACAAGTCGCTGGCGTCGATGGGCTATGGCCTGTCGGGGGCGATCGGCGCGTCGATCGGCGGCAAGGGACGGCGCACGATCCTGGTGGAAGGCGATGGCGGGTTCGCGCAGAACCTCCAGGAGCTGGGCACGGTCATGGTCAACGCGCTGGACCTGAAGATCTTCATCTTCCACGACCAGGGCCATGCGTCGATCCGGATGACGCAGCGCAGCTATTTCAACGGCAAGTATCTCGGTTGCGATCGTCCGTCGGGGCTGGGACTGCCCGATTGGGAGCGGGTGTTCGCGGCCTGGGATGTGCCCGTGATGACCCTGCCGCTCGATTTCGACACGTCTCCCGAGTTCCTGCGGCGGATGACGACGCCCGGACCGCAGGCGTTCGTGGTGCCGATCGATCCCGAGCAGACCTATCTGCCCAAGATCACCAGCCGCATCACCGCGAGCGGATCGATGGAGTCGAACCCGATCGATCGCATGACGCCGGAAATCGACTATCTGGTGGACAGGTGACGTCCTCCAGATCGCTGCTGGTCATCGGCGGCTCGGGATTTTTCGGCAAGTCGATCCTGGACGCCCATGCGCGCGGGTTGCTCGAACCCTGGGATATCGGCAGCGTGGCCGTCGTGGCGCGGCGGGCGAGCGCGCTGCGCGGCACCCATCCGGCGCTGATCGGCGAGGGCGTCTCGCTCCACGACGCCGATGTGGGCACCGCGACCATGCTCCCCGACGCGGATTACGTGGTTCATGCGGCGAGTTCGACCGACGCCGCGCGTTATGTCACCCACGCCGCCGAGGAGCGTGCGAACATCCTGGCCGCGA
>NZ_DASVRV010000042.1:0-66289 GCF_036388435.1 Sphingomonas sp.
TGCTCGACGCGTGGCTCGCCGCCAATCCGGCCGAGGGCGCGCTGGTGCGCTGGTATTACACCCCCATGATGCTGCCTTTGTCGGAGCATCTCGACGCCGATTGCACCGTCTATGACTGCATGGACGAACTCGCCAATTTCAAGGGCGCGTCGGCCGAGCTGCTCGAGCTGGAGGAGCGGCTGATCCGCATCGCCGATCTGGTCTTCACCGGCGGCACCAGCCTGTACGAGGCCAAGCGCGACCGGCATTCCAGCGTCCACGCCTTCCCGTCGAGCGTCGACGTGGCGCATTTCGCCCGTGCCCGCTCGATCGCGGTCGAGCCCGCCGACCAGGCGTCGATTCCCGGCCCGAAATTCGGTTGGGCCGGCGTGGTCGACGAGCGGATGGACATCGACCTGCTCGCCGCAGTGGCCGACGCCCATCCCGAATGGTCGCTGGTGGTGATCGGCCCGGTGGTGAAGATCGCCGAGGCCGATCTGCCGCGCCGCGCCAACCTCCATTATCTAGGCGGGCGCGACTATGCCGACCTGCCCGGTTATATGAGCGGCTGGGACGTGGCGCTGATGCCGTTCGCGATCAACGACGCGACCCGATTCATCAGCCCGACCAAGACCCCCGAATATCTCGCGGCGGGCCGCCCGGTCGTGTCCACGCCGGTGATCGACGTGGTGCGGCATTACGGCGCGCTGGACGCGGTACACATCGCCGACACGCCGGACGCCTTTGTGCGCGCGTGCGAGGCCGCCTTCGCCATGGCCAAGAGCGACGATCACCGCTGGCTCGCCAGCGCCGACGCGCAGCTCGCGACCGGATCCTGGGACCGGACCTTCGCCGACATGTCGGCGCTGATCGGCCGGGCGGTCGCCGAGCATGGCAAGCTGGAGACGGTGGTGTCGCCGACCGGCTGGCCCGATCGCGGCAACCAATATGACGTGCTCGTCGTCGGCGCGGGTTTCGCCGGGTCGGTGATGGCCGAGCGGCTGGCGTCGCAGTCCAATCTGCGCGTGCTCGTCGTCGACCGCCGCCCGCATATCGCGGGCAACGCCTTCGACCATCTCGACGCGGCGGGGTTGTTGATCCATCAATATGGCCCGCACATCTTCCACACCAATTCGGCCGATGTGTTCGATTACCTGTCCAACTTCACCGAGTGGCGTCAATACGAACATCGCGTGCTCGCCGATGTCGACGGCAAGCTGGTGCCGATGCCGATCAACCGCACGACGCTGAACGTCCTCTACGATCTCGACCTCAAGACCGACGAGGAGGCCGAGGCCTATCTGGAAAGCCGCGCCGAACCCGTCGCGGTGGTCAAGACCAGCGCCGACGTCGTCATCTCCAAGGTCGGGCGCGAGCTCTACGAGACCTTCTTCCAGGGCTATACCCGCAAGCAATGGGGCATGGACCCGTCCGAGCTCGACAAGTCGGTGACCAGCCGCGTGCCGACGCGCACCAATATCGACGACCGCTATTTCACCGATACTTTCCAGGCGATGCCGCTGGAGGGCTATACGCGGATGTTCGAGCGGATGCTCGACCACCCCAATATCGACGTGCTGCTGGGCGTCGATTACGAGGAGGTGCGCGAGGCCTATGCCCATGACCATCTCGTCTTCACCGGGCCGATCGACGAATATTTCGGGCATCGCTACGGCAAGCTGCCCTACCGCTCGCTCCAGTTCGTCCACGAGACGCACGACACCGAGGTGTTCCAGCCCGTCGCGGTGGTGAACTATCCGAAGGAATCGACCCCACATACCCGCATCACCGAGTACAAGTATCTGACCGGCCAGGTGCATCCCAAGACGAGTATCACCTACGAGATCCCGTCGGCGGAGGGCGATCCCTATTACCCCATCCCGCGCGACGAGAACCAGGCATTGTTCAAGAAATACGAGGCGCTGGCGGTGGTGCAGGGCGACGTGACGTTCGTCGGCCGGCTCGCGACCTACCGCTACTACAATATGGACCAGGTGGTGGGCCAGGCCCTGGCGACGCACCGCAAGCTGGAAGCCAAGCTGCTGGGTAAGGCCAAGACGGCGGCGGTGGCGGCGTAAGCCGCCCAGCCGGGCCGGCGCGCGGGCGGGTCCAACCCGCCCGCTCGTCCGACGACGCGGCTTTGCCGGGACGCGGTTTCCCATGACGAGCATGGACTCTCAACGCGACCGCTGTCCTACCCCTCGCACCCTATCCATTGCAGGGCGATAGCTTCGACCTGCGGTTCTGACGCTACCATGTCCGCAGAGACGGTGGTGTGAAACGATGTGTGGAAACCGGCCGGTTGTCGCCCCGACTATTCGGAGCGAAATGCGCTGTCAGGTACGCCCATGGCGACGATCGGACCCGCTCCGCACCTCGCCCGGAGCGTCTTTACGTTCGGGTCAGCTTCGGAATAGCCAAGCGGCCCCGCCCACATCATGCGCTCGCCGATCCGGGGCGCGGCGCGGCCGGAATCTGGGTGCTTCAGAACCATGTAGCCCTGGGCGTCTAGTCCAAGCTCCACGTCACGGCCGAAGATTACGAGCGCCTCGCCGCCCTCCTCGCCTCCGGTCACGCGGAAGCAGCCGTCGCGAAGAACAATGCGTCCGCTGAGAAGAGCCTGGTTGATGATCGCGGGGTGCCGGTCCGCGCGCGCGAACACGCGCACGTAGCGCGCCAAGGCCGGGTCGATTGAACGCAGGTTGCGGGGTGGCGAGAAGCGCAACGTCAGCCGTTCGGGCAAGGTCCACCGCTCGCGCGCCGCGATCTCGCGAAAACCGGCCTCGTCTATATTCATATCGAAGCGGACCACGCCGTCGAACTCATACACGGACCCGCCCCCGACCAAGCGGAACGGCTCGAACCGCTTCCACCATTCATCGAAGACGGGTTGCAGCTCCGCCCTGGTCAGCCCGCCCTCGCGCGACGTGAACCGGGCATCGCGCGTATAGCGCGCGAGCGTCGCCGCCGCGTCCCGGCGAAACTGGAAAGCGAAGCGCGGGCCGGGGTCGCGGACGATGCGCATGCCGACATAATTGCCGCGCTCGGCCCGGCCGATGCGGCGATCCAGCGCCTGCGCGGCTTCCCGCGTCGCGTCGTCAGGATTCATCATGCGCTCCCTGGCCGCGCGCGCCTCGCTGGTCATTGGCAGCGGGGTGGGCCGCCCATCGGCGGGCGGCGGTGGAGGGGCGATAGGTGGAGCCGTTATGGGACCGGTCGGCGGCGCGGAAAGGATGGTGGCGTAACCGGAAGGATTGATTGTCGCGCCGTGCGGGACAGGTGACGAAGCCATACCGGTCGCGGCCACGCTCAAGCCGTAGCGATTCTCCATGCCCGACAGCACGGACTCGAACCGCTGCATGGCCGCGTCTCCGTCGCTCCGGGCGCTTCGCTTGTCCGCATAGCGCCGACATGGGGTGAGTATCGCATCGTTGCTCCAGCCGCTTCCCTCGCGCGTCGTGATCGCTCCCGCTAATCTGACGACGCGATCGCCATAAAGCCGGTCGAAGCGCCGGGCCTGGGTCCGCTTCAGCTCGCGGTCGCACAACCAATAGCCGCTCGCGTCGAGCGATGCGTAGAACAGCGCCTTTGGAACCTGCACGTCCTGGATCATCCGCGATGCCGCGGGCGCGTCCGACAATGGCCGAGCCGGCGCGGGCGCAGGCGCGCTCAACACGATGCCGGCTAGAATCGTGCCTACTGCGCTCGAGAACCACATCATCATGCCCCGACGATGAAGCGCATCGGCTGAACGACCGATTGACCATTTGTTGGCCCCATGCGGCTCATCGCCGGGTTAAAGCCGAACGATCGTGGCACCTCCACCACCCCGCCCCGACCGCACCAGCATCTCGTCCAACGCCTGCAGGAACCGCGACCGGTCCGCTTTCCCGAACGGCGCGGGGCCGCCGATCGCGTCGCCGCCCGCGCGCAGATCGGCCATGATGGCGCGGGTGGCGATCGCGCCGCCGATCGAATTGGCGGTGAAGGGCCTGCCCGTCGGCGACAGCGCGGCGGCACCCGTCTTCAGCACGCGGTCGGCAAGGAGGATGTCGCCCGTCACCACGACCGCGCGGGGGCCGGCGCGCTCGACGATCCAGTCGTCAGCGGCGTCGAAGGCGTCGCTCACGACGACCCGCCCGATCAGCGGGTGATCGGGCACGCGGATCGGCGCGTTGCTGACGATCGTCACCGCGACGCCATGGCGCAGCGCGACGCGGTATATCTCGTCCTTGACCGGGCAGGCGTCCGCGTCGACCAGGACGCGCCGCCCGGTCTTATCGCCGACGCTCAGCGCGGGCCGCCCCGCCCCGGCGCACCGCGCGACGGGCCGCGATGCGGTGGCCCGGTGCGGGGTCCGCGCGGGCCGTCGGGGCGCTGCCCGGTCGGCCGCGCCTGATAACGCGGCGCGTCGTTGGACCGCGGCGGCGGGCCGGAGGGGATGCCGTCCATCGGGTGGATGGTGATGCCGCTATCGTCACTGGGCGCGGTCCGGTCCAGCGCCTGGGCGAACCGGGCCGCGACATCGCCGCGCACCTCGAACTGCGTCTCGCTCGGGCCGATGCGGATCGCGCCGATCTCGTCCTTGGACACATGGCCGCGACGGCAGAGCAGCGGCAGCAGCCACCGCGGATCGGCGTTCTGGCGGCGCCCGATATCGAGCCGGAACCAAGCGGAGGGACCGAAATCGTCGCGCGGCGGGCGGCGCTCGGCGCGCTGTTCGGCGGCGATCAGCTCCTCGGGCGCGGGCATCGACGCGCGGTGCGCATGGACCAGGGCGGCGGCGATCTCGGCGGGGGTCTTCTCGGCGAGCAGCCGCTCGGCCAGCGCCTGATCCTCCTCGTCGACCTCGACGGGGGCGAGCAGCTTGACGAGCAGGCGCTCGCGGTCGGCGGTGCGGATCGCTTGCGGAGTGGGCGGCTGGATCCACTCGGCCTCGATCCGCGCGCCGCGGAGCATCCCCTCGACGCGGCGGCGGCGGGGATAGGGGACGATGATGACCGCGGTGCCCTTGGCGCCCGCGCGGCCGGTGCGGCCCGACCGGTGCTGGAGCACCTCGGCGTCGCGCGGCACCTCGACATGGACGACGAGGCTCAGACCGGGCAGATCGATCCCGCGCGCGGCGACGTCGGTCGCCACGCAGACCCGCGCCCGGCCGTCGCGCAGCGCCTGGAGCGCGTGGTTGCGCTCCGACTGGCTGTGCTCGCCCGACAGCGCGACCGCGCCGAAGCCGCGCTCGTTGAGCGACGCGTGGAGGTGGCGCACATTGTCGCGCGTCGCGCAGAACAGGATCGCCGTCTCCGCCTCGTGGAGGCGGAGCAGGTTGACGACGACATTCTCGATATCCGCGGGCGCGCAGGTCACCGCCTGATAGGCGATGTCGCCGTGGCCGCGCTCGCCCGCCGTGGTCTCGATCCGGTGCGCGTCGCGCTGATAGGTGCGCGCCAGCGCCACGATCGGGCGGGGGATGGTCGCGGAGAAGAGCAGGGTCCGCCGCTCGGCCGGCGTCGCGTCGAGGATCTGCTCCAGATCCTCGCGAAACCCCATGTCGAGCATCTCGTCCGCCTCGTCGAGCACGGCGGCGCGTAAGCTCGACAGGTCGAGGCTGCCGCGCTCCAGATGGTCGCGCAACCGGCCGGGCGTGCCCACGACGATATGCGCGCCGTGGTTCAGCGAGCGCCGCTCCTTGGACGCGTCCATGCCGCCGACACAGGTGACGACGCGCCCGCGTGCGCCCTCGTAGAGCCAGTTGAGCTCGGTCGCGACCTGCAGCGCCAGCTCGCGCGTCGGCGCGATCGCCAGCGCCAGCGGCTTGGCGGCCGGGGGCAGGCGGCCTTCCTCGTCCATCAGCTCGTCAGCGAAGGCGAGCCCGAAGGCGACGGTCTTGCCCGAGCCGGTCTGCGCGGAGACGAGCAGGTCGCGCCCGCGCGCGACCGCGTCGAGGACCGCCGCCTGGACGGGAGTGGGGTCGGCATAACCGCGCGCGGAAAGCGCCGCGGCAAGCGGGGCGGGTAGATTGGGGAATGTCATGAATGGCAGCAAATGGCCCTTAACGGCCCTTGGGGCAAGGGGGCGGCTGGATGGAGCAGGAGCGGGGCGTGATCGTGCGTCTTGACGCGGGCCGCTCGCGCACGTCATGGGCGCGCATGGACCGCCACCCCACCGACCCGCACGGCATGCATCGTCGCGGCGTGCTGTTCGTCCTGTCCTCGCCATCGGGGGCGGGCAAATCGACCATCGCGCGCAAGCTGCTGGCGGTCGAGCCCGAACTGGAGATGTCGGTTTCCGCCACCACCCGCCCGATGCGCGCGGGCGAGGAGGACGGGCGCGACTATCATTTCGTCGATCTCGACCGGTTCCGGCGCATGGTCGCCGACCATGAATTCCTCGAATGGGCGCATGTCTTCGGCGAGCGTTACGGCACCCCGCGCGCGCCGGTCGAGGCGATCCTGAAATCGGGGCGCGACGTGCTGTTCGATATCGACTGGCAGGGTGCGCAACAGCTCCACCAGATCGCCGGCGGCGACGTGGTGCGCGTGTTCATCCTCCCGCCCTCGATGGAGGAGCTCCACGAACGGCTGCTCCGCCGCGCCACCGACACGACGCAGGTGATTGACGCCCGCATGGCGCGGGCCGCCGCCGAGGTGAGCCACTGGGACGGTTACGATTATGTGCTCGTCAACGACGATGTGGAGCAATGTTTCGAGCGCGTCCGCACGATCCTGGCGGCCGAGCGGCTGAAGCGGTCGCGTCAGACGGGGCTGATCGGCTTCATCCGCAAGCTCACCAGGGCGCTCTGACCGCCTCCAGGAAGCGCACGCCCGCATCATAATCGTCGCGCCGGACCGCGCGCGCCTGGGTCGCGAGCGGGTCCTCGCCCCATAATTCCATCTGCCAGTCCTCGTCGACGGTCGACGCGCTCCAGACCGCCGCCGCCGTCATCGCCTCCTCGGCGAGCGCGAGCGCGAGGACGAGCGAGCCGGTGATGGTGACGATCGGCGACAGCGCCGCCAGCGTCCAGGGGTCGCGCGCCGCCACCGCTTCGCCCAGCCGCGCGATCGCGAGGGGCGGCTGGGCGACGTGCATCACCCCCGTCGCGACCGCGAGATGCACGTCGTACCGTCCCCGCGCCCAGTCGAGCGGCGGGTCCCAGGCCGCGGCTTGGCGCCCCACGAGCGGCGCGGGCGCGGGGGCGCGGTAGCAGAGCAGGTCCGACTCGCCGTAGCGTGCCAGTCCGGCCGCGAAGGGCGCGGGATCGGGTGCGACGCGGTCGATCGCGGCATTGGCCAGCCCGGTGAGCGGCATCGCGCGCGGGTCCACCGTCTCCCCCACCGCGCGCCATTCACCGGCCACCGCTTCCGCCAGCGCGTCGGTCGGCAGCGCCAGCGGCACGCGTCCGGGCGTGCGCACCGGCCGCCCGTCGAGCGCCACCACCCGGTCGGCGCCGATCGTCACCTCCGTCCAGAAACGCTTCATGAACCGGGCGGCGTCCGCCAGCGCCGGGCCATGGCGCGGGGCACCGACGCGATCATCAGCAACGCCGACAAGACGATCGCCGCCCCGATCACGCGCGGCACCGTGCCGGTGCTCCGCCCGATCAGCACCAGCCCGAACACCGCCCCCGCGACCCCGGCGAGCTCGACCGCCATCATGGTGTAGTAACGCGTCCGCGCCAGCAGCTCGGGATCGGTCATGGGGCCTCCAGCAGATGCGGCAGCGCGTGCGCCTCGGTCGCGACGACATCGGCCCCCGCGTCGATCAGCTCGGCGACGCCGTGATAGCCCCAGGCGACGCCTACCGCCCTCGCGCCGGCGGCCTTGCCCATCGCCATGTCGAAGCTGGTGTCGCCGATCATCACGCAATGCTCCGGCCGCGCCCCGACCTCGGCCATGGCGGCGAACGCCATCGCCGGGTCGGGCTTGGACGGGTGGCGATCGGCGGTCTGGAGCGTCGCGAACCGGCCCGCGATCCCGTGATGGGCAAGGATATGAGCAAGCCCCCGGTCCGACTTCCCCGTCGCCACGCCGAGCGTCCAGCCGCCTGCGCGGAGCGTGTCGAGCACCGCCGCCACTCCGTCGAACAACGGCTCCTCGTCGAGCCGGTTCTCGCTCCTGAGCGCGTGGAACGCCTGTTTGTAATCCGCGGCGACCCGCCGATGGAACGCGTCGTCGGCCTCCGGCGTCAGCGCGGCCACCGCCTCGACCAGGCTCAACCCCACGATCCGCCGGATCGCCGCGCGCGGCGGCGGCGCGAGCCCGTGCCGGTCGAAGGCATGCTCCATCGCGCGGCAGATATTGGCCTGACTGTCCACCAGCGTGCCGTCGCAGTCGAACAGGGCGAGGCGGATGGGGGCGGGCATGGCCGCTCCTTATAAGGAGCAAGGCACGAAGGGAACTCTCCCCTCCCTCGAACAGGGAGGGGCCGGGGGTGGGTGGACGGGATGCGCTCTGATCGGGTGAGCGTGGACGGGGAGGGGATGATCGCCGACGTTCTCCCGTCCACCCACCCCCAACCCCTCCCTTTCCAGGGAGGGGAGTTGCGGTCATCCTTCCTCCGATTATCATCCACCGATGCGGTGACGCGTCCCTGAATTCATGACCGAACGCGCCCGCGCGCTTCGCCGGGAGGCCACCCCGGCGGAGCGGGCGCTATGGCGCTTGCTCGCATCCACCCGGCCACGCTTCACGCGTCAACTCCGGGTCGGCGGCTTCATCATCGACCTGGCCTGCCGGCAGGCCAGGGTCGCGGTCGAGCTCGACGGCAGTCAGCACCACGATCAACTCGATTACGATACCCGAAGGACCGCCTGGCTCGAACGGGGAGGTGGGCGCGTGATCCGGCTACGGAATTCGGACGTGCTCGCCAACCCGGAAGGCGCGGCGACGTTCGTTCTCTAGCGGGTCGGCGAACGCGTTACCGCCTAACGCTCGCCGCCCCGTCCCCGCCGCTCGCCCCTGCGCGCTTTCCGCACCGACTTCGCGTGGGCCTTGGCGCGCGTCTTGATCAGCTCCTTCGACGGCGGGGCCTTTTCGCTGTCGTCGGGGAGGAAGTTGCCGTTCATCTCCTCGAACCCCAGCACGGCCAGCGACTCGGCGAAGTGCGTCGGCAGCTCGGCGGTGACGTCGATCGCCCCGCCATCGGGGTGGTCGACCCGGATGCGCCTGGCGTGGAGGTGCATCTTGCGGCTGATCCCGCCGGTCAGAAACGCCGCTTGGCCGCCATATTTGCCGTCGCCGACGATCGGGTGGCCGATCGCGGCCATGTGGACGCGGAGCTGGTGGGTGCGGCCGGTGAAGGGCTGGAGCTCGACCCAGGCGGTGCGGTTGCCCGCACGTTCGATCACGCGGTAACGGGTGCGCGCGGTCAGGCCCTCGGCCTCGTCGACATGCATCTTCTCGCCGCCGGTGCCGGGCTGCTTGGCGATGGGCAGTTCCACCATGCCGTCGTCGATCGAGGGTACGTCGACGACCAATGCCCAATAGGTCTTGCGCGCGGTGCGGCTGGAAAAGGCCTTGGCGAAGAAGCCCGCCGCCCGCGCCGACCGCGCGACGAGCAGCGCTCCACTCGTGTCCTTATCGAGCCGGTGGACGAGCTTGGGCCGCGATTCTCCTTCGGCGAAGGCGTCGAGCAGCCCGTCGACATGCTCGACCGTCTTGGTCCCGCCCTGCGTCGCCAGGCCCGGCGGCTTGTTGAGCACCAGGGCGGCCGCGTCGCGGTGGATCACCATCTCGCTGGCGAAGGCGATCTGGTCCTCGGTCAGCGGCACGCGTTCGCGCTGGGGCTTCTCGTCGACGCGCACCGGCTCGGGCGGCGGCACGCGCAGCACCTGGCCCGCGGCGATGCGGTCACCCGGTCCCACGCGCGAGCCGTCCAGGCGGAGCTGGCCGGTGCGCGCCCATTTGGCGACGACGGTGAAGCTGGTGTCGGGCAGGTGCCGCTTGAACCAGCGGTCGACGCGGATGCCGTCATCGTCATAGCCGACCGGAAATTGCCGTACGCCGTCGCTCATCCGATCGCCCTTGCAAGCTGGAGTCCCGCGACCAGCGCCGCGATCGAGCCCAGTACCGACACCAGCACGTAACCCGCCGCCATTGCCACGGCGCCGCGCTCGAACAGCTGAACCGTGTCGAGCGAAAAGGCGGAAAAGGTGGTAAAGCCGCCGAGCAGGCCGACGCCTGCGAACAGGCGCCATCCCTCGGCCGGCGTGCCGCGCGCGACCAGCCCGGCGAGTACGCCCATCAGCAGCCCGCCGAGCAGGTTCACGAACAATGTGGCATAAGGGAAATCCGGCCCGGCGATCACCAAGGCCGCGCGCCCGCTCAAATAGCGTGCACCCGACCCGATCGCCCCGCCGGCCATGACGAGAAACAAGGACATCGCCGCCCGTTAGCCTGAATCGGCCGCGGGCGCGAGGTGCGGCGTCATCCCCCGTTGGCGATGAGATCCACATCGGTGCTGCCGTCCGCCCGCGCGCGCAGATAGGCGAGATAGGCCGCGCCGTCGCGCGTGCCCCCCCGTGTGCCGCCGACGACATGGACGGCACCGTCGACCCGGTGCTCGGCGCCATAGCCCGCGCGACGCCCGCTGGTGGCGTACCAGTCCGCCAGCCGCTGAAGCGGGGCCGAGCTGCGGAAGCTGACCACGCGCAGCGAACAGCCCTCCTCGTCCACCCCAGCCGCCTCGATCACCCGCGCATCGGGGTAGAGCGGGGCGGCGGCGGGCAGGCGGTTCGCCCATCCTGCCGAATAGCGGAGCCGTCCCGCGCAATCGGCGGTCCGGCGATCCGGCTGGCGCTCCGCGAGCGCGCCCAACGTCAGCGCGCCGCCGCGCGCGCGGCATTCGGGGCAATCGGCCTTGGTGGCGGGCGCGGAAGCCAGCCCTTGCGGCGGCGTGCTATCGGGCCGGGCGGCGATGTCGACGGGCGCCACCGCGCCGCCATCGGGGCGGTTCGGTGGACGGATCGCATTGGCGTTCGATTGTTGGGTCAGGCGGGGGTCGACCATGATCTGATCGCCCAGCGCCGCCGCGACCGCGGGATCGCGCGCAGGCGAGGCGCCATTCGCCTCCGCCAGCTCGCGGTCGAGTTGCGCCAGCTCGTCGGGCGCCGGCGCACCGCCCCCGCACCCGGCGAGCGCGACCGAAAGGGTCAGGATGGCGAGAAGGCGCATCGGCGAAATCCTTAACACACGGGCAACCACGATTCGCCGATCACCGTGGAAGGGCAAGCGTTAACGAACCGTATCCAAGCGTGCTTAACCGCCGGTTGCATCATGCCATGGCGTGCGCCATTTTCACGCGATGCTCAACATCGTCTCGGTCCTGATCGGTCTCGTCACGCTGGCCGCGGGGCTGGTCGCGTTCGTCCCGCTGCTCGGCTGGCTCAACTGGTTCGTGATCCCGGTCGGGATCCTGGGCGCCGGTATCGGGGCGATGTCGTCGGGCAAGGCCGGACGCAACCTCAACCTCGTGCTGATCCTGATCTTCGGCCTGCGATTGATGCTGGGCGGCGGGATCATCTGACGCGAAAAGGGCCCGGCGGTAGCCCGCCGAGCCCTTTCATCCTTCGGTTCCGATCTTAGCGGCAGACTACCTGCCCGCGATCCACCGAGCGGCCGATCACTGCGCCGCCCGCGCCGCCGAGCAACGTGCCGAGCAGCGACGACCGGCCATTGTCGAGCAGATTGCCGACGACGCCGCCCGCCAAGCCACCGATGATCAGCCCGGTCGTGCCGTCCGAGCGGCGGCAATAATAGCGCCCGTTCTGCCCGCGATAGATGCGGTCGTTGCGGCTCAGGCGACGCTGCTGATAGTTGCTGCCGTCGCGGTAATATTGATCGGCATAATAGCCGCGCTGACCGGGCTCCAGGCGATTATAGTCGTAATTGCGATATTGGCGGTAATCGCGCTGCGCCTGGCGCGTGTCGCGGCGATATTCGCGATTGGCCTGACGGACGTCGCGGCGATATTCGCGCTCGGCACTCTGCGCCTGGACGGGGGCGGCGGGGAGGGCGGCGAAGCCGGTCGCGGCGAGCGCGGCCGATAACAGGACGGTACGCATGATCTTACTCCGTTCAAATGGACGCTGATCAGATAACCCGCGATCATGGGGCCGGGTTGCGTGAACCGAAAACTACGTCCCGTTCATCCGCGCCTCAGGCGATCGGACATGAAAAGGGGCGCCGCGACCCTGTCGCGACGCCCCCATCCTCGGCAGTCGGGTTTTAGCGGCAGCGGCGGTTGTTGCTGCCGCCCCGGTCGATGGCGCGGCCGGCCAGCGCGCCCGCGGCGGCGCCGCCCAGCGTGCCGATCGTCCGGTCGCCGCGCGTGTCGACGGTCCGGCCCAGCAACGCGCCCGCAATGCCGCCGACCACCAGGCCGGTGGTGCCGTCGGGCTTGCGGCAGCGCGTACGCCCGCGATCGTCGCGCCACTCGCCATACTTGTAGCGACGCTGCGCGTCGGCGACGTCGGGAACGGTGAGCGCGGGTGCCACCATCGCGGTGCAGCCCAGGGCGAGCAGGAACTTACGCATGAAACACTCCTTTTTTGGAACCGGTATGGATCAGTAACGACCCGCTTGTGGCGCAGGTTGCATGAACCCAAAACAACGAACCCGTAAGCCGTACGCAAGGAGCCGGGTCGCGGCTGCTTGTCTGCGCGCCAGGGTGCGCTAACCCGGAGTCATGCTCACTCCCGTCGCGATGCTGCCGGCCGCTATTCCCTGGCTCGACACCGCCGGCCTGGCGGTGTTCGCGGCGTCTGGCGCGCTGGCGGCGGCCCGGCGGGGGCAGACGATCGTGACGCTCGCCTTCTTTGCGCTAGCGACCGGGGTGGGCGGGGGCACGGTGCGCGACCTGCTGATCGATGCGCCGGTTTTCTGGGTGCGCGACCCCTGGCCGGCGGTCGTGTGCCTGGCGATGGCGGTGCTGATCTGGGTCACCCCGCATCGCTGGTGGCGCGGCGCCGCGCTCGACTGGCTAGATGCGGTCGGACTCGCCGCCTATGCGGTGTTCGGGGCGGCCAAGGCGCTGAACCTGGGCGTGCCGCCGGTCCCCGCCGCGCTGATGGGGGTGGTGACCGCCTGTGTGGGCGGGATCATCCGCGACATCCTGGCGGGCGAGCCGTCGATCCTGATGCGGCCCGAACTCTATGTCACCGCCGCCGCGCTCGCCGCCACTTTCTATGTGACGCTCGCGATGCTGGGCGTGCCGGCGGTGCTCGCGGCGGGGATCGCGGCCGCCTCGGGCTTCGCGCTGCGGGCGGCGGCGATCCGATGGCACCTAGCCCTCCCGGCTTACGGCGATCGCGCCTAACGCGGGACCGGCGCGGTGAGGGTGGCCAGCGCGCGCTGCCATATCCCGACGTCGATCCACCGCCCATGCTTATACCCGATCGCCGGATTGACCCCGACGGGCGCGAAGCCGAGCCGCTCGTGCAGCCGCACCGACGCGTCGTTCGGCAGCGCGATCACCGCCACGGCCTGGGTAAAGCCCGCCCTGATCAACTCCGCCAGCAGCGCGCCGTACAGCGAACGCCCCACCCCGCGCCCCTGCGCCGCGGTCGCGATGTACACCGTCGTCTCCACCGCCCAATCATAGGCCGCGCGTGCCCGGAAAGCGGAGGCATAGGCATAGCCGAGCACCCGCCCGTCATCCTCCGCTACCAGCCACGGATAGCGCGTGCCGCCATCGGCCATCCGCCGCGCCACCTCGGCCGCATCGGGCGGGGTGAGCTCGAACGACACCACCCCGTCGGTGACATGGGGGGCGTAGATCGCCGCGATCGCGACGGCGTCGCCCGGTCGTGCCCGGCCAACCGCGGTCACGAGGGGACCGTCGCCCCTACCAGCCGAGTCTGGCGAGGATCAGGTCGAGAAGCTTTACATCGCCCGCCGACGCGGTGACCGGCCCCAACCCGGCGCATTCGATGCAGCGCGCCTGCACCGATCCGCCGGTCGCCAGCATTCGCGCGTCCGCCACCGCGCGCGCCAGCAGCATCCGCCGGTCGGCCGCGATCCGCCCGAACGCGTCGCCCGTCGGTGCGCCGCCCGCCTCCTCGGGATCGGAGCGGAAGGAGGAGGCCAGCTGCGCCGCCCAGCCGGGCTCCTTCTCCAGATACACGGTGCGCACCGCCTTGGGATCGAGCTTGGCACGTCGCGCCGCCTCGGCGATCGCGTCGGACAGGCCACCGAACCGGTCGACCAGCCCGATCTGCCGCGCGGTGCCGCCGTCCCAGACGCGGCCCTGGCCGATCTCGTCGACCCGTTGCGGCGTCAGCTTGCGCGCGGTCGCCACGCGGGCGATGAACTGGCGATAGCCGTTCTCGATCGCCGATTGCAGCACGGTGTCGACCGCCGTGTTCGTTCCCGCGATGATGTCGGGTTGCCCCGACAGCGGCGTGGTGCGTACCCCGTCCGAGGTCACACCGATCTTGGCGAGCGTCCGCTCGAAGGTCGGGATGACGCCGAAGATGCCGATCGACCCGGTGATGGTGGTGGGTTCGGCGAAGATCGTGTCGCCCGCCGTCGCGACCCAATAGCCGCCCGACGCCGCCAGCCCGCCCATCGACACCACGACCGGCAGCCCCCGGCGCTTGGCCTCGAGCACCGCCCGGCGGATGCGCTCGCTCGCCAGCGCCGAGCCGCCGGGCGAGTCGACGCGCACGACCAGCGCCTTGAGCTTGTTGGTCGCCAGCCCGTCGAGCACCGCCTTGGCGATGGTGTCGCCCGCCGCCGTGCCGGGCCCCGCCTGGCCGTCGACGATGTTGCCCGCGACGGTGACGATGCCGATCGCGTCGCCGCCCGTCTTCATCGGATTGGCGGCGAGCCACTGGTCGTAGCCGATGCGCTTGAACCAGCCCGCCGGCTTCGCCGTATCCGTCCCCGCAAGCTGCGCCACGCGCTTGCCGAAGGCGATCCGGTCGCCCAATTTGTCGACGATCCCCGCCTGGAGGTTGGCGCGCGCGATATCGCCGCCCGCGGCGACGATCACCCGGTCGGGCTGGCTCAGGAACGCGTCGATCTGCGCCCGGGGCCGCATCCGGCGGATCGCGTCGCGCCATTGCCCGAACAGCGATCCGTAGAGCGCCTCGCTCGCCTGGCGCGATTCGGGCGATTGCCGGGTCAGCAGCAGCGGCTCGACGGCGGCCTTGTAGCGCCCGACCCGGTAGATATGCGCGTTGACGCCGAGCCGGTCGAGCAGCCCCTTCAGATAGGGCTGGCTACCGCCGGGGCCGGTGAAGATCGTGCCGCCCATCGGGTCCACCCAGATCTCGCTCGACGCGGCGGCGAGGCGGTAGCCGGCGTCGGTATAGCCGGTGGCGTAGCTCAGCACGGGCTTGCCCGCGTTGCGCACGCGGATCAGCGCGTCGGCGACCTCGCCCAGGGTCGCGGGATAGCCGCCGCCGAACCCGTCCAGGTCGAGCACCACCGCCTTGACCCGCGCATCGGTGCGCGCGGCGTCGAGCGCGCGGATCACGTCGCGCAGCCGGTATTCGACGGGTACCTCCTGGTTGGACAGCGCCGCCAGCGCCGCGGGCTCGGCGGGCTGCTCGACGATCGGTCCGTCCAGGTCGAGCAGCAGCGCCCCCTCGCCGACCGCCTTGCCGCCCGGACGCGCCGCGAGCGCGGCGAACAGGAGACCGAAGAACAACAGCATGGCGAGCAGGACGAGCGCGTCCTTGATCCCCACCAACAGCCGCCAGGCGCCGCGTACCAGCTTCACGTTCGCTATCCCCCGCGCCGGGCGAAAGCCGGTCGCTCGTTCCCGCCACTCTAGGCGTAAGTGTCGTAATCGAGCAATACGGTTTCGCTCTCCCCTCCCTGGATTCAGGGAGGGGCTGGGGGTGGGTGGACGGGATGCGGTTCGGGAGGAATGCCAGGGCGGAATGGTCGACAGGGTCTCACGTCCACCCACCCCCGACCCCTCCCTATTCCAGGGAGGGGAGGTCATGCCCGCCCTGTCCAACCCGTCCCGCCTCCGCTAGGCCGCGCGCGCCATGTCCGCAGCCGTCCTTCCGACCCCTTCGAACACCGCCGTGCCTACCGACTGGCGCGAGGAACTGCGTGCGCTGGTGCGGCTCGCCATGCCGCTGGTCGGGGCGAACCTGTTGCAGATGGCGGTCTATGCGGTCGACGTGATATTCGTGGCGCGACTGGGCGAGGTCGAGTTCGCCGCGGCGACATTGGGCGTCTATCTCTACGGGCTGGTCCTGTGGGCGCTGACCGGGCTGACCGGGGCGGTCGCGCCGCTGATCGCCGCCGAACTCGGCCAGCGCCGCCACGCGGTGCGCGAGGTCAGGCGATCGTTCCGCATGGCGCTGTGGCTGGCGGTGCTGGCGGGAGCGCCCTTCCTGCTGCTGCTCGCACAAGGCGAGTGGCTGCTGGGCGCGGCGGGGCAGGACCCCCGCGTCGCCGCGCGCGCCGATGCGTTCCTCGACATCCTGCTCTGGGCGCTGATCCCCGCCATCGCCACGGGCGTGATGCGCACCGTCGCGGCGGCGCTGGGCCGGCCCGCCTATGCACTGGCGGTCGCAGCGGTCGCGCTGGGCGTCGCGGTGCTCGCCAATTGGCTGCTCGTCTTCGGTGCGGGGCCGGTCCCCGCGCTGGGACTGGAAGGGGCGGCGCTCGCCAGCCTGGTGACCAGCGTCGCGATGATGCTCGCCTATGTCGTCATCCTGCTGGTCGACCCGAAGCTCCGGCGCTACCGCCTGTTCGGCCGCTGGTGGCGCGTCGAGCGGACGCGCATCGCCGAGATCGTGCGGCTGGGCATCCCCATCGCCTTCACTCTCACCTTCGAAGGCGCGCTGTTCGGCGGGGCGGGGTTCCTGATGGGGCTGATCGGGGTGACGGAGGTCGCGGCGCACGCGGTCGCGCTCAACATCGCCGCCATCGCCTTTCAGGTGCCGTTCGGCATCGCCCAGGCCGCGACGATCCGCGTCGGCATGGCGTATGGGGCGGCCGACCGCCGCTGGATCGCGCTAGCGGGCTGGGTGTCGCTGGCGGTCGGGATCGGGTTCATGGCGGTGACCGCGGGCGCAATCGTGCTCGCGCCGCGCCCCTTCGTGTCCGTGTATCTGGATGTCGACGCGCCCGCCAACGCCCGCGCCGTCGCGCTCGCGTTACAATTCCTGACGCTGGCGGCGATGTTCCAGCTTTTCGACGGCGCCCAGGCGGTCGCGGCGGGGGTGCTGCGCGGCCTGCAGGACACGCGCGTGCCGATGCTGATCGCCTTGTTCGGCTATTGGGTAGCCGGGTTCGGGGTCGCGGTGCTGCTCGGTTTCGGGACGGGATGGGGCGGAGTCGGCATCTGGACCGGCCTGGCGGTCGGGCTGGCGGTCGTGTCGGTGCTGCTCGGCTGGCGCTGGATCGCGCGCGAGCGGCTAGGGCTGCTGCCCGCCTGACGATCCGTTCAGAAAATGCGGCCGCACCTGTTGACGAGCCGGCGCACCGGGCACATATGCGCCTCGCTGGCACTCCCGATCCGGGAGTGCCAAGAAACTTTCACATTCATAGCAAAGGGCCAACGCATGAATTTTCGTCCGTTGCACGACCGCGTCCTCGTTCGCCGCGTCGAGGCTGAAGAGAAGACCGCGGGCGGGATCATCATTCCCGACACCGCCAAGGAAAAGCCCCAGGAGGGCGAGGTCGTCGCCGCCGGCACCGGCGCGCGTTCCGAGTCCGGCGAGGTCCATCCGCTCGAGGTCAAGGCCGGCGACAAGGTGCTGTTCGGCAAATGGTCGGGCACCGAGGTCAAGGTCGACGGCGAGGACCTGCTGATCATGAAGGAATCGGACATCCTCGGCATCGTCGAGGGCTGATTTCGATCCGCTCCCGCCCGTTCCGGGCGTGATCTTTAGTGAACTTCCACTCATCTGAAAGGGTAGCCACATGGCAGCCAAGGACGTGAAATTCAGCCGCGACGCCCGTGAGCGCATTCTGCGCGGCGTCGACATCCTCGCCGACGCGGTCAAGGTGACGCTGGGCCCCAAGGGCCGCAACGTCGTCATCGACAAGAGCTTCGGCGCCCCGCGCATCACCAAGGACGGCGTCACCGTCGCCAAGGAGATCGAGCTCAAGGACAAGTTCGAGAACATGGGCGCGCAGATGCTGCGCGAAGTGGCCTCGAAGACCAACGACGTCGCCGGTGACGGCACGACCACCGCGACCGTCCTGGCCCAGGCGATCGTCCGCGAGGGCATGAAGTCGGTCGCGGCCGGCATGAACCCGATGGACCTGAAGCGCGGCATCGACCTCGCCGTCCTCAAGGTCGTCGAGGACCTCAAGGGCCGGTCCAAGCCCGTCGCGGGCACGCAGGAGATCGCCCAGGTCGGCATCATCTCCGCGAACGGCGACACCGTCGTCGGCGAGAAGATCGCCGAGGCGATGGAGAAGGTCGGCAAGGAAGGCGTCATCACCGTCGAGGAAGCAAAGGGTCTCGATTTCGAGCTCGACGTCGTCGAGGGCATGCAGTTCGACCGTGGTTATCTGTCGCCCTATTTCATAACCAACCCGGAGAAGATGTCGGTCGAGCTAAACGACCCGTACATCCTGATCCACGAGAAGAAGCTGTCGAACCTGCAGGCGATGCTCCCCATCCTGGAAGCCGTCGTCCAGTCGGGCCGTCCGCTGCTGATCATCGCCGAGGACATCGAGGGCGAGGCCCTGGCCACGCTCGTCGTCAACAAGCTGCGCGGCGGCCTCAAGGTCGCGGCCGTGAAGGCACCGGGCTTCGGCGATCGCCGCAAGGCGATGCTCGAGGACATCGCGGTCCTGACCAAGGGCGAGGTGATCTCCGAGGATCTCGGCATCAAGTTGGAGAGCGTCACGCTTGCCATGCTGGGCACCGCCAAGCGCGTGTCGATCGATAAGGACAACACCACCATCGTCGATGGCGCGGGTGATGCCGATGCGATCAAGGGCCGCACCGAGGCCATCCGCCAGCAGATCGAGAACACGTCGAGCGATTACGACCGCGAGAAGCTCCAGGAGCGCCTGGCCAAGCTCGCGGGCGGCGTCGCGGTGATCAAGGTCGGCGGTTCGACCGAGGTCGAGGTCAAGGAGCGCAAGGACCGCGTCGACGACGCGCTTCACGCGACCCGCGCGGCGGTCGAGGAGGGCATCGTCCCCGGCGGCGGCACGGCGCTGCTCTATGCCACGCGCGCGATCGAGGGGCTCAAGGGCGCCAATGACGATCAGACCCGCGGCATCGATATCATCCGCAAGGCGCTCTACGCGCCCGTCCGTCAGATCGCGGCGAATGCCGGGCATGATGGTGCGGTGATCTCGGGCAAGCTGCTCGACGGCGACGACCAGAATATGGGCTTCAACGCCCAGACCGACGTGTACGAGAACCTCGTCACCGCCGGTGTGATCGACCCGACCAAGGTCGTGCGCACCGCGCTCCAGGACGCGGCCTCGGTCGCGGGTCTGCTCATCACCACCGAAGCGGCGGTGAGCGAGCTTCCCGAGGACAAGCCGGCGATGCCCATGGGCGGCGGCGGCATGGGCGGCGGCATGGGCGGCATGGACTTCTGATTTTCGGCCGGGGCGGCCAAGCTGCCCCGGACAGAAAATCGGAACGGCCGACAGGTCGGCGGCAACGCCGTCGATTCCGTCCGACGAAAGCGCGGGCTCCACCCGCGCCCACCCGCTGTTCAGGCAGAAGGGCCGGAGCACCCGCTCCGGCCCTTTGTTTGTTGGACGCGGCGGCGGGTGCCGCCCCTACGGCTCCGACCTGGCGGCGCGTACCGCCGAGCGGACGGTTCGCCTGCCGGAGGTGAGCGTCTGTTTCGACAGCGTCGCCGCTCCGGGAAACGGGCGCAAGCAGCTGCTCGGCGATCCGCAGGTCGTGGTGGAGCTGCTCTCGCCATCGACCTCCTCGCTCGACCAGAGATAAAGCCGGAGGAATATCGCGGTCTGGTTGGCGTTCGCGAAATCCTGCTGGTTGATCCCGAACGCGAGCAGGTGCGCCTGGTGTGTCGGACCGGGCCGAACGGCCGGACGGATCGCTGGCTCGACGCCCGATCGGACGTCGAACTGCCCTCGCTGGAACTTGCGGTTCCACATTCCGAGATTGTCGCTCGCGACCGACGCGGCCCCCGGCCCCGCAGATGCCTTGTCCTACAAGACGGCACCGTGCGGGCGGAACATGACGCCTGGTGGACCGGATCGCGTCGCCCGCGCCTATTTCCGCTTCCTCTAGTTCCGCTTCATCGCCTCGATCAGTTTCTTCACCTCCTGGCTGCGACCGCGCGGCATGATGAGCAGGTCGTCGCCGCTCGCGACCACGATCAGGTCCTCGACCCCGACCAGCGCGATGCGCACACCGTCGCTGCGCACCAAGCAGTTGCGCGTGTCGATCGCCAGCACCGGGCCGGCATGGGCGTTGCCGTCCGCGTCGGTGTCGCTGATCGCGTGGAGCGCGTCCCAGCTTCCGACATCGCTCCATTCCATCGACACGGGCACGACCGCGACCCGCTCGGCATGTTCCATCACCGCATAGTCCACCGACTCGTCGGGGGAGGTCGCGAAGGCGGCCGCGTCGGGGTAGAGGCGGCCGCCTTGCACCCGCGCCGCGTTCATCGCGTCCTGTGCGGCGACCAGGATTCCCGGCGCATGGACCGCGAGCGCCGCGAGATAGGCGTCCGCCCGGAACAGGAAGATGCCGCCGTTCCACACATGGTCGCCCGCCGCCAGCATGGCCTCCGCCTGTTCGCGCGGAGGTTTCTCGACGAAGCGCGCGACCCGGTGGACGCCCTCGCCGACCGCCGCGCCCACCTGCATCCAGCCATAGCCCGTTTCCGGCTTGTCGGGCGTGATGCCGAACGCGACCAGCCAACCGCGCTCGACGAACGGCATCGCCGCCTCGATCGCCGCGTAAAAGGCCGTGAGGTCGCCGATCACATGGTCGGACGGCATGACCAGGAGCGCGTCCGACCCGCTTCCCGGTGCCAGCGCGGCGAGCGCGATAGCGGGCGCGGTGTTGCGCGCACCCAGTTCCAGAATGACCAGGCGGGGCAGCGCGCCGGTGGCTGCTAGCTGCTCGTCCACGAGATCGGCATGGGCCGCATTGGCGACCACGATGGGTGCCCCGAACCGGTCGCTGGTCGTCCGCTGAGCCGTCAGCTGGAGCATCGTCTCCTTGCCTGTCAGGGCGAGTAGCTGTTTGGGCCGCTCGGGCCGTGACATCGGCCATAGCCGCGTTCCCGATCCCCCCGAGAGGATCACCGGAATGATCGCGATGCTCACCGGCCTTGTTCTCCCCTACTGACCTGGATTAGCCTTTAGCCCGCGACGCGACCGATTGCGACCGATTCACCTTTCGTTATCCGGCTCCTGTCAGAAAGGGCGTCCGGGTGTCGGGATCGCTTACACGGAACCTGTCGGGGGCGCGGCGGTGATCAGGCTGTTCAAACATTATGTGCCACATGCCACGATGCTTCTCGGCCTCGTCGACATGCTGTGCCTGTTGCTGGCGGGGGAACTGGCCTGGCTGTTGCGGGCTTGGCAGATCGGCATCGATCCGGGCGCGACCTGGGCCCGTTGGCCGCAGCTGCTGACCTTCGCGGTCGCGCTCCAGATCGCGCTGGTCGCGGTCGGCGCGTATAGTGCGGCGTCGTTCCGGTCGCTGCGCTTCGCCGCCGCCCGGCTCGCGGTCGCGGTGTCGATCGGCGTGATCGCCCTGTCGCTGATCTTCTTCTTCATTCCGGCACTGAGCTTCTGGCGATCCAATCTCCTTTACGCGATGGCGATCGCGGTGCTGCTGCTGGTCGCGGTGCGCGCGGCGCTGGGCCGGGCACTTGGGGGTGATACTTTCAAGCGCCGCGTCGTGGTGTTGGGTGCGGGCGCGCGGGGCGCTAGGGTCGCGGCGCTGTCGCGGGTGCCGGGAGTGAATTTCATCGTCGCCGGGATCGTCGCGATGGGAGAAGCGGGGCCGGTCGCGGACGGCGCCGTGCAGCGTGAGGAGATCGCCAATTTAGCGAGTTATGTGACCGACCTCGGCGCGGTCGAGGTCGTGCTCGCGATCGAGGAGCGCCGCAACGCGCTGCCCGTCGGTGACCTGCTCCGCGTCAAGACCACCGGTGTCCAGGTCGTCGACCTGTCGAGTTTCCTGGAACGCGAGACGGGCCGGATCGACCTTCAATCGGTCAATCCTTCCTTTCTGATCTTTTCCGACGGCTTCGCGTCGGGCGAGATCCTGTCGAGCACCTTCAAGCGCGCCTTCGACATCGCCGCCAGTCTGCTGCTGCTGCTGCTGACGCTGCCGGTGATCCTGGCCGCGGCCGTCCTGATCAAGCTCGAATCCAAGGGGCCTGCCCTTTACTGCCAGCGTCGGGTCGGGCTTTACGGGGAGGAGTTCGACATCATCAAGCTGCGGTCGATGCGCATCGATGCCGAGGTCGGTGGACGCGCGGTCTGGGCGGCGGAGGACGATCCGCGCGTCACCCGCGTCGGCCGCTTCATCCGGCGCGTCCGCATCGACGAACTGCCGCAGACCTGGACCGTGCTGAAAGGCGAGATGAGCTTCGTCGGCCCCCGGCCCGAGCGCCCGCAATTCGTGTCCGATCTGGAAACGCATCTGCCCTATTATGCCGAGCGGCACATGGTGAAGCCGGGCATCACCGGCTGGGCGCAGATCAACTATCCGTACGGCGCGTCGATCGAGGATGCGCGCAACAAGCTCGAATACGACCTTTACTACGCCAAGAATTATTCGCCCTTCCTCGATCTGCTGATCCTGCTCCAGACGTTGCGGGTCGTGCTCTGGCCGGAGGGGGTCCGATGAATCCGGCTCTGACCGCCATGCCGATCCTCTGGGCCTATGCGCTCGCCAGCTTGGCCTTTGTCGCGCTGGCGATCGGCGCGTGGCGGCGTGGCGGCGAGGGCGCGATCGTGATCGCGCACGCCGCGACGGCCCTGTGGGCGTTGGCGGCCGCCGGCATCGGCGTCGGCGACGTCGCCGCGCTGGTGATGGAGGCCGCACGCGATCTGGCATGGTTGTGGGTCACGATGACGCTCGCTCGGCATGGTCGCGGCGTCGGCCCGGCGCGGAGCACGGCCTTTGCGGCGGCGGCTTGCCTGCCGGTCGCGCTGATGACGGTGGCGCTGGCGCAGGTCATCGACGAGGCGGCGCAGGCACCGGCTCTGATCCTTTCGCTTTGGGCATTGCGGCTGCTGACCGCGCTCGCGGGTCTCATTCTGCTGCTCGCGGCCATGCCGATGCGGACCTCGGTTCCGCTGGCGGCGGCGCTGGCGATGCTGTGGAGCGTCGATCTGTTCGCCATTGCGGCCGGGCCCCTCACGGGCTGGCCCGCGACGCTGGATCTTGCGCGGGGGGTCGGTGTCCTGCTGGCCGGCCTCGCTTTCGCGCTCGCGGCCGCCCCGCGTATCGATCGGCGCTTTCTGCCGTCGCGGAGCCTGCGCCTGCGTGTTCTCGCCGGGGCCGGACTGCTCGGCTATTGTTCGGCCGTGGTCGCGGCGACCGGGCTCGCCGCCGGGTTCGGCGGGCCGCATGTCCGGGTCGTCCAGACCGCTATCGTGATCGGTGCCGCCACGACGCTGGCGACCTTGTTGTCCACGCCCTGGCTGCGCGCCTGGACGCGCGTGGTGGTCGAAAAGCACCTATTCGGCCACCGCTATGACTACCGGACCGCCTGGCGACGCTTCACCGCCACGCTCGGCCGTCCCGGCGAGGACGGGCCGCTGGGCAGCCGCGTCGTCCAGGCCACCGCCGATCTGGTCGACGCCCCCGCCGGCGTGCTCCTGACCGTCGATGGCGACCGGCTGGCCGTCGGCGCCGAATGGAGCTGGAATGGCGACACCGGCGATGCGGGCGAGATGCTGACCGGTCACCTCACGGCGACCGGTCGGATCGTCGAGCTCGACACGGTGCGCGACGGCACGGCCTCCGCCGCCGACCGGGCGGGCGTTCCCGCCTGGATGATCGCCGACCCGCGAAGCTGGATATTGGTGCCGCTGGTCCATGTCGGCGCGCTGGTCGGTGCAATCCTGCTTGCCCGACCGCCGGTCGCGCGCGCGCTCGATTGGGAGGATTTCGATCTGCTCCGCGTCGGTGGGGCGCAGGCCGCCAGCTATCTCGCCGAGGACCGTGCCCATGCCGCGCTCGCCGATGCCGAGCGCTTCGACGAGTTCAACCGCCGCTTCGCCTTCATCCTTCACGACATCAAGAATCTGGTGAGCCAGTTGACCCTCGTCGCGCGCAACGCCGAACGCCACGCCGACAATCCCGATTTCCGCACCGACATGATCGCGACGTTGAAGGAGTCGGCCGATCGCATGACCGCGCTGATCGCCCGCCTTTCGCGCGAGGCCGCGTCCGCCGAGCCGGCGGCGGTAGTCGATCTGGCGGCGCTGGTCGCGCGTGCGGTCGAGCGGGAGCCCGACCGGCGTGTCGTTCGCCTGCTCGTCGACGGCGACGTGCACGCGACGGCGGACGCGGCCGGGCTTGCCCAGGCGCTGGGCCATCTGGTCCGCAACGCGGTGGAGGCGGGCCATGCCGACGGGCCGGTGCTGGTATCGGTGTCGAGCCAGGGGGGCCGCGCGGTCATCGAAGTGACTGACCGGGGATGCGGCATGTCTCCCGCCTTTGTCCGCGACCACCTCTTCCGCCCCTTCAGTTCGTCCAAGCCCGCCGGCTTCGGCCTGGGCGCCCATGAGGCACGCCAACTCGTCCGCGCGATGGGCGGTACGATCGATGTCGATAGCCGCGAAGGCGAGGGCACGCGCTTTCGCATCTCCCTTCCCGCCGCGCCCGCCATGGAGCAGGCCGCATGACGACCAAGCCCGTGCTCCTCGTCGTCGAGGACGATCCCGGTCTCGCCCGCCAGCTCCGCTGGGCCTATGAGGGCTATGAGGTCGTCGTCGCGGGCGACCGCCGGGCCGCCATGGACGCGCTCCGGCTGCACGAGCCCGCCGTGGTCACGCTCGACCTGGGGCTGCCGCCCGATCCCGACGGCACCGCGGAAGGGTTCGCCTGCCTGGCCGAGATATTGGCGGCCAAGCCCGACACCAAGATCGTCGTCGCGACCGGCCACGGCGCGCGCGAGAGCGCGCTGCGCGCCATCGCCGGCGGTGCCTGGGATTTCTACGCCAAGCCGATCGATATCGATCGGCTGGGGCTGATCGTCGCGCGCGCCTTTCACGTCCATGCGCTGGAGACGGAGAATCGCCGCCTGGCCAAGCGCGGTGGCGAGGGCCGGTTCGGCGGACTGGTCTATGCCTCGCCCGAGATGGCGGCGGTGACGCGCACGCTGGAGCGCGTCGCGCCCGCCGACGTTTCGGTGATGCTGCTCGGCGCGAGCGGGACGGGCAAGGAGCTGCTGGCGCGCGGGCTTCACGACGCTTCGCCCCGGCGCGGCGGCGCGTTCGTCGCGATCAACTGTGCCGCCATCCCCGAGACCTTGCTCGAATCCGAGCTGTTCGGGCATGAAAAGGGCGCGTTCACCGGGGCGGTGCGCGCGGTCGAGGGCAAGATCGAGCGGGCGGCGGGGGGCACCCTGTTCCTCGACGAGATCGGCGACGTGCCGCTTCCCGTCCAGGTCAAGCTGCTGCGCTTTCTCCAGGAGCGCGTGATCGAGCGCGTGGGCGGGCGCAAGGCCCTCCCCGTCGATACCCGCATCGTCTGCGCGACGCATCAGGACGTCGACGCGATGGTCGCCGACGGGCGCTTTCGCGAGGACCTTTATTACCGACTCGCCGAGATCGTGGTGCGCATCCCCGCGCTGCGCGAACGGTCGGGGGACGCGGCGCTGCTTGCGCGGCATTTCGTCACCCGCCATGCCCAGGCGTTGCGCGTCGCGGTGACGGGCCTGTCCGCCGATGCCGCCGCGGCGATCGATGCCTGGCCCTGGCCCGGCAACGTCCGCGAGCTGGAGAACCGGATCAAGCGCGCGGTGATCATGGCGGAGGGCAAGCGCGTCACCGCCGCCGACCTGGATCTGGGAGCTGGGGCCGCCGACGATGCGCTCCTCAACCTGCGCGCAGTGCGCGAGGTGGCGGACCGCCGCGCGATCGCGCGTGCGCTGGCCCGTGCCGAGGGCAACATCTCCGGTGCGTCGCGCCTGCTCGGGATCAGCCGTCCGACGCTCTACGATCTGTTGAAAAGCTACGATCTCCATGGCTGACACCGTCTATCCGATGCTCCAGCGCCGCCGCCGTGGCTTCGCCCTGCCGACGCTCGGCCGGCGCGCGCGGCCGATCGCGATCGGGCTGATCGCCTTTGCGGGCGTCATGACGGGGGTATTCGCCGCGACCAGACCGGCACCGATCGATGGCGCGGCGGCGCTGGCGGCGAGTCGCGCCACGCTCGCGGCGGGCAACTTCAACGCCGCGCGCAGCAACGCGCAGGCGGCATTGCGGGCCGATCCGGCATCGATTCAGGGCCATCTGCTCCTGGCGCGCGCCTATCTGCGGCTGGGGGAGGGCGGTTATGCACTCGCCGAGCTGACCCGCGCGCGCGAACTCGGGGTGCCCGCTCGATCCCTCGATATCCTGCTCGGCGAGGCACGGCTGCTCGGGGGCGACCCCGATGGTGCGCTCGCCGATATCGCGCGCGCCGGACCGGCCCATGCCGCCGAGGCAACCCGCGTTCGTGCACGCGCCTATGCTGCGCAGGGGCGGCGCGGCGACGCGGCGGGGTTGCTGGAATCCCTAGTGCGCACGGCGCCGAACGATGCGCGCGCCTGGACCGATCTCGGCCGCCTGCGCTTCTCGGGCGGCGAGGTGGGCACCGCCGACATCGCCGCCAGCCGCGCCGCCGCGCTGGCGCCGGGCGACCCGGAGGCGTTGACCCTCAAGGGCGAGCTGGTGCGCAGCCGTTTCGGCCCGCTGGCGAGCCTGCCCTGGTTCGCCGCCGCGCTCGCGCGCGACGCTTATCATTATCCTGCCCTGATCGAGCAGGCCGCAACCTCGGGCGAACTCGGTCGGCACCGCGAGATGCTGGCGCACAGCCGCGCCGCGCTCCTCGCCAGACCCGGCGATCCCCAGGCCCTTTATCTTCAGGCGGTGCTCTCCGCGCGCGCGGGCAATGCGGGGCTGGCGCGCGCGCTGCTGGGACATGCCGGCACGGCGGCGGACGCGATTCCGGGCACGATGCTGCTCTGGGGCATGCTCGACCACCGATCGGGACAGGGGGAGCAGGCGATCGAGCGCTGGCGCGCGCTGCTCCGGATCCAGCCGCTCAACCTGCGCGCGCGGGTGCTGCTCGGCGCGGCGCTGCTGCGGTCGGGCGATGCGGCCGGCGCGATCGAGACGATGCGGCCGGTCGTCGCGCGGGACGACGCCGATCCTCACGCGCTGACCCTGGCGGCGCGCGCGGTCGAGCGCCTGGGCGACCGCGTCGCCGCCGCGCGCCTGCTCGACCGCGCCGCGATCGCGCGTCAGGGCGTGGCGGCGATCTTCGCCAGCGACACCGATCCCGCCGCGCTCGCCGCGGCCGCGGGTGCCGCCCCCAGCGACCCGACCTATGCTATCGGCCTGATCCGCGGCCTGGCGAGCACGGGCCGCCTCGACGCCGCGCTGGCACGGGCACAGGCCCTGTCGCGGGCGACGCCGGGCGCCCCCGCCGCGCAGGTCGCGCTGGGTGATATCCATGCCGTGCGCGGCCGCTGGCGCGAGGCGGCCCAAGCCTATCGTCGCGCGGCCGACCTCCGCTTCGACGAACCCGTGATGCTGCGCCTGGTCGACGCGCTCGGCCGGGCGGGGGCCGCGCGCGACGCGGCGGGGGCGCTGTCACTCTACCTGTCCCAGAATCCGCGCTCGCTCGTCGCGCAGCGCCTGCTCGCCCAATGGCAGATGGCGAGCGCCGACTGGAACGCCGCGATCGAGACGCTGGAGGGCGTGCGCGGCCGGCTCGGCTCGGGCGACGCCGGGCTGCTCGCGGACCTGGCGCGTGCCTATGCGGGTGACGGGGACGGCCCCGTCGCGCGCCGCTATGCCGCGGCGGCCTATAGGCTCGCGCCGATGAACGCGGGCGTGGTCGCCGCCTATGCCGCCGCGCTCGACGCGGACGGGCAGGCGGACGGCGCGCGCCAGCTCCTCGTCAAATTGCGTCAACTCCCGCGCTGATCCGGTCGGGGGGTGACCGGGACGCGGGCGCGACCTAGACCACAAGGCCATGGACCCGCTCGACCGTATCGCCGCCGCGCTGGAGCGGCTCGCGCCCCCGCCGCCGCCCATCGCCGATCCGCTGGTCCATCCCGCCTATCTGTGGCGCGGCGGCGTGCTCGAGGTCGCGCGCGGATGGGCGCCGCGCCCGCTCGACGCGCTGATCGGGATCGATGCGCAAAAGGCGACGCTGCTCGACAATCTGCATCGGCTCGCGCGCGGGCATGCGGCGCATGACGTGCTGCTCTGGGGTGCGCGCGGGTCGGGCAAATCGGCGCTGGTCGGCAGCGCGGTCGACCGCGTCCGGCGCGAGGGCGGCGATCTGGCGCTGGTCGAGGTCGCCGACCTGCCCGGCCTGCCAGCCCTGTTCGCGAGGCTGGCCGATATCCCCCGCGCCTTCGCCTTGTTCGTCGACGATCTCGGCTTCGACGCGCCCGCCGACGCTCGCGCGCTCCGGTCGCTGCTGGAGGGCGGGGCGGAGGCGCGGCCCGCCAACGTGCGGCTCCTGGTCACCGCCAACCGCCGCCACCTCGTCGCGCGCGACCATCCGGACGGGGAGGCGGTCGCGCCGCGCGACGCGCTCGACGACCAGCTCGCGCTCGCCGACCGGTTCGGGCTCAGCCTCGGCTTTCACGCACTTGATCAGGACGGCTATCTCGCCATCGTGCGCGCCTATACGCAGGCGGGCGAGCTGCCCTTCGACCCCGCCGACGCGGTGCGCTGGGCGGTGCAGCGCGGCGGGCGCTCGGGGCGGGTCGCCTGGCAATATGCGGTCGAGCTGGCCGGGCGCGCGGGCCGGACCCTCTAGCCCAGCCCTTCCACCTGCTCCGCCAGTTCCAGCCAGCGCAGTTCGGCGGCGTCCTTGTCGGCGCGGGCGCGCTCGATCGCCTTCATGAATTTGTCGAAGGCGGCGGGGTCGCGGACATACAGGTCGGGATCGGCGAGCCTGGCCTCGTCGCGCGCGATGGCGGCGTCGATCTCCTCGATGCGTTTGGGTAAGAGTTCATAGTCGCGCTGGTCCTTGTAGGACAATTTCGTGCGCGACACCGGAGCCGGCGCGGCGCTCGGCTTCGCGGCCGTGCGCTTCGCCTCGACCCTGGGCCGGCGCTTCGCGACCCAGTCCTCGTAACCGCCCGCCACCACGTCGACGCTGCCCGACCCGTCGAGCCCCAGCGTCACCGTCACCGTACGGTCGAGGAAGTCGCGGTCATGGCTGACGATCAGCACCGTGCCGTCATAATCCGCGATCACCTCCTGGAGCAGGTCGAGCGTCTCCAGGTCGAGGTCGTTGGTCGGCTCGTCGAGCACCAGCAGGTTCGACGGCCGCGCGAACTTGCGCGCCAGCAGCAGTCGCGACCGTTCCCCGCCCGACAGCGAGCCGATCTTGGCGTCGATCATGCTGGGGTCGAACAGGAACTCCTTCAGATAACCGTGGACATGCTTGCGCACCCCCTGCGCCTCGATCCAGTCGCCGCCGTCCGCCAGCACGTCGCGCACCGACTTCTCAGGCGCCATCAGCGAGCGCTGCTGGTCGATGACGATGCCGTCGAGCGTCTTGGCGAGCTTCACCTCGCCGCTATCGGGCTGGAGCTCGCCCGTCAGCAGCCGGAGCAAGGTGGTCTTGCCCGCGCCGTTGCGCCCGACGATGCCGATCCGGTCGCCGCGCGTGACGCGCAGGGTCAGGTCGCGAATGATCGCGCGGTCGCCATAGGATTTGCTGGCGGCGCGCGCGTCGATCACCACCTTGGTGCGGACATCGTCCGACCCGATCGACAGGGCCGCCGATCCTTGCGGCCCCATCATCGCCGCGCGTTCGGCGCGCATGTCGTGGAGCTTGGCGAGGCGGCCCTGGTTGCGCCGCCGCCGCCCGGTGACGCCGCGCTGGAGCCAATGCTCCTCCAGCTTCAGCCGCGCGTCGAGCCGCTCGGCCTGGCGCGCTTCCTCGGCATAGACCTGGTCGGTCCATGCCTCGAACCCGCCGAACCCCAGCTCGGCGCGGCGCAGTCCGCCCCGGTCGAGCCACAGGGTCTGCCTGGTCAGCCGTGTCAGGAAGGTGCGGTCATGGCTGATGACGACGAACGCGCCCTTGAAGCGCTGGAGCCAGTCCTCCAGCCACTCGATCGCGCCGACGTCCAGATGGTTGGTCGGCTCGTCGAGGAGCAGCACCTGCGGGTCCTGCGCCAGCGCACGGACGATCGCCGCGCGACGGCGTTCGCCCCCGCTGGCCGACGCGGCATCGCGCGCCAGGTCGATGCCCAGCTGGTCGGCGATCGCCGCCGCCGCGTGCGGCTCGGGGGCGTCGGCGCCGCTCGCGACGTAATCGCCCAGCGTGGAATGCCCGCGCAGGTCGGGTTCCTGCTCCAGCAGCACGACGCGCGTTCCCGGCACGATGGTGCGCCGTCCCTCGTCGCTGTCGATCGCGCCGCCGATCAGTTTCAGCAGCGTCGTCTTGCCCGCGCCGTTGCGGCCGATCAGCGCCAGCCGGTCGCGCGCGCCGATATACAGGTCGAGATGGCGGAACAGCCACCCCGATCCTTGAACGAGTCCCAGATCTTCATACGACAAAATCGGTGCGGCCATGCGCGCCAGCTAGGGTGGCGGGACCCGCGCGGCAAGTTGCGGGTTGTTGCACGGGTCATTCACTGCCTGTTCAAAGCGTTGCCCCTAGAACACACCCCATGATCAAGTCGGCCCTTCTCCTGTTCGCGATCGTCTCCGCGCCTGTTCCGGCCGCGCCCGAGCCCGCTCAGCATCACAGCGACCAGCGGCGCGCGTTCGAGGCGCGGCGCGAGGGCCGGGTTTTGCCCGTGCGCGAGATCGAGCGGCGCGTGATCCCCGCCATGGGCAGCGCGCAATATCTCGGCTTCGACTTCGACGACGGCCCTGCGGTTTACACGCTCAAATTCCTGCGCGATGGGAAAGTGATCTGGATCGAGGTCGATGGCCGCACGGGCCAGGTGCTCGGCCGTACCGGCCGCTGACGAGAGGGATTTGATGCGCGTATTGATCGTCGAGGACGAGCCCACGCTCGGAACGCAGCTCAAGAACACGCTGGAAGGTGCCGGCTATGCCGTCGACCTCGCCACCGATGGCGAGGAGGGGCATTTCCTGGGCTCCACCGAGAATTACGATGCGATCGTGCTCGACCTGGGGTTGCCCGAGATCGACGGGCTGACGGTGCTCGACCGGTGGCGGAAAGAGGGGCGGGTGGCCCCGGTACTCGTCCTGACGGCGCGCGACAGTTGGTCGGACAAGGTCGCCGGGCTCGATGCGGGCGCCGACGATTACGTGGCCAAGCCGTTCCAGACCGAGGAGCTGATCGCCCGGCTGCGCGCGCTGATCCGCCGCGCGTCGGGCAACGCCTCGTCCGAACTCAATGCCGGCGACATCCGCCTCGACACGCGCTCGGGCAAGGTCACCCGCGCGGGCGAGCCGATAAAGCTCACCGCGCAGGAATATAAGCTGCTGAGCTACCTGCTCCACCACAAGGGCAAGGTGGTCAGCCGCACCGAGCTGATCGAGCATATCTACGACCAGGATTTCGACCGCGATTCGAACACGATCGAGGTCTTCGTCACGCGCATCCGCAAGAAACTGGGCCAGGACGTGATCACCACCATTCGCGGGCTGGGCTATAGCCTCGACGAGCCGGCGTGACGCACGGCCGCCCGTGGCGGAGCTAGCGCCGGACGCGACCCCGTCGCGCAAGACGGGTTCGCTTTCCCGCCGCATGATCCTGACCGCGGCGGCCTGGATCACGCTGCTTCTGGTCGGCGGCGGGTTCGCGCTCGACCGGGTGCTCACCACCGCGATCACGCGCAATTTCGACGACCAGCTCGAATATGTGCTCCAGTCGCTGCTCCTGACCTCGGAGGTCGGACCAGACGGCGAGGTGATCTTCAACCGCGAGCCCGCCGACCAGCGTTTCCTGGAGCCGGGCTCGGGCGCCTATTGGCAGGTGTCGGCGCGCGGGCGCGAGGCGTTTCCGTCGCGCTCGCTCTGGGATCGCCAGCTCGCCTATGGCCGCGTGCACGACGATCGCGACGTCCATATCTATGACAGCGCGCAATTCGCCGACGAGAAGCTGCGCATCGCCGAACGCGACGCGACCCTGCCCGGCTCGGCGGCCAAATGGCGGTTCCAGGTCGCGCAGAGCCGCGACGGACTCGACGCGCAGATCGCCACGCTGCGGCGCACATTGGTGCGTTCCTTCGCGCTGCTGGCGCTGGGACTCATCATCCTGGCCGCGCTCCAGACGCTGTACGGGCTGTGGCCGCTGCGCAAGGTGCGCGACGAGATCGCCCGGATGCGCGCCGGGGTGTCGACCCGCATCGGCTCGGCGATGCCCGACGAGGTCGCGCCGATGGTCGACGAGCTGAACGCGCTGGTCGAGCATAACGAGCGCCAGGCGGAGGAGGCGCGGCGCCATGCCGGCAACCTCGCCCATGCGCTCAAGACCCCGCTGACGGTCATCATGAACGCCGCGACGGCCGATGCCGACGACCTGGCGGAGACGGTGGTGCGCGAGGCGCGGACGATGCGCCGCCAGGTCGACCATCATCTGGCGCGCGCCCGCGCCGTCGGCCGGCGGGGCTCCGCGCACAGCCGCGCCGATGTCTGGCCCAGTCTGGAGTCGGTCGAGCGCGCGGTCGGACGGCTCTATCGCCACGTGCGCATCGACGTGGACGGCCCGCGCGATCTTCAGGTCCATGTCGAGCGGCAGGACCTGGACGAGATGCTGGGCAACCTGATCGAGAACGCCGCAAAATATGGCGGCGGCAGCGTCTTCACCACCGTGTCGGCGCAGGCTGGGTTCGTCGAATTCCTGGTCGAGGACGACGGCCGGGGCATCCCGGCGGAGGAGCGCGACCGCATCTTCGACCGCGGCGTCCGGCTCGACAGCGGCAAGCCGGGGACGGGGCTGGGCCTCGCCATCGTACGCGACGTGGCTGAGATCTACGGGGGCACGGTCGCGCTGGAGGAGAGCGAGGATCTGGGCGGGCTGCTCGTGCGATTGCGGCTGCCGGCGGCGACCTAGGCGGCCGCGCGGACCTCGCCCATCAACTCGGCGGTGATCGCCAGGCTGCGCTTGCGCGCCTCGTGATCGAACATCGCGCTGGCGACCAGCAGCTCGTCCACGCCCGTGCGCCGCAGGAACGCGTCGATCCCGCGCGCCACCGTGGCGGGCGATCCGACCGCCGAGCATTGCAGCACATGGTCGAGGATCGCCGCCCCCTGCGCGCCGATGCTCTCCCGGTAACCCTTGATCGGCGGGGGTAGCTGGCGCGGGTTGCCGGTGCGCAGCGCCACAAAGGCCTGTTGCTGCGAGCTGGCGAGATATTCGCCCTCCGCGTCGGTATCCGCCGCGAAGATGTTGAACGCCGCCATCGCGTACGGCTTGGCGAACGCGGGCGAGGGCCGGAAATCGCGGCGATAGATCGCCAGGGCCATGTCTAGAGAATCGGGGGCGAAGTGCGAGGCGAAGGCGAAGGGCAGCCCTAGCACGGCGGCCAGCTGCGCGCCGAAGGTGCTCGATCCTAATATCCACAGGTCGGGCCGCGCCCCCGCGCCGGGCGTCGCGCGGATGCCGGTCGCGCCATCGTCGGCGAAGTAGCTCTGCAGCTCCATCACGTCGCGCGGGAAGTCGTTCGCATCGCTCGCCAGCGTCCGCCGCATCGCGCGCGCGACGCGCTGGTCGGATCCCGGCGCGCGGCCCAGCCCCAGGTCGATCCGGCCCGGAAACAGCGCGTCCAGCGTGCCGAACTGTTCGGCGATGACCAGCGGCGCGTGGTTGGGGAGCATGATGCCGCCCGCGCCGACGCGGATGCGCGTGGTCGCCCCGGCGACATGCGCGATCACGACGGCGGTGGCCGCGGACGCGATCCCTTCCATCCCGTGATGCTCCGCCACCCAATAGCGGTTGAAGCCGAGCGCCTCGGCATGGCGGGCGAGGTCGGCGGCGCGGGCGAGCGCGCCCGACACGGTGCCGCCCTCGACGACGGGGACGAGATCGAGAAAGGAGAAAGGGGTCATGTCGCCGATATAGGGCGGGCGATGAGCCGATGGGAGAGGCTCTCCGCCGGCCTTGCCGCCGCGTCGCCCGCGCCCTAGACGCCGCCCTCGATGGTCCCTGCGCTCGCCCATATCGATACCTGGATCTTCGATCTCGACAATACCCTCTACCCCGCGCGGTCGAACCTGTTCGCGCGGATCGACCAGCGCATGACCGCCTATATCGCGCGGCTGCTGTCGGTCGACGAGGTCGAGGCGCGGCGGGTGCAGAAGCTGTACTTCCACGGCCACGGCACCACGCTGGCCGGGCTGATGGCGGAACATCAGGTCGATCCGCACGACTTCCTGGCCGATGTCCACGACATCGAGATGGACGTGCTCGAGCACGACGCCCCGCTCGCCGCCGCGCTGGCGCGGCTGCCCGGACGCAAGCTCGTCTTCACCAATGGCGACAAGCCCTATGCCTTGAGGGTCCTCGACCGGCTGGGGCTGGGCGGAAGCTTCGAGGGCATCCACGACATCGTGGCGATGAACCTGTCGCCCAAGCCCGAGCCGAGCGCATATCGGGGCCTGTGCGAGGCCTTTGCGATCGACCCGACCGCCGCCTTGTTCGTCGAGGACATGGCGCGCAACCTGCCGCCGGCCAAGGCGATCGGGATGACGACGGTGTGGGTCGATAACGGGTCGGAGCAGGCACCTGGGAAGACGCCGGAGGGTATCGACTACCGCATCGCGGAGCTCGGCCCCTGGCTGAACGAAATATTGGAGACCGCATGACCGACCTCGCCGTCACGATCGACGCCGCCTGGGAGGCGCGCGACACGCTGGGGTTCGCCACCACGGGCGAGACGCGCGACGCGGTCGAGGCGGCGCTCGACCTGCTCGACCGGGGCGAGGCGCGCGTCGCCGAGCCGGATGGGGCGGGCGGCTGGCGGGTGAACCAATGGCTCAAAAAGGCGGTGCTGCTGTCCTTCCGCCTCAACGACAACCGGGTCATGCCCGGCGGCTTCGACAAGGTGCCGTCCAAATGGCAAGGCTGGGGCGAGGCCGAGTTCCGCCAGGCGGGCTTTCGCGCGGTGCCGGGCGCGGTGGTCCGGCGCGGCGCGCATATCGGCCAGGGCGCGATCCTGATGCCCAGCTTCGTCAACATCGGCGCGCATGTGGGCGAGGGGACGATGATCGACACCTGGGCCACCGTCGGGTCCTGCGCGCAGATCGGGCGGAACGTCCACCTGTCGGGCGGCGCGGGGATCGGCGGGGTGCTGGAGCCGCTCCAGGCCGATCCGGTCGTGATCGAGGACGGCGCGTTTATCGGCGCGCGGTCCGAAGTCGCGGAAGGCGTGCGCGTCGGGGAGGGCGCGGTGCTGTCGATGGGCGTGTATCTGGGCGCGTCGACCAAGATCATCGACCGCGCGACGGGCGAGGTCCACCGGGGGTACGTGCCGCCCTATTCGGTGGTGGTGCCCGGATCGACGGGCGGGAATCTGGGCCTGTATTGCGCGGTGATCGTCAAACGGGTGGACGCGCAGACGCGGAGCAAGACCAGCATCAACGACCTGCTGCGCGACTGAGCGGGCCCGCGGAAGTTCACTGGAAGTTCAGGCGTAAACGCATCGTCGGCGCGGACGCGACGGGACGGACGCGACGGGAATGACGGTGACGCCGGCTTCCCGGCGGTGGGGCGGTTGATGCACGGCTGTCAAGGAGCGCGGGGGTGTCCCGAGCACGAGCCTTGGCAAGATGGCCGGATGTAGGACAGGGTTTTCGGCGTGTCGCCTTGGGAAGCGGACACGGTGTCGCAGGCGCTTCGTCACGCAACCATCGTCTCAACCCCCATCGGAAGAAGATCGCCATGTCGCTAACGAACCTGCTCGTCCCGACCTATCGGCAGATGCTGCGAACGCTGTCGGGCTGGCTGGAGAAGGCCCGAACGCAGATGCCGGAAGGTGACGCGGAGAATTTGCTGTCCGCGCGTCTCGCGCCCGATATGTTTCCCCTGTCCACCCAGGTCCGGTTCGCCTGCGTCCAGGCGCAGGAAGCCGTGTTCAGGTTGAGGGGAGAGGCGTTGCCGCCCTCGATCGGCATGCTGCTCGACGAAGGACGGAATGGCGGGGAGCGGCCGGGCACCATCAGGGACGCGCAAGGGAGGATCGCGGAGACGATCGCGCTGCTCGACGGCCTGGAACCGGCGGCGCTCGACGGGGAGCCGGACCGGCCGATCGAGCATGGCCTGCCGAACGGCATGATCTTCGATCTGACGGCCGACGATTATGCCCGCGACTGGACGCTGCCCCAATTCTATTTCCACCTGATGATCGCCTACGCCATCCTGCGCGGCAACGGGGTCGATGTCGGCAAGGCGGATTATGTGAACCACATGTTCGCCTATCTGCGTCCGGGCACGATGCCCTCCGCTCGATGACCCGCAGACCCCGCATCCTGTTCGGCGAGCACAGCACCCAGCGCCCGGCGATCGAGCGGCTGGTCGACCATGACCGTTTCGACGTGGCGTTCGCCGCGTTCGACGGGGCCGATTTCGCGCCCTTCGACCTGGTCGTGCCGCTGCGGCTGGAGGAATTCGCCGCCGCGCGCCGGGCCAATGCCGACCGGCGGCGGGCGGTGCTGCCGTCGCCCGAGCTGGTCGCGCTGTGCGACGACAAATTGCTGTTCAACCGGCGGCTGATCGCGCTCGGCTTCGGCGACGCCATCCCGGCGCTGCTGCCCGACGACACCGACGCCTATCCGTTCGTCCGCAAGGTGCGGCGGGGCGATTTCGGGGCGGGCATCCGCATGGTGCGCGGGGCCGGGGACGACGCCCCCGTTCCCGACAGCTTCGCGCAGGTCGCGGTGGCGGGGATGGACGAATATGTGCTCCACCTGCTGCGCGTCGACGGCGCGGTGCGCTATTCGCTTTGCTATCGCTACGACATGGGCGATCCGCTCGCGATCCGGGGCGGGGCGCAGGGCGCGCGCGGCATCCATCCGGCCGACCCGGAACCAGCCCGGGCGACCTGCCTCGCCATTCTCGACGCGCTCGGCTTCGAGGGCACATGCTGCTTCAACTACAAGCTGGAGGCGGATCGTCCGATGATCCTGGAACTCAACCCGCGCTTCGGCGGGTCGCTGGTGGGCGACGTGACCGGCTATGTGGCGGCGCATCTGGACGCGATCGCCTGACGAGGCGGCCTTGCTCCCGTCGCATCCCGCGCATATCGCCCGGGCCAACAGGGAGATGCCGATGCCGACCGACCAGACCGCCCAATCCAACATCCTCGACCGCGTGCTCGTGCTCGAAATGGTGCGCGTGACCGAGGCCGCCGCTATCGCCGCGGCCACTTTGGTCGGGCGCGGCGACGAAAAGGCGGCCGACGCCGCCGCCGTGGAGGCGATGCGCGAGGCGCTGAACGAGCTGCCGATCGACGGCACCGTCGTCATCGGCGAGGGCGAGCGCGACGAGGCGCCGATGCTGTTCATCGGGGAAAAGGTCGGATCGGCGCAGGGGTCCGGGCCGCGCATCGATATCGCGCTCGATCCGCTGGCGGGCACGACGATCTGCGCCACCGCCGGCCCCAACGCGCTGGCCGTGCTCGCCATCGCCGAGGAGGGCGGGCTGCTCAACGCCCCGGACGTGTATATGGACAAGATCGCGGTCGGGCCGGGTTATCCCGACGGCGTGATCGACCTCGACCGCTCGCCGAGCGAGAATGTCCGCGCGGTCGCCGCCGCCAAGGGCGTCGAGCCCGGCGACATCATCGCCTGCGTCCTCGACCGGCCCCGCCACGAGGCGCTGATCGCCGAGCTGCGCGCGCTGGGCTGCGGCATCATGCTGATCGGCGACGGCGACGTAGCGGGCGTCATCGCGACGACCAACCCCGACACCACCGTCGACATCTATCTGGGATCGGGCGGCGCCCCGGAAGGCGTGCTGGCGGCCGCCGCGCTGCGCTGCATCGGCGGGCAGTTCAAGGGCCGGCTGCTGTTCCGCAACGACGACGAGCGCGGGCGCGCGGCGAAATGGGGCGTGACCGATCTCGACAAGCAGTACGATCTGACCGAACTCGCCAAAGGCGACTGCATCTTCGCCGCGACCGGCGTCACCGACGGGTCGCTGCTCGACGGGGTCAAGCGGCGCGGCGGGACGATGACCACCGAGTCGGTCGTGATGCGCGCCTCGTCGGGCACGGTGCGCTGGGTCAAGGGCGAGCACCGCATCGGCTGATGCCGTGCTCCGGGTCGGGGTCGGCGTCGCTGGCCGCGCCGTTGCTGCTGCTGGCGATGGTCCAGATCGCGGGCCGGGTGCTGGGGTGGCCCAGCCTGTCGGCCCGGCTACTGCCCCCGCGCGAAGGCCGGGCGCCGCATCTCGCCTGGGCGCTGCGGCTCTGGCCGGCCTTCGGACTGCCGGCCTTGGCGGCGCTGCTGCTGCTCGGGCGCGGCGGGGCGATCGGGACGATGCCGCCCGAATTCGCCGCCGTCGCGCGCTGGACGCGCGGGTTCGGGACCGTGGAGCCCTGGTCGGTGATGCTCGGGCTGGCGCTCGGGTCGGTCGGCGGCGCGCTCTTCGCCTGGCGGCGGCTGCGCCGGGGGCGGGGACCGGCGCATCTCGGTCGTCCCCCGCGCCTGCCGCGCGCACCGCGCGAGCTGCCCGCCGCGGCGCTGCTCGCGCTGTCGGCGGGGGTGGCGGAGGAGCTGTATTTCCGCCTCGCGCTGCCCCTGCTCGTGACGCTGGTGTCCGGGTCGGCGGCGCTGGGATTTCTGGCGGCGGCGGCGGCGTTCGCGGCGCTGCACCGCTATCAGGGAGCGGTCGGCATCGCGGCGACGGGCGTGGGCGCGCTGCTGCTGACGGCGATCTATCTCGCCAGCGGGTCACTGTGGCTGGCGATCCTCTGCCACCTCGCGATCGACCTCAACGGGCTGGTCGTCCGCCCGTGGCTGGCGATGCGGGTGCGCCCGTCGAGGGGCCGGATGTAGGGGGTGCCGTTCGGCCCGCGTCGCGCTAGACGAGGAACGAACGGGGGATCGGAGGTCGGCATGATGATGCGCGCATGGCTAATGGCGGGAGCGATGCTTGCCGGTGCGACCGGTGCGGAGGCGCAGGACCCCGGGCCGGCCGGACCGATCCAATATGATGTCCGTTTCCCCAACGCGGTCCATCACGAAGCGCGGATCACCGTCACCTATCGCGGGCTGCGCGCGGGGCCGGCGCGCTTCCAGATGGCGCGCTCCTCGCCCGGCCGTTACGCGCTCCACGAATTCGCCAAGAACGTCTATTCGGTCTCCGCGACCGACGGCGCGGGGCGGCCGCTCGCCGTCACGCGCACCGACCCTTACGGGTGGTCGGTCGCCGGGCATGACGGCACCGTGTCGGTCGCCTACACGCTCTACGGCGACAAGGGCGACGGCACCTATGCGCAGATCGACGGGAGCCACGCGCATCTGAACATGCCCGCGACCTTCCTGTGGGCGGCGGGCTATGACGAGCGACCGATCCGGGTCCGCTTCCACGCGCCCGACCCGAAATGGAAGACCGCGACGCAGCTGCCCGAGGGGCGCGAGGCGAACAGCTTCTGGGCGCCCGACCTGCACTATTTCATGGACAGCCCGACCGAGCTCAGCGACTTCGACATGCGCGAATGGCAGGTGGGGGAGGGCGCGCGGCGGCAGACGATCCGGCTCGCCGTCCACCACCAGGGCAGCGCCGCCGACCTGGATCGCTTCGCGGCCAAGACCAGGCGCGTCATCGAGCAGCATTTCGCCATTTTCGGCGGGCCGCCCCGCTTCGACCATGGCCGCTACACCTTCATCGCGGATTATCTGCCCTGGGCGACGGGCGACGGGATGGAGCATCGCAACTCGACGATCATCACCGACACCCGCTCGCTCGCCGAGGCCGATTTCGCGCAAATCCAGACGCTGGCGCATGAATTCACCCATGCCTGGAACGTCGAGCGCATCCGCCCCGCCGAGCTGGAACCGTTCGACTTCACCCGCGCCAACCCGACGCCGTCGCTTTGGCTGGCGGAGGGTTTCACCTCCTATTACGGCCCGCTGACGGTGCGCCGGGCGGGCGAGACGCCGGTCGACGACTATCTGGCGGAGCTGGGCGCGACGCTGAGCGGCGTCGTCAACGCCCCCGCGCGGCGTTACGGATCGCCGCAGGAGATGAGCCTGCGCGCGCCCTTCGTCGACGCGGCGCGGTCGATCGATCCGGTCAACCCCCACATCTTCGTGTCCTATTATCCCTATGGCGCGGTAGTCGCGCTGGCGCTCGACCTGTCGCTGCGGACGCGGTTTCCGGAGCGGTCGCTCGACGATTACATGCGCACGCTGTGGCGGACGCATGGCGAGCCGGAGAAGCCCTATCGGCCCGACGATCTCCGCGTCGCGCTGGCCCAGGTCACCGGCGACGAGGCGTTCGCGCGCGCCTTTTTCACGGCCTCGGTCGAGGGATCGTCGCTGCCCGATTTCGCGCCGCTGCTCGCGCAGGCCGGGTTGACCTTGCGTCCAGCGCGGGCGGGGCGGGGCTGGCTGGGCGCGACCCGCGTCGCGGCCGGGGCCGGCGGGGTGACGCTGGCCGAGCCGCCGGTGCCGGACAGCTCGCTCTACAAGGCCGGGGTCGAGCGGGACGACATGATCCTGTCGCTGGGCGGTGCGGCTGTCGCCGACGTGCCCGGCTGGACGGCGGCGCTGGACCGGCTGCGTCCCGGCGAGCGGGTGGAGCTAGTCTTTCGCCAGCTTGGCCGGGAGCAGCGGGCGATCCTGGTCGCGGCGGCCGACCCGGCGGTGGAGATCGTCCGCGACGAGATGGCGGGCAAGGCGGTGACGCCGGCCCAGCGCGCGTTCCGCGCCGCGTGGCTGGGGGCCGACGCGGGCGGCTGAGCGGTCAGTTCTTCAGCCGCCATCCCGTGCGGAAGATCCACGCGACCGCGCCCAGGCACAGCAGCAGGAACAGGGCGGTCGCGCCCAGGCTGACGCCGACCGCCACGTCGCCCCGGCCGAAGAAGCTCCAGCGGAAGCCCGAGACGAGATAGACGACCGGGTTGAACAGGCTGACCGTCCGCCACGGTTCGGGCAGCATGTCGATCGAATAGAAGGCCCCGCCCAGGAAGGTCAGCGGCGTGACGAGGAGCGCGGGGACGATCTGGAGCTGTTCGAACCCGTTGGCCCAGATGCCGATGATGAAGCCGAACAGGCTGAACGTCACCGCGGTCAGCAGCAGGAAGCCGATCATCGCGAGGGGATGCTCGATGCGCAGCGGCACGAACAACGCGGCGGTGGCGAGGATGATGAGCCCGAGCGCGACCGACTTGGTCGCCGCCGCGCCGACATAGCCCAGCACCATCTCGAACGGTGATATGGGCGCCGACAGCAGTTCGTAGATGGTGCCGCTGAATTTGGGAAAGTAGATGCCGAACGACGCGTTGGCGATCGACTGGGTCAGCAGCGACAGCATGATGAGGCCGGGGACGATGAAGGTCCCGTAATCCACCCCCTCGATCGACTGCATCCGGCTCCCGATCGCGCCGCCGAAGACGATGAAATAAAGCGAGGTGGTGAGCACGGGCGTGACCAGGCTCTGCCATAGGGTTCGCAGCGCGCGCGCCATCTCGAAGCGGTAAATGGCCCAGATGCCGTGCCAGTTGGTCATGGGAGCTTCCCGTCCCCGGCGCCGACCAGGTCGACGAAGATATCCTCCAGGCTCGACTTGGACGTCTCCAGATCCTTGAACCCGACATGCAGATCGGCGAGCCGGCGCAGCAGCGAGGGCACACCCGTCCGTTCGGCCTTGGCGTCGAAGCTGTAGCGCAGGCGGTGACCCTCGTCCTCCAGCGTCAGCGACCAGTCGCCCAGCTCGGCGGGGATCGCGGCCATCGGCTCCGCGAGCGTCAGGAGGAGCTCGCGCTTGCCCAGCTTGCTCATCAACGCGGCCTTGTCGTCGACCAGCAGCAGCGCGCCCCGGCTGATGACGCCGACCCGGTCGGCCATCTCCTCGGCCTCCTCGATATAATGGGTGGTGAGGATGACGGTGGTCCCGTCCGCGCGCAGCCGGTGGACGAGCTTCCACATGTCGCGGCGAAGCGCGACGTCGACTCCGGCGGTGGGTTCGTCGAGGAACAGGATATCGGGTTCATGGGCGAGCGCCTTGGCGATCAGCACGCGGCGCTTCATGCCGCCCGACAGTTCCATGATGCGGCTGTGGCGCTTGTCCCAGAGCGACAGGTCGCGCAGCACGCCTTCGATATAGGCGTCATGCCCCGACCGCCCGAACAGCCGCCGGGAGAAGGTGACGGTGGCCAGCACCGTCTCGAACGCGTCGGTCGACAATTCCTGCGGCACCAGCCCGATGCGGCGGCGCACCGCCTTGTAGTCGCGCAGCGCGTCATGCCCCTCGACGGTGACCGTTCCCGTCGTCGGAGTGACGATGCCGCAGATGATCGAGATCAGCGTCGTCTTGCCCGCGCCATTGGGGCCGAGCAGCGCGAAGATCTCGCCGCGCCGGATCTGGAGGTCGACGGGCTTGAGCGCGACCACCCCGCTCTTGTAGATCTTGGAAATGCCGGAGACGGTCAGGATCGCGTCGGCCAAGTCCGGGATCACCCGGTGCGTCGCGCTTGCGCGATCGCGGCTTCGAGCTGGTCCAGCGGCTGCGCCCCGATCAGCACCTGGTCGCCCACCACCCAGCTCGGCGTGCCGGTGATGCCCAGGTCCGACGCGGCGCGCAAATTGCCGGCGATCTCGGCATCGGCCGACTCGTCGGTGGCGGGCAGGGTCACGCCCGCGCTTTGCGCCGCGGCGGCGATGCTGGCGGGGGTCACGCGCCCACCGGCATAAAGCGCGTCGTGGAACAGCTTGAACCGGTTCGCCCGCGCCGCGGCCAGGCTGGCGCGCGCGGCGTCGCGGCTCGACTCGGCCAGCACGGGCAGTTCGCGGAACACGACCTTAAGCTTGGGGTCGCGCGCGATCAGTTTGGCGATCACCGGCAGGCTGGCGCGGCAATAGCCGCAATTATAGTCGTAATATTCGACCAGCACGACATCGCCCTGTGGGTTGCCCATCCACGCGCCGTGATAGGGCCGGGTGATCGCGTCCCCGGCCTTGGCGACCGCCTGGCCCTGTTCGCGCGACTGGAGGAGGCCCATCGCCTCCGGGATGATCTCCGGATGGGCGAGCATGTACTCGCGCACTACGCGCTCGATCCGCGCGCGCTCGGTCGGGGCGGGGGCGCCCGCCGCTGCCCACATCGCCCCGGCGCCGGCCGCGATCCCGGCGAGCGCGACCGCGGGAAGCAGCCAGCGCATCACCGCTTCTTCTTGTCGGCGGCGGCGTCGGCGGAGGTCATGGCGATGTCCTGCGCGCGGACCCAGTCGGCGGAATTGGCGGGGATATTGGCCATGGCGTAACGCGCCGAGGCGACGGCGGTGCGCGCGTCGCCCGTCATGCTCGCACGTTCGGCGGTGGCGAGCGCGGCGCGCGCCGTGTCGCCCGACAGCTCGTACACGGTGCCGAGCTGATACCAGGCGAACGGGTTCTGGTCGTCGCGGCCGACGGCGGTGCGCAGCACGCGCACGGCCTCGGGATAGTTGGTCCGATCCTCGGTGGCGATCAGCGCATGGCCCAGGGTCGTCGAGATGAGCGGATTGTTGCGCGATCCCTCGGCGGCCACCCGCAAGGGTGCCAGCGCCTCGCGCGGGCGGCCGGATTCGAGCAGGATCTGACCTTTCACTTCCAGGAAATAGGGGTCGTTGGGCCTTGCCGCGACCAGCGCGTCGGCCTCGGCGTTCGCCTTGTCGGGATAACCGGCCTTGTGCCACGCATAGGCGCGGGCATAGCGGGCATAGATGGACTTGTCGGTTTCGGGATAGGCCTGGAGCGTCCGGTCGGGCTTGTTGACGTATCCCGCGAGCTTGGCCTTGACGCGCCGGAACCGCTCCTCGAGCCCGGGATCGGACGGCTTGCCCCAGCTCGGCGCGGATTTCAGCGTGTCGTTGAGGTTGGCGATGCGTTCGCTCGATACCGGATGGTCGAGCATGAAGCTCATCTTGCGCGTGATGCCGTAGCGATATTCGAGCTGCTGGAGCTTGGCGAAGAAGGATATGTAACCGCGCCCGCTGATTCCGGCGGCGTTGAGGAACTTCGCGCCGGCCGCGTCGGTCGACGCCTCCTGCTGGCGCGAAAAGGCCAGATAGCTGCCCATCGCGGCCTGCTGGCCCGCCGCCATGATCCCCGCGCCCGCGGCGCCCCCGCCCGCGGCGATCGCCGCCAGGCCGAGCACCATGGTCAGGAGCGAGATGCCCGTCGCGCCCTTGAACATGCGGTCGCCCAGCGGGACGTGGCCGCCGGTGATGTGGCCGATCTCGTGCGCGATCACGCCCTGCACCTCGTTGGCGGTATCGGCGTTCTGGAGCGTCCCCGAATGGACGTACACGGTCTGGCCGCCCGCGACGAAGGCGTTGATCGACTCGTCGTTGATGAGCACGACGCGCACGTCGCGCGTGCTGAGCCCCGCCGCTTTGATCAGCGGGTTGGACATCTCGGCGAACAGCGCCTCGGTCTCCGCGTCACGCAGGATCGACTGCGCGCTCGCCGGCTGCACGAACAGGACCGCCGCGACGGCCAGGGCGGAAACGACACGCTTCATGCGATACCCCGAAAAGACGGCCTCATGTCGGTCGCATAACGCCTGAACGGTTTACGAACTCCCGCACGGGCGATGGCGGCCGGGCTCCATCGGCAGGTTCGGGTGAACCCGCGATGAAGCCCGGCCGGGCACCGGATCATGCGCCGAAGGTGCGCTGCCACCAGCCGCGGCGCGGCGATCCGGCCTCCTCCGACGCGCCGGGGGCATCATCGGCGGGGGCGTCGGGCGCCTCGGCGGGATCGACCATCCCGTCCTGGCCCGCTTCCAGCGTCGCCGCCTCGACCCGGGGTTCCATCTCCCCGATATCGTCGGCGGGCGCGGCGTCCGTCGCCTCGCCCGCGGCCGCGGCCTTGCGACGCGGCGCGCGGCGCTTGGGCTTCTCGGCTTCCACCTCGGGCCCGATCTCGGGCGCAGCATCGGCGACCGGCATCTCCGGAGCCGCCTCGGTGGTCGGCGCCTTGCGACGCGAGCGCCGGGGCTTGGGTGCAGGCTCCTCCGCCTCGACCGGCATTTCCGGCTCGGCGGCGGACGCGGCTTCCCCGGCGACGGGTTCGACCTCGGTGGTCACGTCAACCGCGCGCTTGCGGGCACGGGGGCGACGCTTGGGCGCGGGTGCCGCGTCCGCATCGACATCGGCGAGCGTCAGCGCGTCGACGATATGGCCCGCATCCGCCGCCTCGATCGGCTCAACGACATCGTCGGCGTCGATGTCGGTCGCGGCGACGTCCAGCTCGTCGGTCGTACCGTCCTGACCGGCGGACCCACCCATGGCCTCGCCACCCTCGCTTCCGCTTTCACCGCGCCGACGACGACCGCCGCGGCGTCCGCGCCGACGCCGGCCCTCGCCCGTTTCGGCGACCGGTGCCGCGGCGACGTCGGCCACGGTCCCGACCTGCTCGTCGGTCTCCGGCTCGACTTCGGAGAGTTCGCCTTCCGCATCGCCGACCGGCGCGTCCTGGTCGCCCGTCCGGGGCTCGTCGGGACCACGACCACGCCGGCCGCGACGGCGACGGCGCTTGCCGCGGCCTTCTCCGCCCTCCTCGCGATCGCGACGCGGCGGCCGCGCCTGGCGCTCCTCGCCGCGCGCCTCGGTCTCGGGCTCCTCCTCGGCCTCGAGTTCGATCTCCTCTTCCTCGATCTCCTCGGGCAGGTCGTCGTCCAGCTCCTGGATCGGCGCCTCGAAGCGCGGGGCGTGGGCGGGGGGCGGGCCCGACGCCTCCACCGACATGCGCGCGCCTTCCTCCTCGCGGTCGGGGAAGACCTCGATCGAGACGCCGTAGCGATCTTCGATCTCGGCGATGTCGGCGCGCTTGCGGTTGAGCACGTAGATCGCGGCTTCCTGGCTCGCGCGCAGCGTCAGCAGCGAGCCGCGCCCGCGCGCGGCCTCGTCCTCGATCAGGCGCAGCGCCGATAGCCCGGCCGACGAGGCGGTGCGGACCAGCCCGGTGCCCTCGCAATGCGGGCAACCCCGCGTCGACGCCTCCAGCACGCCGGTGCGCAGCCGCTGGCGGCTCATCTCCATCAGCCCGAAGGACGAGATGCGGCCGACCTGGATGCGGGCGCGATCATTCTTGAGCGCCTCCTTCATCGCCTTTTCGACCTTTCGGACGTTGGACCCGTTGTCCATGTCGATGAAGTCGATGACGACGAGCCCCGCCATGTCGCGCAGGCGCAGCTGACGCGCGATCTCGGCCGCGGCTTCCAAATTGGTCGCGGTCGCGGTCTGCTCGATATTATGCTCGCGGGTCGAGCGACCGGAGTTGATGTCGATCGATACCAGCGCCTCGGTCGGGTTGATGACCAGATAGCCGCCCGATTTCAGCTGCACCACCGGGTGGTACATCGCCGCCAACTGATCCTCGACATGGGCGCGCTGGAAGAGCGGGATCGGGTCCGAATAATGCTGGATGCGCCGCGCATGGCTGGGCATCAGCAGCTTCATGAACTCGCGGGCGTGGCGATAGCCTTCCTCGCCCTCGACCACGATCTCGTCGATATCGCGGTTGTAGATGTCGCGGATCGCGCGCTTGATCAGGTCCGAATCGCCGTAGACGAGCGCGGGCGCCGCCGATTGCAGCGTCTTCTCGCGGATGCCGTCCCACAGCCGGGCCAGGTAATCGAAGTCGCGCTTGATCTCGACCTTGGTCCGCTGGAGCCCGGCGGTGCGGACGATGCAGCCCATGGAGGGCGGCAGCTGCAGCTCGGCCATGATCGTTTTCAGGCGCTTGCGGTCGCCGGCATTGGAGATCTTCCGGCTGATGCCGCCGCCATGCGAGGTGTTGGGCATCAGCACGCAATACCGGCCCGCGAGCGACAGATAGGTGGTCAGCGCCGCGCCCTTGTTGCCGCGCTCCTCCTTGACGACCTGGACCAGCAGCACCTGGCGCCGCCGGATGACGTCCTGGATCTTGTAGCGCTGGCGCAGGTTCGAGCGGCGCTCGCGCAGCGCCTCGACCTGGGGGTCGCTCTTGCCCTTGGTGCGCGCGGGGCGGGATTCGCCCTCGTCGTCGAACGCGCCCTCCTCGTCGGCGGCGTCGTCCAGATCGTCGTCATGGCCGTGGTCGTCGCCGGCGGTCTCGCCCGACTCGGAATCGTCCTCGTCGTCGTCCAGATCGGCGAGCAGCGCGGCTTCCTCGGCGGCGTGTTCGGCCTCCTCGCGCAGCAGCGCCTCGCGATCCTCCTTGGGGATCTGGTAGTAATCGGGGTGGATTTCGGAAAAGGCCAGAAAGCCGTGCCGGTTGCCGCCATAATCGACGAACGCCGCCTGGAGCGACGGCTCGACGCGGGTGACCTTGGCTAGATAGATATTGCCTTTGAGCTGCTTTCGCTCGGCGGATTCGAAGTCAAACTCCTCGATCCGGTTTCCCTTGACGACGGCAACGCGGGTTTCTTCCCGGTGGCGTGCGTCGATCAGCATACGCGTGGTCATGAATGGGTCTCCACGCGCGCAGGCCGCCTGCCGCTCCCGGGGGAGCTGGGGGCCGCGCGCGATGTGGGGCGGGGGGCCTGGGGCCCGCCGCTGGGGTGGGTGATGCGTCCGCCCGCGGCGCATGGCGGAGCCTGGGGCTCCGCTGCTCCCCGGTCGCGTTCCCACCGGCCGGAGCCGATCGGGAATGCGAAAGGGGAAGATACGTCATGCGGGCGTCAACCTGAATGGCGGGGCATGAAGGGCGCCCGCGCCGTGAACGACCAGGGAGGCTCGCGACGGATACCGCGCGCGACACACTGGTGCGCTTCATCGGTAGCACCACCCATCGGGTGCCGCAACCGGTGGTCCGCGCCGCTTCTTCTTGCGCGAAAACCCTGACGGCCCGTTAACCGTGGTTGGAAACCATGGATTCGGTCGGTCGAAGTAGAGGAACGGGCCGATGTCGTTGGTCGGCCAAGGGGTTTCGATGCAATTTCGCTGGACCGGCGCCGCGCACCCGCTTCATGGTCGCGCCATGCTGATGCCATTGGCCCTGCTGGCGTGGCTGCTGCCGGCCCATGCGCTCGCGGCGACCGTCGCGCGGATCGACGTGGCTGGCGACCGCATCGTGATCCGCTTCGACGAGGCCGTCGAGCGCGCCGCCAGCTTCATCCTGGACGGCCCGCGCCGTATCGCGGTGGACGTGAACGGCGCAAACCCCGGATCGGTCGCCACCGCCGCCGGTCCGGTCGCCGCCGTCCGCCAAGCCGCGCGCAAGGGCGGCACCCGGATCGTCTTCGACCTGGCCGAGCCCGCGATCGTGTCCGAAGGCGAATTGGGCGAGGACGGCCGCGAGCTGACGCTGAAACTGCGCGAGGTCGACGCCCGCCGCTTCGCCAGGGCGAGCCTGACGGGGCCGCTCAGCTTCATCCCCGGCCTCGGCTCGCGCGCGCCCCGGTACAAGGTGACCCAGGCGGTCCCGCCCGCGCGCCGGGCCAGGCTGCCCGAGATACGCGGCGACGCCGACCGCCCGCTGGTGGTGATCGACGCGGGCCATGGCGGCGCCGATCCCGGCGCGATCGGCCCGGAAGGCCTTCGCGAAAAGGAGGTGACGCTGCGCATCGCCAAGGCGATCCGCGACGAATTGCTGAAGGGCGGGCGGGTGCGCGTGGCGCTGACGCGCGACGACGATCGGTTCCTCGTCCTGCGCGAGCGCTACGGCATCGCCCGGCGGCTCAAGGCGGACCTGTTCATCTCGGTCCATTGCGATGCGGCGGGCGCCGCGATCGCGACCGGCGCTTCGGCCTACACCCTGTCCGAAGTCGCGTCCGACAAGGAAGCCGCGCGGCTCGCGGCGCGCGAGAACAAGGCGGACGTGATCGCGGGCGTCGACCTGGGCGAGGCCGCGGGCGACGTGTCGTCGATCCTGATCGACCTCGCCCAGCGCGAGACGATGAACCTGTCCGCCGGCTTCGCCCGCCTGCTGGGCCGCGAGGCCAGGCCGCTCATCCCGGTCAAGGCCAATTTCCACCGCATGGCGTCACTGATGGTGCTGAAAGCCCCCGACATGCCCAGCGTCCTGTTCGAGACCGGCTATATTTCCAACCCGGCCGACGCCGCCTTCCTGGCGAGCGACGACGGCCGCGAGCGCGTCGCCCAAAGCGTCCGCCGGGCGGTCGAGGTCCATTTCGCGCGCCGCATGGCCGCGCGGTAGCGGCTTCCCCGTCCCGCCGAACCTGCTAGATAGCGGCGCCTGTAACCATGGCGTCCCACACTCCTCCCATCGCCCGCCCGCCGCTGCACCGGTTCGCCCGCCGTGCCGCCACCCTGCTGCGTTCGGCGTGGACCCACCGCTGGGTGCGCTGGCTGGCCGCGCTCGCCGCGCTGGGGCTGATCTCGCTGCTCGCACTCATCGTCGCGGTCGGGCGCGGCCTGCCCTCGGTCGACAGCTTGCGCTCCTACGAGCAGCCGCTGCCCACCAATGTCCGCGCGGGCGACGGCGCTCCCGTCCACGCCTATGCGCGCGAGCGGCGGGTCGAATTGTCCTATGCCGAATATCCGTCGCTGCTCGTGGGCGCGTTCCTGGCGGCGGAGGATCGGACCTTTTTCGAGCATGGCGGGGTCGATTATCCCGGCATCGTCTCCGCGCTGATCAGCAACCTGCGCAACGATGGCCGCCCGATCGGCGCGTCGACGATCACGCAACAGGTCGCCAAGAACCTGCTCCTCACCAACGAGGTGAGCTATATCCGCAAGGCGCGCGAGGCCATCCTGGCCTACCGGATCGAGGACGCGCTCTCCAAGGAGCAGATCCTCGAACTCTATCTCAACGGCATTCCGCTCGGCCGGCGCAGCTTCGGCGTCCAGGCGGCGGCGCGCGCCTATTTCGGCAAGGATGTCGGCCAGCTGGCGGTGCACGAGGCGGCGTTCCTGGCCATCCTGCCCAAGGCGCCCGAGACCTATGGTCGCGCCCGTAACGCCGACCGCGCGATCGCCCGCCGCAACTTCGTCCTGTCGGAGATGCAGCGCAACGGCTTCATCACCCCCGCGCAGCGCGCCGACGCGGCTGCGCGCCCGCTGGGACTGATCGCGTCGCAGACCGCGCGGCTCGACCCGGTGGGGGGCTATTTCGTCGAGGAGGTGCGCCGCCAGCTCGTCGACCGCTACGGCGAGAATAGCGAGAACGGTCCCTATAGCGTCTATGCCGGCGGATTATGGGTGCGCACCTCGCTCGACCCCCGGCTCCAGGGCTATGCGCAGGAAGCGTTGCGCGACGGCCTGCTGCGCTATGATCGCGGGCGCGGCTGGTCGGGGCCGATCAAGCAACTCGATATTGACGGCGGCGACTGGCTCCAGGCGTTGGTCGGCACCAACATCGCGCTCGACCACAAGGACTGGCGCGCGGCGATCGCGATCGCGCGGGCGGGAGCTGCGTGGGAGATCGGCTTCGCGAACGGCCAGACGGGCACGCTCCCCGCCTACGCCGCGCAGATACCGGTGCGCGGCCAGGGCGGCACCGCCTTTGCCGCATTGAAGGCGGGCGACGTCATCGCCGTCGCGCCGGAGGGGGGCGCTTGGTCGCTCCGCTCGATCCCGCGCGTGTCGGGCGGTTTTGTCGTCGAGGAGCCGGCGACCGGTCGCATCCTGGCGATGCAGGGCGGCTTCGACAGCCGGCTCCAGTCGTTCAACCGCGCCACCCAGGCGCTGCGCCAGCCCGGCTCGACGATCAAGCCGATCGTCTATTCGGCGGCGCTGGAGCGGGGGATGACCCCTTCGTCGATCATCGTCGACGGGCCGTTCTGCGTCTATCAGGGGGCGCGGCTGGGGCAGAAATGCTTTCGCAATTTCGACGGGGGCGGATCGGGCCCGCACACCATGCGCTGGGGGATCGAGCAGTCGCGCAACCTGATGACGGTGCGCGCCGCGTCGCAGGTCGGGATGCCGCACGTCGTCGACACCATGAAGCGCATGGGGCTGGGCAGCTACCCGCCCTTCCTCGCCAACGCGCTGGGCGCGGGCGAGACCACCGTCGCGCGCATCGTCAACGCCTATGCGATCCTGGCGAACGGGGGCCGGGGCAACGCGCCCACCGTGATCGACTTCGTCCAGGACCGGCGCGGCAAGGTGATCCTGCCCGAGCGGTGGCGCCCCTGCGACGGGTGCAACGCCCCCGACTGGAACGGCCGCGCCATGCCGCGCCCGCCCTCGCGCCAGCGCCAGGTGATCGACGCGCAGACGGCGTTCCAGATGGTCCACATCACCGAAGGCGTGATCCAGCGCGGCACCGCGACGACCCTGCGCGACCTGGATCGCCCGATCTTCGGCAAGACGGGAACGACGACGGGGCCGACCGATGTCTGGTTCATCGGCGGTACGCCCCAGTTCGTGGGCGGGCTGTATGTCGGCTACGACCAGCCGCAGAATCTGGGCGGCGTCCAGGGCGGCACCTTCGCCGCGCCGATCTTCAAGCAGTTCGCGGTCAAGGCCTATGAGGGGCTGGAGAAGAAGGTGTTCCGTGCGCCGCCGGGCATCCGCATGGTCCGCGTCGACCGTGGCTCGGGCCGCCCGGTGTACGGCGTTTGGCCGACGGGCACCGATCCCAAGCCCGCGGTGATCTGGGAAGCGTTCAAGCCCCAGGCCGAGGAACGCCGCGCGCGTCGTCGCACGGGTCCTGCCGCCGCGCCCACCGCGCGTCCCACCGCCGGCCCGAAACGGGTAGAGCGTGCCCAGGACAGCGATTTCTTGCAAAGGCAGGGCGGAATCTACTAGCCGGGGGCCATATCGTCATCCCGGCACGGGCCGGGGTCGCGCCGGATCGCGGTTCCGTTCCGCCACGGATCGTTCAATGAGAGGGTAATCCCATGCGCGCCGAAGCGCAGGCCTATATCGACCGGATCAACGACGCGCTCCAGCTGCTTCGCCGTTTCCTGAACTGGGACCAGGCGCTCCGCCGCCTCGACGAGCTCAACGCGCGCGTCGAGGATCAGGCGCTGTGGAGCGATCCCAAGGCCGCGCAGGCGGTCATGCGCGAGCGTCGCCGCCTCGACGAGGCGATCACCGCGACGCGCGCGATCGAGAGCGAGCTGTCCGACACCGCCGAGCTGATCGAGATGGCCGAGGCGGAGGGCGACACGGCGATGGCCGATGACGGCGTCGCCGCGCTCGCCGAACTGGCCGAGCGTGCCCAGCGCGACAAGGTCCAGGCGCTGCTCGCGGGCGAAGCCGACGGCAACGACACCTATATCGAGGTCAATGCCGGCGCCGGCGGCACCGAAAGCCAGGACTGGGCGGGGATGCTCAGCCGCATGTATTCGCGCTGGGGCGAGCGTCACGGCCTGAAGGTCGAGCTGGTCGACCAGCATTCGGGCGAGCAGGCCGGGATCAAGTCGGCGACGCTGCTGCTCAAGGGCGAGAACGCCTATGGCTATGCCAAGACCGAAAGCGGCGTCCACCGCCTCGTCCGCATCAGTCCCTATGACAGCGCGGCCCGGCGCCACACCTCCTTCGCCAGCGTCTGGGTCTATCCGGTCGTCGACGAGAATATTGAGGTCGACTACAATGAATCCGACCTGCGCATCGACACCTATCGCGCGTCCGGTGCCGGCGGGCAGCACATCAACACGACCGATTCGGCGGTGCGGATCACGCACATCCCCACCGGCATCGTCGTCCAGTGCCAGAATCAGCGATCGCAGCACAAGAACAAGGCGGAGGCGTATAACCAGCTCCGCGCCCGCCTGTACGAGCGCGAACTGGCGATCCGCGAGCAGGCGGCGAGCGCCGAGAACGCGGCCAAGACCGATATCGGCTGGGGCCACCAGATCCGTTCCTACGTCCTCCAGCCCTATCAGATGGTCAAGGACCTGCGCACCGGGGTGACGTCGACCGCGCCGGGCGACGTGCTCGACGGCGATCTCGACGCCTTCATGGCCGCCGCGCTGTCGCAGCGCGTGACGGGCGAAAAGGTCGAGGTCGAGGACGTGGAATGACGCGCGTTCTTCGTGTCCCGCTCCGCGCCGCCGCCGTCGCGCTCGCCTTTCTGGCGAGCGCCTGCGACGGCTCGCAGCCGCTTCTCAAGCGCGAGGACAAGGCGCCGGCCTTTCCGGCCGCCGACCGCCCCGTCGCGACCATCGTGTCGTCGCGCTGGTCGACCGAGGAAGCGCGCGACCGGGTGAACGAGGCCGGCCGCGTGATGACGCTGGCCCGGATCGAACCCGGCATGACCGTCGCCGATATCGGCGCGGGCGAGGGCTATTACACCGTCCGCCTCGCGCAGCGCGTCGGTGCAAAGGGCCGCGTCGTCGGCCAGGACATCATGCCCCAAGTCCGCGACGCGCTGGCCGAGCGCGTCGCGCGCGAGCGGCTGGCCAATGTCAGCGTGCGGCTGGGCGAACCCGCCGACCCCAAGCTCCCCGCCAACAGCTTCGACCGGGTGATGCTGGTCCATATGTATCACGAGATCGGGCAGCCCTATGAGTTCCTCTGGCGGCTGCGGCCCTCGCTGAAGCCCGGCGGGCTGGTCGTCGTCGTCGATGCCGATCGCCCGACGCAGAACCACGGCACCCCGCCCGCGCTGCTCCGCTGCGAGTTCGCCGCGACCGGATACGAACAGGCGGGCTTCACCGCCATGCCCGGTGCCGGCGGCTATCTCGCTACCTTCCGCGCGACGGGCGCCCGCCCCGAACCGAAGGCGATCAAGGCCTGCCGGGTCTGACCTCCCTTCTCCCCTCCCTGTTCCAGGGAGGGGAGGACGGCAGGACTGGCGCGATGTCGCGTTCCCGCTAAAGCCCCCGCGCATGACCGACCATGCCCCCGACCCCGCGCTGCTCGCCAAGGCGGAGACGCTGACCGAGGCGCTGCCCTATCTCCAGCGTTATGCGGGCAAGACCTTCGTCATCAAATATGGCGGTCACGCGATGGGCGATCCGGAGCGCCAGCGCGACTTCGCGGAGGACATGGTCCTGCTGAAGGCGGTCGGCATAAACCCGGTCGTGGTCCATGGCGGCGGGCCGCAGATCGGGTCGATGCTCAAGCGGCTGGGCGTCGAATCGCGCTTCGTCGACGGCTTGCGCGTCACCGACGCGGAGACCGCGCGGATCGCGGAGATGGTCCTGGCGGGATCGATCAACAAGGAGATCGTCGGCTGGATCGGCCAGGCCGGCGGACGCGCGGTCGGCATATCGGGCAAGGACGCCAATCTCGTCACGGCGGAAAAGGTCGGCGCGCGCGCGCCCGATCGGCTCCAGGGAATCGAGCGGCATGTCGACCTGGGTTTCGTCGGCGAGCCCGTCGCGGTCGATACCCGCATCCTCCACTCCCTGGTGGCGGACGGCATCATTCCCGTCATCGCGCCGATCGCCACCGGGCGCGACGGCCACACCTATAATATCAACGCCGACACGATGGCGGGCGCGATCGCGGGGGCGCTGGGCGCCGCGCGCTTCTTCCTGCTGACCGATGTCGCGGGCGTGCTCGACAAGGGGGGCGACCTCCTCACCGATCTCGACCCCGCGCGTATCGCCCGATTGCGGGCCGACGGGACGATCAAGGGCGGCATGATCCCCAAGCTGGAAACCTGCGTCGCCGCGGTCGAGGCGGGGGTCGACGCCGCCGTCATCCTCGACGGCCGGGTGCCGCACGGGATGCTGCTGGAAATCTTCACCCGGCGCGGCGCGGGCACGCTGGTCCGGGCGTGACCCTCTCCCCTCCCTGGAAAGGGAGGGGCTGGGGGTGGGTCGACGTGCGACCGTCGGAGAGCGCATCCCGTCCACCCACCCCCGACCCCTCCCTCTCCAGGGAGGGGAGAAGACTAGGGTTCTCCCATCGCCGTACCAGCCCTATAGAGCACGTCGTCCCGCTCGGAGCCCCGCCTTGATCTACCTTCTGCAAATCGTCCAGTTCGTGCTCACCGTCTTGTGGTGGATCATCATCGTCCAGGCGATTCTGTCCTGGCTGATCGCGTTTAACGTCATCAACACCTCGAACGGCGCGGTGCGGCAGATCTGGGTTGCGCTCGAAAAGATGACCGACCCCATCTATCGCCCGATCCGCCGCGTGCTCCCCGATTTCGGGGCGCTCGACCTGTCGCCGCTGGTCGTGCTGCTGCTCGTCGGGCTGCTCGACCGGCTGGTGACGACCGCGCTCATCCAGCAAGTCTCCGCCGGCGCGATCTGACGTGACCGCCGCGCCGATCGACGGCCGCGCGCGCGCCGCCCGGTTGCGCGCCGCCGTCGCGCGCGAGGTCGCGGCCTTTTCCGCCCGCGCCGGCCGCCCGCCCGGGCTGGCGGTGGTGCTCGTCGGCGAGGATCCCGCCTCGTCGGTCTATGTGCGTTCCAAGGGCAAGGCGACCGCCGAGGCCGGGATGTGCGGGGCGGAGCACCGCCTGCCCGCCGACACGCCCGAGGCGGAGCTGCTCGCGCTCGTCGACCGCCTCAACGCCGACCCGGTGATCGACGGCATCCTCGTCCAATTGCCTTTGCCCGCGCATATCGACGCTACCCACGTCACCAACCGTATCGACCCCGACAAGGACGTGGACGGCTTCCACCCGGTCAACGCGGGACGCCTCGCGACGGGGCTGCCCGGCTTCGTGCCCTGCACCCCGCTGGGCTGCCTGATGCTGCTGCGCGAGGCGCGCGGCGATCTGAGCGGGCTGGAAGCGGTCGTCGTCGGCCGCTCCACCATCGTCGGCAAGCCGATGGCGCAATTGCTGCTCGCGGAAAGCTGCACCGTCACCGTCGCGCATAGCCGCACGCGCGACCTCGCCGGCCATCTCGCCCGCGCTGACATCGTCGTCGCGGCGGTCGGTCGCGCGCGGATGATCCGGGGCGAGTGGCTGAAACCCGGCGCGACGGTGATCGATGTCGGCATCAACCGCACCGAGGCGGGGCTGGTCGGCGATGTCGACTTCCCCAGCGCCAGCGCGGTGGCGGGCGCGATCACCCCCGTGCCCGGCGGCGTCGGCCCGATGACAATCGCCTGCCTGCTGCGCAACACCCTCGTTTCGGCGGGCCGGCGCGAGGGTGTCGCGATCGACGAGACGGGCTTCTGACGCCGCGATGATCGAGCTCTTCGTCTCCGCCTTCCTCACCTTCTTCGTGGTGATCGATCCGCCCGGTTGCGCGCCCATTTATGCCGGGCTGACGGCTGGCGTCGACGCGCATCATCGCCGCGCCATGGCGGTGCGCGCGGTGTTCTACGCGGCGTGCATCCTCCTGGTCTTCGCGCTGTTCGGCGAGGACCTGCTCCGCGGGCTCGGCATCAGCCTGTCCTCCTTCCGCATCGCGGGCGGGATCATGCTGTTCCTGATCGCGCTGGAGATGGTGTTCGAGCGCCGCACCCAGCGCCGCGAGGACCGCGCCGCCCAGGTCGCCGCCACGCCCGAGGTGGAGGATGTGTCGGTCTTTCCCATGGCGATGCCGATGATCGCAGGGCCGGGATCGATCGCCAGCGTCATGCTGCTCATGGCCCGCAACGAGGGGCTCCAGCGCTCGCTGGTGGTGCTCGCCGCGCTGGCGTCGATCCTGCTCATCACGCTGGTCGCGCTGCTCGCGGCGGGGCCGATGATGCGGTTGCTGGGCGCCCGGATCGAGGCGGTGATCACGCGGCTGCTCGGCGTGCTCCTCGCCGCGCTGGCGGTGCAGTTCGTGATCGACGGGCTGCAGGACGGCCTGCGCTAGCTGATCCTGTACAAGCGGAATGGCGTGTTGCGCGGCAGCGGCATCGGCTGGAGCCAGCCGAACTTCCCGCCCTTGGCCAGCTGGTCGTAGAACCCGCCCGGCGCCCGCGCGCGATACACCGTCGATTCGGGCATGTTGGGGCAGACCAGCAGCATCGTCGCCCCGTGCCGCCGCATGATCGCCCGCGCCTCGGCGGGGGATCGCCGAAAAGCGTGGTGGACGTCGAGGATCGCGTCGCCGTTGCGGTGATAGGGCCCCGCCACCGCGTTATGATGCGTCATGGCGATCAGCCTGGGGCCGAGATCGACGAAGGTGAAGATCGTCTGCGCCGGATAGGCGTCGAGCTTGGCGAGCTGGGGCTGCGCGTTGCACCGCCCGCTCGACCGGTTGACCAGCCGGGTGTTGGCGGAGGGCCGGTCGACCGGCAAGTATCTGGTGACCAGTCCCGCGAACAGTCCGGACACGGCGACGAACGCCGCCACGGTCCCGAACACCCGCACCGGCAGCAATGGATGCCGCAGGAACCAGGGCAGCACCGCCCAGGCGAGCGCGGTCGCGCCGGGCAGCGCCAGCAGCTGCGCCGCCGGCCCGGCGCGCGCCTGCCACAGCAGCATCAGGCAGGCAAAGGCGGTGAACAGCGCCACCGCCGCCCAGCCGACCGCTTGTGGTCTGCCCCGCGCCCGCCACGCCGCGATCACCGCGCCCGCCAGTCCGATCAGCGGCAGGGTCACGATGGGAAAGGCGACGCGGAACGGGTGGCGATAGATCGGCTTGGCCTCGCGCACATTGTTGAGCCAGGTCCGCGCGAGCTCGTCCGACACCTGTTCGGGCCGGGTCAGGCATTGCGGGAACAGCAGCGCGAAGCCGACCGCGACGACCGCGCCCGCCGCCACCGCCAGCCCTAGGCGAACGCCCCGCGATGCCGGGTTCAGCCGCGCGACGATCAGCAACAGCGCGCCCGCGACCACCACCGCGCTCAGCCAGACGGGCGTCAACGCGTCGCAGCGCATCACCCGGTTCGCTTCCGACGCGAACAGCGCGAAACCGATCGCGGCGCCCCCGCCCAGCGTCAGCGCATAGACCTGCAACCGCGCCGTCTCCGCTCGGTCCCATACCCAGCGCAGCGCGAGGAGCGCCCCCGCCATCGCCGCATAGGGCAACAGCTCCAGCCCGATCGTCAGCGACAGCGCGCTCGCTCCGCCGACGAGCAGGCCGCCGCGCGCCTGGCGCGGATCGCACAGCCCCGCGACCGTCACGGCCAGGCAGGCGAGCTGCCATCCGTGATGGTCGATGCGCAGCGGCATGAACATCAGCATCGTCGCCACCGCGCCCGGCAGCAGCACCAGCGCGAGCGGCCACGCACCCGGCGCCACCAGCCGGCGCACCGTCGCGCCCAGCGCCAGCATCACGACCGCCAGCGGCAGCAGCGGCGCGACCCCGCAGGCCCAGCGCTCGGCCAGGGGCGTGGTCGTGAACAGCTCGAGGAACAGGATCAGCCCCGCCAGCGGCAGGTCGACGACGCGGCTCCAATGGATGTCGAACCCGCCCGGCGGGTTCATGCGGTACTGGCGCAGGTCGAACCAGCCCTGTCCGTCGAGCAGCGCGCGCACCTGCATCAGGCGCATATTGTCGTCGGTATCGCCCAGCGCGAGCCAGCGGATCGGCCCCGCCCGGTCCCACAGATACCAGAGCGCGAGCAGCGCCCAGGCGACCAGCGTGATCCGCATCCAGTACCGGTCGACCAGCGCCGCCCATTCGGATGTCCCGCTCCCGGAAAGGCCGGCCGTCCGGCCGTCGCTCGTCGAACTCGCTTCCCTCACACCACCACCCGCAATAAGAGCGCTCGCTCTATCGATGAGCGCGGGTGACACAAGAGTGACGAGGGGGGCGACGGGCATCGCGACGCGGCTGAACGACTGGCGACGCACGCCGATGTTCGGCCAGCTCGCGCGCTTCGTCGTGGCGGGCGGGCTGGCGACCGTGATCTACACCGCCGTCTATTCGCCGCTCGCCGGGCTCGGCATCACGTCGGAACAGGTCGCGAATTTCGCGGGCTATCTGGTCGCGATGGCGTCGGGCTATTTCCTCCACAGCCGCTGGAGCTTTCGCGGCCACGGCGCCGGCGCCGGGCAGACGACCACGCGTTTCCTGGCCGTGTCGCTCGTCAGCTATGCGATGAACACGGGCTGGGTGTGGCTGCTGACCGACGATTCCATGATGGCCGGGCCATGGTGGTGGCCGCTCCTGCCCGTGCTGTTCGTGACCCCGCTCGTCACCTTCGCGCTCAACCGTTTATGGGTATTCGCCTGATGGCCACGACGCATGGATAGGGTCGTCTACGACCGCATGGCCGCGCATGATTCCACCCATTGGTGGTATCGCGCGCGGCGCGACATCCTCCACGATTATCTCCGCCGCTATGGCGATCTACCGAAGGATGCGCGCATCCTGGAGATCGGTTGCGGCACCGGCCACAACATACCGATGCTGGCGCGCTTCGGCGCGGTGGAGGCGATCGAGATCGACCCCGCCGCCCGCGCCATCGCGGCCGAGCGGCTGGGCCGCCTCGTGGGCGACGCGCCCTTGCCCGAACTCCCCGGCGTCGAGCGGGGTGCCTATGACCTCGTCGCGGTGCTCGACGTGGTCGAGCATATCGCCGACGACGTGGCCGCGCTCGCCGCGATGGCGACCTTGCTCCGGCCGGGTGGCAAGATCCTGATCGCGGTGCCCGCGCACCAGTGGCTGTGGAGCGCGCACGACGTCGTCAATCACCATCACCGCCGCTATTCCAAGGCGAGGCTGGCCGCCGCGATCGCGCGGGCGGGGCTCCGGCCGCAGCGGATGCGCTGGTTCAACTCGCTCCTCTTTCCGCTCGCCGCCGCCGCGCGGATCGCGGGCAAGCTGTCGGGCCGCGACGACAGCGACGATTCGCCGCCGCCCCGGCCGCTCAACGCGTTGTTCGAGACGGTCTTCCGCCTGGAGCGTCACCTGGTCGGCAGGGTGCCGATGACGCCGGGCGTGTCGATCGTGACGTTAGCCGTCCCGGGGGCCGTTCCGGAGCCCGCACCCTCCGGCTCCTCGGCCCGGTAGCCGAGTGTCGCGGTGCCCCGCACCGGCCCCGCGACATCGGCGACAAGGTAGAGCGGCCGCCGCTTCGATTCGACATAGAGCCGGCCCAGATATTCGCCGATCATCCCCAGCACGAACATCTGCACCGCGCCCAGCAGCACCACCACCAGCATCGTCGACGTCCAGCCCTGGACGGCGGTGCCCGTGAAGAAGCCCACGCCGATATAGACGAGCAGCAGCAAGGATGCCGCCGTCAGCGCCAGCCCGACATGGCTCGCGAAGCGCAAGGGCGCGGTCGAGAAACCCGTCACCGCATCGAAGGCCAGCCGGATCATCTTGCCCAGCGGATAGTTCGTCTCGCCCGCATGACGGCTGGCGCGGTCATAGGGCAGGGGCACCTGCCGGAACCCGATCCACGCCACCATTCCCCGGATGAAGCGCGCCTGTTCGGGCATCGCCAGGAACGCGTCGAGCGCGCGCCGGCTCATCAACCGGAAATCGCCGGTGTCGAGCGGGATGGGGGTGTCGGTCACCCGGTCGAGCAGGCGGTAGAACAGGGCGGCGGTCGCGCGCTTGAACACCGTCTCCCCCTCGCGCCGGCGCCGCACCGCATAGACCACATCGGCCTCCTGCTCGGCCATGACCCGGCGCATCTCGCCCAGCAGCTCGGGCGGGTCCTGCAGGTCGGCGTCGATGATCAGCACCTGCGCGCCCGAGCACAGGTCGAGCCCCGCGGTCAACGCCAGCTGATGACCGTGATTGCGCGACAGGTTGACCGCCACCAGCCGCGGGTCGCGCGCCGCCAGGCGCCGCATCACCGCCCAGCTATCGTCGCGCGATCCGTCATTGACGAGCAGGATCTCGTAATCCTCCTCCACCGCCGCCCGCGCCGCCGCCGACACGCGCGCATGGAGCAGATCGAGGCACGGCGCCTCGTTGTAGCAGGGGATGACGACGGACAGGGCGGGGCGATGCATGATCCGCCCCGTCTAGCCGCCGATGTCCGGGCCGTCATGGGGCAAGTTGCTCGGCGCGCGACGACGCCGTCATGCGGCGGAAGAGAACCGACCGTGGCGGCCTTTGAGGCGGCCTCTGGCACGGTGCCGGTCGAGCCGATGCTGGACGGTTACGCCCGTAAAGGCGCACCACCCCACGCAGCTATCGTCGGTGAGTGGGCCTAATAAGGCCTTTATCTAGATCACGTACTCGACCGTCTTCACCTGCGCCCGATCCGCGCGCACCGCGCCGCGCTTGGCGACCATGCGCGCGTGGAGCCGCGACACGGTGCCGCTTCCGGCCGTGCCGAACCAGGCGGGCACGACCGCATGGATCATGCAGGCAACGCCCCCGGCGACCATCTCGGCGCCGAACCGCCCGGCGGTGGCGGCGTGTACGGCATAGGTCTCGCCCACTTCGTCCGGATGGTCGAGGAACAGCTTGCGGATCATGCGACACTCCCTTGCCCGCCAGCGTAGCGCGCGCCCAGGTCGCGCACCATCCCCCGGGCGAGCAGGCTGAGCGTGTCGTCGCGCGCGCCCATGACGACGATCCGGTCGCCCGCGCGCGCCAGGTCGACGAGCAGCGCCGCCGCGTCCGCCCGGTCGGCGATGTGACGCGCGTCGTGGCCGGCCCCGGCGACCGCGCGCACGATGTCCCCGCTCCCGACCTCGCGCAGCACCGTGCCGCCCTGATAGACGGGATCGGGCATCGTCAGCACGTCGCCGCCCCGCATCCGCTCTGCGAAGGTCGCCGCCAATTCTCGCCCCATCACCTTCAACGGGCCATATCCATGGGGCTGGAACAGCAGCAGCAACCGTCCCGGAAAGGCGTGGAGCGCGTCCAGCGTCGCCGCGATCTTGTCCGGGTTGTGCCCGAAATCGTCGATGACGGCGACGCCGCCGCCTTCGACCGCCGCCTCCCCGACCAGCTCCATGCGCCGCCGCAGCCCGGTGAAGCCGCCGATCGCGGCGGCGGCCTCGCCCGGCGGCACCCCGGCCGCGACCGCCGCCCCGATCGCCGCCAGCGCATTCGACACATTGTGCCGACCGGGCAGCTGGAGCGCCACCGGCACCGACCCGGTGCCGACCCGTAGGTCGAAGCGCACCCCGAACGGCTCCTCGCGCAGGTTCCGCGCGACCAGGTCGCCCGCGCCCTCGACCGAGAAGCGGGTCACGCGCTCCGCCGGCAGCGCCGCCGCCAGCGCCGCCGCGTCGCCGTTATCGGCGTTCACCACCGCGACCCGCGCCTTGGCCAGGAAATCCCCGAACAACAGCCGCAATTCGTCCAGCCCCTTATGGTCGAGGCTGACATTGTTGAGCACCGCGATCCGGGGCGCGTAGAGCGCGATCGACCCGTCGCTCTCGTCGACCTCGCTCACGAACGCCGCGCCTTCGCCGACCAGCGCGCTGGCGAAGGGGGCGTCGGGCTTGACGAAATTCTTCATCACCGCGCCGTTCATCACCGTCGGATCGCGCCCGGTGGCGTGGAGGATCCAGCCGATCATGCCGGTGACGGTCGATTTCCCGCTCGTCCCCGCCACCCCGATCGGCAGCGCAGCGGCGTTGAACAGCCCGGCCAGCAGCTCCGCCCGCGTCGCGCGGCGGCAGCCCAGGCGGTTCGCGGCGACGATGTCGGGCACGCTCTCCTCGACCGCCGCCGATGCGACCACGCGCTGCGCCGCGCTCGTCACCCCGCTACCATCCTGCGGGTGGAGATCGATCCCCAGCGCGCGCAGCGCGTCGAACTTGGCGGGCACGCGTCCCTGGTCGAGCGCGCGGTCCGATCCCGACACCGCGACGCCGCGCGCGCGCAGGATCATCGCCAGCGGCATCATCCCCGACCCGCCGATGCCGACCAGAAAGCAAGGCTGTTCGTTCGTCATCACCGCCCGGTATCGGCGGCGGGGCGGGGGGGCAAGCGTCACCCCTCGCTCGACTTCGCCGCGCCCGGACGGCACAAGGGTGCACGATGAAGATCGCGATCGTCGCTCCCGCCAAGCCCATCGACCCGCTGGTCGCGTCGCGCGTCACCGCCTTCGCGGCGATCACGCATCCGGCGGTCGACCTCCTGGTCCATCCGCAATGCTTCGCCAGCGACGGTCATTTCGCGGGCTCCGACGCGGTGCGCGCCGCCGCGTTCCTCGATGTCGCCAACGATCCCGGCATCGACGCCGTCTGGTTCGCGCGGGGCGGTTATGGCTCCAACCGCATCCTCGCCCGGGTCATGCCCCGGCTCGGCCCCGCCGCGCGGAACAAGAGCTATCTCGGCTATTCGGACATGGGGTTCCTGCTCGGCGCGCTGTACGCCCGGCGGATCGGCCGTCCGGCGCACGGGCCCATGGCGATCGATATCGGGCGGCAGGGCGGTGATCGCACGGTCGCCCGCTCGCTCGGCTGGATGGTGTCGCGCGACCGCCAGGGCCTTGAGCCCGGTCTCGGCGACCGCCCCGCCGCCGCGTTCAACCTGTCGATCCTGGCCGCGATGATCGGCACGCCCTGGCTTCCCGACCTGACCGACCATGTGCTGCTGATCGAGGACGTCTCCGAACCGCTCTACCGCATCGACCGGATGCTGTCGCAGCTCGCTCACGCCACCCAGCTCAAGGGACTGGCAGGGATACGCCTCGGCGCCGTCACCGATATCCAGTCCAACGATCCGCCCTGGGGGGAGTCGCTGGATAGGGGAATCCGCCGCTGGTGTGCGGAGATGGACGTGCCCTTTCTGGGCGCGGCCGAGATCGGCCACACCCAGGGCAACCGCGTGGTGCCGTTCGGGGTCGCGTGACGGGCGACCGGGACGCGCCGATCCGGCGGTCGGCCTTGCCTATTGCGCGCGGCCCGACATAAGCCCCGCTTCGTTCAGATCCAGCAGACGAGCCGCATCCCATGACCGCCATGTTCCGCATCACGCTGCCCGACGGCTCCGTTCGGGAAGTCGCGCCCGGAACCACCCCGGCCGATGTCGCCGCCGCGATCGGCCCCGGCCTCGCCAAGGCGGCGCTCGCCGCGCGGGTGAACGGCGAGGTGCGCGATCTGGGGCGCCCGTTCGACGGCGACACCGACCTGGCGCTCGTCACCGCGCGCGACGAGGCCGACGCGCTGGAACTCGCACGCCATGACTTCGCCCATGTCATGGCGGAGGCGGTGCAGCATCTGCACCCCGGCACCGAGATCACCTTCGGCCCCGCGACCGAGGACGGCTTCTATTACGACTTCGCCCCGAAAGACCGGCAGTTCACCGAGGAGGACCTGCCCGCGATCGAGGCCGAGATGCGCCGCATCATCGCGCGCGACGAGTCCTTCACGCGCGAGGTGTGGACCCGCCAGGAGCTGATCGACCGCTGGACCACGCAGGGCGAGCGCTTCAAGGCGCAGTGGGCCGCCGAGCTTCCCGAGGGCGAAGAGCTGACGATCTATCGCCAAGGCGAATGGCTCGACATGTGCCGCGGGCCGCACATGCCCTCGACCGGCCGCCTCGACCCGCAGGCGTTCAAGCTGACGCGCGTGTCGGGCGCCTATTGGCGCGGCGACCAGAAGAACGCGATGCTGAGCCGCATCTACGGCACGGGCTGGCTCAACAAGAAGCAGCTCGACCAGCATCTGACCCGGCTGGAGGAGGCCGCCAAGCGCGACCATCGCCGCATCGGCCAGGACATGGACCTGTTCCACCTCCAGCCCGAGGCGCAGGGGTCGGTCTTCTGGCACCCCAAAGGCTATCTGATCTGGCGCGCGCTGGAGGCCTATATGCGCCGCCGCCTCGACGCCGCCGGTTACGAGGAGGTCAAAACCCCCCAGCTGATGGACGCGCGCCAATGGGAGCAGTCGGGCCATTGGGGCAAATACCGGGAGAACATGTTCGTCGTCCCCGACGAGATTCCGTCAGGAGAGGAGGAGGGCCCCGTCCTGTCGGGCGACGCCGACCTGATGGCGCTCAAGCCGATGAACTGCCCCGCCCATGTCCTGATCTTCCGCCAGGGGATCAAGAGCTACCGCGACCTGCCCGTGCGCATGGCCGAATTCGGCTGCTGCCACCGCAACGAGCCGCACGGGGCGCTTCACGGCCTGCTCCGCGTCCGCCAGTTCACCCAGGACGACGCGCATATCTTCGTGACCAAGGACCAGCTGATCGACGAGGTCCGCGCCTTTTGCGACCTGCTCGACAGCGTCTACCGCGACCTCGGTTTCGACAGCTACGCGATCAAGCTGGCGCTGCGGCCGGACAAGCGCTTCGGTTCCGACGCGATGTGGGACTGGTCCGAACAGAGCCTGCGCGACGCGGTCAAGGCGACCGGCCGCGACACGCCCGAATTCGGCTGGGAGGAACTGCCGGGCGAGGGCGCCTTCTACGCCCCCAAGCTCGAATTCCACCTGACCGACGCGATCGGCCGCACCTGGCAGGTCGGCACGATCCAGACCGACACGGTGCTGCCCGAGCGGCTCGACGCCAGCTATGTGGGCGAGGACGGTCAGCGCCACCGCCCCGTGATGCTCCACCGCGCGATCCTGGGGACGTTCGAACGCTTCATCGGCATCCTGATCGAACATCATGCCGGGCGCTTCCCGCTCTGGCTGGCCCCCGTCCAGGCGGTGGTCGCGACCATCGTGTCCGACGCCGACGACTATGCGCGCGACGTCGCGGACAAGCTCCGCGCCGCCGGCATCCGCGCCGATACCGACCTGCGCAACGAGAAGATCAACTACAAGGTGCGCGAGCACAGCCTGGCCAAGGTCCCCAACCTCCTCGTGCTGGGCAAGCGCGAGGCGGAGGAGGGGACGGTCGCGCTGCGCCGCCTGGGCAGCCAGGGCCAGGAGATCGTGCCGCTCGCCGCACTGATCGACCGGTTGCGCGCCGAAGCGACCCCGCCGGACCTTTCGCGCTGACGCGCGACGCGCTATATCGGTCGTCGTCTACCCTTAGGAGAAACACTCATACGTCCTCCCGCAATACGCCGGCCGATGCAGGCGCCGCCGATGAACGGACCTCGTTTTAACGAGTTCATCCAGAGCCCCAAGGTTCGGGTGATCGATCACGAGGGCGAGAATCTCGGCGTGATGTACACGCGCGAGGCGATGGCGCAGGCGAACGAGCTCGGCCTCGACCTGGTCGAAGTGTCGCCCAACGCCGATCCGCCCGTCGCCAAGTTCCTCGACGTCGGCAAATTCAAATACGAGGCCCAGAAAAAGGCCAATCTGGCGCGCAAGTCGCAGAAGACGCAGGAGATCAAGGAGATCAAGATGCGTCCGAACATCGACGACCATGATTACGACACCAAGATGAAGAAGGTCCACGACTTCATCGGCGAGGGCGACAAGGTGAAGATCACCCTGCGCTTCCGCGGTCGCGAATTGTCGCACGGCCAGCTCGGCATGAACCTGCTCAAGCGCGT
>NZ_DASVRV010000043.1:0-47770 GCF_036388435.1 Sphingomonas sp.
ATTTACTCCCGTGTCGGCCCTCCGGCGCCGAGAAGAAGGACAGAAGGAACAAGAAACGCGGGAGTAAATCCCGTGTCGTCGGCCGCGGCCGGGGGCCGCGCCGGCCGGATGGGCGGCGCGGGGCATTTGTGTGATTTTCGGCTAGCTCTCCACGCTCACCAGCAGCTTGTCGATCCGCCGCCCATCTAGGTCCACCACTTCGAACCGCCACCCCTGCTCGACGAAACTCTCCCCCTCGCCCGGCAGGTGCTTGAACACCGCCAGCGCCAGCCCCGCTACCGTGGCGTAGTCGCGGTCCTCGGGCAGGTCGATCCCCAGCCGGTCCGCCAGCGAATCGGCCGCCGCCGTTCCCGCCACCAGCAGCGACCCGTCGTCGCGCTCGACGATGGCGGGCGCCTCGTCGGGGTCGGTGTCCGACGCGAACTCGCCCGCGATCGCGGCGAGCAGGTCGGCGGGGGTCACGATCCCCTCGAAATGCCCATATTCGTCATGGATCATCGCCATGGGCACCTCCGCCTCGCGCAGCGCGACCAATGCGTCCATCGCGTCGATCTGGTCGATGACGACGGGCGCCTTGCGGAGCAGGCGGTGAAGGTCGAGCGTCTCGCCCCGGAACAGCGCGCCCGCGATGTCGCGCGCCTGGACCACGCCCACCACCGTGTCGATCGATCCCGACACCACGGGCAGGCGGGTGTGCGGCGTGGCGAGCAGGATCTCGCGGATCCGGTCGGGGGTGGCGTCGACATCGACCCAGTCGACCTCGGTGCGCGGCGTCATCACCTCGCGCACCGGCCGGTCGGCGAGCCTGACCACGCCCGAGATGATCGAGCGTTCATGCTCCTCGATCACCCCCGACTTCGACGCCTCCGCGACGACCAGGTGCAATTCCTCGGCGGTCACCTGGTCCTCGGTCTCGCGCTCCAGCCGCATCAGGCGGAACAGCAGCGCGCTGGTCTTGTCGAGCAGCCATACCAAAGGCGCGGTCGCCACCGCCAGCCAGCGCATCGGCAGCGCCATGATCGCGGCGATCGCCTCGGGCCGGCGCAGCGCGAACTGCTTGGGCACCAGCTCGCCGATAATCAGCGACGCATAGGTGGTCAGCGCGATCACCAGCGCATAGCCGACCGTCTCCGCCGTTTCCGCCGCCATGCCCAGCAGCTCCAGCCGCGCCGCCGTCGGCCCGCCCAGGCTGGCACCCGAATAGGCACCGGCGACGATACCGATCAGCGTGATGCCGATCTGCACGGTGGACAGGAATTTGGACGGATCGGACGCCAGCTCGATCGCCGCGCGGGGCCCGCGCCTGCCGGTGCGCGCCATTGCCTCCAGCCGGGCCTTGCGCGCGGAAACGATCGCCAGCTCGCTCATCGCGAACACGCCGTTCAACGCGACCAGCGCCGCGATGATCAGAACGTCGATCCAGGGGAAAGGAGGAAGCGGTGCCATTGGCGGGGTCCGCTCCATTTGACGGCATCCGCGCCCCCGCGCAACCGTCCTCGACGATGCGCACCCGGAACGATCGCCGGTGCGCGTGTGTTGTGGACGGATCAGTATTCAAGGAGCGTATCCGATGACCCTGTTCGCCAAATCGCTTGCCGGCCTGTCCGCGCTCGCGCTGCTCGCCACCACCGCGTGCACCACCGACCCGGAAACGGGTCAGCGCGGCATCTCCAAGGCGGCGATCGGCGGCATCGGCGGCGCGCTGGGCGGTTATCTGTTGGGCGATCTCGTGGGCGGGCGGCGCGACCGGACGGAGAAGATCCTGGGCGCCGGGATCGGCGGTCTCGCCGGGGCCGGGATCGGCGCCTATATGGACCGTCAGGAGCGCGACCTGCGCGCGCGCACCGCGGGCACCGACGTTCAGGTCATCCGCCAGGGCGACGACCTGATCCTCAACATCCCGTCGGGCATCAACTTCGCCTATAATTCGGCGGAGGTGCAGCCGCAGTTCCAGCGCACGCTCGATCAGGTGGCGGGCACGCTGGCCGAATATAACCAGACCTATCTGGACGTGTACGGCCATACCGACGCGACCGGCTCGGACGCGTACAACCAGTCGCTTTCGGAACGACGCGCCACCTCGGTCGCCGACTATCTCGCGTCGCGCGGCGTCCAGCCCGTGCGGCTGGGCACACGCGGCTTCGGCGAGAGGCAGCACATCGCGTCCAACGACACGGAGGAAGGCCGCGCCGCCAATCGCCGGGTCGAGATCAAGATCGTACCGATCAGCCAGAACGACGCGCGCGGCTGATCGACCGTCCCGGCCCTCTCCCGCCGCGGCGGGAGAGGCGCTATCGCCGTTCCGCAAAGAAGTCCCGCAACAGGTTTCCAGCCGCGCCCGCGCCCAGTCCCGCATAAACCTCCGGGCGATGGTGGCAGGTCGGATGCGCGAACACGCGCGCGCCATGGTCCACGCCACCGCCCTTGGGGTCGCTCGCGCCGTAATAAAGCCGTCCGATCCGCGCATGGGCGATCGCCCCCGCGCACATCGCGCAGGGCTCCAGCGTCACCCACAGATCGCAGCCGTCCAGTCGCTCAATGCCCAGCAGCGCCGCGCCCTCGCGGATCACGCGTATCTCGGCATGGGCGGTGGGATCGCGCAGGCGGCGCGGCGCGTTGCCCGCCGCCGCGATCACCGCATCGCCGCGCATCAGCACCGCCCCGACCGGCACCTCGCCCAGCCCGGCGGCGGCGCGCGCTTCGGCCAGGGCGCGACGCATCGGTTCGGGAAGTGGGAACATCGGGGCTGGGTGGGCCGGAGCGGGCCGACACGTCAAGCGCGGTCGCCTCCCTGTTGACCTTGCCGTCGGCCGCCGCTATCCGCCCACCCTTTCCGAACGCCCGTATTTCCAGGACCAACGACATGTCGCGCATCTGCGAACTGACCGGCAAGGGCCGGATGGTGGGAAACAATGTTTCCCACGCCAACAACAAGACCAAGCGCACCTTCCTGCCCAATCTGCAGAACGTGACCTTGCTGTCCGATTCGCTCGATCGCCCGGTCCGCCTGCGCGTTTCGGCGCACGGCCTGCGCTCGGTCGAGCATAATGGTGGCCTCGACAATTGGCTGGTCAAGACCTCCAACGAGAAGCTGTCGCTGCGCGCGCGTCGCCTGAAGCGCGACATCGTGAAGAAATTGGGCCAAGCCCAAGCCGCGTAAGCCCGCTTACGCGGCGGTGCGCGCCAAGGCGCGCATGGGCCGGGCCGGCGAGCGAGCGAGCGGCCAAGCCGCTTCGCTCGTCCGACGTGAAGCGGTTCCGTCGTCGCTCCCTCACCCCAGCCGGAATTTCAGCAGCAGCGTCCGCTGAAGCCGAAACTGGTTGTCGTCCGACACCAGCCAGACGATCGTCGCGTCCCCCTCGCGCGTGACCGCCAGCCCCTCGAAATTGTCGCGCGGCAGAGGCACCCGCAACCGCGCCACCGTCCGCCCCCCGACCACGGCGCCGGGCCGCACCGCGCCGCGCTCGACCAGCGCCAGCCTCGTGCTCCACCGGAATGGCAGGTCGAACCCGCGCTCCAGCACCAGCAGCCGGCCGTCGGGCAGCTCGGCCACGTCCACGGGGTCATGCCCGCGCTCGGGCCGATAGGCGAACCGCGCGATTCGCGTTTTCGGGTCGGTCGGGTCGCGGGCGAAGATCAGTCCCACGCGCGCCTCGGCACGCCGACCGTCCGCGCCCCTTGGCGGGCGACGGGCTTCGGCGATCACCAGAAAGCGTCCGTCGCGCAGCCGCGTCATGCTTTCGGACCCGCCCCCGCCAGGCCAGCGCGCCATGGCCCGCGGCGCGCGCCATCGCTCGCCCCGTGCAAAGCCGGGTGCGTAACGCCAGATCGCATTGGCGTTCTCGAACGCCACCCAGATCCGGCCATCGCGGGGGTCGGTCGTCATCGCCTCCGCGTCCCGCTCGGCCTTGGTCCATCCGGTCCCGGGTCCGGCCGGCAGCGGATCGAGACGGTGGCCGTGGACCTGCCAGTTCCCATCCATCCGGAACCGAAGAAGGACACCCCCGTCGCTTAGCAAGGTGAACCGATCGCCCGCGACCGCGAGCGCCGAATAGCCGCCGAATGCCGGGTCGGCGCTTGCCAGCGCCACCCCGCCCAGAAAGGTGAGCGCCCCCACGCGCCGCTCGACCGGACCGGTCACCCGCTCGACGCTCAGGCGCGGCGCGGCGCCGGGCAGCTCCAGCCGCTTCTCCCCCGCCCAGCCGGGAACGATCAGCAGAACAAGCAACAGGGTCGGCAGGACGCGCACCCAGCGGGTCATAGCCGCCGCATGGAGCCAGCATAGCCTGAACCGCGGATAACGAGCGCATTCAGGATCGGCTCAACGCGACTCGCTTAGAAAGCTGACATCGACGGAGGGGACCTCCCCAGCCGCCAGGATCAAGCCAAGGAGTATCGGCCATGTTCAAGAAGCTGTCGCTCGCCGCTGCCGCGCTCACCATGACCGCCGGCGCGCTCGTCCCCGCCACCGCCGCCGATGCGCAGGGCCGCAGCCGATACGAGCGCGGATACGGCAACTACGACCGGGGTTATGACGATCGCTATGAGCGTCGCCAGTATCGCGACCGCCGCGGCTACAACAATGCGCGTCGGTGCCGCTCGGGCGACACCGGTACGCTGGTCGGCGCGATCGCGGGCGGGCTTCTGGGCCGCACGATCGATACGCGGGGCGACCGGCTGCTCGGAACCGTGCTGGGCGCCGGTGGCGGCGCGCTCGCAGGGCGGGCGATCGAGCGGAGTTCGGATTGCGGTCGGCGGTACCGCTGACCGCGATCCGAACCGGACGGCGGGTCGTCGGCTAAGCCGATGAACCCGTCCGACGGCGGCTTTGCCGTCGTCCCCTTCTTAACTTCTTCACAAGTTACCGCCCGTAGGCGGTGCGTAGAGCTCCCGCGTAGCGTATCGGGAGCGAGGGGCCGGCTCGGCGTATTGAGCCGGCCCCTTTGTTTTGCGCAGCGTAGGCGCGGCTACGCCCGCGCCGCTGCAAGCCGCGAAGCGGCGAGCAACGCAAGCACGGCCGGCGGGCGCGAAGCGACCGGTTCGACGTCGAGCACGCGGCTTCGCCGCGGGCGGGGGTGAAGTTTTGAGGTTGGTTGTCCGCTGTGGGTGGAAAGCCGACATTCGTCAGAACATCACGTGCCCCGTTTCCGCCGTGACGATTGCGCCGCTCTCATACCCGTTCAGGTCGGATAAAATCGCAAGTGACGACCCATCTTCGAACGTGAATGTAAGCCTGAGGTCCTCCCGCTCGACGCTGTGGATATTTCGACCGAGCAGACGGTGCAGGATCACTGGCGGACGGTGTTCGGCTTGGCAATCATACGACCAAGCTGTGCCATCCGGCTCTATGTGAATGATCGCATTCTCTACATTGATAAGTCGCTCGCTTTCGAAGCTGAACTGCAATCCGAAAGGATCGAACCGCACTTGGGCGAGTGCGTCGCCGACGAACATCTGAAGTGTCTTGGCGGGCGGAAATGGTCGCATTGCCGATGCGTACCATCGTCACCGGCGAGCGTCACGGCATGTCAGCTAAGGGTCGGAAGCAGATTGTCTGCTTTGACAGGTGACTCAGGGGCGTGACAGGACGGCCGCGCCAGCGTGGCAGAATTAGACGCACCGGGCGAAACCAGGAGGTTGCAGGTGAAAACCCTGTTGCTGGTAAATTCGCGAGCTATTCGGGCAAGCCGCCACGTCTGCTATTGGGCGGTAGCGGTCGTTCGCCGATGGGCGCTGAACGTCCGCCATGGGTCGAAACGCGACGTCCACGCACCCCGCCACCCACGCCCATGATGAAATGGAGCAAGAAGCGACGGCGAAGCCGCCGCCGTGACGTCGAACGGGCTTGCCCGCTTGCGCGGCCAACCCGTCGGCCGTGTCGGGCGCCGCGCTCGGCTCCCGCCTCGCGCATCGGCGCGGGCGTGGCCGCGCCTGCGCCCGTCAGTACATATGCTGCCCGCCATTGATGCTCAGCGTCGACCCCGTCACGAACCCCGCATCCTCGCCGCACAGAAACACCACGCCCCGCGCGATCTCCGCCGCCGCGCCCAGCCGGCCGACGGGTATGCGCGCCACGATCTTCTCCAGCACGTCGCCCGGCACCGCCGCCACCATGTCCGTGTCGATGTAACCCGGCGCGATCGCGTTCACCGTCACCCCGAATTTCGCGCCCTCCTGCGCCAGCGCCTTGGTGAAGCCGTGGATACCCGATTTCGCGGCGGCGTAATTGACCTGGCCGTACTGACCGGCCTGCCCGTTGATCGAGCCGATATTGACGATCCGTCCCCATTTGCGTGTCCGCATTCCCGGAAACACCGCCTTCGCCATGTTGAAGCAGCCGCCCAGATTCGTGTCGATCACCTCGCGCCACGCCTGATAATCCATCTTCAGGATGGTGCCGTCGCGCGTGATGCCGGCATTGTTGACGACCACGTCGACCGGCCCCAGTTCCTCGGCCACCCTGGCGCACCCTGCCTGGCAGGCATCGTAATCGGCGACGTCCCACCTGTACGCCTTGATCCCGGTCCGCTTGCTGAACTCGGCCGCGCGCGCCTCGTTGCCCGCAAAGGTCGCCGCGACCGTCATGCCGCTCTCCTGGAGCGCGAGGCTGATCGCCTCGCCGATCCCGCGCGTTCCGCCCGTGACGATCGCTATCCGTGCCATCCGCTCTCTCCTGCTATTATCTCGTTCAGGCTATTCAACGGCCACCCAGCCCGCAAGCTCCCGCGTCAGGATGCTGCGCAGCATTTCCATGCCCGGCGGGCTGTCGTTGAGGCAGGGCAGATAGGCGAAGCGCTCGCCGCCCGCGCCCTCGAAGCTCTCGCGCCCGCGGATCGCCAGCTCCTCCAGCGTCTCGATACAGTCGGCCGAGAACCCCGGCGCGAAGATCGCGACCTTCTTCACGCCCTTCGTGCCCAGCTCCTCCAGCACCGTGTCGGTCGCGGGCGTCAGCCATTTGGCGGGGCCGAAGCGCGACTGGAAGGCGACCACCAGTTCCCGGTTCATTGCCTCGGACAGCAGCCGCGCCGTCTTGCGGCAATGGCAGTGATAGGGATCGCCCAGCTCCAACGTCCGCTGCGGCATCCCGTGAAAGCTCGCTATCACCGCCTCGGGCTCGAAATCGAGCGCCGCGAGTTCCGCCTCGACCAGCGTCTTGAGCGCGCCGATATAGGCCGGATCGTCATGATAGGGCGGCAGGGTCCGGATCGCCGGCTGCCAGCGCTTGGCCGCGAAATGCGCGAACGCGCGGTCGTTCGCGGTCGCGGTCGTCGCCGCGCAATATTGCGGATAAAGCGGCGCCAGCAGGATACGCTCGCACCCCGCCTCCTTCATCGCGTCGATCCGCTCGGGGATGGACGGATTGCCGTAGCGCATCGCGTAATCGACGATCACACCCGGCCCGAACGCGCCCTGGAGCGCGGCGCACTGCGCACGCGTGATCGCCGCCAGCGGCGATCCGTCGTCGGTCCACACCAGCCCGTACGCATGGGCCGATTTCTTGGGCCGCGTCTGCAGGATGATCCCGCGCAGGATCGGCTGCCAGGCGAGCTTGGGGATCTCCACCACCCGCTTGTCCGACAGGAATTCGAGCAGATAGCGTTTGACCGCGCGGGGGGTCGGCTCGTCGGGGGTGCCCAGATTGGTGAGCAGCACGCCCACCTTGCGGGGTGGGATGGCGGGATGATCGGGCGGCGGGTTCATCCGCCCGATCTAAGGGGCATCGACCGGATGCGGTAGCCCGTCGCGGCCTGCAACGCATTGGCGATGGCGGGAGCGACCGGCGGCACCGCGAGTTCGCTCACCCCGCCGGGCTGCTCGGCGCTCGCGATCAGCTCGACGGTGATGTCGGGCGTGTCGGCCAGCCTGGGCAGCCACAGCGTGTCGAACCCCCGCGCGGTCGCCCGCCCGCCGGCATAGCCGGTCGTCGCGCCCAGCGCCTGACCCAGCCCGAAGATCAGCCCGCCCTCGATCTGCTGACGCACCAGGTCGGGGTTGATCACCGTTCCGCAATCCACCGCCGCCACCAGCCGCCGGACCTCCGGTCGGCCGTCGGCCCCCAACAGCGCTTCGGCGAGCACCGCGATCCGGCTGCCGCGAAAGCCGTGGCACGCGATTCCCTGCCCCGATCCCGCCACGCCGCCCTCCCAGCCGCCGAGCGAAGCCACCGTCGACAGGCATCGCGCCAGGCGGACATCGCCGGCCAGCATCCCGATCCGGAACGACACCGGCTCCGACGCGCCCGCATGGGCCAGCTCGTCGAGGAAACATTCGGTGAAGAAACAGCCATGGCCATGCGCTCCGCCGCGGACATGGCCGGTCGCCACCCCAATCTCGGCGGGATGATGATCGATCGCATAGGCCGGCAGGCGATAGGGCGGCACCGCTCCGGCCGTCGCGTACGGATCGCCCGGCCCCGCCGCGAACGCCGTGCCGGGCAGCAGCCGCTCCGCCAGTGCGCGGCCGGTCGAGGGAGCGGCGATCTTCGCGCTCCACCCTGATATCCCCCCGCCGGGCGCGAGCCGCGCCGCCATGCGCGCCATGGCGGGCGGACGGTGCCGCGCCCGCGCCAGCTCCTCGCCACGCGACCAGACCAGGTTGACCGGCCGCCTGAGCACGACGGCCAGCCGCGCCGCCTGCTCCACCACGTCCGCGTCGATCCGCGCGCCGAACCCGCCGCCGATCAGCATGGGATGGATGACCACCGCATCCTCGCCGACCCCCGCCCCGCGCGCCGCCATTGCGCGCGCGTGCACCGGCGCCTCGGTCTGGCACCAGATCTCCAGCCGTCCGTCGCGATAGGCGGCGACCGCGCTCGCCGTCTCGATCGCGGCGGCGACGCCGAAGCCGGTGCGGTAGGTCGCGGTGACCAAAGTCGCGCCCCGGAACACCGGCGCCAGATCCCCGCCGGCCGCGATCCGCGTTCCCGGCCCATCGAGCGCGGCGGTCAGCGCCGCCTCGATCGACGCGTCGTCCACCCCGGGCGCGCGCGATTCGAAGCGGGGCGCGAGCGCGTCGAGCCCCTGTCGCGCCGCCCAGCCCGTGGTGGCCACCGCCGCGACCCAATCGGGCGTCTCCACCACCTGGACCATGCCGCGCACCCGGTCCGCCGCCGCGCGGTCCACGCGCACCAGTCGCCCGCCCCTGGCCGGCGCGGCGCGGACCGCCGCATGGACCATGTCCGCCAGCCGGATGTCGCCCGCGAAATTGGCCGATCCGTCGGCCTTGGACGGCGCGTCGAGCCGGGGCAGCGATTCGCCCGTCAGCTTGCCCGCGCCCGCCTGGCCGATCGGCGCCGCGTCGGGCAGCGATTCTCCCGCCGCTTCGGCCGCGAGCTCGGCGAAGCGCGCCCGCCTGCCCTCATGCACCACGAAGCCCCGATCGACGGTGCACGCCTCCCACGCCACGCCCCAGCGCCGCGCGGCGGCGCGGCACAACAGCATCCGCGCCGCCGCGCCGGCCGTGCGCGCCGGCTCCTCGAACCGGCGCACCGAACTCGATCCGGCGGTCAGCATCAGCGGCAGCGCGGTCAGATAGCGCGCGCGCATCCCGGCCGGCACCCGCCCGAACAGGCCCGCGAACAGCTCCTGCGCCCCGATCGCATTGGCGTAAAGCGGGTTCACCGGTGCCGCCTCGACGCCCACCGTGCGCCAATCCGCGCCCAGCTCGTCCGCGACGATCTGGGGCAGCGCGGTATAGACGCCCTGCCCGCCCTCGGCCTGCGGCACCGCGACGATCACCCGCCCGTCCTCGCCGACCTTCAACCACGCCCCGAACCCATGCTCGCCGGGCCCCAGCGCCAGATTGGCCGGATAATCACGCGGCCAGAGCGCCCAGGCGACGAGCAATCCCACGCCCGCACCCCCGCTCACGAGCAGCCCCCGCCTGCTGATCCCCTCCGCCATCCCTGGGGCCCTAACGAAGCCTGTGCCCCGCCGAAAGGGCGACGGTCGGGCGACAATACGGTCCGGACCGGATCAGGCTCTTCGTACCGGCGTCGCGAACCTCGTCGCAACCCATGGCTTATAAGAGGCAGGAGGCCGAAATGCCGGCCTGTGAAGAGCATCTTCAGTCAATGCGGAAAACCGCCTGATGTACAAGGACAGCTCCGACATACTCTGGCCTGTCGCCTTCGCAGGACGGGCGAGCGGTCGTCGAGCGGTTCACGCTCCTGACTTGCCCGATCCCGCCCATCTCGGTCGAAACCGTCTAGGCCTGGACGGTCGGGCAGCGGGAACACCCGACCGAGCTTCGCCTTTAGACAAGGCCGTTCAGAACAACCCGGGCACCTCGCGCTGGGGAGCCGTCGGCGCGTTAGGGGTCAGCAATTCGCGCCGGCTCGCGGCGACAGGAGTCGGCGTCACGCTGGCCTGTCGCGTCACCGACGAGATGGTGGAACAGCTCCGCCCGGCCAGGAAGTCGAGCGCCGAGCGCACCGACGCCTCGCGCGGGTCGCCCAGCTGGAACGCCAGATCGTCCGGGGCGCTGCAGCTCGCCTGCACCACCGTTCGCAGCCCGTCGAAATAGTCGCCGCGCCGGTCGCGATTCTGCGTCGCGAACGCGACCACGCGCAGCCGGTCGTCGCACGCCTCGCGGTCGAGCGCGATCTGCCCCACCGGCTTGCCGAAGGTGTTGGTCCCGATCAGCGCGGCACGATTGCCCAGATACGGCACGAACGCATTGACCACGAGTTCGCTCGCCGACGCGGTCGCGCCCGTGCCGATAAACGCGATGCGCGTCGGCGCGATCGACTCGGCCTTGGGCGAGAAGGAACGCGTCTCGTTCTCCGCCGACTTTTCGGGGCGAAAGGTCGTGAAGCTGAACACGTCCGCGCCCGTCCGGTCACGGCCCAGCAGGTCGCCCATCAGTTCCGCGGTCGAGACCAGACCGCCGCCATTATAGCGGAAATCGATCACTATTTCGGTCACTCCCGCCGATCGGAAGGACGCAAAGGCCTGGCGCAGCGCAGGATCGGCGGTGGAGATGAAGGTACGCAGGTTGAGATAGCCCACCTGCCGCCCGCCATCGTTGATGATCCGCGCGCCATAGCGCGAGGACACGGGGGTTAGTTCGAAATCGGCCTTGATGACGCTCACCTCGCGGGTCCCGCCCGCCGGGTCCGACACGCGCAGCACCCGACCGGTTCCCGCCGTGTTCGGCCCGAGCGCGTTGTTCAGCCCCGTGCCGCCCTCACTCGCCAGGATCTCGCTTACCAGCCGCAAATTGCCGGCACTCGTGCCGATCGCCAGGATCTCGGTTCCCCGGTCGATCCCCGCCGCGAGCGCCGGGGCGCCCTCGAACGCCTCGGTCACCAGCAGCCGCCGGTTGGACGAGTCGAGCGCCAGCCGGACGCCGAACCCCGCGCTCGACCCGGAGCTGAAGAACGCGTTCTCCTCGCGGATCGAGGTCAGATAAGTGAAGAACCGGTCGCGCCGTTGCGCGCGGGCGGTCGCGGTCAGCCCGTCGATATAGTCGTCCACCGTCGTGAAGGCGGCAGGGTCGAGCGCGGGCGGCAATGTTTCGGGAAACAGATACCATTCGCGCAACTGCGCCGCGGCCCAGTCCTGCCGGCTCCGCAGCGAACAGGTGCCCGTCGCGGGGGGCGTAGGCGTGGGCGTCGGCGCGACGGCGACCGGCGTCGACGACTGCGAACCACCCCCGCCGCCACAAGACGACATCGTGGCGAGCAGCGCCCCCAACGCTCCGATACGCGACCGCTTCATGCCGAACTCCTAGCTTTTCCGATGCTTAGCGTGTGGAATTGACCATGTCAGGCCTTTATCGTTCGCTGCATGTACGCGCGCTCGCGCAACTCGGATGCAGGCGCTTGGAGCGGCCACGCACCCGACGGCCGAGCACGACCTGTCGCGCGATAGCGGAGCGGCTTTCCGGGCGACGTAGCGATCAGGAGGGAAATGGATGCCCCGTGAGGATTCGAACCTCAATTAACGGAGTCAGAGTCCGCAGTCTTACCATTAGACGACAGGGCAGCGCGGTCGGGCGTTTACGGCGCCGGCTCGGGGCTGTCAACGACGCCGGGCGGCCGTACGTCGCGTGGCGGGAGCGCTTGTGATCGCGGGTCCGACCCGCTAGCTATGGCTCAGGTACCGAGCGGCCGCGAATGGCGGCCGCGGCGGCAGAACATAAGAATGGAATGAACGGCATGGGGGATCGACCCGACCTGCCGTACCGGCAGGCCCCGCCCGGATCCGATGGGCCCGCCCGTCCGGCCCCTGCGCGGCCCGCCCCGTCCGGCGACGTCGCGGCACCCGGTCGCGGCCAGCCGCGCCACTTCGCGGCGCTCGACCTTGGCACCAACAATTGCCGGCTGCTGATCGCCCGCCCGCAAGGATCGGGGTTCACGGTGGTGGACGCCTTTTCGCGCATCGTGCGGTTGGGCGAGGGGCTCGCCGCGACCGGTCGGCTCAGCGACCACGCGGTCGAGCGCACCATCGCGGCGCTGCGCGTCTGCGCCGACAAGCTGCGCCGCCGCAACGTCCTGCTCGCCCGCTCGGTCGCGACGGAGGCGTGCCGGCGGGCGGTCAACGGCGCCGCCTTCATCGAGCGCGCCTATGCCGAAACCGGCATCCATCTCGACATCATCTCCGCCGAGGAGGAGGCGCGGCTGGCCGTGCTCGGCTGCCACGCGCTGCTCGAGCCCGGCGACGGACCCGCGCTCGTCTTCGACATCGGCGGCGGCTCGACCGAGCTGGTGCTGATCGACACGCGCCACTCCCCGCCGCGCATCGTCGACTGGCATTCGGCCCCCTGGGGCGTGGTGTCGCTGACCGAACATGCGGGCGGCGGCGAGGGAGCGGACGGGCGTGCGGCCGCCTATGCGCGGATGCGCGCGCTGGTCGCCGACAGCATGGCGGCCTTTGCGGCCCGGCTTCCCGTCGGTCCGGTGCGCCCGCGGCTGCTGGGCACCAGCGGCACGGTGACGACCTTGGCCTCGGTCCATCTCGGCCTCGACCGCTACGACCGGGCGGCGGTGGACGGCCTGATCGTCCCGGCCGAGGCGATGCGCGACATCAGCCTGCGCCTGTCCGACATGGCGATCGAGGACCGCGCCAAATTCCCGTGCATCGGCACCGAGCGCGCCGATCTGGTCGTTGCGGGCTGCGCCATCCTGGAGACGATCATGGACCTGTGGCCCGCCGAGCGGCTCGGCATCGCCGATCGCGGCATCCGCGAGGGCATATTGCGCCGCCTGATGGGGAACCCCCACCCGTGAGTTCCAACTCGTGAGCAGGGGTGGGTCGGGCGGGCGCACCCGCGTCAAGACGGCGCGCAGCCGCACCGCGCAGTCGACCCGCTGGCTCGAACGCCATCTGAACGATCCCTATGTCCGCCGCGCCAAGGCGGAGGGGTATCGCAGCCGCGCGGCCTACAAGCTGATCGAGCTCGACGAACGCTTCGCCTTTCTGAAGGGCACCCGCCGCGTCGTCGATCTGGGCATCGCACCCGGCGGATGGAGTCAGGTGGTGCGCAAGCTCGTGCCCCAGGCGACGCTGGTCGGCATCGACCTGCTGCCCGTCGATCCGATCGACGGGGTGACGATCCTCCATATGGACTTCATGGACGACGCGGCGCCGCGCCTGCTGACCGAGGCGCTGGGCGGCCAGGCCGACCTCGTCCTGTCCGACATGGCGGCCAACACCGTCGGCCACCCGCAGACCGACCACCTTCGCACCATGGCGCTGGTCGAGACGGGCATGGCCTTCGCCGCGGACATCCTGCGGCCCGGCGGCGCCTATGTCGCCAAGGTGCTGGCGGGGGGCGCGGACCATGATCTGGTCGCGGAGCTGAAGCGGCTGTTCACGACGGTCAAGCACGCCAAGCCGCCGGCGAGCCGGAAGGAGTCATCGGAATGGTACGTGGTCGCGCAGGGGTTCAAGGCCGAGGCGTAGGGAGGGCGCAGCGACGTCCGCACCGGTGCGCTGGCAAAGCCTGCGCAGCCCGAGCCCGGCCGACGGGCGCATAGCGACCCGTTCGATGTCGCAACGGCGGCTTTGCCGTCGTCGGATCAGAGGGAAAAAGCCTACAGATCAGGCTCCGCCGCGGCAAAGCCGCGCCGTCGGTCGCCGCCGCGCGACGCCGGCCGGACTTCGGCCGATCCTCGCCTGACGGCCTTGCCGTCAGGCTCGGGGCTCAGCCGTCATAATCCCCGCCCAGATTCTGATTCCGCGGCGGTGCCGCCGCCGTCAGCCGCAAGGCCTCCGCCGATGCCGACAGCGAGCCGACCGCGTCCGCCTCGTCGTCATCGTCGACCTGCACGCGCTGTAGCCCGTTGATCACGGCTTCCTGCAGATGATCCGGCCGCACCAGTTCCTCGGCGATCTCGCGGAGTGCCACGACCGGGTTCTTGTCGCGATCGCGGTCGATCAACAGCTCGGCCCCGCCGGATATCTGCCGCGCGCGCTGCGCCGCGAACAGCACCAGGTCGAACCGGTTGGGGATCTTGTCGACGCAATCCTCGACGGTGACGCGCGCCATGGACGATGTCCTTGCATGATAACGATGGAAGTGAACGCGGCGACCTAGCGGCCCTGGTCTCCGAAGTCAACGAAACGGCCCCGTCCCGTGCCGGACCACCAGCGCGACAACATGGGCGACCCCGCCGCGTTCTGCTAGGCGATGCAGGTGACCACCCCTTCGCCCCAGCCCGGCGCCGACGAAGAACCGCCCGCCCAGCCCCGCTTCACGGTCGGGGACGACCGGCTGACATTGCTCGACACGGGGCCGCGCCGGTTCGCGGCGATGCTCGACCTGATCGCCGGGGCGACGGCATCGCTGCGGCTGCTTTATTATATCTATGCCGACGACCTATCCGGCCGCCGGATCAACCAAGCGCTGATCGCCGCCGCCGGGCGCGGCGTCGCGGTCAACGTCATCGTGGACGGCTTCGGCTGCGACGTGCCGCCCGACTTCTTCAAACCGCTGCGCGCGGCGGGCGCGTCGGTATGCCGGTTCGAGCCGCGCTGGGGCCGACGCTTCCTGCTCCGCAACCACCAGAAGCTCGCGCTCGCCGACGCCGAGGGCGACGCGCGGATCATCATTGGCGGCTTCAACATCGAGGACGATTATTTCGGCACCGCGGCCGACGGGTCCTGGCGCGACCTGGGCCTGCTTGTCGAGGGACCGACGGCGGCGCGGCTGGCGGGCTATTTCGACGCGCTCGACCAATGGGTGCGGCGCCCCAAGCCGCTGCTCCGCCACCTCAACCGCGCGCTCCGCCGCTGGAGCGAGAAGGAGGGACAGACCCGTTGGCTGATCGGCGGCCCGACGCGGCGCCTGAGCCCCTGGGCGCGGGCGGTACGCGACGACATGCGGGGCGCCCGGCGGATCGACATGGTCGCGGGCTATTTCACGCCCAGCCCGACGATGCTCCGCCAGCTGGACCGCGCGGGGCGGCGGGGACGGGACGTGCGCATCGTCACCGCCGCCAAGTCCGACAACACCGCCACCGTCTCGGCGGCGCGCTTCACCTATGCCGGGCTGCTGCGCAAGGGCGTGCGCATCTTCGAGTATCAGCCCGCCAAGCTCCACACCAAACTCTACGCGATCGACGACATCGTCCATATCGGCTCGGCCAATTTCGACATGCGCAGCCTGTTCATCAACCTGGAACTCATGCTCCGCATCGACGATTCCGCCTTCGCCCGGCACGTCCACGCCTATGTCGACGGCGAGATCGCACGGTCGGAGGCGGTCACGATCGAGGCCTATCGCGCGCGCACGGGCCCCGTCACGCGGGTGCGGCAGTTCCTGGCCTATATGCTGGTGGGCGTCGTGGACCCGGGCGTGTCGCGGGGGGTAAATCTGGGGGTGGGTAGCTAAAGACCCCTCCCCGGCAGGCGATAGCGAAGCCGCCGCTTCAACGTCGAACGGCTCGCTTCGCGCGCGTCGGCCGTGGCGAACCGTACGCGTCGCGCACCGGCGCGGGCGTCGCCGCGCCTAGTCCCGCCAGCCCCAGTAAAGCTGCGCCGGCGGCACGTTCCACCATTCGATGTCATGGTCCAGCCGATCGAAATGCGGCGCCAGGAAATCGCGGACCTTGGGGCTGAACTGATACACCAGGAATGCGCCGCCGACCCGCAGCACGCGGTGCGTGGCCGCCGCGATCTCCGGCCCCACACCGGCGGGCAGGGTCGAGAAGGGCAGCCCCGACAGGACGTAATCGGCATGGTCGAAGCCGTGGTCGCGGACGATCTGCTCGACATCGGCGGCCGATCCATGAACCGCTGAGAAGCGGCTGTCGGGGATGGTGTGCCGCAGATAGCTGACGAAATCCTCGTTGGTGTCGATCGTCACCAGCATCGCATCGGGCGCCATCCGTTCCAGGATGGGGCGGCAGAAAGTGCCGACGCCCGGACCATATTCGACGAACAGCTTGCATGTCGCCCAGTCGACGGGCGCCAGCATCCGCGCGATCGTCCGGTCGGACGAGGGGATGATCGATCCCACCATGACGGGGTGCTTCAGGAACCCCTGAAAGAACATCTGCCAGGGCGAGGGCACACCGGCGGCCTTGCGCGCGCGGCGCGCGGTGGCGGTCGAACTGGGCATTGGGTTCCTATTCCCCTGAAGATCGGGCGATCCGCCCCGTCGCATGGAAAGTCACGACCGCGCAAGTTGCACGACCAACGCCGCGACCGCCCCACGGGTTGCGCGCCCGCCCCCAGGGCTTATGCGGCTCCCCATGCACGACGACCGGTGCGGCGCGATAGCCGTGATCTTCCTGTCGACCCGGAGCGGCGACGATCCGGGCGGCTATGCCGATGCCGCCGCGGCGATGGAGACGCTCGCGCGCCGCCAGCCCGGCTTCATCGGCGTCGACAGCGCGCGCGGAAGCGACGGCGTCGGCATCACGGTGAGCTACTGGACCGACGAGGCCGCGGCGGTCGCCTGGCGCGCGCATCCCGAACACGCCGCGATCCGCGATCGTGGCCGCGCCGCCTGGTACACCGACTACCGCGTCGAGGTCGCCCAGGTCACGCGCAGCTATGGCTGGACGCGCCCATGAGCGCGCGCGTCGACCGGCAGTTCCTGATCCTCTTTACGGTGATGCTCACCATCGCGGCCGGCAACACCGCGCTGCAATCGGTCCTTCCCGCGCTCGGCCGATCGCTGGGGGTTGCCGACGCCGCGGTCGCCGCGGCCTTTTCGGTGTCCGCCCTCCTATGGGTGATCGCCGCGCCCTTCTGGGCCAACCGTTCGGACCGGAGCGGGCGGCGCGCGATGATCCTGCTGGGCATGGCCGGGTTCACCATTTCGCTGCTGTTGTGCGGGGTGTTCCTGGCGGCGGGGATCAATGGCTGGATCGGCGGGACGATGGCGTTCGCGCTCTTCATCGCGGGGCGGCTGATCTACGGCGCGCTCGGCGCCGCCGCGCCCCCGGCCGTCCAGGCGCTGGTCGCCGGTTCCACCACGCCGGCGGAGCGGACCAAGGCGCTCACCCTGCTCGCCTCCGCCTTCGGACTGGGGACGATCATGGGCCCGGCGATCGCGCCCTATCTGATCCTGGGCCATGTCGGCACGGTCGAGATCGGGCTTGCGGGCCCCGCCTTTGCCGGGGCGATCTTCGGGATGTTCATGCTCGTCGCGGTCTGGCGCATCCTCCCCGACGACCGCCTCCCCGCCGCACGGGGCCACGGCACGATGAGCGCCTATCCCTCGATCGGCGGCGGGCCGACCGGCGCGACCGTCGCCGCCTCGATCGGCCGTGACGCGCTTGCCTCGGAGCCGGTCGGCTATCTCGACCCGCGCATCCGGGGCTGGATGATCGTCGGGCTGGTGATGGGCCATGCCCAGGCGATGACGGGCCAGGCGATCGGATTCCTGGTGATCGATCGGCTGGGCCTTCCCCCGGCGGAAGCGTTGCAGCCGACCGGGCTGGTGCTCATCATGGGGTCGGGCGCCGCGCTGCTGGCGCAGTGGGGGATCATCCCGCTCCTCGACCTCAAGCCGCGCCAGCTCGTGCTCAGCGGGCTCGCGCTGGCCGCGGTCGGCACGGTGCTGACGGGGTTCGCGACCTCGCTCTACGGCATCGCCACCGCCTTTGCGTTGGCCTGCCTGGGCTTCGGCTTCGTCCGCCCCGGCTTCACCGCGGGGGCCAGCCTGGCGGTCGGCCCGGAGGCGCAAGGACCGGTCGCGGGCAAGGTCACGAGCGTCAACGGCGCCAGCTTCGTGCTCGGCCCCTCGATCGGGGTCGGGCTCTACGCCGCGAACCATGCTTTGCCCTATGCCATCGCCGGCGCCGGCTGCGCGCTGCTGATCGCCTATGCGTGGCGGGTGCTGCGATAGCCCGGCCGGCGGGCGTCGCGGCAGAGCCGCGCCGTCGGTCGTAGTTGCACTACGCCGGCCGAGCTTGCGCGCGTCAGTCGGACTTGCTCGACTGCCGCGCTGCGCTGGGAAACGCGAATCCGATCGGTTGCACCGACGCCGCATCCTGCTTCAACCGGCTCGCCATCTGCTCGTAATCGCGTTCCATCTCGGGCGTCACGCTCGCACGCGACTCCAGCAAGGCCGCCTCGAAGTCCGCCATCGTCACCTGCTCCGACTGGAGCGACCGCCGCAGCGCCACCAGCCCCGCGCGGCGCACCACGTCCTCCAGGTCGGCGCCGGTGAAGCGGTCGGTCCGCCGCGCCACCTCGTTCAGGTCGACATTGTCCGCCAGCGGCATCTTGCCCGTCTGGATCGCCAGGATGCGTGCCCGCCCCTCCTCGGTCGGCACGCCCACATAGACGAGCTCGTCGAATCGCCCCGGCCGGAGCAGCGCCGGGTCGATGAGGTTGGGCCGGTTGGTCGCGCCGATGACGACCACCGCCTGCAGTTCCTCCAGCCCGTCCATCTCGGCCAGGATGGTGTTGACCACGCGCTCCGTCACCTGCGGCTCGCCCATGCCGCCGCCGCGCGCGGGGACCAGGCTGTCGAGCTCGTCGATGAAGATCACCGTCGGGGCGACCTGGCGCGCGCGCTGGAACAGCCGGGCGATCTGCTGCTCGCTTTCGCCATACCATTTCGACAACAGGTCGCTCGACTTGGTGGCGATGAAGTTCGCCTCCGCCTCGCGCGCGACCGCCTTGGCCAGCAGCGTCTTGCCGGTGCCGGGCGGGCCATAGAGCAGGAACCCCTTGGCCGGGCGGATGCCCAGCCGCCGGAACGCGTCGGGGTCCTTGAGCGGGAGCTCGACGCCTTCCTTCAGGCGCATCTGCGCGGCGTCGAGCCCGCCGACATCCTCCCAGCGGACGCGCGGCGCCTCCACCATCACCTCGCGCATCGCCGATGGCTGGACGCGCTTCAATGCCCCCAGGAAATCGTCGCGCGTGACCGACAGCTGATCGAGCACCTCGGGCGGGATCGTCCGATCCTCCAGGTTCAGTTTCGGCATGATCCGCCGCACCGCCTCGATCGCCGCCTCGCGGGTCAGCGCCGACAGGTCCGCGCCGACGAAGCCATAGGTGGTGCGCGACAATTCGGCCAAGTCGACATCGTCGGTCAGCGGCATGCCGCGCGTGTGGATGCCCAATATCTCGCGCCGGCCGCGCTCGTCGGGCACCCCGACCACGATCTCGCGGTCGAACCGGCCGGGCCGCCGCAACGCCTCGTCGATCGCCTCGGGCCGGTTGGTCGCCGCGATCACGACGAGGTTGGCGCGCGCCTCCAGCCCGTCCATCAGCGTCAGCAGCTGCGCGACGAGCCGTTTCTCCGCCTCGCCCGACACCTGGCCGCGCTTGGGCGCGATCGAGTCGATCTCGTCGATGAAGACGATCGACGGGGCGTTCTTGCTGGCGTTCTCGAACACTTCGCGCAAGCGCGCCTCGGACTCGCCGTACGCCGAGCCCATGATCTCCGGGCCGTTGATCAGGAAGAATTGCGCGTCCGACTCGTTCGCCACCGCCCGCGCCAGCCGGGTCTTGCCGGTGCCGGGCGGCCCGTGGAGCAGCACCCCCTTGGGCGGATCGACACCCAGCCGCTGGAACAATTCGGGATAGCGCAGCGGCAGCTCGACCATCTCGCGCAGCTGATCGATCGTCGGCCCCATGCCGCCGATATCGTCATAGGTGACATCGGCCCGCCGCGCGGCCTGCGGCTCCTCATATTCGGTGCGCAGCTCGACCTCGGTATGCTCGTCGATATGCACCACGCCCTTGGGGACGGCGGACACGACCAGCAGCCTGATCTCCTGCAACGCATAGGCGGGCGCGTTGACGAAGCGGCGGACGCTCGGGTCCATCTGGTCGACGCGCTGGTGCCCCGCGGTCGCGACGATGTCGCCGCCCACCAGCGGCCGGCCCAGAAAAGTGCGCTTCAAGGCGACGCTCGACCCCTGGAGCCGCAGATTCTGCTGGGCGGGGGCGAAGACGACGCGGGTGGCGGGTTTCGACTCGACCTTGCGGATCTCGACGAAATCGCCCGATCCGACCCCGGCATTGGCGCGCTGGAGCCCGTCGATGCGCAGCAGGTCGAGCCCCTCGTCCTCGGGATAGGGGTAGACGGCGCGCGCGGGCGTCAATTTCTTGCCGGCGATCTCGATCGTGTCGCCCTCCGCCAGCTGGAGCGCCGCCATCAGCGCGCGGGGCACATGGGCGAGGCCGCGCCCCGAGTCTTCCGGTCGCGCATTGGCGACCTGGATGCGCCGGGGTTCCTGATCCGCCATGATGTTCTCGCGCCTGTTTTCGGGTGGGTCAACGAAGCGCGCGAGATAGGAAGGCGGTTCCCCGACCGCGAGGCCTGCGCGCGAACGAAAAAAAGGCCGGTCCCCGAAGGAGCCGGCCTGGAAAGTTATTAGGAGAGGATGCCTGAAAGGCCTGAACTGAATGCCGCGCTGCGGAATATGTTGCAAGTGCGAAATGGCGTGAATACGATTGCAGCCGCTGCATTCGTCATATCATTGCGATAGGCACGATCAGAGGGAGAGGATCAGGATGCGCAGGCTGCCGCCGCTCGGCGCGATCGAGGCGTTCGTCGCGGTCGCGCGCTCGGGATCGGTCAAGGCGGCCGCGACCGAGCTCGCCCTCTCGCCCCCCGCGCTCAGCCGCCGTATCCAGACGCTGGAACGCTTCGTCGGCCGCCCTCTGTTCGACCGGCGGCACCAAGCGACGATCCCCAATGGCGACGGCGAGCGCCTGCTCGCCCAGATCGCGCCCGTGCTGGACCAATTGTCCGACGCGGTCGAGGCGATGACGACGGGCACCGAGGTGCTGCGCGTCCGCCTGGGCGTGCTGCCGCTCTTCGCATCGCAGCGGCTCTTTCCCCGGCTGGGCGAACTGCGCCGCGAGCATCCCGAGCTCCACCTCGACATCGACACCGCCGGCCATCCGATGGCGCGGCTGGGCGAAGGCCTGGACGCCGCCATCGCCCTGGCGCGCGAGATCGACCCCACCCTCTATGCCCGCCGGCTCGACCGCAACCGCGTGTTCGTGATCGGCGGCCGCGCGCTGGTCGACGGGACGGATCCGATCACCGATCCGTCGCAGCTGTCGAAACTGACGGCGCTCATCCACCGCGACATGCCCGATACCTTCGCCGCGTGGCGCCACGCCGCCGCGATCGACGATCTCGAACCGCTGGCGGTGGACCAATTCGATTCGGGCGCATTGATGCTGGAGGCGGCGGCGCAGGGGCTGGGCGTCGCCTTCATGCACGAAAGCCATTATCAGGACGCGCACGATCCGCGCCTCGTTCAGCTGTTCGGGATCGAGGTGGAAAGCCCCTACAGCTATTGGTTCGTGTGCCGCCCCCGCGCGCTCCGCACCCAGCCGGTCAAGCTGTTCCACGACTGGCTGATCCGCACGCTCGGCGAGCAATGAGGCGAGCCCGCCGCCGCGAGCGGGCGTGGGTGGAATAGTAATCCATGCTTATTATATGCGTCGCATGAAGGACAATATCGGCTTCCTGCTCAGCGACGTGTCGCGCCTGCTCCGCCGCCGTTTCGACGAACGCGCGCGGCTGATCGGGATCACCCGCCCGCAATGGCGCGCGCTCGCCGCGCTCACCCGCCAGGAGGGCGTCCAGCAGGGCGCGCTCGCCGAACTGCTCGAGGTCGAGCCGATCACGCTCTGCCGCATGATCGACCGGCTGGAAGAGGCGGGGCTCGTCGAGCGCCGCCGTGATCCCGCCGACCGGCGGGCGTGGAACCTGTACCTCACCCCCAAGGCGCGGCCGCTCGTCGAACAGCTGCGCGCGATCGGCGAGGAAGTCCACGCCGCCGCGCTCGCCGACCTGGCGCCGGCCGCCGTCGCCGACTTCACCGCCGGGCTGGAACGCGTCCGCGCCAACCTGTTGACCCCGATCGGTGCGGAGCAGGCCCATGGCTGATGCCGATCCCGGGCGCGACCTGCGCCCCGATGCCGCAGAGACGGAGCGCCCGCGCCGCCGCTGGCTGCGACCCGTCCTGCTCGCGGTCGTGCCGCTGATCCTCGTCGCGGTCGGCGCCTGGATGTGGCTGACCTCGGGGCGCTACGTCTCGACCGACAACGCCTATGTCCAGCAAGACAAGGTGTCGGTCGGCGCCGATGTTGCGGGGCGCATCGTCCAGGTCGCGGTGACCGAGAACCAGATCGTCAAACCGGGCGACCTGCTGTTCCGCATCGATCCCGAACCCTATCGTATCGCTGTCGCCCAGGCGGATGCCGCCATCGCGGGCGCGCAGGTCCAGGTCGCGACCCTGGAGTCCGGGCTGGGCGACAGCGCCGCCGACATTCGCGCCGCGCGCGACCGCATCGCGTCCGCGACCGAGGACTATCAGCGGCAAAGCCAGTTGATGACGCGCGGCTTCACCACCCGCGCCCGGCTGGAACAGGCGCAGCACGCGCTGGAGCAGGCGCGCGCCGAACTCGCCGGGGCGCAGGCGGCGGCGGGCGAGGCGCGCGCCCGGCTGTCGACGGGCGCGGCCGTGCCCGGCGCCAATCCCGCCATCGCCGCCGCCCGCGTCCAACGCGCCAAGGCCGCGCTCGACCTGTCCCGCACCACCGTGCGCGCGCCGCTGGGCGGCATCGTCAGCCAGTCCGACCGGCTTCAGGTCGGGCAGATGATGGTGACGGGCCTCCCCGCGCTCAGCATCGTCGCGAGCGGGCGGACCTGGATCGAGGCGAATTTCAAAGAAACCGATCTGGATCACATGCGCGTCGGCCAGCCCGCCGAAGTCACGTTCGACGCCTATTCGGGGCTGACGCTCAAGGGCCATGTCGCGTCGATCGGCGCGGGCACGGGCTCGGAATTCTCCGTCCTTCCCGCCCAGAACGCCAACGCCAATTGGGTCAAGGTGACGCAGCGCGTACCCGTCAGGATCGCGCTCGACCAGCCCAGCCCGCGCCCGCTGATCGCCGGGCTGTCCGCCGATATCCGGGTGGACGTGCGTGGCGACCGCTAGCTCCGCGCGCGCCGCACCCCCTGCGGACGGCGCGGCGCTGCCCGTCCGCAACCGCGCGCTGCTGACGCTGGGCGTGATGGCGGCGACGATCATGCAGATCCTCGACTCGACCATCGCCAATGTCGCGCTTCCCCACATGCAGACCGCGCTGGGCGCGACGCCCGACACGATCACCTGGGTGCTGACCAGCTATATCGTCGCCTCGGCCATCGCCATCCCGCTGACGGGCTGGCTGTCGGACCGGATCGGCAGCCGCACCCTGTTCCTGTGGTCGGTGGTCGGCTTCGTCATCGCGTCCATGCTGTGCGGGCTGGCGACGAGCCTGACCGACATGGTTTTCTACCGCATCCTCCAGGGCATCGCGGCGGCGTTCATGAACCCACTCAGCCAGACGGTGATGCTCGACATCAACCCGCCCGAGAAACAGGCCAAGGCCATGTCGGTCTGGGGCATGGGGATCATGGTCGGGCCGATCCTGGGGCCGGTGCTGGGCGGCTGGCTGACCGAGAATTACGACTGGCGCTGGGTGTTCTTCGTTAACCTGCCGGTCGGCATCGCCTGTTTCGCGATCCTGTGGGCGCTGCTGCCCTCGCGGCCGATCCGGCGGCGGCCCTTCGACCTGTTCGGCTTCGCGCTGCTCGCGGTCGCGGTGTCCGCGCTCCAGCTGATGCTCGACCGCGGCCAGTCGGAGGACTGGTTCCGATCGGGCGAGGTGTGGGTGGAGGCCATGGTCGCGCTCGCCGCCGCCTGGATGTTCGGGGTGCACCTGTTCACCGGCCGCCGCCCGATGTTCGAACGCGCGCTGCTCGCCAACCGCAATCTGATGACCGGGCTGTTCTTCATGCTCGTCGTGGGCGTGCTGATGATGGCGACGATGGCGCTGCTCCCGCCCATGCTCCAGTCGCTTTACGGCTATCCGGTGCTCGACACCGGGCTGCTGCTGGTGCCGCGCGGGATCGGGATCGTGGCCAGCATGTGGGTCGCCGGGCGGCTGATCGGGCGCGGGGTCGATCCGCGCCTGCTGGTCGGGGTGGGGCTGACGATCGCCGCCGCGTCGTTATGGGAGATGACGGGCTGGACGCTGGTGATGGGGCGCGAGCGCTTCGTGGTCACCGGGCTGATCCAGGGCGCGGGGCTGGGGCTGGTGTTCATCCCGCTCAACCTCATCGCCTTCGCGACGCTCGGCCCCGAGCACCGGACCGAGGGGTCGAGCCTCTTGAACCTCGCGCGCAACATCGGCGCGTCGGTCGGCATCTCGGTGGTCACCGCCTTTCTGGCGATCAACACCCAGACCGGACACCAGGAACTGGCGGGTCACGTCACCGCCTATTCGACCAGCCCGGTCGACCCTTCGTTAACGGCGGTGCTCGGCGCGAACGGCGAGGCGGTCACCGCGATGCTGAACGCGGAGGTCACCCGCCAGGCGGCGATGATCGCCTATCTGGACGATTTCCAGCTGATGATGGTGCTGACCCTCCTCGCCATCCCGCTGGTTCTCCTGCTCCGCCGCCCGCCTCGCGCCGGCGCGATCAAGGTCGACGCCGACGCCATGGGGCATTGAAGCGGCCGGGCGCTACCGCTCATAGGCTTTGGGAAGCGCGCCTTCGGTGGGTTGCAGATAGCGGTCGCGCAGGCGGCGCTGGCGCGAATTGGTCGGCTGGGGCCGCCCGTCGATCCAGATCGCCTCGGGCGTCGACGACAATTCCAGCGGATCGCCGCTCCAGATCACCACATCGGCGCGGCGGCCTGGGCGCAGGGAGCCGATCTCGCCGTCTATCCCCAGCGCCTCGGCGGGACGCGAGGTGATCGTCGCGAAGGCCTGGCCCCAGCTCAACCCGGTCGCCCCCGGCACCTTGCCGATCGCGACCAGATTGCCCGCATATTGGTGCAGGATATGCTCGCCCGGCGCCGTGTTGGCGCCCACCGTCGAGATGGCGACGACGACGCCGGCCGCCTGGAGCCGGCCGACATTCGACTCGGTCGCCGCCAGTTGCTCGAACGACGCGGGCAGGTCGGCGAGCGCGGCGGCGATGACGGGCACTCGCGCCGCCGCGATCTCGCGCGCGAGCATCCACCCCTCGGTCGCTCCCAGCAGTATCAGCTTCAGCTTGGGATAGGTGCGGGGCAGCGCCAGCACCGCGCGGATGTCGCTCGCCCGTTCGGCATGGACCATCAACCGCGTGCGCCCGTCCAGCACGTCGAGCAGCGCCTGCGCGTCCGCCCGCTTGAGCAGCGCGTCGGTGCCGCGCCCGTCGAAACCGCGCCGGTCGCGCCGGAAATCCTCCGCCTGCGCCAGCGCGTCGGTCAGGGCCGCGAAGGCGGCCGGACGCGATCCGCCCGCGATCTCCGCCCCGCGCTCGCCCATCTCGACCAGCTGGAAGGCGCGCGCGCGGGTCACCGGATCGGGATCGGCGCCCAGGTCGATCACCGCGCCCTGCCCGCCGAAGATCGACGCATTGGCGCCCGGCGCGACGACCGCGCGCGTGACCCCGCCCAGCCGTTCGTTGCCGATCGCGACGGCGGCGGGGTTGATCGACGTCGACACGTCGATCGCCGCGCCGAACGCCGCGGTGCGCGCGGCCACGTCGTTGCTTTCCTGGACGCCGTAACCCGCATCGGCGAGCCCCAGATCGGTCCAGCCGGCGACGGTGCCCGCGACCACCCATTTGCCCGCCGCGTTCACCACCGTCGCGCCCGCCGGGGTCGGCACGTTCGCCCCCGCCGCGACGACGCGCCCGTCGCGGAACACCACGGTGCCGTTGGGAATGGGCTGCGACCCGTCCCCAATGGCGACGGTGCCGCCGACCACCGCGACGGTCTGGGCGGTCGCGGGCATCGCGGCGCTCGCGGCGAGGAGGACAGCCAGGCGCTTCACTTGATGTCTCCCTGGCCCGGCTGGCCCAATTCGAAATCGCTCACCGGCCGGCGCCGCGGGTCGAGCGCGTCGTAGAGCAGCGCGCCGTCGATCCACACCTTCTCCGGCCGGGTATAGACGCTCAACGGATCGCCGTTCCACAGCACCACATCCGCCATCTTGCCCGGTTTCAGGCTCCCCGTCCGGTCGGCGATGCCCAAGGCGGTGGCGGGGCCGAAGGACAGCCAGCGCCACGCCTCCGCGTCGCTGACCTGCACGCCCGCGCGCCGTCCGGCGGCCAGCGCCTTGGCGACCTCCTGGTTCAGCCGCTGGATGCCGTTCTCGTCGTCGGAATGGATGATCCCGCACGCGCCCGATTTCTGCAGGATCGCCAGGTTCTCCCCGATCCCGTCATAGGATTCCATCTTGAACCCGTACCAGTCGGCCCAGACGGCGGCGCAGGTGCCGTTGGCCTTCAACAGGTCGGCGATCTTGTACGCCTCGACCGCGTGATGGAAGGCGGTGACTTTGTACCCGAACTCCTTGGCCATATCCATGACGACCGCCATCTCGTCGGCGCGGTAGCAATGGTTCTGGACGCGGATCTCGCCCGCCAGCACGCCGCGCAGCGTGTCGAGCGCGATGTCGCGTTCGGGCCGGTCGCCGCCGTCATCCTCATATTTGTCCCATTTGCGCTTATATGCCGCCGCGCGCGCCCAGGTGGCACGGTCGACCGCGACATTGCCCATCCGGGTCGACGGCTTGCGGTTGCGCCCGCCATAAACGCGCTTGGGATTCTCGCCGCACGCCATCTTCAGGCCGTAAGGGGCGCCGGGGAATTTCATTCCCTGCACGGTGCGCGCGTACACATTTTTCAGCACCACGCTGCGCCCGCCGAACAGGTTCGCGGAGCCCGGCAGGATCTGGAGCGTCGTCACCCCGCCATTGACCAGCGCGCGCCCGAACCCCGGGTCCTGCGGCCAGACGCCGTGTTCCGCCCAGACATCGGCGGTGACGGGGTCGGTGCCTTCGTTGACGTCGGAGGTCGCGTCGACCGAGGGCGAGGGACCGTTCCCCAGATGGCTGTGAATGTCGATCACGCCCGGCGTGACCCATTTGCCCGTGCCGTCGATGACGGTGGCGCCCGCCGGTGCCGCGACCGTCTGTCCGACCGACAAGATCCTGCCGTCCGCGAACAGCGCCGATCCCCGGTCGATCCGACCGCCCTCGCCGTCATAGATGGTGACGTTGGTGACGAGCGTCGCCGCGCCCGGATAGGCGCGGTAGGTCGACGGGAAGGGATCGTGCGAATAGCCCTTGTTACGTCCCGGCGCCGGGTCCTTGCCCTTGGCCGGCGTCTCGGCGGACGCGCTCTTCGTCCCCGTGCCGCCATTGGCGCAGGCCGCCAGGGCCAGCGCGCTCGCGATCACCGCGACCGCCCGCATCCGCTTGTTCACCCGCGCCATCATGCCCCCGCCCTCATCTCGTCGCAGGGGTGCTAACGCGGTCGGGGGTGGCCTGTCCACCGCCCCCGACCGGCAAAGCGCATTCAGGCGGCGCGCATCGTCACGATCTTGCCCGGATCGCGCGGCGGCTCGCCCACGGGCAGCGCGTCGACGAGTTCCATGCCCGCCGTCACCTCGCCCCAGACGGTGTACTGGTTGTCCAGGAAGCGCGCATCGTCGAAGCAGATGAAGAATTGCGAATTGGCCGTGTCGGGCTGGTTGGTCCGCGCCATCGAACAGGTGCCGCGCTTGTGCGCCTCCTTGGAGAATTCGGCCTTCAGATTGGGCTTGTCCGACCCGGACATGCCCGTGCCGGTCGGATCGCCGCCCTGCGCCATGAAGCCGGGGATCACGCGGTGGAACACGACGCCGTCGTAGAAGCCGCTATTCGCCAGCTCGACGATGCGCGCGACATGGCCGGGCGCCAGATCGGGTCGCAGGCGGATGGTCACGTCGCCGCCGTCTAGGGTCATGGTCAGGGTGCTGGGCTGGTCGGCCATCGGGTAAACTCCTTGGAAAGAACGGGGCGGCAGATAGGGAACGCGTACGCCGCTGGCAAATCCGCCGGGCCGTCGCTAGAGGCGGCGCCAGGCACATCTGCGCGGGAGGGCGGCCGTGAGCGACATCGAAACGCCCGCCGTCGCAGGCGACGACCGGACCCAGCTCGACGAGGACGATCGGCTCAAGCCCGGCTTCGTCAGCGAGGTGCTTGACCGCGTCGAGGAGGGCGATGCCGAGGGCGCGCGTCGCCTGGTGGAGCCGCTCCACCCCGCCGACATCGCCGACCTGTTCGAACTGACCCCGGCCGACCGCCGCGCCGCGCTGGCCCATGCCGTCTCCGACCTGCTCGACGGCGACGTGTTCGCGGAGATGAACGACTGGGTCCGCGACGCCCTGCTGGGCGTGCTCACCCCGACCGAGGTGGCGGACATCGCCTCCGAACTCGACACCGACGACGCGGTGGCGATCATCGAGGATCTCGACGCCGACGACCGCGCGCAGGTGCTCCGCGCGATGGAGCCCGACGACCGCGCCGCGATCGAGGAGGCGCTCTCCTACCCCGAGGAATCCGCCGGCCGCCTGATGCAGCGCGAGCTGATCGCGGTGCCCGAGCATTGGACCGTGGGCCACGTCATCGACTATCTGCGCGGTCACGAGGAACTGACCACCGATTTCTGGGAGGTGTTCGTCGTCGACCCGGCGCATCGCCCCGTCGGCACCTGCCAGCTGAGCTGGTTCCTCCGCACCCCGCGCGGCATCGCGGTCGCCGACGTGATGAAGCGCGAACAGACGCTGATCCCCGTCGACATGGACCAGGAGGAGGTCGCGCTCCGCTTCCAGAAATACGCGCTCATCTCCGCCGCCGTCGTCGACGGGTCGGGGCGGCTGGTCGGCATGATCACCGTCGACGACGTGGTCCACATCATCCAGGAGGAAGCGGGCGAGGACGCGCTGCTGCTCTCGGGCGCGGGCGAGGGCGACATCAACGAACCCGTCCTCGACAGCTATCGCGCGCGCGTCCGCTGGCTGATCTCCAACCTGTTCACCGCCCTGCTCGCCTCGTCGATCATCGCCGCGTTCGAGGGCACCATCGCGCGCATGGTCGCGCTCGCCACGCTGATGCCGATCGTCGCCGGCGTCGGCGGCAATGCCGGTACGCAGACCATGGCGGTCACCGTCCGCGCGCTCGCGACCAACCAGCTCACCCGCTCCAACACCGCCCGCGCGGTGCTGCGCGAGTTCCGCGTCGCCCTGCTCAACGGCGGCACGGTCGCCTTGGTGATCGGGATCGGCGTCGGGCTGGTCTTCTCCCCCCCGCTCGGCGCGGTGATCGCCGCGGCGATGCTGACCAACATCGTCATCGCCGGACTGGCTGGGGTGCTCGTGCCCTTGACGCTGGAGCGCATGGGCGCCGACCCCGCGGTCGCGTCGTCGGTGTTCGTGACGATGGTGACCGACTCGATGGGGTTCCTGGTGTTCCTCGGCCTCGCGACCGCGTCGGGGATCGCGGGATAGCGGTCGGTTCGCGCGAAGACGCGAAGACGCCAAGAAGGTGGGTTCACGCGGAGGCGCGGAGAAGTCGTGACCATCCTTTCGGTCACGCTCGCCGCGCTAGCGGCAACCATGAAACGCCCGATCGACCGGGCATCGCCGTTGACGCGGCGGAAGTGCGTCCCACCTCGCGCGCACCCTCTCCGCGCCTCCGCGCCTCCGCGTGAACAACCCTTCCCCCTTCGCGCCTTCGCGTCTTCGCGCGAACCAACCCAATCTTGCCCCCACCCGGACCAACACCCAAATAGCGGAAATGCCCCTACATCTGACGAAGGTAGCCTTCGGCGTGACCAGCGTCGACCAGCTCGCCGCGCGCTGGCAGGCACGCGCGCAGAGCGGCGAGGCCTATCTGACCACCCGCTACCTTCCCAAACGCCATGAGGAAGTGACCGGCACCGGTTCGCTCTACTGGATCGTCAAGCACCAGCTCGTCGCCCGCTCCGCCATCCTGCGCTTCGGCGAGGCGGAGGGCGGCCGCGTCGCCATCCATCTCGACCCCGAAGTGATCCTCATCCACGCCCGCCCCAAACGCGCACATCAGGGCTGGCGCTATCTGGAACACACCGACGCCCCCGCCGACCTGGCCGGCGACGAGACCGGTATCGCGATGCTTCCGCCGGCGCTGGTCGGCAAGCTGTCGGGGCTGGCGCTGCTGTAGGCGCAGGTCACCCTCGTCACAGGCTGGGGTTAGCCGGTCGGTTGATGAACCGAACGGACCGCTTTCGCCCAAACCCGGCCAGTCCCCGCCTCCGGAGGAGTAACGCAAGCCGCCGGTCCGCTGTCCACCCATTCCGCCCCTGCGACGGTTTTCTCATTCCGCCCGCCGGAACGGGTTACGCTCGGGTCACCGCCCGCACGTCACCGGCCCGCCCGCCCGCGCCCGGACGGTGCATCTGGGAGCGCCGGCGATGCTCACCGCGCCCAGCCCGCTGTTCGTGACCGCCGCGTTGTAGCGCGCGGCCGCCTTGATTTCGCCCGGACCGTCGAGCAGCACCGTCAGGTCGCCCGCCTCCAGCTTGCCGGCATCGATCCCGCCGGACCCGTTGACCGCCAAGCGCGCCCGCACCGCGCGGCCCGCAAGCGTCAGGGTGCCCGCCCCGATCACGACCGCGTTGAGCTGGTCCGCCGCCATGTCGGCGACCGCGATCGTTCCCGCGCCGCTGATCGACAAGTCCACGCGCGAGCCCTTCATTCGCGCCGCGGTCAGCCGCCCGCCCGCGAGTACCGACGCCGCGACGAGCGCGGGCGAGGAAAGCGTGACCCGGACGGGCCCGGTCGGCGCGATGCGCCCCTGCTCGCCCCAGCCCTGGCCGTTATAGCGGATAGTGAGCGTGGCTCCATCGACGCGTATCTCGACCCGCTCGATCACGCGCGGATCGCCCGACACGCGCGCGCCGGGCGACCCAGGCGCATGGGTCACCTCGAACGCGCCATTAACCCGCACCCGGTCGAAACTGCCGACCGACACCCCCTTCTCGGCAGCGGCCACGGGGACGGCGAACAGGGCGAGCGACAGGATGGCGGGACGGATCATCCCCCCTGCTCGCACCCCGCTCGCCGCCGAGTCAATCGGCCGCCCGGATCACTCGCAACGGACCTCGCCCGACCCGACCTTGGACGTGGTGCAGCGGGGCGACCCGCCCAGATCGACATCGCCCGATCCGGCCAGGTCGATCCTGGCCGGGCCGTTCACGGTCGCGCGCGCATTGCCCGATCCCGCGATCGAGATCCGCGCCTCCGACGCGGTGACCTGGCGCGCGTCGATGTCGCCCGATCCGGCGATGTCCATCCGCAGCACCCGCGCCATGCCCGCGCCGACCACGTCGCCCGATCCCGCGACCGACAGCGTCACCTCGCCCGCGCGCATCGCGCCCACCGCCAGACTGCCCGATCCCGCGACCCCGCCGGCGAAGCGTTCGCCCTCGACCCGGTCGACGGTCAGGTCGCCCGACCCCGACACCGCCGCCCCGGTCAGCCGCGGCAGCGTCACGAACACCTTCACGCCCTCGCCATCGCTCCAGTTCATACCGACGGTCTTCTTGCGGCCGATGCGCAGCGTGTCGCCGCTCCGCGTGATCTCCAGCTTATCGAGCTCGGCGGCCGGCCCCTGGGCGCGCACGGAGAAAGCCGGCCCGACGCGGACATCGACATCGTCCGATCCGCGCAGGTCGACTTCGCTGAACCCCGTCATCGCGTAATCGCGGGACGGCCCCGACCCGCGCGCCTCGGCCGTTTCGTCGGTTTCCGCCGCGTTCGCCGAACAGGCGAGCAGTGGCAGCATGAGCAACAGGCTATATGGACGCATGGTGACCTCCCTTTAGTGTGCTATTTGTATAGCACACTGTCGGGGCTGTGCAAAGGGGTGGCCAAACGACGAAGGGCGGCGCCTCTCGGCACCGCCCTCCCTTTCCGACGAAAGCGCGACCGGTCAGGCCGGCGCCTTGTCCTTGTTGTAGATGGCCGCGGAGGCGCGGAGGATGTCGAGGATGCGCTCCTGCGCCGCCTTTTCGTCGGTCTCCTCCATCGCGGCGAGCTCGCGCGCCAGGCGGCTGGTCGCGGCCTCGAAGATCTGGCGCTCCGAATAGCTCTGCTCGGGCTGGTCCTCGGCGCGGAACAGGTCGCGGACCACCTCGGCGATCGACACCAGGTCGCCCGAATTGATCTTGGCCTCATATTCCTGCGCGCGGCGCGACCACATGGTGCGTTTGACCTTGGGCTTGCCGTTCAGCGTTTCCAGCGCCTCGCGCAGCGTCTTGTCGGAGGACAGCTTGCGCATCCCCACCGACTCGGCCTTGTTGGTCGGCACACGGAGCGTCATGCGCTCCTTTTCGAACCGCAGCACATAGAGTTCGAGCTGGATGCCCGCGATTTCCGAGCGTTGCAGCTCGATCACACGGCCCACGCCGTGCTTGGGATAGACCACATAATCACCGACATCGAACAACAGGGCCTTGGCAGCCATTCAGGGGCCTTTCCGGATCGAACCCGTGGGCGCGCGGCGGTGGAAGCGGGCTGGCCGCTCGAATTGCCGGCGATCGGGGAAGAGGAACATCATACTCCAGCGGAACGCGCGACATCGCGTCCGCCACAGCCCCTTATACCGATGTTCTCGCCAAAAATCCAGCCGAACCCGTCAACGACCCTGTCCCATAGCGGGGGCGGGGTCGCGGGTCAGTCGCCCTGGCCGGCCTCGGGCGAGAAATACAGGTCGTATTTGCCCTGTTCGCCCTTGTGCTCGTCGGCGTCGGCGGGGGTCTGGTCCGCCTTGCGGGTGACGTTGGGCCAGCTCGCGGAGAAGGTCGCGTTCAGCTCCAGCCAGCGCTCCAGCCCGTTTTCCGTGTCGGGCAGGATGGCCTCGGCGGGGCATTCGGGCTCGCACACGCCGCAATCGATGCATTCCGACGGATTGATGACCAGCATCGTCTCGCCCTCGTAGAAACAATCCACCGGGCAGACCTCGACGCAGTCCATGTACTTGCAGCGGATGCAGGCGTCGGTGACGACGTAGGTCATTGGGTTCCCAAGCTCCTGGGCCGGCGGGACCGGCGAACAGCGGCCCTGCTATGCCCGCCGCCGGGGAGCGTCAATCGTCCGCCCCCTGTTGCGAGACGTTCTCACTCGCCGCGTCCGGTGCCAGCAGGTCGCGGTAGCACCCTTGCGCCTCGGGGGCGGGGCCGCGCCGCGCCGGCAGCGCCTCGACACGCACCACCCGCACCTGGCCATAGGAGGGATAGGTCAGGACGTTGCCGACGCGCACCGGGCAATGCGCCCGCTCGATCACCCGACCGTCGATCCTGAGCCGCCCCGCCTCCGCGATCGCCTGCGCGGCCGAGCGCGTCTTCGCCAGCCGCGCCCACCACAGGAATCGGTCGATCCGCATTGCCCCGTCAGCCACGGCGTTCGCGGGTCCCGGTCCACCCCGCCAAGGCGGCGAAGGCGTTGTCCGGCGTAGGCATCACCGCGACGGCGCGCGCGGGCGGACGTCCCCGCCACACCCAGCGCGGCACGGCGGGCGGGGCGTCGGCGCCGTCCTGATCCCGCGAGGCCGCGCGAAAGCCGAGTTCCGCCATCAGCCGCGCCAGCGTCTCCGGCTCCAGCCCGATCGACACCGACAGCGCCGGGTCGGGCATGAAGGGTGCCCGTCCGTGGCGCGCGTCATGCGCCGCGCGCGCGATCCGCTCGACCAGGTCGACCCGCACCGCCTGGGCGCCGAGCGGCCGGAACCCCGACGCCAGCACCGCCCCCGCCACCCCGCGCGCCAGCACCGTCGCGCCAGCCGGCGCCGGTGTCACCGCCTCGCCGCGCACGCTCATCAGCACCGCGCGCAACCGTGCCGCCTCGGGCTTGAGCAGTCGCGGATCGAACAGGTCGAGCGCGCCGATCGTCACCCCGATGCCGCGCAGCCGCTTGCGCTCGGCGGGCTCCAGCGCTTCCACCGCCGCGCGCATGCCCAAGCGCGCGGCGATCCCGCCCGCCGCCTCCAGGACCCCCGCCACGACCCGGAGTTCGGGCGACGCCACCGCGTCGCGCGCCACGTCGGCGAGCAAAGGCAGCGTGGGTGCCCTGACCTTGAGCCGGTCGCCGACCCACCGCTCCAACCGCCCCCGCACGCGTTCCCGCAGCGCCTTGTCGAGGCAGTCGAGATCGCGGTCGAGCAGCAGCCGGGGCCGCGCCAGCGACGGTCCCGGCGCCAGCGTCGCCACCCGGTACCCGCCCCAATGCAGTTCGCCCGCGTCGCCCAGCGTCACGCCCGCATCTTCGGCCTCGGCCAGCGCGGCGCCGCGCCGGTCGCGTTCGCCCTTCAGCCGTTTCTCGGCAGCGGCGAGCAGCAGGCGCTTGTCGGTCGCGCGCGCGTCGGGAGCGACGGTGAAGCGGAACCCGTCGAGCCGTCCCAGATGATGGTCCTCGACCGACACCTCGCCCCCCGGCCCGACCGTAACCGGCAGCGCCCCGACATCGGCGCCGATCTGGCGCATCAGCGCGGTCGTGCGCTTGTCGACGAAACGCTGGGTCAGCCCCTGGTGGAGCGCATCCGACAGCCGTTCCTCCAGCCCGCGCGTCCGCTCCGCCCAATGCGCGGGGTCTGCCAGCCAGTCGGCGCGGTGGGCGATATAGGCCCAGCTCCGCGCCGCCGCGATCCGCCCCGCGATCGTCTCCACATCCCCCGCCACCGTGTCCAGCCGCGCGATCTCGTCGGCGAACCATTGGTGCGGCAGATGCCCCTTGCCCTCGCTTAAGTGCCCGAACAGCCGCGACACGAAGCGCGCATGGGGGTCGAGCCCGACTTTCCGGAAATCGGGCACCCCGCACGCCGCCCATAGCCGCTTGACCATCGCCACCCCGCGCGCCCGGTCGCGCACCCAGCTTTCGTCCGCCAGCCGTTTCAGCACCGACAGGTCGATCGCCTCGGGCGCCGCGCGCAGCACGCCCGGCTCGGGCTTGCGCTCCAAGGAGGCGATCAGCGCGTCGACGCTCGCGAAATCGGGCGCCCCCTCGCGCCAATACAGGTTGTCCAGCTTGGGAAAGCGATGCTCCTCAATGGCCAGCACCTCCTCGGGCCCGAACGCGCCGGGGCCTTCGTCGACCAGCGCGCCGAAGGTGCCGTCGCGCTGGTGCCGGCCCGCCCGCCCGGCGATCTGCGCCATCTCGGCGACCGTCAGCCGCCGGTTCCGCCGCCCGTCGAACTTGTGGAGCGACGCGAAGGCGACATGCGCCACGTCCATGTTCAGCCCCATGCCGATCGCATCGGTGGCGACGAGATAATCGACCTCGCCCGCCTGGAACATCTGCACCTGGGCGTTGCGGGTGCGTGGGCTCAACGCCCCCATCACCACCGCCGCCCCACCGCGCAGCCGCCGGAGCATCTCGGCGACCGCGTACACCTCCTCCGCCGAGAACGCGACGATCGCCGAGCGCTTGGGCAGCCGGCTGATCTTGCGCGCGCCGGCATAGGTCAGCGTCGAGAAGCGCGGCCGCTCGACGATCTCCGCCTCCGGAACCAGCGCGCGGACCAGCGGGCGGATCGCCGCGCTGCCCAGGATCATCGTCTCCTCGCGCCCCCGCGCGCGCAGCAGCCGGTCGGTGAACACATGCCCGCGCTCGGGATCGGCGCCCAGTTGCGCCTCGTCCAGCGCCAGGAACGACACCTCGCGGTCGAGCGGCATCGATTCGGCGGTGCACAGAAACCAGCGCGCATCGGAGGGCAGGATCTTCTCCTCCCCCGTGATCAGCGCGACCTGGCCCGGCCCCTTGATCGCGACCACCCGATCATAGACTTCGCGCGCTAGCAGCCTGAGCGGAAAGCCGATGATCCCCGACGAATGGCCGCACAGCCGCTCGACGGCCAGATGCGTCTTGCCGGTGTTGGTCGGCCCCAGGACGGCGGTCACCCGCCCATCGCCGGCCGTTGCGCGCGCACTCATCGGGCGAACATCGGCGGTCGCGGGCGGGGATGCAATGGGGATGTGCCGCTCGGCCCCTCTCCGCTCGGCCCCTCTCCGCACAGCCCGTCTCCGCACGGCCCGTTTCCGCACGGCCCGGCCTCCGCACAGCCCGGCGCCCCCGGCCCCCGGTTAATTTGACTTTAGCATCTGCCTCCCACAACCACCCGACCCACGCCGGGGGGATCGGCGACCGATCGGAGTCCGTCGCCCGCGTGTTCCTGCGCAACGATCACCAACTGGAGTTCGCCGGCGGCGCGTCGGGAGCATCCTTCGCGCCGCGCGCGTTCGGCCGCGCCGCGGCGCCCGAGCCCGGCGCGATCGACCGCGCGCGCCACCGCGCCGCCGCGATCGATTGGGTGCCCGATCTGGGCAGCGACATCGGCTCGCGCGACTGGTGGCGCGGGCTGCTCACCTGCACCACGCTCTGCGCCGCGACCTGGATGCTCGCCCCGAGCTTTCGCCCCCTGATCGGCGTCGTTCCCGCCCCCCTCGCCGGGTCCGAATGGGACGAGGCGCGCGCGCAGGGCATCGCGCCCCTGGGCCTGGGCGCCGGCACCGGCCGTCGCATGGCGGCGGGCGACCTGGTCCGCCCGCTCGCCGAGGCGCCCGAGCGCCCCAGCGTCGACCTGTCCGCCACGCTCGGCGACGGCGACGCCTTCGACCGCGTGCTGGAGCGCGCGGGCGTCGGCCGCACCGACGCCGCCGTCGCCGCCGCCCTGCTGTCGGGCGCGGTGCCGCTGTCCGCCATCCAGCCGGGCACCCGCATCCAGCTCACCCTCGGCCGCCGCCCCAGCCGCACCATGCCGCGCCCGCTCGACCGGCTCGCGCTGCGCGCCCGATTCGACCTGAACGTGTCGATCGACCGGTCGGCGGGCGGCTTGGCGATGACCCGCGCCCCGATCGCGATCGACCGCACGCCGCTCCGCGTCCAGGGGCTGGTCGGCGGCGGCCTCTACCGCGCCGCCCGCGCGGCGGGCGCTCCGGCCAAGGCGGTCGAGGCGTATCTGCGCGCGATCGCCACGCGCTTTTCGATCGGCCGCGACATCGGCGCCGACGACCGGTTCGACCTGATCGTCGAACAGGACCGCGCCGCCACGGGCGAGGTGCGCCTGGGCCGCCTGCTCTTCGCCGGGCTCGACCAGGGGAGCCGCCGCACGCAATTGGTGCGCTTCGCCCCCGAAGGCGCGACCGTCGGCGACAGCACCGGCGGCGGCGCGGGCAACGACCAATGGTTCGACGCGAACGGCCGTTTCGAGCGCCGCGGCTTCATGGGCCTGCCGGTCGCGGGCCGCATCTCGTCGGGCTTCGGCTTCCGCGCCCACCCGATCCTGGGCTTTCTCCGGATGCACAAGGGCCTCGACATCGCCGCCCCGCACGGCGCCCCGATCCACGCCGCGGAGGCGGGCGTCGTCCGCTTCGCCGGGCGCAACGCCGGCTATGGCAATTTCATCAAGCTGGCGCACCCGAGCGCGCTGGAGTCCGGCTACGGCCATCTCAGCCGCATCGCCGTGTCGCCGGGCGATCGCGTCGCGCGCGGCCAGGTGATCGGCTATGTCGGCTCCACCGGCATGTCGACCGGCCCCCATCTCCACTGGGAAGTCTGGCGCGGCGGCCGCCCCGTCAACCCGCGTTCCATCTCGTTCGACCAGGTCACCGCCCTGTCCGGCGACAAACTCCGCGCGTTCAAGGCGCGGGTGGCCGCGCTGCTGAACGTGAAGGCTGGCGGGCGTTAGGCACCCCCCCTGAAGGCACCACCCCCCCCTAACTTTTTCAACGCTCTCGGTCGGTTTCGACATAGCGGGAGAGGCGACGCTTTTCCGAGCGCCGCAGAGTGTCGGAAACCCCGGTCGGAATGGATTGTTTCGGCAGATGCCCGATCGAGCGGGATCGTCCAGCTTGGGATCGATAGCGAATGCCTCGAAAACCGCTGTCCTACAACGCGCCATTCGTGCCAGCCTTCGGGCGACTCGGGTCCTCCCCGGCGTCCGCTCTTTCACTGGTCTACTTCCCGATGCGCGTCCGCCCTCGGTGGCGTCGATGATGTCGTGCGCGACCGATGCCCGATCGCGTCGACCCCTATATTTTCCTAAACTGTTTCAGGTCGGAGCCTCGCCCGCCCGCCAGCGACGGGAGGAGCGAACCGACGATTCCGTGTAAAGGTCGCCAAGCAAGGTCGGTGGCGCGACGTGCGGCTTTCGACGTTTACGCCTGAACTTCCAGTGAACTTCCGCGCCGCCGCGGGCCTCCGATCGCCGTTCACTTACCCTGCGCGCGCCATTTCTGGATGGTGCGGCCGATGATCTGCTCCTCGCCGCCGACATCGCGCCACAGCTCGGAGAAGAGCGGGTCGCTCGACGCGGGGCGGCGTACCTCCTCCAGACCGTCGAAGGACACGCGGATCGGGATGGCGACGCCCTCGCCGCAGATGATGCATTCGCGGTTGCGCAGCGCCGGGATCGAATCGAGGAACCCCCGCGCGCCCTCGGGCATGGCCGCGCGCACGAAGGCCTGGTCGCGCTCGTTGTTGAGCCGCATCGCGATGATGGTGCCGCATTGCGACAGCACGCCCTCCGCCAGGTCCGACGGGCGCTGGGTGATCAGGCCCAGCGAGACGCCGTATTTACGGCCCTCCTTGGCGATCCGGCCCAGGATCCGCCCGACCGACGACTTGCCCGGATCGCGGTCCGAGGGGATGTAGCGGTGCGCTTCCTCGCAGACGAGCAGGATCGGGCGCTGCGGCTCGTTACGGCTCCAGATCGCGAAGTCGAAGGTCATCCGGCTCAGCACCGCGACCACGGTCGACGTGATATCGGACGGCACGCCCGACACGTCGATGATCGAGATCGGCTTGCCGTCGCCGGGCAGGCGGAAGATGCGCTGGAGGAACCCCGCCATCGTGTCCGCGACCAGCATCCCCGAGAACATGAAGCCGTACCGCGGATCGGCCTTGATCTCCTCGATCTTGCTCTTGACCCGCATATAGGGCGCGGTGTCGCCCGCGCGGTCCATCTTGCCCATCTCCAGCCCGATGATGTTGGTCAGGTCGCTGAGCAGATAAGGGATGGGAGCGTCGACCGTCAGCTTGGCGATCTCCTGCCCGATGCGGTTCTTGGCGCGCGCCATCAGCAGGCATTTGGCGAGAATGTCGGCGTCGACCTGCCGCTCGGAGCCAGTGGTGGTCAGGAAGACCTCGCAATGCTCCTCGAAGTTCATCAGCCAATAGGGCATTTGCAGGTTGTTGACGTCGTAGATCGCGCCGTTGGTGCGGAACGCCGCCGAATATTCGCCATGCGGGTCGATCATGATGATATGGCCCTGTGGCGCCAGATCGCAGATGCGGTGCAGGATCAGGGCGGCGCTGGTCGACTTGCCGGTGCCGGTCGACCCCACCAGCGCGAAATGCTTGCCCAGCATCGCGTCGATATAAAGCGCGGCGCGGATGTCCTTGGTCGGATAGACCGATCCGATCTCGATATGGGCGCGGTCGTCGGCGGCGTAGATCTGCTTCAGGTCGCCCGTCGAGATCGGATGCACCTCGCACCCCGGCGTCGGATAGCGCGTCACGCCGCGGCGGAAATTATAAAGCTTGCCCGTCAGCCGCTCCTCGTCGCCCTCGCCCAGGAAATCGATATCGGCCATGATGCGGCCGTCGTGACCGGGGTCCAGCGCCAGGCTGCGGACATTGGCGACCAGCCAGGTCGAACCGACCCGCATCTTGATCTGCGTCCCCACCTGCCCGGTCGACGCGACCACGGGATCGGGATGGCCGCTCAGCCCCTGAAGCGCGGCCACGTCGACGACCGCGCGGCTGCTCGATCCGGCGATGGCGAGCACAAAGCCGATCGCGCCGACCGGCTGGCGGGGGGCCGGTTCCGCGGGGACGGGGGCCGGGGCGGGCGAGCGATGCGCGAACTCGTCGGCACCGGGCATGAAGGTCATGTTGTCGGATCCCATATCCTGTGGAAATCCTGATGCCCCGGAATAGGTAAAGATCGGGTAGCTCCTGGACTCAACGCCGCCCGGCCACCCAGCCCGCGAACCAGCCCAGGCTGATCGACAAGGCCACCGCCGCCAGCCCGTACAGGAGCGGCGCGTTCGCGGCCGCGTTCGCGACGAACCGCTCGAACCCCGATTTGCGGATGTCGATGTCGCGCACCGCCGCCGCCAGCACGCGCCCGTCGCGGATCAGGAAGGTCTCGGCGGTGAACCGCCCGACCGGCACCCGCGCCGGCACCCCGATCCGCGCGCGGTAGAGCACGCCGCCGGTGATCTCGACGGCGTCGGGCGCCTCGTAATACAGCCCGGTGCGCCGCCGCAGTTCGACCAGCCCGCCCGCGAACCGGTCCTGCATCGCCGGCGCGGCGCTCGACGCGGGCGAGAGCTGAAGGCCGCCCAGCCCCAGCTCGAAGATGGCGCGGGTGCGTTCGTCGACGATCCGCTCCAGCGGGCGCGACGACGCCACCGCATAGAAGGAGGGCGCCGATCGGTAGCGCAGGTCGGCGGCATTGACCCAGATGCCCGCCACGCGCTGCTTTTCGCGGATCAGGATCGACTCGGTCGGCCCCTTGACCACCACGACGATGTCGGTGGGGGCGCTGCCGCGCGGCAGCCGCCCGCCGGGATAAAGGATCGCGCCGAACAGGAGCAGCTCGGCACCGGTGAAGCTGTAGGCGATCTCGATCGAACGCTGCGACACGTCGGGCACCAGCACGGGCGCCGGCGCCTGGCCCAGCAGCAGCGGTGCGGCGACGAGAAGCAGCGCGCGCCTCACGCCAGTTCGACGGAGAAGATCGCCTCCGGTCGCCAGACCAGCCCCAGCAGGATGCGCGCGCCTACCGCGAGCACGACCAGCGCGAGGGCGAGGCGCAGATATTCGGGCTTCACCCGCGACGCGAACCGCGCGCCCAGCTGCGCCCCCGTCACCGATCCGATCAGCAGCAAACCCGCCAGCACGATGTCGACCGCTTGGGTGGTCAGCGCATGGACCAGCGTGGCGAGCGCGGTGACGAACAGCGTCTGGAACAGGCTGGTCCCCACCACCACGCTCGTCGCCATGCCCAGCAGATAGATCATCGCCGGCACCAGGATGAACCCGCCGCCCACTCCCAGCAGGATGGTCAGGATCCCTACCCCGAAGCCGAGCAGCAGCGGCGCCAGCGGCGAGATGTACAGCCCCGACGCATAGAAGCGCGTGCGCAGCGGCAGTGCCGCGACCAACGGATGGTGGCGGCGCTTGCGCGGGCGCGGCGCGATCCGGCCCTTGGCCGTGCCGATGGCGAGCAGCGACTCGCGCAGCATCAACAGGCCGATAAAGCCGAGCAGCAGCACATAGGTGATCGCGATCACCGTGTCGGTCTGCCCCGTCTCCTGAAGCAGGCGGAACAGCCACGCCCCGAACACCGCGCCCATGCCCCCGCCCGCGACCAGCACGCCCCCCATCTTCAGGTCGACCCCGCCGCGCCTGAGATGCGCGAATACCCCCGACACGCTGGCACCCGTCACCTGGCTCGCCGACGACGCCGCGGCGACGGTGGGCGGGATGCCGTAGACGATCAGCAGCGGCGTGGTCAGGAACCCGCCGCCCACCCCGAACATCCCCGACAACAACCCGACGGCGCCGCCCAGCGCGATGATCACCAACGCGTTCACCGACAGATTGGCGATGGGAAGATAGACGTTCATGGGCATGGGCGTCCTAGCGCGTCGGCGGAGCGGGCGGAAGCGAGCGCGCGCCTTCAGAAATCCGTGCCCAGCGACAGCGCGGGTCCGGAACCCGGCCGGGCCTCGCCCAGCACCCGCGCGCGCCAGTCCAGCGTCAGCCGCAGCCTGCGCCCGCCGACCGGCGCCACGATACCCAAGGTCGGCCCGACATCCACCCGCTCGGCGCTGCGCTGCGCCCCGCCCCAGACGCCGACGCCCATATCGAGCGTCGCGCCGCCCACGGCGACTAGGCGCCGCGTCACCCGCGCCGCGCCGTCGGCGAATCCCTCCACCCGCTCTCGTCCGATCGCGCCGGCCTGGCCATAGGCTTCCAGCCGGACGCCGCGCCCGATCGGGCGATCGACTCCGGCGATCAGACCCGCGCTCGGACCGCCCCGGCCGCCGTCGAGCGCGAACCGCTGCTCGGCGAAGACGCGCACCGGCAACCCCGCGGGTCGCCACTCCACCCCCAACGCCGCCTCACGCCCCCGACCTTCGAACGGGGTCGCGACCCGTCCGACCAGCGCGATCCGGCGCCGGGCGTCCATGGAATAGGAAAGGCGCGCACCGATTTGCGATCCGCCCAACTGGGTCGATCCCAGCCCGCCGCCCGTTCCCGATGGCCGCGCGATGGCGAACAGGCCGCCGCCCCATCGGCTCGCGGAAACGGAATCGGACAAGCCGAGCGGCGTCGGCAACGCGCCCTCCAATCGGACGGTCGCCCCCGGCATTGCCGGGGCCTGCGCCGCCATCGCGATCGTCGGCGCAGGCGGGACGGGCGAGGTGGGGACGGGCACGATGGCGGGGGACGGGTTCGCCAGAACCGGCCGAGCCCACACGCCTCCACGAATCTTTCCCGCGGTTACCGGGATCATCGTCATGGGCGCCAGGGCCGCCACGGCGATCACGGGGGAGACACTTGCCGCGGCCGTGACCGGGGCGGCCTGCCCGGGCGCGGACGCCGGTTCGCGTTCGGGCCAGAGCAGTACGGCACGCAGCCCCGCCCAGCCCATTAGGACGCCGACCAGGAAGCGGAGCGGCCGACCCGCCGTCATCCGCCGTCCGCCAACGGAAAGCGGTGCGCGGTCTTGTCCCAGACGGGATCGGACCCGCGTAACATCGCCCAGTAGCGCCATGCGGCCCGCCGCACCGCCAACAGCGCGATGACGTTGCCGACCACCATGCGCGGCGCCGATCGCACCCCCTCGCGCCACCCGTACATCCGCGTCGTGAAGGCGACCCGCCAGGCGAGCCGCCACCCCAGCAGGACCATGTTGGCGGCCAGCACCCGCGACAGGACCGGCCCGACGGGCGGCACCGTCACGCCGACCAGCCAATAGGCCGCTGCCGACATGCTCCAGAGCAGCAGTGCCAGATAGGCGGCGGCGAGCACGACGACCGCCAGCGGCGCCCGCCGGTCGCGCGCCCGCATCCAATGATCGAAGATCGCGAGCGGGCGTCCCCAGCCCGTCCGGTCCCAGCCGGCGAGCGCGATCCCCGTCATCCAGCGCGCCTTTTGCCGGACCGCCGCTTCCAGATCGTCGGGAAAATAGGCGCGCGTCGCGACCAGCGCGCCGCCCGGCCGTTCGGCAACTCGCGCGAACACGCCGGTGAAGCCGAGCTGGGCGAGGTACAGGCCCGTTTCGTAATCCTCGACCAGACTTCCAGGGTCGAACGGGGCACCGCCGCGCGCGCTCGCCAAGGCGCCGAGCGCATCGCTCCGGATCGCGCATCCCACCCCCGCCAGCGGCAGTCCCGCGCCGAGCGCCCCGCGCACGACGAGCAATTTGGCATGAGCCTCGGAGAACTCGTCCGCATAGGTGCCGCTGACCCAATGACTGTCCCGCCGGATCAGCGGGTGCACCGGCAGCTGGACCACGGCATGACGGCCCAGCATCGCATCGAAGACGCGCAGTTCGGCCGGATGGATCACATCCTCCGCGTCGTGAAGCACCACCGCGCGTGTCGTCACTCCGGTCCGCGCGTCATCCTCGCCCAGCGCGCGCCATAGCGCGTTGAGATTGTCGCCCTTGGTCGTCGGTCCGGGACGTGGGCCGATCACGACCCGCACGCGGTCGTCGCGCGCGGCCACCGACGCGACTGCCGCGACCGTCGCCGGGTCGTTCGGGTAGGTGCCGACATAGATGCGGTAATTCGGGTGATCGATCGACCGGAGCGCCGCGTCGAGCATCTGCGCGATCACGGCGACCTCGTCCCATGCAGGAACGAAGATCGCCAGGCGCTCGACCCGCTCCGTCGCGACGAGCCGGTCGAGCGACAGCCTGCCGCCGCGTCCGCTCAGGCGACCGCATAGATAGAGGAGGTCGACCAGCAGATCGTCGATCCCGCCCACCAGAAAGCCGAACGCCGCGAACAGCATCGCCTCGCGCGCGACCGCGGCCAACCCCCACAAAGCCCAGTCCACCCGTGCCCCCGCCCGACCTTCGCCAAGGCAGCTTCGACCGACTCGCTTAGGCGATCAAGGGTACGGGCAAAGAAAAATCGGGCGGCCCGGAATTAGGGCCGCCCGATCATCGCGGTCCTAGAGGTAGAAGCTGCGGAGCACGTCCACCACGTAACCCCGACGCGTGTCGATCAGCAGCACGTCGTTATAGTGACGCACCCAGCGCTGATAGCCGGTCGGGCGCGGCAGACGGTAGCGATAGGGATCGCTGATCACGAAGCGCTGCTGGTAATAGGGCGCCCCGATGCGGACGCCGGGCCGGAAGCTGTTATACCGGAACGGCGCGTTCCAATTGCCCCGTGCGTAGAGCGCGCGGTTCTGCTGGCGATAGCCGCGCCAGTCGTCGCGACCGGCCTGGCGATAGTCGCGGCGGTCCTCGCGATATTCCTGCCGCGCGTCACGGACATCGCGGCGCTGCTCGCGCACATCGCCGCGATCGCCGTAGCGGCGGGCCTGGCGCAGTTCGCGCTGCTCCTCGCGGATTTCGCGCTGGTCGCGGCGCAGCTCGCCGGCTGACTGGGCGCTGGCGGCCGCCGGAAAGGCAGTGGCGGCGAGCAGGACGGCGGTGATCAACTTACGCATGATCGTTCTCCTTGGTTTCCGGACGAGGCCACCGGGCCCCACCTTGGACAGGAGAAATAGACGAGCCGGACTGAACGCCCGTCGAATGCGATCGTCAGCATCGCGACAGCATCGGCGGCCCCGTTCAGGGTTGGGTGCGGCCCCCGCCGCCTGCGCCGCCGGCTCCGCCCGCGCCGGGGGCACCGACGGTGCCGATATTGCCGAACAGCTCCTGGAAGAAGCTGCGCTTCTTGCCCAAGGTCGGCGTCGTCTTGCGCGCCGGATCGACCTGGGCGACCTGCTCCAGCCCCGAGCGGCGCACGGCGGCGACATTGCCCGCCTGGTCGAAGCTGATCCGGAGCGTGATCTGGTCCGACGGGCGCGGGTTGCGGAACGCGTAGTTGCGGCTGTCGCGCGCGATATAATACCAGTCGCCGCCCTCGAACTGCGCGGTGAAGCTTGGCCGCCCCAGGGTCTGGAGCACCGACTGACGATTGTCGACGCCCGGCTGGACCGAGTTCACCAGGTCGGCGTCGACGATATAACCCTGGTGCGACTTGAGCTGGGTGCACCCGCCCATGGCGAGCGACGCCGCCGAAAGCGCGATGGCGGGACGAAGAAAGGACAGCATCAGGGGACTCCAGCGGATACGCGCGGACAGGCAACCGATTGAACGGCGGACGCATCGGATCGATATGCCATGCGACGCGGGCACACAAGCATCGCGCCCATCGAGGAACCGTTGATTTGGGTCTGCTGGAAAGACTGTTCGGGCGAAGCGAGGCGGAGCCGACGCTCGACCTGTACAATGCGGTGGTGGCGCGCGCGCGCGCACCGCATTGGTATGTGGAGGGCGGGCTACCCGACACGGTGGACGGCCGCTTCGACGCGGTCGCCGCCGTGCTCGCGGTCGTCATGCTGCGGCTGGAGCAGGAGGGCGCGTCCGGGGCCGAGCCCTCGGCCCGGCTCGCGGAGCGTTTCGTCGACGACATGGACGGCCAGCTCCGCCAGATCGGCATCGGCGACATGACCGTGGGCAAGCATATCGGCCGGATGATGAGCATGCTCGGCGGGCGGCTCGGCGCCTTTCGCGAGGGGCTGGCCGGAGGCGACCTGGACGGCGCGATCACCCGCAACCTGTTCCGCGGCCAAGCCCCGACGCCCCAGGCACTTGCCCATGTCCGCGGCGCGCTGATCGCGCTGCGAGACGATCTGCGCGCGGCGCCCGTCGAGCAGATACTCGAGGGGTGGGTGCCATGACGCCCGAGTTCAGCCGGCCCGAGCGCGTCGATTCGATCTCCGCCCGCGAGCGTGTCGTCGAGGTGGAAGCGACCGCCGCGGAGCGCGAAGCGCTCGCCCGCCGGTTCGAGCTCGTCGCCGTGGACGCGCTGCGCGCCGGCTTCGCCGTCCGCCGCGAACATGCGGGGCTGACGGCGCGTGGGCGCGTCGTCGCGGACGTGATCCAGGCCTGCTCGGTCACCGGCGAGCCGATCGCGGTTCATGTCGACGAGCAGGCCGACCTGCTGTTCGTTCCCGCGGGTCCGGAGGCGGCGGAAGAGGTCGAGCTCAGCGCCGACGCGCTCGACACCATCATCTACGAAGGGCGCAACATCGACCTGGGCGAGGCCGCCGCCGAGACCATGGCGCTCGCGCTCGACCCCTTTCTCCGGGCGCCGAACGCCGACGCGACGCTCCGCGCGGCGGGCGTCCTCAGCGAGGAGGAGGCACGGCCGCCGGGCAAGCTGGCGGGCTTGCGCGACAAGCTGGCGGGGCGCTGAAGGCCAGGCGCGAACCCGAACGAGTTCGGGAGAATGCGGGCGCGGGCTCGCGTTCGGCAGCGGCGGGGCGCGGAAGTTCACTGGAAGTTCACGCCAAAACGCGTCGCGCGCGGTTTGCGCGGCGGGCGAACGAGGAACCTGCGACGGGGCGTGAGCCGAGCCAGCCCTGGCGCGGTTCGTGCGCGAGGGGCGGCGGGAATACCGGGACTGCCAAGGGCGGATCGGAGCGTCACGCACCAGCTTGGAGCAGATGAAGTCCAACATTGGAAGGGGAAGTCGCAGGCCCACCATGCGCTGACGGCGGTTCTTGCGGAGCCTTACCGAGCGACCCAGAATCCGACATTATGACCCACGGTTCCGCCTCCTCGAAAAGGGCGACAAACCGAATGTCACGGCAGCGTGTCGAAACCGACCGGTTGTGACACCAAGCAACGAGTTGTGTGCAAGAATCGACATAAAGCGGTGCCGTCTAGAGTTAGACATTACAAAATACCGGAAATAATGTCGCTAAATGGGAGTTGGCATCGAAGTCGGTAGCATCATCGACGAAATCGGCACGGGAGATATTTTCCATGCCTTATTCTCAACGGTCTCAGCGAATCTTGAAACGAGTTGGGGGGATCGATTTCCAGTGCTTCTCGGCAATCTGTACCAAAGCCGACTCTAGAAGGCCAAATCAGAGGCTGCTAAAACAGAGCTGTTAACTATTCGCCGAGAGTTGGCACGCTTTCAGCCCGAACGGGTTGTGTGGAATTTTGCTGACCGATCAAAGCAACCTCCTTGGGGAACGGACATCGCGGCAGAGATCAATGACCTCTCCATATACTTCGGGGAGAGACCTGATTACGACGTTGGTGGAGGCAGTCGATGCCTTAAAGGTCGAAGGCAGTTACGCGGAACTAGGGTCAAAACCCAATCAGCGGGTTGAGGCGGGCGCGGTTTTCTGATTCACCACGGACGCGGGGGCGACGGAGGTGAGCATGGCGCTGTTCTGGTTGTCGGACGAGGCCTGGGCGGCGATCGAGCCGCATCTGCCCAA
>NZ_DASVRV010000044.1:0-63381 GCF_036388435.1 Sphingomonas sp.
CGCCCGGCGCTGCCGGCGCGGCGAAGGCCGCCATAAGGCGCGGCTGTGCCGCGGCTGACGGCGGCGGGAAGGCCGAACACCCGGCGCCCACGAAAAAGGCCGGCCCCGCAAACAGCGGAACCGGCCTAATCGCATCACCTGCAAGAAGCGACGATCACTCCGCGGCAGGCGCCTCGACCGTGCGGGCCCGTCGGCGGCGCGGCTTGACCTCGCCGTCATTCGCCACGCCGTCATTCGCCGCGATCCCCAAGGCGGGCGGCAACCGATCGGCATCGAAGCCGCTCGACTCGGAGATACCGCCCTCGGGTCCTTGTGTCTCGGCGACCGGCTCCTTGCGCGGCCGACCGCGACGGCGCGGCTGGGGTGCCTCGGCCTCGGGCGCCGACATGGGCAGCGACGGCTCGACCGGCTCCGGCCGAGCTTCCGACGCCGCGGACACAGGCGCCTGAGCACGCGGCGCACCCTCGCCCTCGACGCGAAACTCCCCGCGCGGCTGATTGCCCTGGCGCTCGCGATCGTCGCGGCGCGGACGCCGGTCCTCCTCCTCGCGGCGCGGGCGGCGATCCTCATATTGACGACCGTCATTCGCCTGGGGACGCGCCTGCTGGGGACGCTGGCGGGGCTGGTCGCCCCCGACCCGGTCGCCGACCACCCGATCGCCGGGCATCTGGTCGCCGGGGCGGATCACGTCGCCCTCGTCGCCATAATCGTCGCCGTCGCCGTCGGAGCCGTCCATGTCGTTGTCGTCGCCATACTCGTCGCGACCGCCGCGCTGGCCGTCATATTCGTCGCCGCGCGCCCGCTGGGGGCGGGGCTGCTGGTCCTCGAAGCGCGCGCGCGTCTCGCTCAGCACGCGGAAATAATGATCGGCGAACTGGAGATAATATTCGGTATTGACGCGGTCGCCCTGCCGCTGGGCCTCGGAGGCCAGGCTCTTATACTTCTCGTAAAGCTGGCTGGCATTTCCCCGCGCGCGATTGTCGATGCGATTGCCGTTATCGGGCCGGCCGGGATTCCCGCCACCGCCGCCATTGCCGCCACCCGGGCGCTGCCCGCCGCGACCCCGACGACGGCCGGTCTGCTGCCGATTGTTGATCATGCGAGTTCCCCGTGAACCATCAATTGCTCCGTGCGCATCGGCGAAGCACCGCGCGCGACCACCGCGCCCCGGCGATATTTTGGGGCGATATCCGGCCCTCAAGCCCATCGCGACCGGTCCGACAGTCGGACGGCGCGTCAGTGAGGATGCTGTCGAGCGCCCCGATTCAACGACCTGTGTCGAAATCGTGGAAACCCCCGCCCTGCCCATAGCGACGGCGGGGGGTGCCGGACAAGCGAAAACATGGGAAGCGCGCGACGCCGCTTCAAGGCGTGACCACAAGGCAACGGTCGCGGCCTTCCAGGTCGGGGCTAAGCGTCACGTTAAGCCCCTGGGCGCGGAACAGGGCGGCGGCGGATTCGCCCTGGTCGGAACCGATCTCGATACAGGCGACGCCGCCGGGCGCGATCTGCGCCGCGAGCACGGGCGCGATGCGTCGATAATCGGCGAGCCCGTCCTCCCCCGCGAACAGCGCCTCGGCGGGCTCATGATCCATGACCCCGCGCGGCAGCGCGGCGCCCGCCGCGACATAGGGCGGGTTGCAGAGAATCAGGTCATGCGGTCCCGCGACACCGGCCCACCCGCCGCGCAGGATCCGCGCGCGCGCCTCCATCCCGAGCCGGTGCGCATTGTCCCGGGCGATCCACAGCGCCGCCTCGGACTCGTCCACCCCGATCCCGCTCGCGCTGGGCCATTGATCGAGCGCGGCGAGCAGCAGCGCCCCCGACCCCGTGCCCAGGTCGAGCACCGTGCGCGGCGCGCGCGCCCCGAAATGCGCGACCGCGGCCTCGATCAACGTCTCCGAATCGGCGCGGGGGATGAGCACCCCCGGCGCGACGTGGAGCGTCACCGTCCAGAAATCGCGGATGCCGGTGATGTACGCGACGGGCTCGTGACTCGCGCGCCGCTCGGCCAGGGACGTGAAGGCGGCGGGCACGGGGTCGTCGAGATGGCGCATCAGCATCGTCTCCCGCGTCACCCCGATCGCGTGCGCCATCAGCAACTCGGCATCGAGCCGCGCGGTCGGGGAGTCGAACGTCCGGGCGGCGGCGGCGATCGCCCCCCGCACGGTCTCAGCCGTCAAGCGCCGCCAGCCGCTCGGCCTCGTCCTCCGCGATCAGCGCCCCCACCAGCTCGTCCATCTCGCCCTCCAATATCTCGGGCAGGCGGTGGAGCGTCAGGTTGATGCGGTGATCGGTCACGCGGCCCTGCGGAAAGTTGTAGGTGCGGATGCGTTCGGACCGGTCGCCCGATCCGACCATCGACTTGCGTGCGCCCGCCCGCTCCTGGTGCAGCCGCTCGCGCTCCGCCTCGTACAGGCGGGTACGCAGGACGCGGAGCGCCTTGGCCTTGTTCTTGTGCTGCGATTTCTCGTCCTGCTGGATGACGACCAGCCCCGTGGGCAGATGCGTGATCCGCACCGCCGAATCGGTCGTGTTGACCGACTGCCCGCCCGGCCCCGACGACCGGTACACGTCGATGCGCAGGTCCTTGTCATCGATCCTGACGTCGACATCCTCCGCCTCGGGCAGCACCGCCACCGTCGCGGCCGAGGTATGGATGCGCCCGCCCGCCTCCGTCGCCGGCACGCGCTGGACGCGGTGGACGCCGGATTCGAACTTCAGCCGGGCGAACACACCCTGGCCCGTGACGCTCGCCACCACCTCCTTGAACCCGCCCGCGTCCGACGAAGAGGAAGAGATCAGCTCGACGCGCCAGCCCTGCCGCTCGGCGTAACGCTGGTACATGCGGAACAGGTCGCCCCCGAACAGCGCCGCCTCGTCGCCACCGGTCCCCGCGCGGATCTCCAGCATCGCCGCGCGCTCGTCCGCCGCGTCGCGCGGGAGCAGCGCCAGCGCGAGCCGGCGCTCCGCCGCCTCAAGCAGCCCGCGATTCTCGTGAAGCTCGTCGGCCGCCATGGCGCGCAGCTCCTCATCGCCGTCCCCCGCCATGAACTGCAGGCTCTCCGCCTCGGCGCGCAGCCGCCTGACCAGCCCCGCCGCCTCGGCGACCGGCTCCAGCTCGGCATATTCCTTGGACACCGCGACGAAGCGGTCGGATGGCAACTCGCCCGTCGCCATCAACGCCGACAACTCGTCGCGTCGCGCCTCGATCTGGCGGATGCGGTCGGGGGAGATGATGGTCATTGCCGCGTGGCATCCAGCGGATTCACGCCAACAAAGCCGACCGGAAATCTGTTCCTGCCCAGCGCATCCAAAATCGCGTTAAGCGGGGCGATATCGTCGACCTGCACGGAACCGACGTTCAAGTTTAGTCTTCCGTCTGCGCGAACATACAGCAGCAATGTATCACTCCGCTTGCGCGCGCGGGTTGATCGATCCTTGGCCGATCCGCGATACGAGACATTGGCCGCAATTCCCGCTGACCGCAGTGTTGCCGCCGCCGCGTGTGCGTCGATCTCAAGGTGGGGAGCATCCGGGATGACTTCCACGCGCAAACCCTCTGCCAGCTCCGCCACCAACATCGCCAGCCGTTCCACCCCCGCGGCCCAGCCGACGCCCGGCGTCTCCGGCCCGCCCAGCGACCCGATCAGCCCGTCATAGCGCCCGCCCGCCAGCACCGTCCCCTGCGCACCGAGCCGGTCGGTCGTGAACTCGAACGCGGTGTGGCGGTAGTAATCGAGCCCGCGCACCAGCCGAGGGTTCCGCGTCCACTTCACCCCCGCCGCGTCGAGCCCCACCGTCACCGCGTCGAAGAAGCCGCGCGCCTCCGCCGTCAGATACGCATCGATATCGGGCGCGGCGTCCGCTACCGGCCGGTCGCGCGGGTCCTTGGAGTCGAGGATGCGCAACGGGTTCTTCACAAGCCGGGCCAGCGACTCCTCCGACAGCGCGTCCCGGTGCGCCTCGAAATGCGCCACCAAAGCCGCCCGCCACGCGTCGCGCGTCTCCGCGTCGCCCAGCGTGTTAAGCTGGAGCGTGACCCCATCGTTGATACCCAGCTCGTGAAGCAGCTGGTCCGCCATCACCAGCAATTCGACATCGGCGGCGGGCTCGGCCGCGCCGATCACCTCCGCGTCGATCTGGTGGAACTGGCGGAACCGGCCCTTTTGCGGGCGCTCGTACCGGAAGACCGGACCGCTCGTCGCCAGCTTCATCGGCGCATGTTGCTGCCAGCCATTGGTCAGAAACGCCCGCGCGATCCCCGCCGTGAACTCGGGCCTGAGCGTGATCGAGTCCCCGCCCCGGTCGGCAAACGTATACATCTCCTTCGACACCACGTCCGTCGTCTCGCCGATCGAGCGCGCGAACACCTCCGTCGCCTCGAACACGGGCACCTCGACCCGCCCGAAGCAGTAAAGCCGCCGCACCCGCTCGAACGTGTCGAGGACATGGGCGAACCGCCTTTGCTCGTCGCCGAAGATGTCCTGGGTGCCGCGAACGCGGTTGGGGGTGGGGATGCGGGCCATGAAGCGCGGGGTATTAGGGATGCGCCGCCCACCCGGCAACTCTCCCCCCGCCGCCCACTAGACGCCCACCGTTTCCGCCGCTTAGAGCGTAACCGACATATCAGAGAGGCCCGCCCTTGATCCGCACCGCCATCGCCCTGCTCGCCGGGACAGCAGCCCCCGTGCTCGCGCAGGTCCCGCAGGGCAATTCAGCGCCCCAACCCGTGCCGTTCGTCGACACGATCCCGGCGCCGCGCGACATCCCCTATCCCGGCGTGATCACGCTCGACATCGACGCGACCGATACCGAGCGCGGCATCTTCCGCGTCCGCGAGACGATCCCCGTCGCCGGGCCCGGCCGGATGGCCCTGCTCTATCCCAAATTCCTCCCCGGCACCCATGCCGCGCGCGGCGAGATCGAGAAGCTGACCGGCCTCGTCATCCGCGCGAACGGCCGGATCGTGCCCTGGACGCGCGACCCGGTCGACGTGTTCGCCTTCCACATCGACGTGCCCGAAGGCGCGCGGCGGCTCGACCTGGAGTTCCAGTTCAGCTCCGCGACCAAGCCCGACCAGGGCCGCATCGTCGTCACCCCGACGATGATCAGCCTCCAGCCCAATTCGATGAGCCTTTATCCGGCGGGCCATTATGTCCGCCAGATCCCGGTGAAGATGACGGTCAAATACCCCGCCGGCTGGACCGCCGTATCGGCCGTCCCCGCCCGTGCTGCCGGGTCGACCTACAGCTACGACCAGACCAATTACGAGATACTGGTCGACTCGCCGATCCTGGCGGGCCGCCACTACAGGGAATGGAAGCTCTCCCCGCGCGTCGATCTCAACGTCTTCGCGGACAACCCCGCCGAGCTCGCCGCCAAGCCCGAGCAGATCAACGCGCATCGCCGCCTCGTCGACCAGTCGATCAAGACCTTCGGCGCGCAGCATTACGATCGTTACGAGTTCCTCCTGTCGATCACCGACCAGTTGGGGGGCATCGGCCTCGAACATCACCGCTCGTCGGAGAATGGCGTCAGTCCGGGCTATTTCCTCGATTGGGAGAACAGCGTCACCCGCCGCAACCTCCTGCCGCACGAGTTCAGCCATAGCTGGGACGGCAAGTTCCGCCGCGGCGCCGATCTGTGGGCGCCCGATTACCGCACCCCCACGCGCGGCTCGCTGCTCTGGGTCTATGAGGGCCAGACGCAATTCTGGGGCTATGTGCTCCAGGCGCGCAGCGGCCTCGTGTCCAAGCAGGACACGCTCGACGCCTATGCGATCATCGCCGCCAACCTCCAGAACGCGCGCGGGCGCGAGTGGCGGCCGATGGTCGACACCACCAACGACCCCGTCATCTCCGCGCGTCGCCCCAAGGGGTGGTCGAGCTGGCAGCGGTCGGAGGATTACTACAATGAAGGCCTGCTGATCTGGATGGAGGTCGACGCGATGCTCCGCCGCCAGTCGAACGGACGCCGCTCGATCGACGATTTCGCGCGCGCCTTTTTCGGGATGCGCGACGGCGACTGGGGCGAGCTTACCTATACATTCGACGACGTGGCGGCGACGCTGAACCGGATCCAGCCCTATGACTGGGCCGGCTTCCTGCGCCGCCGCATCACCGAGACCGGCCAGCCCGCGCCGATCGGCGGTTTCGCGATGAACGGCTACCGCCTCGTCTATACGGCCGAGCCGACGAGCTATTTCGCCAAGACCGAGCGCGCCGGCCCCTCGGTCAATCTCGGCTTCTCGATCGGCCTGGTGCTCAACAAGGACGCGGAGGTCACCGCTGCGATCTGGGACAGCCCCGCCTTCAAAGCGGGAATAGACGTCGGCACGACGATCCAGGCAGTCAACGGCCAGCTCTACACCGCCGACCGGCTCAAGGCGGCGATCCTGGCGGCCAAGGGAACGCGCGAGCCCATCCGCTTGTTGGTGAAATCGGCCGACCGTATCCGCGAGGTCGCGGTCGACTATCATGACGGCCCCCGCTACCCGCGCCTGGAAAAGGTCGGGACCGGCGAGATGGGGCTCGACCGGCTGCTCGCACCACGCTGACGGCAGTCCGAACAGGGGAATTCAACCATGCGTATCGATCTGATCCCGGTGGGCAAGAGCCCGCCCGACGACCTGAACGTCATCATCGAGGTGCCGACCGGGGGCGAGCCGGTGAAATACGAGTTCGACAAGGCGTCGGGCGCCCTGTTCGTCGACCGCATCCTCCACACGCCGATGCGTTACCCGGCCAATTACGGCTTCGTGCCGCATACCCTGTCGCCCGACGGGGACCCGCTCGACGCCCTGGTCGTCGCGCGCTCGCCCTTCATTCCGGGCTGCGTGGTACGCGCGCGGCCGATCGCGGTCCTCAATCTCGAGGACGAGGCGGGCGGCGACGAGAAGCTCGTCTGCGTTCCCGTCGATTCGACCTTTCCCTATTATTCCAACGTCGCCGAGCGCGAGGACATGCCCGAGATCGTGTTCGAGCAGATCGAGCATTTCTTCACCCATTATAAGGATCTGGAGAAGAAGAAATGGGTGCGCGTCGGCACCTGGGGCGGCCGCGACGAAGCGCGCCGCATCACGATGGAGGCGATCGCGCGCTACGACGACGCGAAGGCGCGCGGCGAGGAGCCGCATGACGCGCCGGAGATCGCTGGCCGCGAAGCTACGTAGTAGCAAGCGCGGCCAGCGCGGCTTCGCCGCGTCCGAGGGCGCGGGGATGCCGGCGGTCGCGATCGGCGCTACTTCTTCCGCTTTGCCGGTCCCCGCGTTCCGGCCTCGATCGCCAGCGCAGCCCAACGCCTTAGCTCCTCGGCGTCGTCATGCACCTCGTCGGGCGCGCGGCGGTAGTTCATGCTCCCCGTCCGCCCCTCGCCCATGCTGTAGGTGAAGCGCGCCGCCCCCGCCGCGTCCCACTCGGCATCCGAAACCTTGTCCGCCTTGAACCACAGCGCGTCGTCGGCGACGATCGCGAACACGACGCCGTCGCAATAGAGCGTCGCGCCACCCATCATCGCGCGGTGCGTGACGGTCCCGACCGGCGCCATCGCCTCCGCCACCCAGGCGACCAGCCCCGCATCCACCGCCATCAGCAGCCACGCCCCGCCAGGCGACGGAGCGCATCGCCGCTCACCCGCTGCACCGTCCACTCCTCCATGCCCGTGGCGCCCAGCGCCCGGTAAAAGGCGATCGCCCCCGCGTTCCAGTCGAGCACCGACCATTCGAACCGCGCGCAACCCCGGTCGACCGCGATCCCCGCCAGATGCGCCAGCAATGCGCGCCCGACGCCCTGCCCCCGCGCGGGGGGCGTCACGTACAGGTCTTCCAGGTACAGCCCGCGCTGCCCCGTCCAGGTCGAGAAATTATGGAAGAACAGCGCGAAGCCGACCGGCTCCCCGCCCGATTCGGCGATCACCGCCTCCGCGCTCGGCACGGCGGCGAACAGCGCCTCGGTGAAATCCGCCTCGCACGCGGTCACCGCCTCGGGCTCGCGCTCGAACAAGGCCAGTTCGCGCACCAGGCGCAGCACCAGCGCCTCGTCCCCCGGCATCGCGACGCGGATCGCGATCACGCGCCCGCCTCCGACTGCGGCGCCGGCCCGGCGGCGCGGCGGACCGCCATCAGGCAGCCCAGCACGATCAGCGCCGTCCCCCCGACGGTGAACGCGGTCACCACCTCGCCGAACGCCGCCCAGCCGAACAAGGCTGCCCAGGCGAAGGCGGTATATTCGACGGGCGCCAGCACCTGCGCCTCGGCATGGGAATAGGCCCAGGCGAACCCGATCGACGACACGGTTCCCAGCACCGCCGCCGCGATCACCGATGGCATTTGCGTCGCTTCGGGCAACCCCGCCAGCCACGGCGCGGCGGGGAGCAACATGCCCCCCATCACCAGCCCGGTGAACAACGTCACCTCGATCGGGTCCGCCGCCTGCGCCTGCCGCCGGAGGAAGATCAGGCTGACCGCGTAGAAGATCGACGCCACGAACACCGCCAGCGCGCCCAACACGCTGTCGGTCGAAGCGCCTGTCTCGATCTCGCCCAGCGCGATCACGAGGACCCCCGCCGACGCGACCAACGAGCCCCATACCGCTGCGCGCCTGAGCCGCTCGCCGAGCATCCCCGCCGCCAGGAACAGTGCGATCAGCGGCGCGAGGAAGGTCAGCGCCACCCCCTTGGCCATCGGGATGCGCGCCAGCCCCCAGAAGAAGAACAGCACCGATATACCCGCCGTCGCCCCGCGCAGCAGGTGCAGCCGGAGCGCCGCGCGCGCTGGCCACCGCCCGCGTCTCGCAAGAAAGATCGCGCCCGAGATCGCCACCCCCGCCACCGATCGCCACAGCACCGCCCCATACGCGCCCGACTGGATCGACAAGGCCTTCATGAACACGTCCATCGCGGCGTAGGTGCCCACCGCCGAGCAGGCGACCGCGAAGGCAAGCGTGGCGGGAACGGGTTTCATGAGACCAGGGCATGGCCCCGCGCGATCGTGGGTGCAACGAAGTCCTGTTCAACCGACTATGATCGGCGCTCCCGGATCATCCGGAGTTCGATCCCACGGTCGAGCTTCGCCCAATCGTGATCGCAATTCAAAAAGGGCAGCCCGCGTTCGAGAGCCAAGGACAAGCAGGCGCGATCGCCGACTTCATCCGCTCTTGCGGCCGTGCAGCCATTCGTCATGCTCGACATCCTCACGCCGCGCCTCCGCACGCCGCTCCGCGATCAGCTCATCGGCGAGGCTTCCGGTATGATTCGCCGGCAGCATGGCTCTGAACTCGGCTTGTACCTCGCGCACCGCCTGGGTGAACGGCTTGATGACATACCGACCGTCCTCACGCTCGACCACCAGCGAGTCGCCCGGCTTGAGATCGAACTCGCGCACCAAAATTCTCGGGCAGCATCACGTGCCCCGCCTCGGCCATCGTCACCTGATAGCTCATGACGGTCTCCTCGATCCGGTCCTACGCCGCCGCCAAAGCCCGCGCCGCATCCTCGCGCTCGATCTCCGCCGCCTTGGCCTCGACCAGGGCGACGATATGGTCAACCATGCCCCGATCCTGCACATGATGGTCGGTGACCCCGGACAGGTACACCATATGCTTGCCGCCGCCGCCGCCGGTGATGCCGATATCGGTCTCCCGCGCCTCGCCCGGGCCGTTGACGACGCAGCCCAGCACCGACAGCGAGAGGGGCGTGCGGATGTGCTGGAGCCTCTCCTCCAGCGTCTGCACGGTGCGGATCACGTCGAAGCCCTGGCGCGCGCAGCTCGGGCAGGACACGACGCGCACGCCCCGGTTGCGGATGCCGAGCGACTTCAGAATCTCGAACCCGACGCGCACCTCCTCCTCGGGCTCCGCCGACAGCGAGACGCGGATCGTGTCGCCGATCCCGAACCATAGAAGCGACCCGATGCCGATCGCCGACTTCACCGTGCCGCCGACGAAGCCGCCCGCTTCCGTGATGCCCAGATGCAGCGGGCAATCGACCGCCTCGGCGAGCTGCTGATAGGCCGCGACCGCGAGGAACAGGTCCGACGCCTTCACCGCCACCTTGAACTCGTGGAAGTCGTGGTCCTGGAGCAGCTTGATATGGTCGAGCGCCGATTCGACCAGCGCCTCGGGACAGGGCTCGCCGTACTTTTCGAGCAGATGGCGCTCGAGCGAGCCGGCATTGACGCCGATGCGGATCGCGCAGCCGTTCGCCTTGGCCGCGTCGACGACCTCGCGCACCCGCGCGGACGAGCCGATATTGCCCGGATTGATGCGCAGGCACGCCGCCCCCGCGTCCGCCGCCTCCAGCGCGCGCTTGTAGTGGAAATGGATGTCCGCGACGATCGGCACCCGCGCCGCGCGCACGATCTGGCCGAGCGCGGCGGTCGATTCGACATCGGGGCACGACACGCGGATGATGTCGGCCCCCGCCTCCTCGCAGCGCCGGATCTGGTTCAGCGTCGCCACCGGATCGGAGGTGAGCGTGTTGGTCATCGTCTGCACGGTGACGGGCGCGTCGCCGCCGACGGGGACGTTGCCGACCATGATCTGGCGGCTGGGACGGCGGACGATGTCGCGCCACGGACGAATGGACATGGGACCCCCATATACCCTAGCGCCGCCCGCTTCACACCCCCTTGAGCAAGGCCGCGACGCGCATGACCGACGATCACTGGACGCTGATGATCCATGGCGGCGCGGGCGTGATCGAACCCCATCTCATCACCCCCGATCGCGAGGCGGCGATCCGCGCGGGGCTGGACGCGGCGCTGGCCGCGGGCGCGGCGATACTGGCGGCGGGCGGCGCGGCGCTGGATGCGGTCGAGGCGGCGGTGCGGGTGCTGGAGGACGACGCCAATTTCAACGCCGGGCGGGGCGCGGCGCTGACGCATGAGGGTCGGGTCGCGCACGACGCGGCGATCATGGAGGGTAGCGGGCGCACCGCCGGCGCGGTCGCGGGCGTGTCGCGCACCCGCAACCCGGTCGCGCTCGCGCGCGCAGTGATGGAGCGGAGCCCTCATGTCTTCCTCGCCGCGCCCGGCGCCGACGCCTTTTCCGTCGAACAGGGGCTCGACCAGGCCGATAGCGACTGGTTCGTCACCGAGGAACGGCGCGGGCACCTCGCCGAACTGCTCGCGGGCGAGGGCGGCTATGACAGCGCGATGAAATACGGCACCGTCGGCGCGGTCGCGCGCGACATGCTGGGCCACCTCGCCGCCGCCACCTCGACCGGGGGCGTGACGGGCAAGCGTTGGGACCGGATCGGCGACTCGCCCGTCATCGGGGCCGGCACCTGGGCCGACGACCGCGCGGGCGCGGTGTCGTGCACGGGCTCGGGCGAGCAGTTCCTGCGCGTCGGCGCCGCCGGGGCGATCGCCGCGCGGATGCGCTTTCTGGGGGAAAGCGGCGACGCGGCGGGGAAGGCGGTGCTGGACGAGATCGCCGCGATCGGCGGCACCGGCGGGGTGATCGTGATGGGGCCCGACGGATCGGCGCACTGGGCGTTCAACTCGCCCGGCATGTACCGGGGCCGCATCGCGTCGGGCAGCCCGGCCGAGGTCGCGCTCTACCAGGATTGACCCGGAGCCGCTAAGCGCCGCGCCATGTTCAGATTTCTCGCGCTCCTCGCGCTGCTCCTCCCGCTCGCTCCCGCCCAGGCCTATTGGGAATATGGGCATGAGACGATCGCGCGGATCGCCTATGCCAATGTCCGCCCGGCGACGCGCGCGGCGATCCGGCGGGTGCTCGCCGACCAGGCGCTGCTCGGCACGCCCGAATGCCCGGCCGGCGATGTCGCGCAGGCGAGCTATTGGGCCGATTGCGTCAAGCCGCTGAAGGACGCGGCCGGCCAGTCGCGCTTCGGTTACGCCTATGCCTGGCATTACCAGAATGTCGATGTGTGCCGCCCCTTCGACCGCACGTCCGCCTGCATCGACGGCAATTGCGTATCGGCGCAGGTCGAGCGTCAGGCCGCGCTGCTGCGTGCGCCCGACACCACGCGCGCCGACCGGGTCAGGGCGCTCGCCTTCCTGCTCCACTTCGCGGGCGACCTCCACCAGCCGCTCCACGCGGGCGACAAGAGCGACCGGGGCGGCAACGACCTGGCCGCCGCTTACGGCATCTACGCGCCCAAGCGCTTCAACATCCACTCGGTCTGGGACGGCCCGCTGGCCGAGCGCGCGATCACCAGCGGCCCGCCGCTCGTCCGTCGCTACCCCGCCGCGACCCGCGCCCGGCTGGCCGCGGGCGACGTGGCGTCATGGAGCCGCGAGAGCTGGCAGGTGTCGCACGACGCCGTCTATGCGAGCGCGCTCGGCGGCGACGCCTGCGCCCCCAGCCCCGCGCGCGTGACGCTGGACGACGCCACGGTCGCCCGGCTCGCCCCGACCTTGCGCGACCAGGTGCTGAAGGGCGGGCTCAGGCTCGCCAAATTGCTCGATCGCGCGCTCGGCTGACGCATCAGCGGCTCAGCACCACCGTCACCGCGCGGCGGTTGCGCGCATAGCTCTGGTCGTCCGATCCGACCTCGATCGGGCGTTCCTTGCCATAGCTGATCGTCGTCATGCGGCTCGGCGACACGCCCCGCGCGGCGAGATAGTTCTTGGCCGCGTTCGCCCGCCGGTCGCCCAGCGCGAGGTTGTATTCGCGCGTGCCGCGCTCGTCGGCATGACCCTCGATCGTCACGCGGACGTTCGGATAGCGCTGCAACCAGTCGACCTGGCTGTCGAGCACCCCGCGCGCGGTCGCGTCGATGTCGTACTGGTCGAGCGCGAACAGCACCGTGTTCGAATTGACCGAGCGCTGGAAATCGGCGTCCGACCCCGGCGTCACCGCGCCCCCGGCCCCGCCCGCATTGGGATCGGTCACGCCCGCGCCCGTGTCGGCGCCCGACCCGACGGGAGCGGGCGGCAGCACTTCGGGCCGCTTCTTGGAACAGGCGCCGAGCGTCAGCAGCGCAGTCGCCGCGATCAAGGTCAAGGTCTTGGTCATCGTCTTCTCTCCAGTGATCCGGCCCCGTTCGGTACGCGCCCCCGCGTGCCTCATGGTCGAAGCGGCCCCCAGGCCGGGTCCGATCCGTCGAGCGGGGTAGGGATGCGCCGCTCGTTCACCCCGGTCAAATCGACCATCCACAGATCGGCCTTGCCCGCCGCCCCCCGGCCCGACCGGTGAAAGGTGATGACGCGGCCATTGGGGGACCAGCTCGGCCCCTCGTCATGCCAGTCGTCGGTGAGCAGCTTCTCCCCCGATCCGCTTGGGCTCATGGTGCCGATGCGGAACCCGCCCGAGATGCGCGTGAACGCGATCAGGTCGCCGCGCGGGCTCCACACCGGGGTCGCGTAACGCCCGCCGCCGAAGCTGATCCGCTGCTGGTTCGACCCGTCGGCGTTCATCACGTAGATTTGCTGCCCGCCCGAGCGATCGCTCTCGAACACGATCCGCGAGCCGTCGGGGGAATAGCTGCCGCCCGTGTCGATGCCCGGCGAATTGGTCAGCCGCTGCGGCGTGCCCCCTTGCGCCGACACGCGGTAGATGTCGGTATTGCCCGCCTGCGCCATCGAGAACAGGATGGACCGCCCGTCGGGCGAGAAGCGCGGCGCGAAGCTCAGCGACACGTTCGACGCCACCAGCCGCTGCCGCCCCGATCCGATATCGTAGACATAGATGGAGGGCCGGTCGCCGACATAGCTCATATAGACGATCGACTGCTGGTTGGGCGCGAAGCGTGGCGTCAGCACGATCGACTGGCCGTTGGTCAGGAAACGGTGATTGGCGCCGTCCTGGTCCATGATCGCCAGCCGCTTGACGCGCCTGCCCTTGGGCCCCGTTTCCGAGACATAGACCACGCGGCTGTCGAAATACGGCCCCTCCCCCGTCAGCCGCGCATAGACGGTATCGGCGCATTTGTGCCCCGCGCGCCGCCAGTCCGACGGCGGCACCACGAAGCCCTGCCGCGCCAGCTCCGCGCGCGACGACACGTCGTACAGATAGCAGCCGACCGTCAGCGTCCCGTCGCCGTTCGCGCGGACATAGCCCTGGACCAGCGCCTGCGCGCCCGTGCCCGCCCAATGGTCATAGGCGGGCGCGGTCACCTCGGGAAAACCCGGGCTGCGGAGCTGCCCGGCGCCGAGCGGCGTGAACAGCCCCGAATTGCGCAGGTCGCCCGCGACGATGTCGGCGAGCTGCCGCCCCAGCGCGTCGGTCGATCCGGCCGCGGTCTGCTGGACCGAGACGGCGGGCATGACGGGCACCGCGATCGAGAGCTGTTCGCCCGGCTGGACACCACCCTCGACATCGACGACGAGTTCCTCAGCCTGCGCGGCCGCGGCGGGTGACGGAGGCGCCGCTTGCGACGGCGCGGGCGCGGCCTCCTGCGGAACGGGCGCCGACGCGGACCCGGCGAGCAGGAGCGCGAGCGAAAGGGGAGCAGCGATCATGATGAAACCTCAACCGGGCAGCTTGTAGCGCAGCGTGAAATTGCTCCAGCCGCCGGGCACGTCATACAGCTCGGGCGGCAATCCGCGAAGCGGCGCGCAGCCGACCACCGCCGCGATGACGAGATCGTCCACCCGGTCGACATAGCGGCTATTGTCGTCGTCCACCCCCGTATGCCCGCGCACCGTCGGCCGTCCGGCCAGCGACCCGTCGCGGTTGATGCGCAGGTTGATCGCGACGCGGATACGATTCGCGCCGGGGCCGGGCGAGACCTGGCGATTGGCGCAGGGCTGGATCTGACGCTGGATCGCCGACCCGATGTTCGCCGCCGCCTGCGCCCCGATCCGCGCGGCGGGCGGGTTGGGATTGGTGGAACGCGACGGTTCCGCCGACAGCCCTTTCAGGAAATCCTCCCCCAGTCGCGACCCGCGCGGCCGAGAAGCCGATGCGGTCTGCGTGGATCCGGTCCCCTTCTTCGCCGCCGCCGGGGCGGTCTGCTTAGGCGTCGCCGGACGCGCGGCGGCGACCTTGGGCTGTGCCGGACGCGCGGGCGCCGCCTTGGGCGCGGCGGCGGGACGCGGCTGGGGCGGCCGGGGCTTGGGCATGGGGGCGGCTTTCGGCGCGGGCCTGGGCGGCGCGGGGCGCGGTCTGGGGGCCGGCGGCGCGGGCGGTGGCGGCGCCGGACGCGGTTGGGGGGCGGGCTCCGGCGGCGCGGGCGCGGGTTCGGGCGGCGCCGCGTCCTCGGGGGCGCCCTGCTCCGGCGCGATCGACTGGGCCGGCTCGGCGGCGGGCTCGGGCGCCGCCGATTCGATCGCCACCTCCTCGACCAGGCTCACCTCGACCGGCGGGTTCTTTAGCTTGTCGGGGTTGGGCGTCGCGAGAAAGCCGACCGACAGCAACCCGAAGAGCACCGCATGCCCCGCAAGCGCTACGCCCAGTCCGACCTTCTCCGCGCGTTCCATCAGTCCGCGCCCGGCTCCACCGTCACCAGCGCGACGCGGTTCAGCCCCGCGCGGTTGAGCTCGCCCATGACGCGCATCACCCGCCCGTAATCGAGCCCCCGATCGGCGCGCAGGAACACCTGGGGCGGCTTCGCGGCGTCCCCGGCCGACGCGATCCGCTCCAGCCGCGCGGGCAGGTCGCCCTCGCTCAGCTCGGTATCGTCGACGAACAGCTTGCCCGTCTGGTCGATCGAGATCTGGACGGGCTTCTCCTCCGCCTCCAGCGGCTTGGCGCGGCTGTCGGGCAGGTCGACCGGCACCCCGGCGGTCAACAGCGGCGCGGTGACCATGAAGATGATGAGCAGCACCAGCATCACGTCGACCAGCGGCGTGACGTTGATCTCCGCCATCGGCGCGCGCCGGCCCCGGCCGCTGCGGGAAGGCAGCATTGCCATCGCTAGCGCGCCCCGTCCAGCTGGCGGCTCAGGGTCGCGTGGAACCCGTCGGCGAAGCGGTTCAGGCTCGCCTCGACCCGGTTCACCCCGTGGCTGAAGCGGTTATAAGCGATCACCGCCGGGATCGCCGCGAACAGGCCGATCGCGGTCGCGAACAACGCCTCGGCGATACCCGGCGCGACCACCGCCAGCGAGGTGTTCTGCGCCGAAGCGATCGCGGTGAAGCTGCGCATGATCCCCCACACGGTCCCGAACAGCCCCACGAACGGCGCCACCGACCCGACCGTCGCCAGGATGTTCAGCCGGTCCGACAGCTTGTCGATCTCGGCCGCGACCGACGCGCCCATGGCGGTGGCCAGCCGCTCGCGCGTGCCGCCCTTGTCGATCGGCGAGGTCGCGGTCGATCGCCGCCACTCGCCCACCCCCGCCGCGAACACGCGGGCGGAGGGCAATTCGCTCTCGCCGTGGATCTTGTAAAAGGCGTCGATATCGTCCGCCTGCCAGAAATCGCGCTCGAACTTGGCGGTCTCGCGCCGCGTCCGCCGAATCCGGCGCGAGAAGCCGAGGATGATCGCCCAGGTCCAGACGCTCGCCGCCAGCAGTCCCAGCATCACCGCCTTGACCACGAAATCGGCCTGAAGGAACAGCGCCACCGGCGACAACGTCGCCGCGTCGGTCTCGAAGAACGGATTCACGCTTGCGGCTCCCCTAACATCAATTCCTTGAACCGCCGGGTCCACTCGGCCGGTTGCCGCTTCGGTCCACCCTCCGGCGCGACCCAGGCAGCGACGACCTCGGCCTCCGCGAGGATGACCTCACCCCGCCTGACCGCCTGATGAACGACGACGTGCGCCGCATGGACCTTCAGCAGCTTCGAGGCGACCAGCAAGGCGTCGTCCAGCCTGGCGGGCGCTAGATAACGGATGTTCATCCGCGCGACCGCATAGGCCCCCTCGCCCGCTTCCATCGCCGCGCGCTGGTCGATCCCCGCCACGCGCAGCATGTCCGACCGCGCCCGCTCCATGAAGCGCAGATAATTGGCGTGATAGACCACGCCCGACAGGTCGGTATCCTCGAAATAGACGCGAACGGGAAAGCGGTGCTCGGCCCCGTCGAAGCGCCCTTCGACTGGCTGGTCGCGGCCGTCATTAACCATGGCGATGTGGTTTAGCGCCCAGGCGCGCGGGCGCAACCCGCTATGCGCCGCGCCGGCTCAGGGCAGCTCGAACACCGCCGGGTCGACCTCGATCCGCGGAAGCGATCCGGGCGCGGGCGTCACCAGCGCGGCCATCATAACCGGCGCGCGCCGCCCCTGCCACGCGTCATAGGCGCGGTAGAAATCGATGAAGGGCCGGTCGAGCTCGGGCAGCCGCGCGACCGCAAAGGCGGCGAGCCGGTCGGGCGCGACACCCGCGATTTCGGCGAGCACCGCGTCGGCGGTCGCGCAAAAGTCCGCCCGCGCGGGCGCCTGCGACCAGTAATTGTACAACCGCGTCATCGCGTCGTCGTAACGGTCCTGCCAGTCGCCGGGGTCGGCCGCGCGATATTCGGCCTGATGCCGCGCCTGCGCCGCCGCCAGTCCGGCGCGGTGCGACTGCAGCAGCGCGTTGTACCGCGCCACCGTCACCGCCTCGTTCGGCCCGCGACAGGCGAGCACCGCGACGTTCAGTCCGCTGCGCAGATGCCACAACGCCGCTTCGGCGGAGAGCCGGCGATTGGGGGTCGCATAGCCGCCATCGGCGAGCAGCGCCGGAATCCGCATTCCCGGCGAGGCGCCCGGCGGCATGGGAGCCGCCACTACGACCGGGGCAGGCGCCGGCTGCGCCACGACGATCGCGATCGGCTCGGGTCGCGACGCGCAGGCGCCGCCCAGAAGCGCCAGGGTCAGGGGCGGGAACGCTCGAACGATTGGCCGAAACATGATCGATTCTCCACAGCCCCCTGCGGCGTCGATCATTGGCGAACGAGGTTAACGGCCGGTTTAAACGGCTCGCCGGTCTAGCGCGTGCGCCGCTTCGTCGATCAGCTCGGCGATGATCCGCGCGGCGGGTTCCTCGCGCGTGACCATGCCGACCGACTGGCCCGCCATCACGCTGCCATGCTCGACATCGCCGTCGATCACCGCGCGGCGGAGCGCACCCGCCCAGTAATGCTCGATCTCCAGCTGCGCCTCGACCATGACGACCGCCTCCTCGTCGAGCCGCTGCGCCACCTCGCGCTGCTTGGCGGTGAACAGCTCACCCCCCGCGTTCTTGAGCGCGCGCACCGGGATGACCGGCAGCCTGGGGTCGAGCTGCACCGACGCCACCGCGTCGCGCGCCGAGGCGCGGATGAACGCCTGCTTGAACCGGGGATGCGCGATCGATTCGGTGGCGCAGACGAATTTGGTGCCGAGCTGCACCCCGGCCGCGCCCATGTCCAGATAGCCCGCGATCGCCTCGCCCCGCCCGATCCCGCCCGCGACGAAGACGGGCAGCTGCTCGGCGATGACGGGCAACATCTCCTGCGCCAGCACCGACGTCGAAACCGGCCCGATATGCCCCCCCGCCTCCATCCCCTCGATCACCAGCGCGTCCACTCCCGACCGGATCAGCTTCTTCGCCAGCGACAGCGCGGGTGCGAAACAGATGACCTTGGCCCCCGTAGCCTTGATCGCCTCCAGCGATCCCTTGGGCGGCAAGCCCCCGGCGAGGACGACATGCCCGACCGCGTGCCGGCCGCACACCGCGATGAGTTCGGTCAGCTGCGGGTGCATGGTGATCAGGTTCACCCCGAACGGCTTGCCCGTCAGCGCATGGGTCGCCGCGATCTCGCGGTCGAGCAGTTCGGGCGTCATCGCTCCGCACGCGATCACCCCGAACCCGCCCGCATTCGAGATGGCGGCCACCAGGTTGCGCTCCGAGACCCAGGACATCGCCCCGCCCATGATGGCGTGCTCGCACCCCAGAAAAGTCGCGCCGCGCGACATGCGCCGCTGCAGGCGCTCGCGGCCGGTGGCGGAAACGGGCGGGTTGGCGAGGGTGTCGGTCATGCGTACGTCCATGCCTCTGCCCGCTAGGTCGGGCAAGCTGTCCCTTCTATCGCAGTTCAATGATCGTGACCGACGGAGCGCGGCCAGCTATACCGGACTTAACATCTGATAAGGAGGCGAGATCGTGAGTGAGCTGCGAGACAGAGCAAGGCAAGCGCGCGCTATACTCGAGGAGACCATCGTCGACGCGCTCGACGGACAGCCCGGCGGCTTCTATAACAATGAGTTAACGCGCCTACTCGATCTCGAGTCTGATTATGAGGGCAGACAGTCCAATTACCTGACCTACTCTCTGCTTGGCGGGCTGCTGACGGACGGTCGGGTCAAGAAAGAGAAGCGGGATGGGCGTACCTACTACATGAAGGCAAATGAGCCTTGAGGAGCCAACTCGATCAGCACCATGCGTTGCTACAGCACTGCTGGATGTGCGGTGCAGCCGACGGCGCCTATGACTCCTTCCTCGACGAAAACTTGTTGCTTTGCTTCAGCGAGCCAATGGACCATCGCTTTCCGGTGCATCTCGGCTTTCAGATTATCTGCTTCGCCTGCTCGGTCGGATCCATAACCGTCCGACTGCCGCTGCCGATTCGAGTGCGTCGATCTTACATTGCTCGGTGGCCTAAATACTGTCTTAGCTTCTCGGTCATTGTTAAATAATAAATTTGAGCAGTGATAAGATTGGAGTATTTTGCAAGCGATAGAAACCACTTTACTATTCTTAGATAAAGTCAGCTTAGTGGCTTATACGTGACCTTTAGATAGGCAGAACGAGCGCCCTTCGCTTACGTCTTGTTGTCCCGCGCGCAGTATCGACTGTGTGTCTTTAACGTGTTTGTGTCGTGCTGTGCGGTACCATGTTCCCGGGCCTGCGTGTCCTGAGGCATCGGTTATTTGAAACTAACTTCGCCTTGCCGCCGCCTCTCCACCCGAAACACCCGAAGGTGCACACGTTCGACAAGCGGAAGGCGCATTTCGGCAAGACGGACGAATGGGTCGACTTCGTTCAGGTCACCGGTGACGGGAATTGCTCGCTCGCCGCGGCTCGCGACGCGATGGGCATAGACTGGATGACCAAGGGCGAGATCAACGAGGCAATTCCTCCGGCATATACGGAATATATCGGTCGGGTGCTGCTGGCACACATCGCCGCCGTCGAAGCGCAGGATGCGGCGGCCGGTGGCTAAGGAGAGCGCGAAGGACCGTGTTCGGAAGTTCCTGCTCGCCAATGTCGGCCGGATCGTCACCGGCGAAGAGATCAGCGCGGCCGCAGGGATAATCGAGTGGGCGCGACGGCTTCGGGAATTACGCGACGAAGAAGGTTGGCCGATTCATTCGCATAACGACGACGCTTCGCTCAAGCCCGGCGAGTACCGCCTCGTCACGCCGCCTTCCATGCGAAAAGATGTCGCTTTCGAACGCGCGATATCTCGGACGCTCCGCTCGCAGGTGCTCGATCGTAACGGCTTCACCTGTCAAATGTGTGGTCTGACGCCCGGCGAGGTCGACCCCGGCACCGGACGCAAAGTGCACATGCATATCGGACACATCGTCGACAAGAGCCTGGGCGGTAAGGACGAGCTGAGCAACCTAAGGGCCCTCTGCTCTTCCTGCAACGAGGGCGCCAAGAACGTCACCCAGCAAAAGCCTTCGACCATCTGGCTTCTGAGCCAGGTCCGTCGTGCCGGTATCGACGAGCAACGCGCGGTGTACGGATGGCTCGCCACCAAGTTCGGCGATGGCTGATCGCCTCACGCCCTCGGCGCGCAGCGCGACGATGCGGGCGGTCAAGGGGCGGGATACCGGGCCCGAGTTGCAGGTGCGCAGGATGCTGCATGCGGCAGGGTACAGATACCGTGTGCAGCTGCGGCTCGGGCGCAAACGGCCGGACATCGTCTTCACGCGACGAAAGCGGGCTATCTTCGTGCACGGCTGCTTCTGGCACGGACATGATTGCCCCCGAGGCCGCCTACCCGGCACGAACGTAGAGTTCTGGCGAGCGAAGATCATGCGCAACAGACAACGCGACGAGGAGACGGTCGCCGCCCTCGGCCTTGAGGGTTGGCGATCGCTGATCGTGTGGGAATGCAGCCTGAAGGACCCGCCCGTAGTCCTGGCGCGGATACGGGCATTCCTCGGACGTCCGCGCGAAACGCCCATCGTGAATGCGCGCTATTCCGCGTCCAACCCATAGGCGGTGTGCAGCACGCGCACCGCCAGCTCGGTATAGTCCTCCTCGATCAGCACCGAGACCTTGATCTCGCTGGTGGTGATCGCCTGGATGTTGATCCCGCGCTCGCCGAGCGTCGTGAACATCGTCGACGCGACGCCCGCATGGGAGCGCATCCCGACGCCCACCACCGAGATCTTGGCGACCCGCGTGTCATGGACCAGCTTATCGTAACCGATCGCCCCGCGCGCGGTGCCCAGCACGTCGAGCGAGCGCGGGAGGTCCGCGGCCGGCACGGTGAAGGTCACGTCGGTCGACCCCGCCGAATGCGCGACGTTCTGGACGATCATGTCGACGTTGATCTCCGCGGCCGCCAAGGGCGCGAAGATCGCCGCCACCGATCCCGGCCGGTCGGGAACGCTGGTCAAGGTGATCTTGGCCTCGTTCTTGTCGTGCGCGATGCCCGTGATGAGCTGGCGTTCCATGCTGTCCACTTCCTCCTCGCCGACGATCAACGTGCCCCGGCTTTCCCAGGGCTCGCCGTCGTCCCCGTCCTCGAACGAGCTCAGGACGCGTACGCGCACCCGCTCCTTCATCGCCAGCCCGACCGACCTGGTCTGGAGCACCTTGGCCCCGACGCTCGCCAGTTCCAGCATCTCCTCATAGGTCACCCGCGACAGCTTGCGCGCACGGGGGACGATGCGCGGGTCGGTCGTGTAGACGCCGTCGACGTCCGTATAGATGTCGCACCGCTCCGCGCGCATCGCCGCCGCGACCGCGACCGCCGAGGTATCCGACCCGCCGCGCCCCAGCGTCGTCACCGATCCGTCCTCGCTTACCCCCTGGAAACCGGGGATCACTGCCACCTCGCCGCCGGCCAGCGCGCGGTCGAGCGCGGCCATGTCGATCCCGCCGATCCTGGCCGAGGCATGGGCGGAGGAGGTGCGGATCGGCAACTGCCAGCCCAGCCAGGACCGTGCGGGCACCCCCGCCGCCTGGAGCGCGATGGCGAGCAGTCCGCTCGTCACCTGCTCACCCGACGACACCACGACGTCATATTCGCGGGGATCGTAAAGCGACGACGCCTCGCGGCAGAAGCCGACCAGCCGGTCGGTCTCGCCCGCCATCGCCGACACCACCACCGCGATCTCGTGGCCCCGTGCGCGCTCGCGCCCGATCCGCGCGGCGACCGCGCGGATCCGCTCGATCCCCGCCATCGACGTCCCGCCGAACTTCATCACGATCCGCGCCATGCTCGTCCCCTTGTCCCCCTTGGGTGCGGCGAGCCCGCCTGATAGGGGAGCGTCCATGAATATGGCAAGCGACGAGGCGGACAGCGGCGGGACGATCCGCGCCGACGAGGCCGAGCATTTCGGCCGGCTCGCCGCCGACTGGTGGAACCCGCGCGGCTCCTCGGCGATGCTCCACAAGCTCAACCCACCCCGGCTGCGCCATGTCCGCGCCCGGATCGACGCGCATTGGGGCGGCGATCCCCGGGGCTTCACCCCGCTTTCGGGAAAGCGCGTGCTCGATGTCGGCTGCGGGGCGGGGCTGCTCGCCGAACCGCTGGCGCGGCTCGGCGCGCGGGTGACCGGCATCGACGCCGCGCCGGAGGTGATCGCCGCCGCCCGCGTCCATGCGGACGCCGTCGGGCTCGCCATCGATTACCGCGCGGGCGGGATCGAGAGCGTGACGGGGGAGCGCTTCGACCTCGTCGTCAGCCTGGAGGTGATCGAGCATGTCGCCGACCCCGCCGGCTTTGTACGGGGCCTGGCCGGGGCGCTGGCGGAGGGCGGGCTGCTGATCCTCTCCACCCCCAACCGCACCCCCTTGTCGCGGCTGGCGCTGATCACGCTGGCCGAGGGCACCGGACGCATCCCGCGCGGCACCCATGACTGGGAGCGGTTCCTGACCCCCGACCAGCTGACGGCGCTGCTGGCGGATGCGGGGCTCACGGTCCGCGACCTCACCGGCCTCGCCTTCTCGCCGGCCCGCGGCTTCGAACTCTCCGGCTCCACCGAGCTCGACTATTTCGTGACGGCGGTTCGGGGCTAGGGTTTGACCCGCTCGGGCGCCGCCGCCCGAAAGGCCGGCAGCGCGTTCGCCGCCGCATCGGCCGCGACCAGCCGGGGATAGGCGTCGAGCGACACCTCGAAGCGTCGCGCATTATAGAGCTGGGGCACGAGGCAGACGTCGGCGACGTTCGGCCGCTCGCCACCCAGGAACGGGCCCGGTCCGGCCATCGCCTCCAACGCGGTCAGACCCTCGACGACCCAGTGCCGATACCAGTCGTTCTTCGCGTCGCCGTCCGCCCCGAACTGCGTCTCGAGTCGCTTGAGCACGCGCAGATTGTCGATCGGGTGGATGTCCGCCACCACCACCAGCGCCATCGCGGTCGCCCGTGCCCTGACCATCGGATCGGCGGGCCAGAGGCGCGGCTCTGGCTGGACGTCATCGAGCCATTGGAGGATCGCCAGGCTCTGCGTCAGCGCGGTGCCGTCCTCCAGCACCAGGGTCGGCACCAATCCTTGCGCGTTGATCGCCCGGTTTGGTTCACCCCGTTGATCGCCCGCGACGAGATCGATCGGGATCGAATGATAGGGCAGTCCCTTGAGGTTCAGCGCGATGCGGACCCGGTAGGCGGCCGAGGACCGCCAATAATCATGCAGCCGGAGCACCGCCCGCCCTCTCGCGCACGCCTTCGCGCTCGGCGCGGCGCTCCATCGCGACCTTGATCATCGCGACGAACGAATCGGCCAGCGCCAGCCCGATCAGCCCCAGCAGCGCCGAGGCCAGGATCTGCGCGCCCAGGGTCAGCGCTGGGGGCATGTCGACCGTCTTCTTCGCGACATAGGGCGCGACCACATAGCCGTCGAAGGTCTGCACCACGACATAGGCGCCGATCGCCCACAGCCCCGTATCGACCCCGGCGGAGAAGCCGACCGCGACCATCAGCACGCCCGTGATGAACGCGCCGATATTGGGGATGAACGCCAGCACGCCCGCGATGATGCCCAGCAGCGCCGCCAGCGGCACCCCGCCGACCATCAGCACGACCCAGGTCAGCACCCCCTCCGCGACCATGCCCAGCAGCTTGCCCGCTAGCAGTCGCCGGAGCGTGAACCCCATCCGGTCGAGCGTCAGCGAGAATTCCTGCCGCTCCGCGCGCGGCACCATCCACTGGACCCCGCGCTCGTAGACGCGCGGCTCCATCGCGAAGAACAGCCCCAGCACCAGGATGAAGAACAGGGTGGTCGAGGCCCCGACCGCGCTCCCCAGATAGGAGGTGAGCTTGCCGACCGAGCTCATCGCCTGGCGCGCGATGCCGCTGATGTCCGACGCGCCGGGCATCAGCCCCTGGGCGGTCAGGTACGAGGTCAGCCGCACCGCCTGCCCTTCCAGGGTCGCGCGGAGCTGGTTCGCTTGTTCGATGATGCCGACGCCCGTCAGGTAAAAGGTGCCGACCAGGAACAAGATCACCCCCACCACCACGATCAGCAGCCTGAGCCCGCGCCCGATCGGCAGCACCCGCCCGAGCAGCCGCACGCCCCCGTCGAGCATCACCCCCAGGATCAGCCCGGCGAAAATCACCAGCAGCGGCTGGATCAGCAGGATGATCAACGCGATCGCGATCGCGAAGCCGAACCAGACCTTGGCCTTCTTGAACTCCTGGCGGACCAGCGGATCGTGAAGCTCGTTCGGGCTCGGCCCCTGTTCGACCGACTGCGACGCATGAGCCATCAAGGGGTCTCCTCGGGGTGAAGCGAGGTGCCCGCGCGGCCCCCGCGGAACGATCCGGGCCAGGTCAGCGGGTTCCACGACGCCGTCCCGTCGAGCGAGAAGGTCACGAAATCGGCCCGCCCGCCGACATTCTCATAGGGCACCGCGCCGCCCAGCCCGAGCTGCCCCAGCGAAAAGCGGCTATCCGCCGACCGATCGCGATTGTCGCCCATCAGGAAGACATGGTCGGCCGGAATGACGATCTGCCGGTACTCGTCGCCCGCCGAGTTCGGCTCCAGATCGACCGTGTCGTAGCTGCGCCCATTGGGCAGCGTCTCGCGCACGATCGGCAGGCGGCAGACCTCCCCGCCGGCGGGCGCGTGCTCCCTGGCGCCGGGATACTCCATCGGCGAGCAGGGCGTGTTGGCGTCGACGGGGATCAGCCGGTCGCGCGGCGGGCTGCGCCGGATCGCGCGGCCGTTGAGGAACACGGCGCCCCCGCGTACCTCGAGCCTGTCGCCCGGCAACCCGATCACGCGCTTGATGTAATCATTGCGGGTGCCCGGCGGCGTGACGATCACCACGTCGCCGCGCGTCGGCAGCGATCCAAACAGACGGCCTTCGCGAAACGGGATCTGATAGCTCCAGCTGTCGACCGGCTGGCGCAGCACCAGCGAGCGAAAGATGGCGGAGGGCGACGGGATGGTGGGCGACACGAAAGACCAGCCATAGGCGAATTTGCTGACCACCAGCCGGTCGCCGACCTGCAGGCCGGGCAGCATCGATTCCGACGGGATGTAGAAGGGCTTCGCGACGAAGCTGTGAAAGCCGAGCACGATCAGGACCAGCCAGAAGATTCCCTTGATCTCGCCCCACCAGTCGGTGCCCCGCTGCCGCTTGCCGCGCCGGCCCGCCCGTTTGGTCCCGGCCTCGGGCTGTCCGTCGATCGCCGTGTCGTTCATTGGTCGGTTCCAGCGGGCCGTACCGCCTCGATCACCACGAACGCCTGCGCCCAGGGGTGATCGTCGGTCAGCGTCAGATGCACCCGCGCGACGTGGCCGTCGGGAGTCAAGGCGTCAAGCCTGTCGCGCGCGCCTCCCGTCAACGCCAGCGCGGGCGCACCGCCGGGCGCGTTGACCACGCCGATGTCGCGCATGAACACGCCTTGGCCGAACCCGGTGCCCACCGCCTTCGAGAACGCCTCCTTCGCCGCGAAGCGCTTGGCGAGCGTTCCCGCCTTGGTGAACGGTCGCCGGTCGGCGCGCGCGCGTTCCACCTCGGTGAACACGCGCTGCTCGAACCGCGCGCCGAACCGCTCGATCGACCTGGCGATCCGATCGATGTTGCACAGGTCCGATCCCAGGCCGATGATCAACGGGCGGCATCCATCAGTTCGCGCATCCGCCGCACGCTTTCGCCCAGCCCCACGAACAGCGCCTCGCCGACCAGGAAATGACCGATGTTGAGCTCGCGCAGCTGCGGGATCGCCGCGATCGGCTGGACATTGTCGAAGGTCAGCCCGTGCCCGGCATGAACCTCGATACCGTTCTTCACCGCCAGCGCCGCCGCCTCCGCCAGCCGCCGGAGTTCCTCGGCCCGCGCTTCCCCGTCCAGCTCGGCATAGCGGCCGGTATGCAGCTCGATCACCGGCGCCCCCAGGCGGAGCGCCGCCTCGATCTGCCGCGCCTCCGGCTCGACGAACAACGACACCCGCACCCGCGCCGCGCTCAGTTCCGCCACCATCGGCGCGAGCACGTTGTGGAGCCCGGCCGCGTCGAGCCCGCCCTCGGTCGTCCGCTCCTCGCGCTTTTCCGGCACGAACATCGCCGCATGCGGCCGGTGGCGCAGCGCGATGGCGAGCATCTCGTCGGTCGCCGCCATTTCCAGGTTGAGCGGAATCGTCAGCTCCGCCGCCAGCCGCGCGATGTCGTCGTCGGTGATGTGGCGCCGATCCTCGCGCAGATGGGCGGTGATCCCGTCCGCCCCTGCCTCGGCCGCCAGCAGCGCGGCGCGCACCGGGTCGGGATAGCCCGCGCCGCGCGCGTTGCGCACCGTCGCGACATGGTCGATATTGACCCCCAGCCTGAGCGCGCCGGTCATGGGCACAGCGCCGCGGCGAGCAGGTCGTGGCCCAACCCCTTGCCCTGCCAGATCTCGCCGAAATCCAGTTGCTCCTCGCCCCGGTTGGTCAGCATCACCGCCGACAGGCCCTGGTCGGGCGCGATGAGGTTGCGAACCTGGAACCGCCCGATCGCGCCGCGCCGTTCGACGATCCTGACGGGCGCCGCGCAGCCCTTGAGCGGCGCGGTGAACGACCATTGCCCCAGCGCCTGATGGCCCAGCTTGGGATCCCCCCGCCACAATTCCGCGCGCTCGCGATCGGGCAGCAGCGCGCCCGACAACAGCCCGGCGTCGAAGGCCAGCATGTCCTCCGCGGTCCCCATCAGCGATCCCGCGCTGCCATAGCGCGTCAGCATCCGCCGCTCGTCCGCGGTCGGCCCGCCGGCCCAGGCGCTGTCGGGCGCGTCGTCCGCTGGCGATCCCGCGAAACGCACCCGCATCCCCGTGGGGCCCAGGACGCGCGCCGCGAGGAGTTCAGCAAGCGGACGCTGCCGCACCCGTTCCAGGATGCCGCCGAGGAGCAGGTAATCGCAATTATTGTATCGCCACGGCCCGCCCGGCGTGCCCCGCGCGCCCAGGCACCATTGGATTCCTGTCGGCCCGCTCGTGTAGAAGCTCGGTGTTCCGGCCGCGTCGGGCACCGAGTCGTCGGGATTGCGCAGTCCAGACCGGTGCTGAAGCAGCTCGCGCACGGTCGGCGAACGGCCCCCGTTACCCAGCTCCCGCAAGTAGCGCGAGGCGGGCGCGTCGAGCGCGATCCGGCGATCGGCGACCTCGCGCATCACCATCGTCGCGATCACCTGCTTGGTCACCGATGCCCAGGGGAACACCGCCTCGTAGACGAAGGGGATGCCGGGCGCCGACTCGCCCAGGCTCCCGCCCGCGACCCGGCGTCGGCCAAGGGCCACCGCGTAATTGCCCGCGAAGCTCGACGCTCCCATGGTCCGCTCGACCCGGGCCCGCATCGCCGCATCGGCGGCGGCGCGCTGCTCGGTTGTCTGCTCCTGCGCCATCGTCGGCGCAGCGACGAGCGCCAAAAGCACGAAGGCCGACCTCATGCCGCCCGGCTCCCTGGCTTCAGCGCTGGCATCGCCGCCAGTTCCGGCGGCAGCGCGTCGGGCGCATAGCTCGGCACGTCCAGCCGGATCAGCGGAAAGAAGGGCACCCCCAGATCGACGGCGCCGTTCGACCGGTCGACCAGCGCCGCCGCGGCGACCGTCTCGCCGCCGGCGCGCGCGATCGCGGCGATCGCCTCGCGCGACGACAGCCCGGTGGTCACGACATCCTCCATCATCAGCACGGTCTGCCCCGGCTCCAGCCGGAACCCGCGCCGCAGCTCGAAGCTACCCTCGGGCCGCTCCAGGAACATCGCCTCCACGCCCAGAGCGCGTGCCATTTCATGGCCCGCGATCACGCCGCCCATCGCCGGCGACACCACCGCCGTCACGCCCGCGCGTGCCGCGGCGGGCAAGCGCGCCGCCAGCGCCTCCGCCAGTCGGGCGGCGCGGCGCGGGTCCATCAGCACGCGGGCGCATTGGAGATAGCGGGGCGATCGCAGTCCCGAGGACAGGATGAAATGCCCCTCCAGCAGCGCTTTGGCAGCGTGGAACTCGGCGAGGATGTCGGCGTCGGTCATCGTTGAGGGCAGCTCTCCTGACACGCGCGACGCGCTCTACGGAGCGCGCTTGCCCTGCGCAACGGGATCACACGTTAATTTAGCGGGGCAGGGCGCTTGCCCGACATGCGTCGGGGCGCATATAGGCCCCACCCAGTCGAATAGGACAGGTGCCACGGACGTTCTTGGTGGCATGTAACAACGCCATAAGGTCTGAATGAAGCCCATGCGCTCCGCGATCACCTCCATCGGACTGGCCATCGGCCTGGCATTTGCCGGTCTGGCCTCCGCCGCCCTGCCCGTTCCGGCACCCGTCGCGCCTCCCGCGCTCGAAGGTGGTCAGCAATCGGCGAACTCCGCCGGCTCGACCAGCACCGCCCCGACCACGGCGGCCGCCACCCCGCCCGCCGCGCCCGAAAGCCCGCTGCTGGCGCAGAACGGCGCCCCGGTGTTCGACGGCGATCGCGCGATCGGCGTGCCCAAGCCCGCCGGCTTCGACATCCAGCCCCAGGTCACCAAGAATGGCGACTTCGCGATGTGGATGCACAATGTCATCCTCTTCCCGGTCATCACCGCCATCTGCGTCCTGGTGTTGGGCCTGCTCGTCTGGGTGGTGATCCGCTATCGTCGCGCCGCCAACCCGATCCCGTCCAAGACGTCGCACAATACCACGATCGAGGTATTGTGGACCCTCCTGCCCGTGGTCGCGCTCGTGCTGATCGCGGTGCCGTCGATCGGGCTGCTCCAGGCGCAGTTCAAGCCCGCCCCGTCGGGCGCGGTGACGCTCAAGGCGATCGGCAATCAATGGTATTGGACCTATCAATATCCCGATCATGGCGGGTTCGAGGTCACCGCGAACATGCTGAAGGAGGCCAAGGAGGTCAATCCGGGCGAGCGCGCGCGCACCGACGCCGACGGCCCCCGTCTGCTGGCCACCGACAACCGTATCGTCCTCCCCGTGGGCGTGCCGATCCGGCTGATCACCACCTCGAACGACGTGATCCATAGCTGGGCGATGCCCGCCTTCTGGATGAAGCTCGACGCTATCCCCGGCCGGCTGAACGAGACCAGCTTCACCATCGAGAAGCCGGGCCTGTATTTCGGCCAATGTTCCGAATTGTGCGGCCCGCGCCACCCCTTCATGCCGATTGCGGTGCAGGCGGTTCCGCCCGCGCAGTTCGCGGCGTGGGTCGCGGCCAAGGGCGGCACGATGCCGCGCGCCGGCCAGGCTTCGAACAAGGTGATCCCGCAGACCGAATCGGACATCGCCGACGACACGTCGAACGGGACCGAAGGCGACGGCGCCCCGGTCGAGAACGCCACCATCCGCGTACAACCCAAAGTGGAACGGGCCACGGGCAACGAACCCGGCCTCGGCAACCCTGGAATCTAAGCCATGACCGATACAGCCCTTTCGCCAGGCCGCGGCCTTGCCTTTCAGGCGGAGCCCCACAGCCATGATCATGCGCACGATGCCGATCACAAACCCGGCTTCTTCGCGCGCTGGTTCATGTCCACCAATCACAAGGATATCGGCACCCTTTACCTGATCTTCGCGATCGTCGCCGGCATCGTCGGCGGCGCGATCTCGGGACTGATGCGCGCCGAACTCGCGCATCCGGGCATCCAGTATCTGGGCGGCTGGGCGAACATGCTCCACGGCGGCACCGGGTCGCTCGACGCGTCCTTGCACCTGTGGAACGTACTCATCACCGCGCACGGCCTGATCATGGTGTTCTTCATGGTCATGCCGGCGATGATCGGCGGGTTCGGCAACTGGTTCGTGCCGATCATGATCGGGGCGCCCGACATGGCGTTCCCCCGGATGAACAATGTCAGCTTCTGGCTGCTCATTCCCGCCTTCGCGCTGCTCCTCGCCTCGCCCTTTCTCGGCGGTGCGGGCACCGGCTGGACGGTTTATCCGACGCTGTCTACGTACGGCGAGCCCGGACCTTCGGTCGACATGGCGATCCTGTCGCTCCACATCGCAGGCGCCAGCTCGATCCTGGGCGCGATCAACTTCATCACCACCATCTTCAACATGCGCGCGCCCGGCATGACGCTGCACAAGATGCCGCTGTTCGTATGGTCGGTGCTGGTCACCGCCTTCCTGCTGCTGCTCGCGCTTCCCGTCCTCGCGGCCGCGATCACGATGCTGCTGACCGACCGCAATTTCGGCACGACCTTCTACGACCCCTCGGGCGGCGGCGATCCGGTGCTCTACCAGCACCTGTTCTGGTTCTTCGGCCATCCCGAAGTGTACATCATGATCCTGCCGGGTTTCGGCATCGTCAGCCAGGTGATCGCCACGTTCAGCCGCAAGCCGGTCTTTGGCTATCTGGGCATGGCCTATGCCATGGTCGCGATCGGCGTGGTCGGCTTTGTCGTGTGGGCGCACCATATGTTCGCGATCGGCCTGAGCGTGAACACCAAGATGTACTTCACCGCGGCGACCATGGTCATCGCGGTTCCCACCGGCATCAAGATCTTCTCCTGGATCGCGACCATGTGGGGCGGCTCCATGTCGTTCAAGACGCCCATGGTGTGGGCGATCGGGTTCATCTTCATGTTCACCGTCGGCGGCGTCACGGGCGTCGTGCTCGCCAATGGCGGCATCGACGATTACATGCACGACACCTATTATGTCGTGGCACACTTCCACTATGTCCTGTCGCTCGGCGCGGTGTTCGCGCTTTTCGCGGGCTTTTATTACTGGTTCCCGAAGATGTCGGGCAGGATGTACAACGAGTTCTTGGGCCAGGTGCACTTCTGGGTGTTCTTCATCGGCGTGAACGTGCTGTTCTTTCCGATGCACTTCCTGGGCCTTCAGGGTATGCCGCGCCGCATCTCGGACTATCCGGACGCGTTTGAGCAGTGGAACCATGTCGCCTCGATCGGCTATATGATCATGGCGGCGGGCATGGCGGTGTTCTTCGTCAACCTGATCTACTCGCTGATGGCGGGCAAGAAGGCGCCCGATAATCCCTGGGGCGAGGGTGCGACGACGCTGGAATGGACCCTGTCCTCGCCGCCGCCCTATCACCAGTTCGAGACGCTTCCGGTGGTCGACTGAGCGCAAGGCGGGTAGCGACAGCTACTCGCCGGTGCGGGCCAGCGAAGCGAGCCCGCATGCGCCAGTCCGGCCGGCGCGGCTTGCGGCCGCGACCGACACATGGGATTTACCTCCCGCGTCCGCATTCTCCAAAAAGCAGAAACGCCCCGGCTCATCACCGGGGCGTTTCGCTGTCCGGACCACCTATCGGGCCCCGACGCGGGAGCAGGCCCCGCGTCGTCGGACGGGTTCGCCGGCGCGATCCGTCGGCTGGCCGAGCGCGTGTGGCTCAGCTATGCGTCGCCGCATCGGCGCGGAGCCATGCTCCGCGCCTCGCGCTCAGCCCATCTGTTCCTTCTGGTTGCCCGAGTCCGGCCGCGCCGGCCCGAGCACCGGCTCTTCGCCCATCGGCTCGACCTGGTGCGGTTTGAACTCGCCCTTGCCGTCGATCGACTGGCCGTTCGTCCAGCGGCCTTCGGGATAGGTCCCGTCGGTCGAGGTGACGAAATAGGAATAATTGAACTCCTGGTTCTCCATCGCCTGCGGGAAGGAATTGGGGATCGGGAACTGCGCCTGAAACCCGCCCAGCTCCTCGATCACCGACAGCCACTGGTTCTGGTGCATCGTATCGCGCGCGATCAGGAAGGACAGCAGATCGCGCATGCCCTCGTCATGCGCCTGGTTGTAAAGGCGCACCGCCAGCACGCGTCCCGTCGACTCGGCGGCGATGTTGGCCGTCATGTCGGCGGCGATGTTACCGCTCGCATAGATGTGGCTCATGTCGAACGGTACGCCGTCCGAGTCGATCGGCATTGCCCCCAGTCCGGCGGAAAGTATCTGTTTGTGGATCATGCCCTCGATCGCCTGGCGCGGCCGATCGCCGCCCATCACCGCGCCGACCAGCTTGTCGGCGGCTCCCTCCTCCTGGAGGTGGGTCGGCGCCTTCTCGAGATTCATCGCCACCGCTGTCGCCAGCATCTCGATATGGCTGATCTCCTCCGTCGCGGTGTGGAGAAGCATGTCGCGATATTTGTTGTTGGGCGCGCGGTTGTTCCACGCCTGAAAGAAATACTGCATACAAACGCGGATCTCGCCCTCGACCCCGCCGATCGCCTGCTGGAGCGAGCGGGCGAAGGCCGGATCGGGTTCGGTCACCCGGACCGGGTACTGAAGTCGGCTGTCGTGATAATACATGGTGGATTCTCCATGGCGGCACGGCGCCACCGACTTCGCGAACGAAAGCGTGCCGGAGAAGTTTATTGCGGATACGTAACTGTCTATTATTGCTACTTAATCTGGGTTAGTAATGTAATCCGCAACTACGGCATCGGTCAGGGGCCTCTGGTTCCGGCCGCTACCGATAACCGGCTCCGCGACTTCCCCCCGAGCCGTACCGTTCCTATATCACCGGGCGACGATGACCCCCGCCGCACCCCTGATGGTCGTAGCCGATTGGCGCGACTTCCTTGCGCTCACCAAGCCGCGCGTTATGACGCTGGTGGTGTTCACGGGCCTGTGCGGGATGCTCGCGGCCCCAGGCGCGGTGCATCCGGTGATCGGCTTCACCGCCATCCTGTGCATCGCCCTCGGAGCGGGTGCCGCCGGGGCGCTCAATCAATGGTATGAGGCTGATCTGGACGCGAAGATGCGCCGCACCGCGCAGCGCCCACTTCCGGCGGGGCGGATGGACCGCAACTCGGCGCTTCACTTCGGGGTCGGGCTCGGCGCCTTTTCCGTCCTGTTCATGATCTTCGCGGTCAACTGGGTCGCGGCCGCGATCCTGGCCGTGTCGATCCTCTTTTATATCCTGATCTATACCGTCTGGCTCAAGCGTCGCACCCCGCAGAACATCGTCATCGGCGGCGCGGCCGGGGCATTCCCGCCGCTGATCGGCTGGGCCGCGGCCACGGGCGATGTCGCCCTGCTCCCGCTGCTGCTGTTCGCGTTGGTCTTCCTGTGGACGCCGCCGCATTTCTGGGCGCTCGCGCTGTTCATGGAGACCGATTACAAGGCCGCGGGCGTGCCCATGCTTCCCGTGGTCGCGGGCGAGCGGGTCACGCGTCGCCAGATCGGGCTCTACACCATTCCCATGGCGGCGGTAGCGATCCTGCCCTGGGGGCTGGGGCTGACCGGCTGGATCTACGGTTCGATCGCGCTGGTCGGAACCGCCATTTTCACCTGGATGGCCTGGGCCGTCGCCGCGCGCACGACAGCGCGCGCCGGCGATACGATGGTGCCCGAAAAGCGGCTGTTCAAATATTCGATCCTTTACCTCTTCCTTCTTTTCGGCGCGCTGGTCGCCGACCGGTGGTTCGCATGACGCCCGACGACGAAGACCCGATCCGCAAGCGCCAGCGCGGCCGCGCGACGGTGCTGGCGCTCCTGCTCGGGGCGCTCGCCGTCCTGGTGTTCGCGATCACCATCACCCGCATCCAGCAGGGCATGCCCAAGGACATGCCAGCCACCGCGCCGGGAGCGGTGAAGTGACCCGGACCACGCGAACGGCGATGCTGGCTGTGTTGTTCGTCTGCTTCATGACCGGCCTGGCCTTTGCCAGCGTGCCGCTTTACCGCATGTTCTGCCAGGTGACCGGCTTCAACGGCACTACCCAGCGCGGCTCCCAGGCTCCCGGCGCGGTGACCGGGCGCGAGGTCACCATCCGCTTCGACGCCAACACCTCGCCGCGCCTGCCCTGGAATTTCCGCCCCGAAAACCGGTCGGAGATGGTTGCGGTCGGCGCGCGTGACATGGTGTTCTTTCAGGCGACCAACCGCGCGGCCCAGTCGGTGACCGGCACCGCCACCTTCAACGTCACGCCTGCCCAGGCGGGGAAATATTTCACCAAGATCGAGTGCTTCTGCTTCACCGAGCAGACGCTGAAACCCGGCGAGAGCGTGCGGATGCCCGTCATCTTCTACGTCGATCCCAAGATGCTCGCCGACCCCGACGCGCGCGACATCGAGAATATCACCCTGTCCTATACGTTTTACCCGGTGGATTCCGCCAAATCGGCGGGCTAGGGAAGGCCTACACAGCAGAGGCTCGCAGACGATCATGGCCGGCGCCAAGAACCACGATTATCATATCCTTCCCCCCAGCATCTGGCCGCTCTTCGGCTCCATGGCGACGCTCGTCATGGCGGCGGGTGGCCTGATGTGGATGCACGAGGCGCGCGGCGGCGGGTCGGTGTTCATGATCGGTCTCGCGGCGGTGCTGTTCACCTTCTATTCCTGGTGGGCCGATGTCGTGCGCGAAGCGCGCCGGGGCGACCACACGCCCGTCGTCCAGCTCCATTTCCGCTACGGCATGATCCTGTTCATCGCGTCGGAGGTGATGTTCTTCGTCGGCTGGTTCTGGGCGTTCTTCGACTTCGCGCTCTTTCCGACCGCGCTGTCTTATGTTGACGGCCAGGTCGAGCGCGCCGCCGAGGGCGCGGCCCAGCTCGCCGCCACCTGGCCTCCCAAGGGGCTGGAGGTCATCAACGCCTTCGAGCTGCCGCTGCTCAACACACTGATCCTGCTCACATCGGGCACCACGGTCACCTGGGCGCACCATGCGCTGATCCACGACCAGCGCGGCGGGGCCAAGCGCGGCGCCTGGGGCCTGCTCGGCGTCGGCGAGCATGACAGCTTCCTGAAAGGCCTGTGGGTCACGGTCGTGCTCGGCGTTCTGTTCAGCGCGATCCAAGCCTATGAGTACATGCACGCGCCCTTCCCGTTCAAGGGGCTGAACTATGGCGCGGCCTTCTTCATGTCGACCGGGTTCCACGGCTTCCACGTCCTGATCGGCACCATCTTCCTGGCGGTCTGCCTGATCCGCGGCTATCGCGGCGACTTCACCCCGCGCCAGCATTTCGGCTTCGAGGCGGCGGCCTGGTACTGGCATTTCGTCGATGTGGTGTGGCTGTTCCTGTTCGTCACCGTGTATGTCTGGGGCGGCTGGGGCGCACCGGTCCACGGCGGCTGATCGGACGCCGCAATTGACCCAGGACGGCCGCGCGCCCTCGCTCGCCGCGGTCGCCTTGCGGGGGGTCTGTCCGCATTGCGGCCAAGGCAAGCTGTTCGCCGGGCTGACCAGCTTTGCCGACCGCTGCTCGGTCTGCGCGCTCGACCTGTCGGGGTTCAATGTCGGCGACGGCCCCGCGGCCTTTCTGACCTTCGGATTGGGGGCGGTCGTGGTGATCCTCGCGATCGCGCTCGAACTGACGCTTCACCCGCCGCTCTGGGTCCACATGCTGATCTGGATACCCGTGATCGCGATCGGGGTCGTCTACACGCTCCGGCTGGCCAAGTCCGCGCTACTTGCCGCCGAGTATCGCAACGCCGCGCGCGAAGGACGGATCGTCCGATGAAGCGACTGCCCCTGGTTCCGACGATCATCGTCACGCTCGCGGTCGCCACCATGATCGCGCTCGGCCTGTGGCAGCTGCTCGAGCGGCGGCCCGCCAAGCTCGCCTACCTCGCCCAGCTCGCGGGTAATCCGTCGAAGCCGCCCATCGCCTTTCCGATTCTGCCCGACCAGGCACTGCTCTTTCGCCGAGCGTCGGCCATGTGTGTTCAGCCGACGAGCATCGGCGTCAAGGGTGCGGGATCGGCCGGGTTCCGCCTGATCGCCGAATGCCGCACGGGGGGGATGGAAGGGCCGGGCATGGCCGTCCAGCTTGGCGTCACCCGCGACCCGAACGCCAGGATCGCCTGGCGCGGCGGCGAGGTGGCGGGTTTCATCGCGAACGCGCCCAGCGGCCGCTCGGCGATCGCGTCCCTGTTCGACGACGCGCCCCAGCGGCTGATGCTCGTCGCCGATCCCGTGCCGGCGGGCCTGCCGCTCTCGCCCAATCCCGCGCCCGACGTGTCGGCGGTACCGAATCCGCATCTGTCCTACGCGCTGCAATGGTTCTTCTTCGCGCTGAGCGCGGCGGTGATCTATCTGCTCGCCCTGCGCCGCCGCACGACCCGGTCAAAGGTCGACTGATGCGCTATGTCAGCACCCGCGGGAACGCGCCGATCCTCGATTTCGAGCAGGTGACGCTCGCCGGCCTCGCCTCGGATGGCGGCCTCTATCTACCCGAGCGCTGGCCGACGCTGTCGCACGACGAGATCGCCGGGCTGGCGGGTCTGAGCTATGTCGACACCGCCGTCGCGGTCATGACGCCGTTCGTCGGCGAGGTGCTGACGGCCGACGGGCTTCGCGACCTGTGCGCCCGTGCCTATGGCCGCTTCGCGCACGCCGCCGTGACCCCGCTCGTCCAGCTCGACCATGACCAGTGGCTGCTGGAACTGTTCCACGGCCCCACCCTCGCCTTCAAGGATGTCGCGCTCCAACTCGTCGGCCTCTTGTTCGAGCGCTTTCTCGCCAAGCGGACACATCATCTGACGGTGATCGGTGCCACCAGCGGCGACACCGGGTCGGCTGCGATCGACGCGCTGGCCGGCCGCGAGGGCGTGGACGTGTTCATGCTCCACCCCGCCGCCCGCGTGTCGGAAGTCCAGCGGCGGCAGATGACGACCGTCCTGGCCCCCAATATCCACAATATCGCGATCGAGGGTGATTTCGACGACGCTCAGGCGCTGGTGAAGGCGATGTTCAACGACCCGGGCTTCGCAGGCCGGTTCACGCTGTCTGCGGTGAATTCGATCAACTGGGCACGGTTGATGGCGCAGGTGGTCTATTATTTCTATGCCGCCGTGCGCCTCGGCGCCCCCGACCGGCCCGTCGCCTTTTCGGTGCCGACGGGCAATTTCGGCAATGTCTTCGCCGGCTGGGTCGCGGCCAGGATGGGGCTGCCCACGCCCCGGCTTATCGTCGCGACCAATGTCAACGACATCCTCCACCGCGCGCTGGCGACCGGCGACTATTCACGCGGGATCGTCACCCGGACCCACACCCCGTCGATGGACATCCAGGTTTCCTCCAATTTCGAACGCCTGTTGTTCGAGTTGGGCGGCGCGGACGGTGCCGCCTCCGCCGAGCAGATGCGCGGGTTCGAGGCGAGCCACGCGCTGCGCCTCACCGAGCGCCAGCACAGGGGCGCTGCCGCCCTGTTCGCGAGCGACCGCGTCGACCAGAACGACATGGCCTCGGCGATGCGCTGGGCGAACGAGCGCGGCGGCGAGGTGATCGACCCGCATACCGGCGTCGCGCTCGCCGCCGCGCGCCGCGCCGGGCTCGACATGCCGGTAGTCACGCTCGCGACCGCCCACCCCGCCAAGTTCCGCGACGCGGTGGAGCGCGCGACGGGGGTGCGGCCCAGCTTGCCCGGCCGCCTGGGCGACCTGTTCCAGCGCGAGGAGCGTTACGCCACCCTGCCCGCGACCTTCGGGGCGGTTAGCGCCTATATCGCCGAGCGCGCGACCGCGCGTTCATAGGCTTCGGGCATGAAACTGCACATGATGGTGGGCGAGCCCTGGGCCGATTACGGCCTGGTGGACTCCGGCAATGGCCGCAAGCTCGAACGCTATGGCCCGCACCGCTTCATCCGCCCCGAACCACAGGCGCTCTGGACCCCTGCCTCGCCCGACTGGCGCGCGAGCGGCGAGTTCGTTCCCGGATCGGACGAGGATGGCGGCGGGCAATGGCGCTTCGACGGCCCGGTGGCTCGCACCGGCTGGCCGCTGGCCTGGGATGATGTGCGCTTCACCGCGCAGACTACGCCCTTTCGCCATCTCGGCTTCTTTCCCGACATGGCACCGGTCTGGACGTGGATGCGTGAGGAGCTGGACGGGGTGCAAAGCCCCGAGGTCATGAACCTGTTCGGCTATACCGGCGTCGGCACCCTCGCCCTAGCGAGCAAGGGCGCGCGCATGGTCCATGTCGACGCGTCCAAGAAGTCGGTCGACGCCGCCCGGGCCAATGCCAGGCTGTCGGGGCTCTCCGATGCTCCCATACGCTGGATCGTCGAGGACGCCGCGAAGTTCACCGCGCGCGAGGTCCGCCGCGCCCGCCGCTATGACGGCATCTTCCTCGACCCGCCCAAATATGGCCGCGGTCCCGAGGGCGAGGTCTGGCGCCTCGACGAGCAGCTGCCAGGCTTGGTCGCCGATTGCCGTCGCCTGCTCGACGAACGGTCGCGATTCCTGTTCCTGACCGTCTATGCGGTACGCCTGTCCGCCGTCGCGATCGGCGAGATGACGCGTCAGATCTTCGCCGACCTGCCCGGGCAGGTCGAGGCGGGAGAACTCGGGGTTCGCGAGGAAGCGCGCGGACTGACGCTGCCGACCGCGATCTGGGCGCGCTGGTCTAATCCATCCCCGCGCGGATAGCCGCCCCGGCCACGAAGGGCGCACCGGCCAGCAGCAACAGGGTGACCGCGCCGAGCAGCTTGAACGCTCCCGCTCCCTCGGTGAGCGCCCCCGCCCCGAAGATCAGCAGCGGCACCGCCAGGGGCAGCATCACCAGCCCCGCCACCGCGCCCGCCCCGCGCAGCCCCGCGACGAGCGCTCCGGTGACGACCGCCAGCGCCGCCAGTCCCGGCGTGCCGATCAGCAGCCCCAACTCGACCCGCAGCAAGGTTTCCGCAGATAGGTCCAGCAGCCCCGCCGCGACGACCGCCGCCGCCATCATCGGCGGCCCGAAACTGAGCCAATGCGCCAGCACCTTGGCCGCCGCGATCAGCGCCATCGGCAAGCCGCGGACCGCCAGCTGGTCGAGCGTCCCCGCTTCCAGATCGGGCGCGACCAGCCGTTCCACGGGGAGCAGCGCCGCGAGCAGCGCCGCCGCCCATACCACCCCGCCCCCGACGCGTGCGAGGAGCGCCATGTCCGGCCCGATCGCGAAGGGAAAGAGGCACGCGGTCAGCAGGAAGAACGCCACCGGCCATGCAATTCCGCCCCCCGCATAGGCGCGGCGCAGGTCGCGCGCGACGAGCCGCCCGAGCACCGTCACAGCGTCATCATCGCTGCGCCCGGCAGCGACACCGGCCCATGGGTCGCCACAACCGCGATCCCGCCGCGCGCGCGGTGCCCGGCCACCAGCTCCTCGAGCAAGGTCACTCCCTGCACGTCCAACCCGTTGGCGGGCTCGTCGAGGAGCCAGATATCGGCCCTGCCCGCGACCACCCGCGCCAGCGCCGCGCGTCGCCGCTGCCCCGTCGAGAGCAACCGCACGGGAACCGAGGCCAGATGCGCCAATCCGAGCGCCCCCAGCGCGGGCGCGACCCCGTCCACCCCCGCCCAGAAATCCAGCACGGCACCAAGCGGCCGCTCGGGATCGAGCGCGTGCGCCTCGGTCAGGAGCGCCACCGACCCGTGCCGCGCGACGCGCCCCGCCGCCGGCCGGAGCAGCCCCGCAGCCATACGGAGCATGCTCGACTTGCCCACCCCGTTCGGCCCCGTCACCTGTGCCGCGTCGCCCGGACCGAGTGTGAAGGTCAGATCCTCGAACAGGATTCGCCCGCTCCGCGCGCAGGCGACCGCGTCGAAGCCCAGGGTGGGGTTCAACGCCCAGGGTCCCCTGGTGCATCCTCCAGCGCGTGCATGGCGTCGTCCGACAGCCCGAAATGATGCCCGATCTCGTGGATCACGACATGCGCGACGAGGTCGTCGAGCCTGACCTCGGTCTCGATCCACTCCTCCAGGATCGCGCGGCGGTAGAGGTGGATGCGGTCGGGCATCGCCCCTGATTCCATCGACGATTTCTCGCCGACGGGTCGTCCATGGTACAGCCCCGTCAGGTCGAGCGGATGCTCGATCCCGAGTTCGGCCAGGGTCTCGTCGTCGGCGACTTCCTCGACCAGCACCACGACCGCGCCCAGATGCTCGGCGAAGCGCGCCGGCAGGCGGGCGATCGTCGCCCGCGCGATCGCCTCGATCGCGTCGGCGCCGGGGGCCTCGCCCATCATCGCGGGTCCATTTGTGCCTTGCTCGTCCATTCGCCCCGCCATAGGCCCGGCCCGGGTCACGCGACAAGGGAGGCGGCGGATGGTCGAACAGCTCAGCGAGGCGGAACGCGCCGAGGCGCTCGATGCGCTACCCGATTGGGATTACCAGGACGAACGCGACGCGATCACGCGGCGGATCGTGTTCGGGGACTTCGCCGAGGCGTTCGGCTTCATGGCGCGGGTCGCGATCCTGGCCGAGAAGGCGGATCATCATCCCGAATGGTCCAACGTCTACAATCGCGTCGACATCCTGCTCACCACGCACGACGCGGGCGGGCTGTCGCACCGCGACGTGGAGCTGGCGACCGCGATCGACGCCATGCTGGGCGACTAGCCGGAAGGCTCGCCCAGCCCGCGCCGCATCATCCGGCGCAGGCGCCCGGGCATCCAGCGCGCCGCGAACATCAGCCGGTGCGCGGTACGCCCGACCGGGGTCAGTACCCGGCCGCCATGAACCGCCTTCCACGCCGCCTGCGCGACCATGTCGGCGGAGCTCAGCTCCAGTCCGGCGTCCACCACCGTCTCGCGGATCGACCGGTTCGATCCGCCGGCCATGCCGTCGAGCAGCGGCGTGTCGATGAACCCCGGCACCAGCGCGCGCGCCTTGATCCCGTCCGCATGCCATTCGCCATCCAGCGCCTCGGTCAGCGCGCGCACCGCGAACTTGGTCGCGGAATAGGTGGCGAGCCCCGCCGTCCCGTAGATCGCCGACGCCGACGCGGTGTTGAGCAGGCACGAACCCGGCGTCCGCTTCAGAAAAGGGTGCCCGATCCGCGCCCCGTTGACGACGCCGCCGAAATTGACCGCGATCGTCAGGTCGATCCCGTCCCATTCGGCTTCGGACAGCGGCCCGCCATGCGGCACGCCCGCATTGTTGAACAAAACGTCGAGCCGGCCGCCGCTTGCCGCCGTGAACGCGTCGAGTGCCTCCGCCCAGGCCGCTCGGTCGCGCACGTCGAGCCGGTGCGTCGTCGTGCGATCGGCCGGGAAGGTCGCCGCCACGGCCGTCAGCGCGGTTTCGTTGACGTCGCTCAAACCGACGCGCCACCCGCGCGCGGAGAAGACCCGTGCGGTCGCAAGGCCGATCCCCGACGCCGCGCCCGTGATGAAGATCGCCTTTTCGCCGGCCATGTCGAGGATGCCCCCACTTGGTGCGCCTCCCCGGCGGCGACCGAGGATTTCAAGCGCATCGCCTTTTGCGATCGGAATATCTGCCCTGCAACCCACGCCGCGGCGAAGCCGCGTCGTCGATCAGGAGTCAGGCTCCTGTCGGCCGGGCTTGGGGGCGAGTTCTGCCGCGCGGCAGGCCGCGCTGCGCCTAAAAGAACAGCTTCCGCACCGACAGCCGCACCGCCCGGCCGAGTGGATCGAGCAGGCTCGGCTGGAAGTTGACGGGCGTCACTCCCGTGCCGTCGAGCACCCGCTGGCGATCGCCCAACAGATTGTCGATCGACACCGCGACCCGCATGCCCCGCATCCAGGGATGTGCGCGCACCCAGTCGGGCCGCTGCCCCAAATCGGCGAACAGCCGCAGATTGGCGGTGGCGAGCCCGCCGAAACGCAACCGCGCGGGCGCCGCCGCCGTGCCGCCATCGACCTCGGTCCCCGACCGCCAATTGACCGATAGCCGTGCGCCCAGGCCGTTATTGGTATAGCCGCCCTGCGCCTCGATCTCGTGGCGCGGCTGCCCGCCCGTCCCGCCGATCGCATCGCCGCGCAACAGGTCGAGCCGCGGTCCGTCCGCCGCCACCAGTATGCGGTCGGTCAGATGCCAGGTGTGATAGATCGCCGCCTGCAACCGCCCGCCGCCCTGGCCTCGGCCGCCCCCGCCGAATCCGCCGCGCCCGCCACCGCCGCCAGCTCTCCCGGTGCCGTCGGGGCCGTTGCCGCCTCGAGCACGCTCGCCTCCTGTTCCGCCCTCGGCCCGGCGCTCGCGTCTGCCCGGCCGTTCCATTCCCGCAAACGGATTCGGCCCGGTTCCCGCGCGAAACGCCTCCAATTCGCGCTGGACGCGCGACTTGAGCGGCTTGGAGAAGTTCACCCCCCAGCGCAGCTCCGAGCGATCAGACCGTGCGAAGTTGATCGGCCGCGCGTCGAGCCCGATCAACCGCCCGTCCGCGTCGCGCGCGAAACGCTGCGGAAAGGCGCTCGCGATCGCGGCGGTCGCGGCAGGGAAGCCGACCACCGGATCGTCGGTCCGCACCCGGTTGTAATCGGCCTGGAGTGTCAGTTCCTTGTCCGACCAGGGCTTTAGGTTGAGCCCGAGCCGCACCGCGCGGCGGTCGTTCGCGACCAGCGCGGCGTTGCCGCCCGTGACCGTCTCGACCGCCACCGTCTCGCCCCGCAGATAGTCGAACACGCGCACATTGGGCGTCGTGATCACCGGATTGCCGAGTTGCTGCGCGCTGGGTGCGTTCTGGTCCTCCGCGACCGACGCGATCAGCCGCACCCCCTCCAGCGGCGACCAGTTGGCGCCGTAGCCGAACCGCGTCAGCGTGCCGAAGTCGGACAGCTGATCGACCGCCAGATTGCCGTTGACCGATAATTGCCCTAGCCAGGGAAGCACATCGCGGCTTCGGCTGGCGATCGGCAGGTCGATATTGGCCTGCGCGTCGGCGATGTCGCGCGACACCTCGCCGCGGCGCGTCACGCCCAGCCGTTCCGTGCGGCTGGCGAAGTCGCTGAACGATCCGCCGACCCGCACACTCGCCGACACGGCCCCGGCCGGCAGCGAAAAAGCGGTGCCGTTGAACAACAGGTCCGCGCTGCCCCGGCCCGATTCGGAAAAGGCTCGATTCGGCGTCGATCCGTCGACATCGGTGATCGTCTCGCCATCCGCATGGTCGTAGGCGCCGGTCAAGGTCCACCGCCAGTCGCCCAGATCGCCGTTGACTGTCGTCGCGAGCCGTCCCGTGACGTCGCGGCTGCGCTGGCGCAGCGCGCCACCGTCCAGCCCGCGCCCGAACAGCGCCTCGTTCTCACTCACCTCGCCCTGCCCGCTGACCGTCACCGCGACGCCCGCGACCTCGCGCGCATAGACCGCGTTGGGGGCGAGGGTCCGGTTCTCGGGCAACAGCGTCCGCAACGGGTCGCCCGCGCCGTCGCCCGTACGGCTCACCACGTCGCGTTCGTCCTCGGTCAGCGCCGAGCTCGTGCGCGCGTCGAGATGAAGATTGAGGCGGCCTTGGCCGCGCAGCGACAGGAAGTCCGCCGATCCTTGCGCGATGTTGCGCCCGCCCTCGGTCGCGATGCGATCGGCCAGTTCGGCGGTGACGCTGCGGAAACGGCGGCGGAGCACGAAATTGACGACACGCTGATCGGCGCGATAGCCATATTTCAGCGCCACTTCCTCCGGCAGGATGTCGACGCGCAGGATCGCCTCGGTCGGCAGGTCGCGCACTTCGGCGAAGCCCGAGATGCGGCGCCCGTTGAGCAGCACCACCGGCGGCCCGCCGCGCCCACTGCGCGTCTGCGGGCCGAGTTCGGCGAGCAATTCGCTGACGGTGCCGACACCGAAGGAGCGGATATCGGCGGGGCGTAGCTGCTGGGTCGGCGCAATGTCGCCGGCCACCGATCCGGGCTCGCGCCGGCCGGTGACGACCACCTCTTCGACCTCCGCGTCCTCTTCGGCGTCGCCCGGCGCGTCGGGGGCGGCCGGTGGTGGGGCCTGTTGCGCCAGGATCGGCGCGGTCGTCATCAGCAGGACCAAGGTCAGCAAGCGCTTCATGGGAACCAAATCATCCGGAACAGGGGGCGCGTCGCTAAAGGGGCACCCCCGGTGAACGCAAGGTGAGCGCCGCGTCGGCGTCGGCGTCCGTAAGCGCGAATCGAGCATCCACGCTCGAATGTCGTTTGCGCGAGGGATCGACGGCGTTACGTCGCGGCCCATGGTGACCGATGATATCCGCGCCGCCGCCCTCGACTCCAAGGCCTGGCCTTATGAGGAGGCGCGCAAGCTCCTGAAGCGCTGGCCCGACGGCAAGCCGAACGGCGAGGCCCTGCTGTTCGAGACCGGCTATGGTCCGTCGGGGCTGCCGCATATCGGCACCTTCACCGAAGTGCTCCGCACGACCATGGTCCGCCACGCCTATGGCGCGCTGTCGGATCGGCCGACGCGGCTGATCGCCTTTTCCGACGACATGGACGGGCTGCGCAAGGTGCCCGACAATGTCCCGAACGGCGACATGCTGCGCGCGCATCTCGGCCGGCCACTGAGCCGCATCCCCGATCCGTTCGGGACGCATGACAGCTTCGCCGCGCACAATAATGCTCGGTTGCGCGAGTTTCTCGACCGTTACGGCTTCGACTATGAGTTCGTATCGGCAGCCGACCATTACGCGTCGGGCCGGTTCGACGACGCGCTGCGCCTGGTGCTCCGCCACTTCGACGCGATCCAGGAGGTGATGCTGCCGACGCTGCGCGCGGAGCGCCGCGCCACCTATTCCCCCGTGCTGCCGATCAGCCCGCGCACGGGCATCGTGCTCCAGGTGCCGATCGAGGTCGTCGATGCACAGGCCGGCACGATCGCGTTCGACGATGACGGCACCCGTGTCGTCCAGTCGGCGCTGGGCGGGCTCGCCAAGCTGCAGTGGAAGGTCGACTGGGCGATGCGCTGGGTCGCGCTGGGCGTCGATTACGAGATGGCGGGCAAGGACCTGATCGACTCGGTGGTCCAGTCGTCGAAGATCGCGCGCGTCCTGGGCGGCCGCCCGCCCGAGGGCTTCAACTACGAGATGTTCCTCGACGAACGCGGCGAGAAGATCTCCAAGTCCAAGGGCAACGGCCTGTCGATCGACGAATGGCTGCGCTACGGTCCCGAGGAAAGCCTGGCCTTTTATCTCTACCGCGAGCCGAAAAAGGCCAAGCAGCTCCATCTCGGTCTGATCCCGCGCGCGATCGACGATTACTGGCAGTTCCGCGCCGCCTATGAGGGCCAGTCGATCAAGGAACGGCTCGGCAATCCGGTCCATCATATCCATGGTGGCCCGCCGCCCGCAGGCACATTGCCGGTGACGTTCGGGCTGCTCCTCAACCTGGTCGGCGTCATGGGCGACGCGACGCCCGCGCAGGTCTGGGGCTACCTCGCCAATTACGTTCCCGACGCGACGCCCGCGCTCCATCCCGAGCTCGACCGGCTGATCGGCTTCGCGCTGGCCTATGCGCGCGACTTCGTCGTCCCCACCCTCCGGCGCCGTGCGCCCGATGTCCGGGAGGCGGAGGCGCTACGCCGTCTTGACGCCGAACTCGCCCGGCTCGGACCGGAGGCGGACGCCGAGACGATCCAGAACGCCGTCTACGAGATCGGCAAGGCCGGCGGGTTCGAGAATCTCCGCGACTGGTTCAAGGCGCTGTACGAGACGCTGCTCGGCTCGTCCCAAGGGCCGCGCATGGGGAGCTTCATCGCGCTCTACGGCGTGCAAAATAGCCGCGCGCTGATCGGCCAAGCGCTAGCGCGGACATGACCGGCTCTCGTCCGCTGTCCGCCCTGCGGCGCTTCCTCGCCACCGAGGCAGCGGGCGGGATCGTGCTGATCGCGGCGGCGCTGGCGGCGATGCTGCTCGCCAATTCGAGCGGCGCCGGACTGTACGAGCACTGGCGTCACGCGGCGATCGGCCCCGTGCTCGCCCCCCCCATCGGCCCGATGACGGTCGAATTGTGGATCAACGACGGGTTGATGGCCCTATTCTTCCTGCTCGTCGGGCTGGAGATCAAGCGCGAGCTTGTCGACGGCCAGCTCTCCGATCCGGCGGCGCGGCGGCTGCCGGTGATCGCCGCGGCGTGCGGGATGGCGGTGCCGGCGCTCGTCTTTCTCCTGGTCGTCGGGCGCGAGCCGGGGCTGGCGCGCGGCTGGGCGATCCCGGCGGCGACCGATATCGCTTTCGCCATCGGCATCATGGCGCTGCTCGGGCCGCGCGTGCCCGCCGCGCTCAAGCTGTTCCTGACCACGGTGGCGATCGTCGACGACATGGGCGCGGTCGCGATCATCGCGCTGGCCTATAGCCATGGGCTGAGCCTGCCCGCGCTGGCCGGGGCGGCGGGGGTGCTGGCGGCGATGTGGGCGATGGGGCGAGGGGGGGTGCGCGCGCCGGCCCTGTTCCTGCTCGGCTTTGCGCTGCTCTGGGTGCTGGTGCTGCGATCGGGCATCCACGCCACCATCGCCGGGGTGTTGGCGGCGGCGGTGATCCCCGTCACCCCCTCCCCTGCCGCACCCGACGATCCGAACTCCACCCTCCACCGCATCGAACATGCGCTGGCGCCGTGGGTGGCGTTCGCGATCGTGCCGCTGTTCGGATTCGCCAATGCCGGGGTGGCGATCGGCGGGCTGGAGGGGCTTGGCCGGACGCTGGTCGTCGCGGTCGCGCTGGGCCTGTTCCTCGGCAAGCAGGTCGGCATTCTGGGCGGGGTCGCGGTCGCGCACCGGGCGGGATTGGCGAGCCTGCCGGGCGGGGTGAGCTGGGCGCAGCTATATGGCGCGGCACTGCTCGCCGGGGTCGGTTTCACGATGAGCCTGTTTATCGGCGGGCTCGCCTTTCCGGGGCACCCCGAATTGATCGACCAGGTCAAATTGGGGGTGCTCGCCGGATCGATCCTGTCGGCGGTGGCGGGGTTCGCGGTGCTGCGCTTCGCCGGACGGGCGGATTGATGCGCATCTTCCATGACGAGCGCCAGCGGCGCCACGCTCCCGCGCTTGAACTGCACAATGGCGGGTTCACCGCCTATGCCGAGACCCCGGCGCGCGCCGAAGCGATGCTTGCCGTGCTGGGCGCGACCGAGACGCCCCCCGACCGGGGCGACGCCGCGGTCCGGGCGGTCCACGACGCCAATTATCTCGACTTCCTCCAGCGCGCGCCCGAACTGTGGCGCGCGGCCGGGCGGCCGGGCGAGGCGATCCCCTATGCCTTTCCGGTCGTGGGGCGCCGCCCGCTCGATCTCAAGCGCATCGACGCGCTGATGGGGCGGTATAGTTTCGACGCGACGACACCGATCACCGCCGACGCCTATAGCTCCAGCTATTGGAGCGCCCAGTCCGCGCTCGCCGCGACGCAGGCGGTGCTCGGTGGCGAGCGCGTCGCGTTCGCCCTATGCCGTCCGCCCGGTCATCATGCCGGGGCCGATTATTGCGGCGGCTATTGCCACATCAACGCCGCGGCGGTGACGACGCAGGCGCTGGTCGACGCCGGGCGAAGCCGGGTCGCGGTGCTCGACATCGACTATAACCACGGCAATGGAACGCAGGACATCTTCCTGACGCGCGGCGACGTGTTCTACGCGTCGGTCCATGCCGATCCGGCGACCGACTATCCCTTCTTCTGGGGCCATGCCGACGAGGTCGGCGAGGGTGAGGGTCGGGACACGACGCTCAACCTGCCGCTGCCGCACGGGACGGCGATGGATGCGTTCCGGCGAGCGCAGGCAACCGCGCTGGACGCGATCGCGCGCTTCGCCCCCGACGCGCTGGTGGTGAGCTTCGGTGCCGATACCTGGATCGGCGATCCGATCTCGCAGTTCGCGCTGGAGACCCCCGACTACGCGCTGCTCGCCCGCGACATCGCCGGCTGCGCCTGGCCGACGGCGATTGTGATGGAAGGCGGCTATGCGGTCGACGCCCTGGGCCACAATGTCGCGAGTTTCCTGAGCGGTTTCTAGGGCCGGCTGAGCGGATCGACCCCATCGATCGGCGGCAGGCCGCGCGAGGCCGCCGCGACCCGCTCGACCGCCTCCATCACGCGCAGGATGTTGCCGCTCGCCAGCTTACCCAGATCGGCGTCGCTCCAGCCGCGCCGGGCGAGTTCCGCGAGCAGCAGCGGATAGCCGTCGACGCCCTTCAGTCCCTCGGGTCCGGTGCCGCCGATGCCGTCATAGTCGCCGCCCAGCCCGACGGCGCCGCGGCCCGCCACCCGCGCGACATGCTCCACATGATCGGCGACGGTCGCCACCGTCACGCGCGGCTCAGCATGACCCGCATCCCAAGCGGCGAGCGGGCCGGGCGCCCGCGTCCCGTACAGGTCCGCCGGCACCCCCAGCCGTGCCGCCTCCGCCGTGCGCGCGGCGTCCCAGGCCCGCCACGCGTCCGACAGGAAGGCGGGGTAGAAATTGACCATCACCACCCCGCCGCCGGCGCCGACCGAGCGGAGCAGATCGTCGGGGATATTGCGCGGGGCGCCGGCCAGCGCTCGCGCGCTCGAATGCGAGGCGATGACGGGCGCGCGCGCGACGCCCAACACCGCGCGTAGCGTGGCGTCGGAGACGTGCGAGATGTCGACGATCATGCCGATCCGGTTCATCTCCGCCACGACCTGCCGCCCGAAGCCGGACAAGCCGCCAGAGATCGGCGTGTCTGTCGAACTATCCGCCCAGGCCAGGCTGCGGCCATGGGTGAGCGTCATATACCCGACCCCGAGCGCGCGGTACTGGCGCAGGACCGACAGCCGCCCGTCGATCTGGTGCCCGCCCTCGACCCCGATCAGCGATGCGACGCGCCCGCTCCGCGCGATCCGGCGGACATCGGCGGCGGTCGTCGCGAGTTCCAGCGCGTTCGCATTGGCCGCGACGAAGCGGCGGACGACGTCGATCTGCTCCAGCGTCATCTCGACCGCGCGCGGGCCGGTGACGCCGTTCGGGATCCACACCGACCAGAATTGCCCGCCGACGCCGCCCTTTCTCAGCCGGGGCAGGTCGGTCTGGAGCGGGTGGGCGAGCCGGCTCGTGTCGCGCGACAGATCGACCGCGTCCCGGCCGCCATGCTTGTCGGCGAGTTCCCAGGCGAGGTCGTTATGCCCGTCGACGACCGGGTGCCGCGCGAGCAGGCGATCGATCCGCGCGGCGAGGCGCGGGTCGGGCGGGGTCACGGGCGCGGCCTGGAGGGCGAGAAGCAGGGCGGCGATCATCGGCTATGGTCCTGATCATTTGGCGGCATCAACGAGCCCCCCTCCGTCCGCGCGAGCAGGTCGAGGAGGTCGGCCTTCCAGAAACGCGCCCATGTGTGCGTGCCATGGCCGCGCGTGTCGGCGCTCTCCGGCACGAGGCGGAAGCGCGCGTCCTTCATGCGCGCGACCGCGCGCGCCGGGTGGTCGAGCTGGCGCGGGTTGATGAAGTCGTCGGCCGAGTTGATCCAGGTGAGCGGCGCGGTGATGCGGTCGAGCCCCGGCCAGGGATCATAGGTGCGCGAGGAGTCGACCTGGTAGATCAGATCGTTGGCGTCGATCCCTGCCATTGATCGCGCGACGCGCTCCTGTGCATGGGCCGCCGCCGCGTCGCGCCGGGGGAATTCGCGCTGGAGGTGGAGCGGCGCGCCACCCGCCACGAAGAGCAGCGACGCGGCGGTGCGCACGCCGGCGGTCGGCTGGGCGGCATAGTCGCCGTTCTTCCAGGCGGGATCAGCCTTGATCCCGTCGATCGCGAGCTGGCGCCACATGCGGTTCAGGCCGGCGATCTCGATCGGCAGGCACCCCATCGGCATCAGCGCGCGCGCGAAATCGGGATAGGCCTGTCCCCAGATCAGCCCGTGCATGCACCCCATCGAGGTGCCCATGATGAGCCGCATCTCGCGGATGCCGAGCCCGTCCGCCAGCAGCCGGTGCTGCGCGTCGACCATGTCGGCATAATCGTAGCGCGGGAAGCGCATTCGCAACCCGTCCGACGGCTTGGACGACTCGCCGTGCCCGATATTGTCGGGAAGAATGATCCAGTAGCGCCGGATGTCGAGTGGCTGGCCGGGCCCGTAGAGCTGGTCGGCGAATTGCGGCTGCAGGAATTGCCGCCCGGTGCCGCCGGTGCCGTGGAGCACCATGACGGCATTGTCGATCTCGCCCCGCGCATTCCGGTGCGGCTGCCCCAGGCTGGTGTAATGAAGGCGCAGCACGGGCAAAGTCTCGCCGGAGCGGAAGCGGAAGTCGCGGATGACGTGATCGCCCTCGCGTGTCGCCCAGCGCGTGGCGGTCGCGGCGGGCGCGGTGCTGGCGTTGGCGGGCGGGGTCTGGGCGGGCGACGCGACCTGGGCGGCGAGCAGGGCGAGGAGGGCGAACATGGGCGCGAGGGTGGCGGGTCGCGGTGGCGTTGGCAATCCGACCTACGCCGCTGCTACGGTCAATTCGTCTCCAGATGCCTCATCCAATCTCGCGCGGCGTGCAAGACGTGGATCACGGACGGCGTCTCTCCCTCGACGAGATAGACGATCAGCAAATTCGGGAAACCGGGAACCGTCCACTTTCGCAGCCCGGTGAGTTCGGCCTGGGCGGCGAGGCGAACCTCCAGCCGGAGGCGGATCAAAGGCGCGCGCGCCGCTTGGCGAATCCCGTCCATCGATTAGGGCTTCCATGGCGCGCTCGGGCTTTCCAGTCCTTCGAGCATGAGCGCTTCCAGCTTATCCTGCGCCCAGTTCTTCGCGGCGGCGTGGACCAGTGCGGTCACGACTTGCTCGGCGTCGGCGTACCTGCCGGCGGCGACCCGTTCGTCGACGAACGCCTCTTGCCCGGGCGACAGGGGGATGGTGACGTGCTTCATAATGAGAACACCGCATCGCACCGGTTCCGCCGCAAGCGCGAGCATTCGCGGCCGAAGCACGGAGGAAGCTAGACGCCTAGCCATTCCAGGGGAGCGGGAAGGGTCATCGCCGAAAAATCGGCTTGGAGCACCCGGCGGCGTACGTGGCCGACCGACGCGGCGGATGCGTGCAGGATCGGCGTGGCGTAGCTCCACACGTCCCCGCGCTCGGCCAGGCAGGAGATCGTTCCGCACCGATCGACGGTAGCGGCGATGCCGGACGCCGGTATGCGGCCGAGGCGATGCGAGCCGGGTGCGATCAGCAGCGGCCCGTTATCGGTCGGTACGGGGTCCAGATGGATGCGGAGAGTCACCATCGACTCGATCACCGCGAACTGCGGCTCGACGTGCTGGATGCCCGCCTTGACCGACCAAGGTCCATAGCCGGGAACGTCACCGCGCTCGCGGACGGCGATCGTACGGTCTTGATGCCAGCCCAATGCCCAGTTCGCGCCGGGTGCCTTGTCGAACAGGACGGCACGGATCGGGCGAGCTCCAGGCCCGAGCCGGGCGACGGCGATACGGCCGATCGCGCTCTCGGGCGCGAGCAAAGGTTCCAAGCCTTCTACACCATAAAGGCGGACGCCCGCACGGTCGCCTGGACAACCGGCGAGGATAGCCTCGATATTTTCAAGAACGCGAAGGGCGGCACGATCATGTCGTGCCGCCCCATGCTCGTCGAACGACAGGGCCGCCCCGTCCATCGCGCCTCAGAGCTTCTCGGTCAATTCCGGCACCACCTTGAACAGATCGCCCACCAGCCCGATGTCCGCAACCTGAAAGATCGGCGCGTCGCCGTCCTTGTTGATGGCGATGATGACCTTGGAGTCCTTCATGCCCGCCAGATGCTGGATCGCGCCCGAGATGCCGACCGCGACGTAGATTTCGGGAGCGACGATCTTGCCCGTCTGGCCGACCTGGTAATCATTGGGCGCGTAGCCCGCGTCGACCGCCGCGCGGCTGGCGCCGACGCCCGCGCCGAGCTTGTCGGCGAGCGGGTCGATCAGCGCGTGGAACTGTTCGCCCGAGCCGAGCGCGCGGCCGCCCGAGACGATGATCTTGGCGCTGGTCAGCTCGGGGCGCGCATTGGCCGCGATCTCGGAACCCTCAAAGGTGGACAGGCCCTTGTCGCCGGTGGTCGACACGGCCTCGACGACGCCCGATCCGCCCTGGGGCTCGGCCTTGTCGAACGCGGTGCCGCGTACCGTCAGGACGAGCTTGGCATCGCTGGTCCGGACGGTGGCGATCGCGTTGCCGGCATAGATGGCGCGGGTGAAGGTGTCCGGGCCCTCGACCGACAGGATGTCGCTGACCTGCATCACGTCGAGCAGGGCGGCGACACGCGGCGCGATGTTCTTGCCGGTGGTGGTGGCGGGACAGACGAACGCGTCGTGATGCCCCATCAGCTCGACCACGAGCGGCGCGACATTCTCCGCCAGCGCATGGGCATAGGCCGCGTCGTCGGCGAGGTGGACCTTGCCCACGCCCGCGATCCTCGCGGCGGCTTCGGCGACGGCGCCCACGCCTTCGCCCGCCACCAGCAGATGGACCTCGCCCAATTTGCCCGCGGCGGTGACCGCAGCCAGCGTGGCGTCCTTGACGGACGTGCCGTCATGCTCGACCCAGACCAACGTCTTCATGACTTGGAGATCCCCATCGCGGCCAGTTTCGTGACCAGTTCGTCGACATCGGCGACCTTGATGCCCGCCTGCCGCTTGCCCGGCTCGACGACCTTCAAGGTGGTGATACGCGGCGCGACGTCAATGCCGTAATCGGCGGGCGTCTTCTGCGCCATCGGCTTGGATTTCGCCTTCATGATGTTGGGCAAGGAGGCGTAGCGCGGTTCGTTGAGGCGCAGGTCGGTGGTGACGATCGCGGGGAGCTTGAGCGCGTCGGTCTCCAGCCCGCCATCGATCTCGCGCGTGACGGTCGCGGTGTCGCCCGCGATCTCGACCTTGGAGGCGAAGGTGCCCTGCGCCCAGCCGAGCAGCCCGGCGAGCATCTGGCCCGTCTGGTTGTTGTCGTCGTCGATCGCCTGCTTGCCCAGGATGACGAGACCGGGCGCTTCCTCCTCGACGATCTTGGCGAGGATCTTGGCGACGGCGAGCGGCTCGACGCGGCTGTCGCTGGTTACCAGGATGGCACGGTCGCAGCCCATGGCGAGCGCGGTACGCAGTGTTTCCTGCGACTTGGCTTCGCCGATCGACACGACGACGATCTCTGTGACGGCGCCCTTCTCCTTGAGGCGGATCGCCTCCTCGACGGCGATCTCGTCGAAGGGGTTCATGCTCATCTTGACGTTGGCCAGGTCGACGCCTGACCCATCGGCCTTGATCCGGGGCTTCACGTTATAGTCGAGCACGCGCTTGACGGGGACGAGTACCTTCATATCAATCACTTCCCAGAATGATGATCATGAACTAAAACAAGAGACAACTAGACTGCACAAAAGCACTATGACAAAAATCCACCAAACTACAGCCAAACTAGAGCTAGCGACATTTCCTAATCCATTTACGACCTGCACGCCTGAAGATATCGAATATCCACAAGCTGGACATCTTGATGCCGAAGAACTCACCTTCTGGCTACATTCTGGACATCTTAGAAGCATTACCGTATGTCAGCAATCTGAGGAAGTGGAGCAAGCCGCATCGTATTCCTTCATGCGCCTATCAACCTCGTCCTTCCCTTCCTGAGGAAGGGACTCGTATCGATCCTTCTGCTCAGAACTAACATCAGAACTCTCACTCGTATTACTGATGTAGTCTGATGTTGATACGGTGCCACCCGCATCAAGCCGGTTCATCAAACGATCCGTTTCGTCGGAAAACTCGGTCCGCTCTGTGGAGCTAGATTGCTGTCGACCCTCGCCGCCGCTGCAACTTGCGAGGCTGAAAACTGCGGCCAAAAGGATCAATAACCTTCCCACGTACTGCTCCTAAATATAAAGTCTTTAAGCAGCCGCCTTGACCTCGGCGACGATCTTGCGGGCGGCGTCGCCCAAATCGTTGGCGGGGACGATCGCCAGGCCGCTGTTCGCCAGGATCGCCTTGCCCTGCTCGACATTGGTGCCTTCCAGCCGGACGACAAGGGGGACCTGGAGGTTCACCTCCTTCGCCGCCGCGACGATGCCGTCGGCAATGATGTCGCACTTCATAATGCCGCCGAAGATGTTGACGAGGATGCCCTTCACGTTCGGATCCGCGAGGATAATCTTGAACGCGGCCGTCACCTTTTCCTTGTTGGCACCGCCGCCGACATCGAGGAAGTTGGCCGGGAACATGCCGTTCAGCTTGATGATGTCCATCGTCGCCATCGCCAGCCCGGCGCCGTTGACCATGCAGCCGATATCGCCGTCGAGCTTGATATAGGCGAGGTCGTATTTCGACGCCTCGAGCTCGGCGGGGTCCTCCTCGGTCTCGTCGCGGAGCTCCAGAAGATCCTTGTGGCGGAACATGGCGTTGCCGTCGAAGGCGACCTTGGCGTCGAGGACCATCAGCTTTGCCCCAGAACCGTCATCTTCGGTGACGGCGAGCGGGTTGATCTCGATCTGCTCGGCGTCGGTGCCGACAAACGTGTCGTACAGCTTGGACGCGACGTTGGTCGCCTGCTTGGCAAGATCGCCCGTCAATTCGAGCGCGGCGGCGACGGCGCGGCCGTGGTGAGGCATGAAGCCGGTCGCGGTGTCGATGTCGATCGAGTGGATCTTCTCCGGCGTGTCGTGCGCCACCGTCTCGATGTCCATCCCGCCCTCGGTCGAGGCGACCATCGACACGCGGCCCGTGGCGCGGTTGACGAGCAAGGCGAGGTAGAATTCCTTGGCGATGTCGACGCCGTCGGTGACGTAGAGGCGATTGACCTGCTTGCCCGCGTCGCCCGTCTGGATCGTCACCAGCGTGTTGCCGAGCATGTCCTGCGCCGCCGCGCGGACCTCGTCGGCGCTGCGCGCGAGTCGCACGCCGCCCTTGGCGTCGGGGCCGAGCTCGACGAACTTGCCCTTGCCGCGCCCACCCGCATGGATCTGCGCCTTGACGACGTAGAGGGGTCCGGGGAGCTTGCCGGCGGCGGCGACCGCCTCGTCGACGCTCATCGCGGCATGGCCGGCGGGAACGGGGACGCCGAACTTGGCCAGCAGTTCCTTGGCCTGGTATTCATGGATATTCATGGAGTGGGTGTCCGTTTTCGAAGACCGGGGATGGCCGCGCTAAAGCACAGCGGCCCGTGGAGGTCCAGAGCGGGAGAGATCGGGCCGCGTTAGCCGAATCGTAACCATTGTTCGGGCATAAACCGGTGCATGACGCAGCCCGCCCTCCATCCCGAGTTCGACCTTCCCGGCGACGAGCATCGCCGCGCGCTACGCAAGGCGGTCAAGATGCGCGCGCATCTGCGCGACCGGGGGCAGACGCGCTTCGAAATCGACGTAGTCGACCTGTCGGCCTCGGGCTTCCGCGCGGAGACGAGCTTCACGCTCTGGCCGGGCACGGTGGTGTGGCTGACGCTGCCTGGGCTGGCGGCGCTGGAAGCGGTGGTCGCCTGGCGCGACAAGTTCAAATATGGGTGCGCCTTCGCGAAGCCGCTGCATCCGGCGGTGCTGGATCATATCGTTGCACTGAGCCAGCGCTAGGCTCGGCCGGCCTGGCTTCAGCTAGTACCAACGACGCGGCTTAGCTGCGGTGACCCTATGATCGGTAATTAAGGCGGGGCCGGCGGCAAAGCCGCCGTCGAATGGGTTCGCGCCGGTCGGCGCGACCCGCCGTCCGACCGGTCGCGTGAGCAGTCTTAATCAAAGAGGCTGCTCACGCTCGTTTCGTCCGCGATCCGCTTGATCGCCTCCGCCAGCAGCGGCGCGATCGGCAGGTGGCGGATGCGCGCGGTCGGGGCGATCGACTCGTGATTGCCGATCGAATCGGTGATGACCAGTTCGCTGAGCGCCGATCCCTCGACCCGCGCCACCGCGCCACCCGACAGCACCCCGTGGGTGACATAGGCGACGACTTCCTCCGCCCCCGCCTGGCGCAACGCCGCGGCCGCGTTGCACAAGGTCCCGGCCGAATCGACGATATCGTCGACCAGGATACAGAACCGCCCCTCCACTTCGCCGATGATGTTCATCACCTCCGACTCGCCGGCACGCTCGCGCCGTTTGTCGACGATGGCCAGGGGGGCATTGTCGAGCCGCTTGGCGAGCACGCGCGCTCGCACCACGCCGCCGACATCGGGCGACACCACCATCAGGTTACGGCCCCGAAACCGCGCCTGGATATCCGCCGACATGACGGGCGCGGCGTAGAGATTGTCGGTGGGAATGTCGAAGAAGCCCTGGATCTGCCCGGCATGGAGATCGACCGACAGCACCCGGTCGGCACCCGCGACGGTGATGAGGTTGGCGACGAGCTTGGCCGAGATCGGCGTGCGCGGCCCGGGCTTCCGGTCCTGGCGCGCATAGCCCAGATAGGGAACGACCGCCGTGATCCGCCGCGCCGACGCGCGCTTCAGCGCGTCGATGATGATCAGCAGCTCCATAAGGTTGTCGTTGGCGGGATAGCCGGTCGACTGGATCACGAACACGTCCTCGCCCCGGACGTTCTCCCCGATCTCGACGAAGATCTCCTCGTCGGCGAAGCGCCGGACCAGCGCGTCGGCGAGCGGCTGTTCCAGATAGCGCGCGATCGCACCGGCGAGCGGCAAGTTCGAATTGCCGGTGATGAGTTTCATGGGAACGGCCCTCCCCGGCCCTGTCGACGCAGCCCCGTCGACATGGCGTTGGTCGACCGGGCGGGGCTTAGTCGCGCGGGGGTTTGCCCCGCAACCCCCGACGCCTAAACGACCGCGATGACCGTAACCACCCGCTTCGCTCCCTCCCCGACCGGCCGGCTGCATGTCGGCAACATCCGTACCGCGCTCCACAACCGGATGTGGGCGCGGCGCAACGGAGGGCGGTTCGTGCTGCGGATCGACGACACCGATGCCGAGCGGAGCGAGGAACGCTTCGTCGACGCGATCCGGCGCGATCTCGACTGGCTGGAACTGACTCCCGACGGCGAGGAGCGGCAATCGGCGCGGTTCGCGCTCTATGCGGCTCGGTTCGACCGGCTCGTCGCGGCGGGCCGGGTCTATCCCGCCTATGAAACCGCGCAGGAACTCGACCTGAAGCGCAAGATCCAGGCCGGGCGCGGGCTGCCCCCGGTCTATGACCGCGCGGCGCTGCGGTTGAGCGATGCCGAGCGCGCCGCGCTGGAGGCGGACGGCGTGCGCCCGCATTGGCGCTTCAAGCTCGACCATGACGCCGCGATCGAGTGGGACGACCTGATCCGCGGGCCTCAGCGCTTCGATCCGGCGACGATGAGCGACCCGGTGGTACGCCGCGCCGACGGGTCGTGGCTGTACATGCTGCCCTCGGCGGTCGACGACATCGACATGGGCATCAGCCATGTGGTGCGGGGCGAGGACCATGTGTCGAACACCGCGCTCCAGCTCCAGATGTTCGCCGCGATGGGCGCCGCGCCGCCCGCCTTCGCGCATGGCGCGCTGCTGACCGGGGCGGAGGGCAAATTATCGAAGCGGCTGGGGTCGGTGGGCGTCGACCATTTCCGCGAACAGGGCATCGAGCCCGAGGCGGTGCGCGCGCTGCTGGCGCGGCTGGGGACGAGCGACCCGGTCGAGCCGATCCTCGACCCCGAACCGCTGATCGCCGGCTTCGACTTCTCGCGCTTCGGACGCGCGCCCGCGCGCTTCGACGAGGCGGAGCTGGCCGGGGTCAATGCCCGCATCGTCCATCAATTACCCTTCGACCGGGTGCGGGATCGCCTGCCTGCGGGCATGGGCGAGGCCGAGTGGCTGGCGGTGCGGCCCAACCTGCACCGGGTGGCCGACGCGGCCGACTGGTGGGCGGTGATCGAGGGCCCCGTCGCCAACGCCGCCGCCGGGGAAGATCGCGGCTATCTGGCCGACGCCGCGCGGGTGGCGGGCACCATCGACTGGGCGGGCGACCCCTGGCCCGCGCTGACCGGTGCGCTCAAGGTGGAGACGGGGCGCAAGGGGCGCGCGCTGTTCCTGCCGCTCCGCCTCGCGCTCACCGGTCGCGGGGACGGGCCGGACATGGCCACGCTACTGCCGCTGATCGGGCGCGAGCGGACGATAGCGAGGCTGTCGGCGTGACGCTCGACCGGTTCGTAGAAGCGCAGGCGGGCATGTACGACCGCGCGCTCGGTGAGCTGCGCGCGGGGCGCAAGGCGAGCCATTGGATGTGGTTCGTGTTTCCGCAGATCGCGGGGCTCGGGCGGAGCGAGACGGCGCGCTTCTACGCGCTGGCGGACCTGACTGAGGCGCGCGCCTATTTGACGCATCCGGTGCTCGGACCTCGGTTGGTCGAGGCGACCCGCGCGGTAATCGCAGCACCCGGATCGGCGGCGTCGATCCTGGGCGCCGTCGATGCTGTCAAGCTGCGCTCGTCGATGACGCTGTTCGAGGCGGCTGCCACGCAGCCTGGTGGGTTCGAGGCGACGGCCGGAGACCCGGCGCCGTTCCGGGCCGCGCTCGACCGCTTCTTCGGCGGCGCGCGCGACCCGGCGACGCTCGGGCGCTTCTAGCGGGTCACGCCATCTCGGCGTCGGCGTTGACCTTGCGCTCGGCGAGCGCGGTGAGCTTCTCGTCGGTGGCCTTTTCCTCGGCCAGCGTCTGGGCGAGGAGTTCGACTTCGTTCTCGCGGCCGAGTTGGGTCGCCCAGGCGATCAGCGTGCCGTAGCGGGTGATCTCGTAATGCTCGACCGCCTGGGCGGCGGCGATGAGCGCGGCGTCGAGCACCTGTTTGTCGGAGATCTCGCCGGCGGTCTCGTTGGCTTCCTTGATGATGCCGTCGATCGCGGGGCAGGTCACCGCCTTGGGGCTCAGGCCGTGCATCTCGAACACGCGCTTGAGCCGCTCGATCTGCGCCTCGGTCTCGGTCAGGTGCGTCTCGAAGCTGGCTTTCAGGTCGGGGCTGGTGGCCTTGGCGATCATCTTGGGCAGCGCCTTGGTGATCTGGTTCTCGGCATAATAGACGTCCTGCAGTTGGTGGACGTAGAGGTCGTCGAGCGTCGCGATGTCCTTGGTGAACAGGCCCATGATGCGTTCCTTTGTTGGGAGCGGGTCGAATCCGCCCGTGCACCCATCCCAACGATCGGGGAGGTCGCGAGTTTCGCGCCGGGGGCGGAGCGCTATTTGGCGGTGACGACCAGCTCGGTCGGGCGGCTCGCGGCCCCGCCGGGCGTGGGGGCGGGAGCGGCGGCGTCCGCCACCAGCGCGACGCGGGCGGGGGCGATGCCGGCGGTGGCGAGCGCGGCGGCGACGGCCCCGGCGCGGCGGCGGGCGAGATCGGGGGCGATGTTCCGCGCATCGGGATGGCCGACGATGCCGATCCGCGCCTTGGGATAGGCGCGCAGGAGGCGGGCTAGCACGTCGATCGTCGGGCGATCGGCGGTGGGGATGACCGCCGAGCCGGGGGCGAAGTCGAGCCGCTCGAACGCGAAGCGCCGCCCCGCCGGGTCGCGGCCCGCGAGATGGCGCTGGAGCTGATGGGTCAGCGTGCCCGGCTCCAGCGACAGGACCGCGCCGTCGGGAAGCGCGACCCGCTCGACGATCGGGATGGCGGGCACGCCGCCGTCTTCGAGCTTGGCGGGCGGAACGAGCTCACGACCTTTCGTCGCGACGCAGCCGCGGAACAGCGCGAACAGGAGCAGGAGCAGGAGCGCCCCGGCGGCATAGGCCCGGTAGTGGGCGCGCGGCGTCGGCGGGCGCGCGGTTTCGGGACGGTCGGTCATGCATCTTCTCCAGGGCCGCCCAGGATCGCGACGTCGACCGCCCTAGTCGAGCTTGCGGATGGTTTCGTCCAGCCGCGCGACGGTGACGCCGAACTTGCGCACGGTGAGCAGGTTGGCGGCGGAGCGGCCGTCGGGGGCGAGCGTCAGCCATTGCTCCGTCGCGACCCCGCCCTTTATGGTGAAGGCGAGGCGCAGGCGGTTCCCGCTCACCTCCCCGGCGACCGGCCCCACCGCGTCGGACAGCGTGCCCGCATAGGTGGCGGGACCGGTGCGGCGAATGCGCCATCGGCGGCGGGTCGCGGGCCTGCCGTCCTGCGCGACGATCTGGTCGAGGACGAGGGTGCCGTCGGGTTCCACCCGCCCCGATCCCTGGACGCGGACGCCGCGCGCGGCGCGCAGGACGATCTTGAGCCGGGCGATCCCCTCCGTCCGGCCGGCGAAGAAGGTCAGCGGGTCGAACACCGGGCCGGGCGCGGCGGCGGGAACGGCCGGGGCGCAGGCGGCGGGAATGACGGCGAGGAAGGGGAGGATACGCATGGTTTCGATCGCTCAACGCCGGACCCAACCGAAAAGTCGCGGGCGATGCCGCTCCCCGCGGGATCATGCTATGGTGCGGATGCCTTAACGGCATTGGGAGTTTTGGGTGATGGAACGACGCGGCGACGAGACCCATCTGAACGAGGACGAGGCGAGCGGCGGGAGCAAGGGCCACGGGGTACGCTATGTGCTGCTGATCGGGCTCCTGCTGGCGATCCTGGCCATGAGCGCGGTCTGGATCGTGCCCGCGCTGGCGGGCTGAGCCGGGAACCGGACCGCCGGCCCGGGGATTGAAGAGGTCGGCGGGCGCGGCGCACCGATCGCGCCCGCAACCTAAAGGGGACAATTACATGAAGATCGCGATGAAGGCCGCCGGTATCGCCGCGGCATTGGCGCTGGGCGCGTGCGGCGGGGGTGCCGACGACCAGGCCGCCGACAATATCGAGGCGATGACCGAGAACCGCGCCGACGCGCTCGAGGACCAGGCCGACATGACCGGCAACGAGCAGGCCGAGGACGCGCTGGAGGACCGCGCCGAGAATGTCCGCGACATGGGCGAGGACAAGGCCGAACAGGCCGACGACAATGACGACGCCAATGTCGAGAACCAGGTCGCCAACGCGATGTGATCCGGCCACCCGGCCGGGCCGATGCCCGGCCGGGTGGTTCGTCGGCGTGCTTTCCGCCGGCGGAAGTTCACTGGAAGTTCAGGCGGAATCGTGGTCGTCGTCGGGATCGTCGAAATCGATGCGGACGCCGTCGCGCTCCATCGCCGCCTCGATCCGGTCCACGCGGACCCGGCGACTATAGCGGTTCCGACGCGCGCGCAAGCGGACGGCCGGGGGTTGGTCCGGCACCGTTTGCAGCTTCCACGGCTCGCGATCGGCGCCCGGGGTGGCGTCCAGCATAGCGGCGGTCTCGCGCGCGACCCAGACCCGGTGTTCGAGCTGGTCGGGCGGCATCAGCAGGTGCGGCGCGGCCGGCGCCGCCGGTGCCAAGGCGGCGACCGCGTCCGCGACGGGCGGCGCGGCCAGCGGCGGCGCCTTGTCCGCCCGGCGCTCATCCTTGTGGGCGTGGCGAAAGCGGTCGGCGTGATAGGCGCGCAGCAGGAACATCGCCATACGGGTGTTGTAGCGGCGCGTGGCCCCCGTCCGCACACCGTCCTGGTCGAAGATCGGCACCTCCTCGCCCAATATCGCCTGTTCGAAGGCGACATCGAGCACCCGGTCGGCGGCGCGCGCGAGCACGGCGGACCAGGCGCGGGCGAAGCGCTCGCCGCCGGGCGCGTTGCGCAGGTTGTAGGCGGAGCGGACCGATAGCCCGACCTCCCTCGCACGCCGCGTCCACCACCCCCGTACGGCCGAGCGCCTCGATAAAGCGCTGCTGCGCCTCGGGCGTCCACCCGTCCCTGCGCGGACGGCGCGGGACGGGGCGCCATTCGAATTCGGTCGGATCGAAGCCGTTGGCGTCGAGCGCGGCCGGGAGGGTCGCGGGGGCGTCCTCCGCCTGGACGGCGGGGAGGGGGTGGGCGGGTTTCGCGTGGCTCATGGCGGAAGGTGGATCAGGGATCGGGCGTGTAGGACAGAGCTGAGGCGACCGTGTTGGAGAGATGCGCGGCCGGGTGTGGCGCGGGGGCATCCATCAGAGGGCGTGTTCGATCAGGTCCCGGAGTTCGGCGCTGCCGGGCCGGGCGTCCGACACTTGGCGTCGGGCCGGCGGTCGATGATCCTGATCGGCTGTGCCGGCCCGTGCAGCGTCGCCCGGAACGCCCCAATGAGTCGAAGCCGCAAGAAGTCGCTCTTCATGGCATATACCACGGCTCGGAGCGACCAGCCCTGGAAAGCCAAGGCGGCCCGCACGTTCCGCCACGCGGCGGACCGGGAGCTTCGCGCCGACCCGGCCGGCGACACCCTGCCCGTGAAGCGCTGGGCGCTGGTGAACCCGTGGGACGCGCCCAAGGACGGCAAGCAGCGGATCACGGGCGGAGGTTGGAGGGTGCTGCGGAAGTGAGGTGGATATGAGCCACTTTATACGGATGTGAGAAGTGGCGGCGTCACTTTTCACGAAACGGCATTTTCGTTGAAAGTGGAACCCTCGATCCGTAGGTTGTCGGCATGGCGCAGTTGCATCTTTCGCTTCCCGAAGACCTCAGCAATTGGGCGGAGTCGCGTGCGGCGCAGGGCGGATATGCCGATCCGGCCGACTATGTGCGCGATATCGTGCGGCGCGATCGGGACCGTGAGGAGAAGCTGGCGCGGTTGCAGGCGGCGATCGATGAAGGCCGTCAATCGGGCGTGGGCGACCGTGACCCGTTCGCGTATCTGGCCGAGCTGCGCGCCGGATTGCGCCGCTCGAGCGGGAGCGCGGATGCGGCTTGAGCTCAGCCGCCGGGTGCAGACCGGCATCGACGACACACGTGACTGGTTGCGGCAGACGGGAACGAGCTGAGGAATGCGAGCGCGAAGACACCAATATAAGGTCGGATCGTGAGCAACCTATCCCGCTTCTAACGCGGATTGCTGATCTTCGTGAGTGCCTGTACGCTCCTCAGATTCGACGGAACCCGATATGAATATCAAACACATCAAGCTGAAAAACTGGCGCAACTTTCAGACTGTTGATGTTCCACTAGCTGATACGACCTATGTCCTTGGCGCTAATGCTTCAGGTAAATCAAATTTTCTTGATGTATTTCGCTTTTTACGTGATGTTTCCAAGCGGGAGGGAGGTGGCTTGCAGAAAGCCGTTCTAGATCGCGGTGGAATGTCGAAGCTGCGCTGCTTACACGCACGCCGATCACAGATTAGTGTTGAGGTTGATCTTGTCAGCCCTAAAAGCACGCGTTGGCGGTATGTATTAGAGTTTAAGTCTGAAGGTACAGGCGCACAGCGCATTTTGGTATCTAAAGAAGAGGTATATAGAGACGATCTGTTAGTAGTTACGAGACCCAGTGAAGACGACAAGCGCGATCCAACCCGCTTAACGCAAACACATCTCGAGCAGATTCAGGCGAATGAGGGTTTTCGGGAATTAGCTGGGTTTTTTTCAGAAGCTACTTACCTTCATCTTGTTCCTCAACTGTTGAAGCATGGTCAGCAAAT
>NZ_DASVRV010000045.1:0-53507 GCF_036388435.1 Sphingomonas sp.
GGTGGTGGCGATGTCGGCATGGCCCAGCATCGTCTGGAGCGCGCGCAGGTCCGCTCCGCCCTCCAGAAGATGCGTCGCGAAGGCGTGGCGCAGGACATGGGGACTCACCCGGTCGGGCGGCACGCCCGCCTCCGCCGCCAGCGCCTTGATCATCTGGTGCAGCCGCACCCGCGACAGATGCGACCGGCCCGACGGGAAGAGAAAGGCGCGGTCCGCGGCGACATGCGCGCGCCAGGCCTCGACCGCCGCCCGCGCCCGGTCGGACAGGGGGACCATCCGTTCGCGCCCGCCCTTGCCCTTCAGGATCAGATAAGGACGGTCGGGCGCGATCGCGCCGCGCGGCAGGCTCACCAGCTCGCTCGCGCGCAGGCCCGACCCGTAGAGCAGTTCCACGAGCGCGGAGAGCCGGAGGTCGCGCGGGTCGACCGGATCGCGCGCGACCCGCGCCGCGATCGCGGCGAACAGCCGGCCGATGTCGGGATGGTCGAGGATCCTGGGCAGGGCCCGCCGCGCGCCCGGCCGGGGCAGCGCGGCGCCCGCATCATCGGCGCGGTGCCCTTCCTCGGCCAGGAAGGCGAAGAACCGCCGCAGCGCCGCCGCCTTGCGCGCCACCGTTCCATGGGCGAGGTCGCGCCACCCATCGGCCAACCGCTCCAGCGCGGGCCGGTCCGCGCGCGCCAATCCGCCCTCCAGTGCCGCCGAGGCGAGCCGGAGGTCGCTGCGATAGGCGGCCAGCGTGTTGCGCGCCGCACCCGCTTCCGCCGCCATCATCTCCAGGAACCGGTCGATCAGCCCGCCATCGTCCAGCCGCTCGTCGGCGGGTGCCGTCACGCGCGTGCGGCCGTCACGCGCGCGCGATCGCCTCGGCGGCGATCATCCGTGCCTCGCCGCCCAGCCCCACCGCCCTGAGCGCGCCGACGATGCGGTAAAGCGCCTCGGGCGGAACGCCCCGCCATGACGTCGCCTGCATGCCGATACCCGCGAGCAGCGCGACATTGCCCTGCTGCCCCGCGGCCGCGGCACGGTCGATCGCGCGCGTCCAGCTATTCTCGCGTCCGATGCGCACGCCCAGCGCCTCCGCCCCGCGCTCGATATCCGCGACCGACAGGCGTCCCAGCCCCGCGAGCCCGGCAAAGAATAGTCGCTGTTTCGCCGCCGCGTCGCCCGATCCGGCATAGGAGCCGAAATCGCCATAGCCCAGCGGCGCGCGCGCATCCGGATCGGCCAGCACCAGCATCGCCCAGCCGTCCGATCCCTCGGTCACCATGTCCCGCCACCGGGCGGCGGTCCGGTCCATCCCGGCGCCCAGCATCGCCGCGATCAGCCGGTCGGCATCGGGATGATCCGCGCGGGCGGGCACCCGCGCCGCCGCGCGCGCGGTCAGCAGCAACCGGCCATAGCTGGGCCGCCCCCGGCCCCAGAGCGCGCGCAACGCCGCTTCCCGCGCCTCGGGGTCGCGATCGATATAGGCCGTGCGCAGATCCTCGGCCACCGCGCTCGCCGCGGCCGGCGCGTCGTCGTCCGCCGCCACCGCGCCGTACAGGTCGACCAGGGCCCGGCTCGACACGATCCCGGCCCCGGCCGCCGCCTCCGCCGCTTCGATGCGGTCCGCGAGCGGGGTCGCGGGCGAGGTCGCGTGCCAGTAACCGACCTGCCGTCCCGTCCCGGCCATCAGCTCGGGCGGCACCGCGACCCCCGTGGCGCTCGCCAGGCCCCATCGCCAGGCGGTCAGCCGGTCGACGCCGTCCCATTCGATCGTGATCGCCTGCCGACCCCCGGCCGCGCCCACGACCTTTTGCGCCAGCAGGAGATCGACGCCCCTGGCCGTGCCCCGCCGCCGTGCCGCCGTCAGCAACGCGGCCCCGCGCCCCGGCTCGCCCGCCAGCGCGGCGCACATGCCCTGTGCCAGGGTCCAGCCGCGTTCGCGCGTGACGGCCGCCGCCGCATCGGCGAGCGGACACAAGCCGGCGGGATCGCTCGCCGCCAGCATCGCGTTGAGCGCCACCTGATAGAGCTTGGGGGTGTAATCGCCCGGATCGACGCCCTGCACCACCGCGCGCGCGGCCTGCGCCTCGCCCATGCGCAGCAGCAGCCAGGCGCGCTCGGCCGCGAAGTCCGCGCCGTTGACATGGCGCGGCGTGGTCGCCCGCGTCGCCAATGCCCGCCTGAGCAGGATCGACGCCCAGCGCGACGGCAGCGGCGCGTCGAGGCGCCGCATCAGCCCTTCCACGAAGATCCCGTCCGCGCCCGCCCATGCCTCCGGGCCCAATCCGCCTTCGCGCGGCCCCGCGGGACCGACCAGCGCCAGCGATCGGCGCGCAAAAGCGGGCATCTCATATTCGGCGAGGATCGCGGGATCGATCGGCGACGGCGTGGCGCTCGGCGTTCCGGTCGGCGTGGGAGTTGGTGTCGGGCGCGGCACGGCGCCGTCCTCGGCCGGAACGGGCTGGACCAGACCCCCGCCCGGCCCCGGTGTCGCGCTCGCCGTCGGTGTCGCGCTCGGCGCGGGAGCGGGGTCGCCGAAGCCGGGGGGCAGGATCGATTCGGGCCGATCCTGCGCGAATGCCGCGCCCGCGATCATCAGCGCGAACGCGGCGACCCGCCGCTTGGGCAACGGCGCGAACGCGGCTGCGCGGCGCTCAGGAAAGATTGGCAAGCGACACGCTCTTCTCGACCTGGGTCTGCGGCCGCTCGGTCGCGCGGCCCGCGAGCAGGAACATGCCCCCCACCAGGACCAGCAGGACCAGGATGAGCAGGACGACGGGACGGGACATGTCGAAAACCTTGTTGACGCGGTGGAGCCCGGGCGCGCTACGACTTTTGCCGCCCGCGCCCGGGCCTGTATAGCGGGCCCGATCATGTTGCAAAGCGCCGTCCCGCCATCCCCCGCCCCCGTCTGGGCCGACCAGCCCATTGCGCTCGTCGGGCTCATGGGCGTGGGCAAGACGACGGTCGGGCGACGCCTGGCGAACCGGCTGAAACTGCCCTTCGTCGATGCCGATGCGGAGATCGAGCGCGCCGCCGCCATGTCGGTCGGCGAGATGTTCGAGCGTTATGGCGAACCCTATTTCCGCGACGGCGAGCGGCGCGTCATCGCCCGGCTGATGGACGGCGCCCCCAAGGTCATCGCCACGGGCGGTGGGGCCTTCGTCAACGCGGAGACGCGCGCGCTGATGCTACGCGACGCCCTGGTGGTCTGGCTCGACGCCGACCCCGCGGTGCTCGTCGGCCGGGTCAGGCGCCGCGACACCCGCCCGCTGCTTCGCGGTCGCGATCCGCGCCAGGTGCTCGAGGAACTCGCGCGCGTCCGCAACCCGATCTACGCCGAGGCCCATCTGCGCGTCTCCAGCCAGCAGGCCCCGCACGAGGCGACCGTGTCCGCGATCCTCCGGGCGATCGGGCGATGACCACGATCGGCGTAGCGCTGGGCGACCGGGCCTACCCGATCCTGATCGAGCCCGGCCTGCTCGCCCGCGCCGGCGATCACCTCGCCCCGCTGGCGCGCGGCCGGCCGGTCGTGATCGTCGCCGACGCCAATGTCCGCCCCCACCTCGCCACGCTCGAAGCGTCGCTCCGCGCCGCCGGGGTGCCGAGCGCGGCGGTGACCGTCCCGGCCGGCGAGGGCGCCAAGAGCTGGGCGTCGCTGGAGCGGCTCTGCGACCGGCTGCTCGACCTGGGCGTGGAGCGCGGCGACCACCTGGTCGCGCTGGGCGGCGGGGTGACCGGCGACCTGGTCGGCTTCGCGGCTTCGATCCTGAAACGCGGCTGCAGCTTCGTCCAGATCCCGACCACGTTGCTGGCCCAGGTCGATTCGTCGGTGGGCGGCAAGACCGGGATCAATGCGGGCGCGGGCAAGAACCTGATCGGCGCGTTCCACCAGCCGCGCCTCGTCCTCATCGACCCGCAGGTGCTGGACACCCTCCCCCCGCGTGAACTGCGCGCGGGCTATGCCGAGGTGGTGAAATACGGGCTGATCGACGACTCGGATTTTTTCGGCTGGTGCGAGGCGAACGGCCCGGCGCTGCTGGCGGGCGACGCCGACGCGCGCGCCCACGCCATCGCCCGATCGGTCGCGGCCAAGGCGCGGATCGTCGCCGCCGACGAGCATGAGACGACCGGCCTGCGCGCGCTCCTCAACCTAGGCCACACCTTCGGCCATGCGCTGGAGGCCGAGGCCGGGTTCGACGGCACGCTACTCCACGGCGAGGCCGTCGCCGCAGGCTGCGCGCTCGCCTTTCGCTACTCGGTGCGGCGCGGCCTCTGCGCCGCGATCGACGCGGAGCGGGTCGCCGCGCATCTCCGCGCGGTCGGGCTCCCCGACGGGCTCGCCGGCGTGACCGCGACCGGCGCCCGGCTGGTCGACCATATGCGCCACGACAAAAAGGCGAGCGGCGGCGTCCTGCCCTTCCTGCTCGCGCGCGGGATCGGCGGGACCTTTCTCGACCGCGGCGTCGACCTGGGCGATGTCGCCGCGTTCCTCGACGCGGAGCCGCGCTGATGCCTAACGGCGTCCGCAAGCAGGACCTGCCGACCAAGACCTGCCCCGCCTGCGACCGCCCCTTCGCCTGGCGCAGAAAATGGGCCCGCGACTGGGACCAGGTGATCTATTGCTCGGACAGCTGCCGGAAGAAGCGCTAGGTCCGCATCCCGACCCAGGCCAGCCACAGCCATCCCGCGATCAGCAAAGTCCCCCCGATCGGCGTCACCGCGCCCAGCCAGCGCGGGGCGCCGATCGCCATCAGGTAGAGCGAGCCCGCGAACACCGCCCCGCCCGCGACGAACAGCCATCCCGGCCCTGTCGCCCCCATCCGCGCCGCGACCAGGGCCGCGACCGCGTGGATCAGCTGGTACTCGCCGCCGGTGCGCAGCCATTCGGCGGCCTTGCCCTCGGCGCCGTGCGCGCCGAACGCCCCCGCCGCCACCGCGATGGCGCCCGACAGCGCCGCCCCCATCACCAGCATCATCGCGCGCCCTCCACGTCCAGCCGATTGTCGCGGATGAACTCCGCCAGCCCCGCGCGCACGTCGCCCGCCTCGCTCTGGCTCTTCAGCCGCCCCGCGTCGCGGACCCGGTACTGGTCCTCGACCCGGTCGATCTCGTCGTCGTCGATATGGAGCGCCGCCATCGCCATGCGGGCCATGCACACCGCCGATTCGATCACCTCGCGCACCGCCCCGGCCACCGGCCCGCCCGCGATGCGGATCATGCTGCGCCGGTCATAGGCGCGGACGAACACCGATGCTTTCGGGAACGCCGCCGCGACCGCGTGGAGGAACTCGGCGTCGATCGCGTCGCCATCGGGGCAGAACATCAACAGCTGCGCGTCGGCCGCGCCCGCCTGGCGGAGCAGGTCCATCCGCGTCCCATCGCCATAATAGACCTTGGCGCCGAACGTCCCCGCCGCCTCGATCATCTCGGGATCGCGGTCGATCAGCGTCACCTTGATCCGCTGGAGCAGCAGCATCTGCGCGACCGTCTGGCCGAAGCGCCCATAGCCGATCACCAGCGCGCTGGCGCCGTCGCTCGACGGACCTTCGGGCATCTCGCCCTCGTCCGGCTTGGGCTCGGCGCGGATCCGACGGGTAAAGCGCATCAGGAATGGCGTGAACGCCATCGACACCGTCACCACCGCCCCGAACAGCGACGCCGCCGCCGGATCGATCAGCAGCCCTCCTTGCGCCTGCGCGAACAGCACGAAACCGAACTCGCCCCCCTGGCTCAGCAGCAGTCCCAGCGCCAGCGCCTCGCGCCACCCCATGCGGAACATCAGCACCAGCCCGAAGATCACCCCCGCCTTGGTCGCGATCACCGCCAGCGCCATGGTCGCCACGAACAGCGGCCGGTCGGCGATCGCGGGGAGGTCGAGCATCATGCCCACCGCCAGGAAGAACAGCCCCAGCAGCACCGACCGGAACGGCTCGACATCGGCCTCCAGCTCGTGCCGATACGGGCTGTCGGCCAGCATTACCCCCGCGATGAACGCGCCCAACGCGGTCGACAGACCCAGCCACGCCATCACCGCCGCGCTCGCCACCACGGTGAACAACCCGGCGAAGACGAACATCTCGCGCTCGCCCAAGCCCCCGATCAGCCGGAACAACGGCCGCAGCACGAAGCGCCCCGCCAGCACCAGCCCGGCCACCGCGCCCAGCGTCTCCAGGCCCACGATCCATCCCGGCGTGGCGTCGGCGACCTCGGGACTGCGGCTCATCGCCGCGACGATCGCGATCAGCGGCACGATCGACAGGTCCTGGAACAGCAGCACCGAAAAGGCGCGCTCCCCGAAGGGCGTGCGCAGCCGCCCCGCCGATTGCAGCATCGGCAGCACCTGCGCGGTCGAGGACAAGGCGAGCGGCAGCCCCAGCGCGAGCGCCGCCTGCGGCGAGAAGCGCGCGAGCATCAGCACCCCCGCCAGCCCGAGCCCGCACAGCACCACCTGGAGCAGCCCCAGGCCGAAGATGTCATGCTTCAACCGCCACAATCGCTGCGGGTTTAGCTCCAAGCCGACCAGGAACAGCAGCAGCGTGATCCCGAATTCGGCAAAGGCGAGCATCGGCTCCGCCCCGCCGACCAGCCCCAGTACATGCGGCCCGACGACCGCGCCGGCGACCAGATAGCCCAAAGTCGCGCCCAGCCCGAGCCGTCGGAACAGCAGCACGCAGGCCAGCCCGAAACCGAGCAGGATCGCCCCGTCGCGCAGCAGGGTCGATCCGTGTTCCATCAGCGATCGCGCGCCTTGGCCGCCGCCTCGGCCGCCGCCTCGAAGGCGAGCCGGATCGAGGGGTGGCGGGCGCTATGCGCCCGCGCGGGCTCGAACACGCCCAGCCCCGGCCAGTCGGGCGCGTCGCCGCTTCCCGCGAGCCAGGCCGCCAGCGCGTCGCGCGCCTCCGCCAGCTCGCCCGGCGTCCGCCCCACCGCCGCGCCCGCGAGCAGCGACGACGAGGCCTGGCCCAGCGCGCAGGCGCGCACGAGCATCCCGACCGCACCCACGCGCCCCGCCTCGTCGAGATCGACGTCGACCGTCACCCGGCTCCCGCAGATCGCCGAACGCTTCTCCGACGACCCCATCGGGTCGGGCAGCCGCTCGGCATGGGGGATTTCCGCCGCGAGCCGCAATATCTCGGCATTGTAGAGGGGCGCGTTCATTCGCCGCCCTCGTCGGTCTCGTTCGCGATCGCGGGCTTCGTGCGCGCGCCGAAGACCGGCTCGCCCTTGCGGCGACGATCGACGAAATCGGCGATCCCCGCGCTCGTCGCGTTCAGCAGCGGATAGGTACGCGAGCTGCGCATCCATTCCGGCCGGCCCTTCGGCCCCCCGCCCATGAAATCGAACAACAGGGTCGCCAGCAGGAACAGCAGCGACGCGACGATCAGTCCCTTCAGCGCCCCGAAGCCGAAGCCCAGCGCCCGGTCGACCGGTCCCAGCACCGAGGTCCGCGTCCGCGCGCCGATCGCGTTGGCGACGATCCGCCCCAGCAGCCACGTACCTCCCGCCAATATGGCGAAGGCCAGCGTCGCGCCGCCGCTCGCCGTGCCCACCGCGTCGGCCAGCACGCGCGAAAGCGGAAGGTGGAAGATCTTGATCGCGAACACCACCGCCACCCACGCGCCCAGCGCCAGCACCTCGTAGACGAAACCGCGCTTCAGCCCGAGCAGCGCCGAGCCGAACACCGCCAACAGGACGAAGATGTCGAGCGAAGTCAGCGCCACGATGATCCTATCGCGTTATACACCGTTCGTCCTGAGTAGCCGCTGAGTTCATCGAAGCGGCGTATCGAAGGACCGCCGGGCGGAACCCGTCCTTCGATACGGGCCTTCGCCAGGCTCAGTCCCACTCAGGACCAACGGAAGGTGGGAAGCCGTCGCGCCGGGACTAGCCCCGCCCCAGCAGATGGTCAACGAGCGCCCCCAGCGTCCGGAACCCCGACACCCGCATCCCGCCCGGCTCCTTCCCCCCAGCCTCCTTGCCGACCGTGGCCGGCGCCAGCGCCCGCTCGAACCCCAGCTTCGCCGCTTCCTTCATCCTGAGCGCGGCATGGGCGACGGGCCGGACCTCGCCCGACAGCGCGATCTCGCCGAACGCCACCGCGTCGGCGGGCACGGGCCGCTCCGACAGCGCCGACACCAGGGCCGCCGCCACGGCCAGGTCGGCCGCCGGGTCCTGCACCCGGTATCCGCCCGCGACGTTCAGATACACCTCCGCCGACGAGAAGGAGAGCCCGCACCGCGCTTCCAGCACCGCGAGCACCATGGCGAGCCGCCCCGCATCCCAGCCCACCACCGACCGCCGCGGCGTTGCGCCGCTGGCGAGCCGCACGACCAGCGCCTGGATCTCGACCAGGACCGGCCGCGTCCCCTCCAGCGCGGGGAAGACGGTCGCGCCGGTCACGCCCCCAAGTTCGTCGGTGCCGCGGTGCGTCAGGAACAGCGCCGATGGGTTGGCGACCTCGCTCAGCCCCTCCTCGTCCATCGCGAAGACGCCGATCTCGTCGGTGCCGCCGAAGCGGTTCTTGATCGCGCGCAGGATGCGATATTGATGCGACCGCTCGCCCTCGAAGCTGAGCACGGTGTCGACCATATGCTCCAGCACGCGCGGCCCCGCGATCGATCCGTCCTTGGTGACGTGGCCGACCAGCACCACCGCGGTGCCGCGCTCCTTGGCGAAGCGGATCAGCTCCTGCGCGGAGGCGCGCACCTGGCTTACCGTCCCCGGCGCCCCCTCGATCAGGTCCGAATGCATCGTCTGGATCGAATCGATCACGAGCAGCGCGGGCGGGCGCCCCATCGACATGGTGGTCAGGATGTCGCGCGTCGAGGTCGCCGCCGCCAGTTGCACCGGCGCCTGACCCAGTCCCAGCCGCCGCGCGCGTAAGCGCACCTGGTCCGCCGCCTCCTCGCCCGACACATAGGCGACCGGCCGTCCCGAACTCGCCAGCTTGGCCGCGGCCTGGAGCAGCAGGGTCGACTTGCCGATCCCCGGATCGCCCGCGAACAAGGTCGCCGACCCCTCGACGAATCCCCCGCCCAGCGCCCGGTCGAGCTCCGCGATCCCCGTCTCCATCCGGTCGGGAAGCGTGACCTCCGAATCGAGCCCGATCATCTCGATCGCCCGCCCGCCGCCCTGCAGATTGTGCTTGGCCTGGAACGGCGTCGCGTTGACGGGCACCTCCTCGACGATCGTGTTCCATTCCGCGCAATCGGCGCACTGTCCCTGCCAGCGCGAGGAGACCGACCCGCAGGCCTGGCACACGAAGCGTTTATGCGGTTTCGCCATGCGCCGGATGTAGGACCGGGCGAACGAAAAGGGAACTCGGATCGTGGCTCGACCGGTCCTTGCCCGCGATATTTGGCGATGCCGCCCGCGCCCGCTATGCGCCCACCCGATGCAGCCCACCGACCTTCGCGTCGCGCTCTTCAGCGGCAATTACAATTATGTCCGCGACGGTGCGAACCAGGCGCTGAACCTCCTCGTCGGCTATCTGCTGGAGCGCGGCGTGACCGTGCGCGTCTATTCGCCGACCACGCGCACGCCCGCCTTTCCGCCGACCGGCGACCTGGTCGATGTGCCCGCACTTCCCATGCCGGGGGGGCGGGGCGAATACCGGGTGGCGCGCGGGCTCCCGCGCCGGGTGCGACGCGACCTGGAGGCGTTCGCGCCCAATCTCGTCCATGTCTCCGCGCCCGACCTGCTGGGGCACCGTGCCGTCGCCTGGGCGCGGGCGAACCGCATCCCGGCCTTTGCCTCGTTCCACACGCGGTTCGAGACCTATTTCCGCTACTACAGGCTCGGCTTCGTCGCGCCGGTGATCGAGCGTCTGATGAGGCGCTTCTACGACCGCTTCGACCGGGTGCTGGTGCCCAGCCCCAGCATGGCGGTGCTGCTGCGTGAATGGGGCGTCGTCGCGCCCATCTCGATCTGGTCGCGCGGGATCGACCACCACCGCTTCGACCCCGCCCGCCGCGACCTGGCGTGGCGGCGCGCGCTCGGCATCGCCGACGGCGACGCGGCCGTCGGGTTCCTGGGGCGGCTGGTCAAGGAAAAGGGCCTGGGCATCTTCGCGCGCGTCGTGCGCGAACTCGAACGCCGGGGCGTCAAGCACAGGGTGCTGGTCATCGGCGACGGTCCCGCGCGCGACTGGTTCGCGGCGCAGGTGCCGGACGCGGTGTTCACCGGATTTCTGACGGGCGACGATCTCGGCCGGGCGATCGCCTCGCTCGACGTGTTCTTCAATCCCAGCATCACCGAGACGTTCGGCAACGTCACGACCGAGGCGATGGCGGCGGCCGTGCCCGTCGTCGCCGCGCGCGCGACCGGCGCGGTCGACCTGATCGAGGACGGGGTGAACGGTTTCCTCGTGCCTCCGCGCGACGTGAACGCCTATGCCGACGCGATCGCGCGGATCGTCGCCGACCCGGCGCTGCGCCGGTCGATGGGCGACGCCGGCCACGCAGGCGCGGCCGGCTATCGCTGGGACACCGCCAACGCGGCGGTGCTCGACGCCTATCTCGACATCATGCGCGGGCGTTAGCGACGGTTTTGGCGAGGCGGCACCGGCCCGCTCCCCCACCCGGCCACCCACAGAATCATACTGGATGGGTGGCCGGGTGGGGGAGCGGGCCGGTGCCGGTTCCACGTCAGTGGAACAGACCCTACCGCAGCCGCTCGATCTTCTGCGCCACCTCGTCGATCAGGGCCGCCACGTCGTGCAGCGTCTCGTCCGAGAACGCCCCCCGCGTGAGGCGGTCGTGGAGCGCCGTGCGCAGATTGTTCATCGCGCGGCGGATCGGGGCGCCGTCGGTGCGCTGACGCTCGGCGCCCAGCTGGGTCAACCGCGCGATCAACATCTCGACCTGTTCGGCGTTCTGGTCCAGATGCACGCGTCCCTCGGCGGTGATCGCGAAGCGCTTCTTGGCGCCTTCCGACGCCTGTTCGGCGATCAACCCCATCTCGTCGAGCAGGGTCAGCGTCGGATAGACGACGCCCGGGCTCGGCGCATAGGCCCCGCCCGTCAGCTCCTCGATCGCGCGGATCAGATCATAGCCGTGGCGGGGCTCGTCCCCGATCAGCTTCAACAGCACCAGCCGCAGCTCGCCCCCGTCGAACATCCGCCGTCCGCGTCCACCGCCACCCCGGCCCCGCTCGCCCGCGTCCCAGGTGAAGGTGAACGGCCCGCGCGACCATTGCCCACCCCCGCGCGGCCCGCAGCCACGCCCACGATCCTGCCCACGATCTTGGCGGTCGCGACCACCATGCATTCCAATCCACATCGACAGTCTCCTGTGTATCTCGATGCGTCTAAGATACATCTTGGTAGATCACATGCAAGAGATTCGTACTTCGACTCGACATTTCTTTCGCGTGTGCGCCAACTCGCCTAGCGTCAGGCGATGGCCGATCTCTTCGCCGCTCTCGAACCGCCCCCGCCGCCCGCCCCCGACGCGCCGCTCGCCGATCGCCTGCGCCCGCGCGCGCTCGGCGATGTCGTCGGGCAGGAGCATCTGACCGGCCCCGACGGCGCGATCGGCCGCATGGTCGCGGCGGGGCGGCTGTCCTCGATCATCCTCTGGGGACCGCCCGGCACCGGCAAGACGACGATCGCGCGCCTGCTCGCCGATGCGGTGGGGTTGCGCTTCGTCGCCATCTCCGCCGTCTTCTCGGGCGTCGCGGACCTGAAAAAGGTCTTCGCCGAAGCCCGCGACGCCGCCCGCAAGGGAATGCGGACCATGTTGTTCGTGGACGAGATCCACCGCTTCAACCGCGCCCAGCAGGACGGTTTCCTCCCCGCGGTCGAGGACGGCACCGTGACGCTGGTCGGCGCCACCACCGAGAATCCCAGCTTTGAACTCAACGCCGCCCTGCTCAGCCGGGCGCAGGTGCTCATCCTCCACCGCCTGGACCGCGCCGCGCTGGAAAAGCTGCTGGAGCGCGCCGAGGCGGCGGTCGCGCGACCGCTCCCGCTCGACGCGGCAGCACGGGACGCCCTCATCGCCAGCGCCGATGGCGATGGCCGCTTCCTGCTCAATCAGGCGGAGACCCTGTACTCGGTCGACCTCCCCGCCCGGCTCGACCCGGCCGGGCTGGGCAACTTCCTCCAGCGCCGCGTGGCGGTGTACGATAAGGATCGCGAGGGCCATTACGACCTCATCTCCGCGCTCCACAAATCGATCCGCGGCTCCGACCCCCAGGCGGCGCTCTATTATCTCGCGCGGATGCTGACCGCCGGCGAGGAGCCGCTCTTCCTCCTCCGCCGCCTCGTCCGCGCCGCCGTCGAGGATGTCGGCCTCGCCGATCCGCAAGCCTTGCAGCAATGCCTGGCCGCCAAGGACGCCTATGATTTTCTCGGCAGCCCGGAAGGCGAACTCGCCATTGCCCAGGCCTGCCTCTACCTCGCCACCGCCCCCAAATCGAACGCGGTCTACTCCGCGCAAAAGGCCGCCTGGACCGCCGCGCGCGAGACCGGCTCGCTCCAGCCCCCGCTGCACATCCTCGGTGCCCCGACCAAGCTCATGCGCGACGCCGGCTACGGGAAGGGTTACGAGTACGACCACGACGCGGAGGACGGCTTTTCCGGCGCGCATTACTGGCCCGACGACATGGCCCCGCAACGCTTCTACGAACCCACCGATCGCGGTCACGAGAAGCGCATCGCCGAACGCATGGCCTGGTGGGAGGAAAGAAGGAATGAGAAGCGCAGCTAGTCTGGCTCTGCTGCTGGCCGTCCCGGCGGCGGCGCAGCAGGTCGCTCCCACCGAGCCCACGAGCTACCAGCGCGCGATCGCGGCGGGGTACAAGGCGCTGACGTTGTGTTCGGGAATCTTCACCGCGAGGCGGACGGAAAAGCAGATCGAGGCCGACGAGCTGCGCGGCATTTACCCCGAGTACGAAGCGACCGTTCGTACGCTCGACGCCTTTGTGGACCATGGTACCACGGGTGTGTCGGTCGGTTTCGACGCGGCCTTGCCTGCTCGTCGCGCGAACTGGGGACCCAGCAAGGGCTGCGTACTTCAGCCGATCGGTGCCGACGATCGTGGGATCATGTGGAATCACGGGCCGCCCGAGTTTCGCCCCTTCGCCGCGGATCCGCGCCCTTGGCCGATGGGCGATGCCGGCATCGCGCCCCGCCCCTCGGCGGCGATGTTCCGCGCGGTGGCGAGCGCCTTCGACCATCAGACCTACGGCGTGGGTTCGGAGACGGTCGGCGTGATCGTGCTGCGGGACGGCAAGGTGGTCGGCGAACGGTACCGCGACGGGTTCGGCCCGTTCACCGCGAATCGGACCTGGTCCGTCGCCAAGAGCATCGCGGGCACGCTGGTCGGCATTGAGCGAGCGGACGTGACGAAACCTGTGGCGATCGAGCAATGGAACCGGGACGCAGGCGACCCTCGCTCGGCGATCAAGCTCGATCACCTGCTGCGAATGGCGAGCGGGCTGCACGGCGACACCGCCGGCAACCGGACCGACGCCGTTTATTTCGGCGGCACCGCGATCGAGGAAAGCGTGACGGCACTCTCGCTCGAAGCGGTTCCGGGCACTCGCTTCCGCTACGCCAATAACGATATCCTCCTCGCGGTCCTGTCGCTCCGCAAGCCCGGCCCGCTCGGGGTCGTCCTCCGCGCTGGCCTCCCGAGTCGCCTGTTCGCCCCGCTGGGAATGGCGCATAGCGTCGCCGAAACCGATTGGCGCGGCGACTACATCCTTTCCTCCCAGGTCTGGAGCACCGCGCGCGACCTCGCGCGGCTGGGTCAGTTCTGGCTTCATGATGGGGTGTGGCAGGGCAAGCGTATCCTGCCCGAGGGGTGGATGCGGTACATGACCACGCCGTCCGGCCCGCAGCCGGCGAGCGGACCCGGCTATGGCGCGACCCTCTGGCTGTTCGGCCCCGCCCAGGGGCTTCCCGCCGGCAGCTACGCCGCCCAGGGCAATCGCGGCCAATATGTCATGGTGATCCCCTCCGAACGCCTTGTGATCGTCCGCCGGGGGGAGGACCCTGGCCGCGCCCGCTTCGACATCGCCCGCTTCGCCGCCGATGTGATCGCGGCGCGCTGATCCGCTTCATGCGCTTCGCCTGCTGGGACTGGTCGGGCGCGGCGGTGGCGAACCCGCCGGGGCTGGCGCTCGCGGTCGCCGAGCTCGCCGGCCCGCCCCGCCTGATCGATCGTCGCTGGTCGCGCGAGGACGCGCTGGCCTGGCTAGGCGACATCGCCGCGTCGAACGAGCCCGTCCTGATCGGCCTGGACCTGTCGCCGGCGTTCCCGTTCGACGAGGCGGGCGGTTACTTCCCGGGCTGGCCGGAAAGCCCGCGCGACCCACATGCGCTCTGGGCGCTGGTCGACGAACTCGCCGCGCGCGACCCGCATCTCGCCGCCGCCACCCCGCTCCGCCACCCCGAGATCGCGCGCCACTTCCGCCAGCACCGCGCGCTCGGTGACCGGTTCGGCACCGGCCGGCTGCGCGCCGTTGAGCGGCGGATGCGCGAGTTGCGTCTCGCCAACCCGTCGAGCTGCTTCAACCTCGTCGGCGCAGCGCAGGTGGGCAAGTCGAGCCTGACGGGCATGCGCGTCCTCCACCGGCTCGGCGGCGCCATCCCCGTCTGGCCGATCGACCCGCTCCCGCCCGCCGGTCCGGTGATCGTTGAGGTCTACCCGAAACTCGCCGCCATCGCCGCCCGCGTCCCCGGCGGCCGCAAGCTACGCGACCAGGCCGGGCTGACCACCGCGCTGCAGGAGTTGGGCTCCGACGACCATGCTCCGCTCGACCGCTATACCGACCACGTCACCGACGCGATCCTGACCGCCGCCTGGCTGCGCGCGGTCGCCGACCGCCCCGAATTGTGGTCGCCACCCACACTCACCTCCGAAATCGCGCGCACCGAAGGCTGGACCTTCGGCGTCCCCTGACGCATTTACGCGAACGCGCCGGTTTAGCTCAGTTGGTAGAGCGCCAGTTTTGTAAACTGGATGTCGCGGGTTCGATTCCTGCAACCGGCACCACCTCCCCCGCGTTGCGCACCCGGAATGATCAAGCTCGCCAGCTACAACATGCGCAAAGGCATCGGGACCGATCGCCGCCGCAATCCCGAACGCACGCTGGAGGTCCTTCGCGAGATCGACGCCGACGTGATCGCCCTTCAGGAAGCCGATCGTCGCTTCGGCGGGCGCGAGATGGTGATCGGCGCGCGCCTGTTGGAGGAGCATAGCGACTGGAAGGCGGTGCCCTTCAACATGCGCGAGCGATCGATGGGCTGGCACGGCAACGCGCTGCTGGTCCGCAAGTCCGCCGAGATCGTCGGCTGCGGGGCGATCCACCTTCCCGCGCTGGAACCGCGCGGTGCCGTCGTCGCCGATGTGCGGATCGGGACGGAGCTGGTGCGCGTCGTTGGCATGCATCTCGACCTGTCGGGCCTGTGGCGCCGCAAACAGGCCCACGCCATCCTGGCCCATCTCGATGCCGAGCCCGACCGCCCCCCCACCATCATGATGGGCGACCTCAACGACTGGAGCGCAGCGTCGGGCGTCCTGCGCGATTTCGGCCGCCATTACGCCTTCGCGCAGACCGGCCCCAGCTTCCATGCGCGCCGCGCGGTCGCCCGGCTCGATCGCATCATGGTCTCCCGTGAACTCCGCGTCACCGAGTGTGGCGTCCATGCCAGCGCCGCCGCGCGCAAGGCGAGCGACCATCTGCCGATCTGGGCCACCGTGGACCGGGACGGGCCCGCTATCCCCTGATGCGCGAAAAGGAGCTCCGCCTCGCGCTCGTCTGCTATGGCGGAATCAGTCTGGCCGTGTACATGCATGGCATTACCAAGGAGGTGTGGCGCCTCGCCGCCGCCAGCCACGCTCATGCCCAACGCGGCGAGCGCGCCACGGGCGTGGGCGGCGTCTATCAGGACCTGCTCGCCGAGATCGAGGAGGGTGCGGGCATCCGCCTGCGCGTTCTGGCGGACATCGTCGCCGGCGCCAGCGCGGGTGGGATCAACGGCGTCTTCCTGGCGCAGGCGATCGCGACGGGCCAGTCGCTCGACCCGCTCACCGACCTGTGGCTCGCCTCGGCCGATGTCGAGGCGCTGATCGACCCCGCCGCCGCTCCGGCCGGGCGCTTCTCGCGCGCCTGGGCGCTGCCCTTCGCCTGGCTGGCGGGACGGCGCGGGACCGAGGGCGCCGATCCCGCCGACGCGACCACGCGCGACGAGGTCCGCGCCAAGATCTCGCACTTCATCCGCTCGCGCTGGTTCGAGCCGCCCTTCGGGGGGGCGACGCTGACGGCGCTGATCCTCGACGCGCTCGCCGCGATGAAGGCGGGCGCCGTCGGCCCGCGTCTCCTCCCCGACGGCCAGCCGCTCGACCTGTTCGTGACCGTCACCGACTTCACCGGCCACCCCGAACGCCTGCGCCTCAATTCCCCGCCCGAGGTGGTCGAGACCGAGCATCGCTTGGTGCTCGACTTCTCCGATGGCGGCGAGCCGGCCGACACGCTCGCCGACCCGGCCGAACTCGCCTTCGCAGCGCGCGCGACCTCCAGCTTTCCCGGCGCCTTCCCGCCCTTCACCGTCGCCGAGCTCGACCGGGTGCTGGAGGGGCGCGGCGCCGACTGGCCCGGCCGGCTCGCCTTTCTGCGCCGCGTCCTTCCGCGCCAGACCGCCGCCGACGCGCTCGACCGGGTGGCGCTGATCGACGGGTCGGTGCTCGCAAACGCACCCTTCGGCCCCGCGGTCGCCGCGCTCAAGGACCGCCCCGCGCGGCGCGAGGTCGACCGCCGCTTCGTGTTCATCGACCCGACCCCCGGCATCGATCTGCGCGTCGCGCGCGGCGACGGTCCGCCGGGCTTCTTCAAGACGATCCTGGGCGCGATCAGCGACCTGCCCCGTGCCCAGCCCATCCGCGACAATCTGGAGGCGATCGCCGACCGCTCCGGCCGGATCGAGCGGCTGCGCGGCATCGTCGACGCGCTCCGCCCGCGCGTCGAGGCGGAGGTGAGCCGGCTGTTCGGCCGCACCTTTTTTCTCGATCGCCCCACGGCCACGCGCCTCGTCGGGTGGCGCCGCCGTGCGCAGACCGGCAGCATGGAGGCCGCGGGCTATGCCCATGCCGCCTATGGACAGCTCAAGATCGTCGCGCTCGTCGACCAGCTCGCCGCGCTGCTCGCCCAGGTTTCGCGGGACCCGCGCCCCCAACGCCGCGACCTGATCCGCACCGCGATCACCGCGCATCTCACCCGGCTCGGCACGCTCGCCGATCCCGCCGGCGCCCCCGCCATCGACTTCCTGCGGACCTTCGACGCCGGGTTCCGCATCCGCCGCCTGCGCCTGCTCGCCCGCCGCCTCGCCGAGGTGGAGACGGATCATGGCGACCCCGCCCTGCCGGCGATGCGCCGCGCCATCTATCAGTCGCTCGCCGGCTATCTCGACGGCAAGCGCCCGCTCGGGCATGTCGCGCTCCGTCCGCTCCTGCGCCGCGCGCGCGGCGAGGTGGCGCCGCTCCTCGACGCGCTCGCCGCCTCACTCGACCTGACCCGGCTCGACTCGGAAACCGACGCGCACCTCGCCGAAGCGCTCGCCGCGCTCCCCCGCGAGCCGCGTCGCCAGCTTCTCCTCGCCTATCTCGGCTTTCCCTATTTCGACACGGCGACGCTGCCCCTCCTCCAGGGCGAGGGACTGGACGAGTTCGACCCGATCAAGGTCGACCGCATCGCCCCCGACGACGCCCGGTCGATCCGCGAAGGCGGCGCGGCGGCGACGCTCAAGGGCATCCAGTTCAACAATTTCGGCGCCTTCTTTTCGCGCGCGTTTCGCGAGAACGACTATCTCTGGGGTCGCCTCCACGGGGCCGAGCGGATGATCGATATCACCGTCTCCGCGCTGCCCGAAGGCGTGCGGCTCAAACCAGGGCGGATATCCGTGATCAAGCGCTCGGCGTTTCTGGCGATATTGGGCGAGGAGGAGGAACGGCTCACCGCGATCCCCGCATTGTTCGCGACGCTCCGTCGCGAGATCGGCTAGCCGGCGAAGGCGAGGCGGCCGAGGCGAGGTGACAGGGGCGCCCGCCCGCGCTAACCCCTGTTCATGCAGTTCCTGAAGACCCTGTTCTGGTGCCTGCTCGCTTTCGTCGCGGCGCTCTTCACCTATGGCAATTGGTTCAGCGTGCCGATCCGGCTGTGGAGCAACATGATCGCAGACGTGAACCTGCCCTTCCTGATGCTCCTGGCCTTTCTCGCCGGGCTGGTGCCCGCGCTACTCTGGGGTCAGGCCGTGCGCTGGCGGATGCGCCAGCGCCTGACCCAGGCCGAGCGCGCTGCCTATGCGCCGCTTCCCTCCCGTCCGGCCCTGCCGGCCGACGAAGCCGCGGCATGAGCAACCGCATCTTCGTCGCGCTCGACACGCCCAAGCTCGACGAGGCGAAACGCATCGCCGCCCGCGTCCGCCACCATGTCGGCGGCGTGAAGCTCGGCCTCGAATTCTTCTGCGCCAACGGACATGCGGGCGTTCACGCGATGGCGGAGCTCGGCCTGCCGATCTTCCTCGACCTGAAACTCCACGACATCCCCAACACCGTCGCCAAGGCGGTCCAGGCGCTGGGCCATCTCGCGCCCTCGATCCTGACCGTCCATGCCAGCGGCGGCCGCGCGATGCTGGAGGATGCCAAGGCCGCCGCCCCGACCGGCACCAGGGTGATCGCGGTGACGATGCTGACCAGCCTCGACGCGCGCGACCTCGCCGATACCGGCGTCGCCGGCTCGGCCCACGACCATGTCGTGCGCCTCACCGGACTGGCGCGCGAAGCCGGGATCGACGGCATCGTGTGTTCGGGCGCGGAAGTCGCGGCGGCCAAGGCGATTTGGCCCAGGGGCTTCTTCGTCGTTCCCGGCGTCCGGCCCACGGACGGCGCGCTCGGCGACCAGAAGCGCGTGGTCACCCCCCGCCAAGCCGCCGATGCGGGCGCGTCGGTGCTCGTCATCGGCCGCCCGATCACCCAGGCCGACGACCCCGACGCCGCCGCACGCGCGATCGCGGGGACATTGTAGGTGCGCCGGCCAACGTCATAGTGCAGCTATAGCGAGCCCGAAGGCGCACCCGGTCGGCGCGACTACGAGCCGCGTCCGACGACACGGGCTTTGCCCGTGTCCCACCACCCGTGTACGGCCCCGCTCATGCCCACCACCGCCAAGATCTGCGGCCTGTCCACGCCCGCCACGCTCGACGCCGCCGTCGCGGGCGGCGCCAGCCATGTCGGCTTCGTCTTCTTCGCCCCCTCGCCACGCGATCTCGGCTTCGCGCAGGCGGCCGGGCTCGCCGCGCGCACGCCGCCGCACGTCCGGCGCGTAGGCGTGTTCGTTGATCCGACCGACGAACTGCTCGACCATGCCGTCGCCGCGGGCCGGCTCGACGCGGTCCAGCTCCACGACACCGCGCCCGACCGCGCCGCCGCGATCCGCGCCCGCACCTGCCGCGAGGTCTGGGCCGCGATCCCCGTGCGCACCCGCGCCGATCTGGACGCGGCGGACCGCTTCGCGGGCGCCGCCGACCGTCTCCTGTACGACGCCAAAACCCCGCCGGGATCGGCCCTGCCGGGCGGCATGGGCGTGCGGTTCGACTGGGCCCTGCTCGACGGCTTCCGCCATCCGCTTCCCTGGGCGCTGTCGGGCGGGCTCGACCCCGCCAATGTCGCCGACGCGATCCGCCGCACGGGGGCGACGCTGGTCGACGTGTCGTCCGGGGTCGAGAGCGCGCCTGGGGTCAAGGAGCGCGACCGCATCGCCGCCTTTCTCGAGGCAGTGGCGAGGAACTGATTTCCTGTCCCTCTCCAGGCAGGGGAGCAGGTCTCGACTTGCCCCGGCCCCATGCTAAACGCGGCGTCATGAACGCATCCAATAGCTTCCGCGCCCAGCCCGACGAACGCGGCCATTTCGGCGCGTTCGGCGGGCGCTTCGTGGCCGAGACGCTGATGCCGCTCGTCCTCGATCTCGACCGCGAATATCGCGCCGCCAAGACCGACCCGGCCTTCGCCGCCGAGTTCGACGACCTGCTCGAACATTATGTCGGCCGCCCCAGCCCGCTTTATTACGCCGAGCGCCTGACCGACCTGCTCCGCGAAAGCGCCCCAGAGGGGATGGGAGCCCAGGTCTGGTTCAAGCGCGACGAGCTCAACCATACCGGCGCGCACAAGATCAACAATTGCGTCGGCCAGATCCTGCTCGCGCGGCGCATGGGCAAGACCCGGATCATCGCGGAAACGGGCGCGGGCCAGCACGGCGTCGCGACCGCGACCGTGTGCGCGCGTTTCGGCCTGCCCTGCACCATCTTCATGGGCGCGCGCGATATCGAGCGTCAGCAGCCCAATGTCTTCCGCATGAAGCTGCTCGGGGCCGAGGTCCGCGCGGTGACCTCGGGCGCACGCACGCTCAAGGACGCGATGAACGAGGCGCTGCGCGACTGGGTCGCCAATGTCCACGACACCTTCTACCTTATCGGCACCGCCGCTGGCCCGCACCCCTACCCCGAACTCGTCCGCGATTTCCAGTCGGTGATCGGCCGCGAGGCGCGCGAACAGATGCTGACGCGCACCGGCCGGCTCCCCGACCTGCTCGTCGCCGCGATCGGCGGCGGGTCGAACGCGATCGGGCTGTTCCACCCCTTTCTCGACGACCCCGACGTGGCGATGCTCGGCGTCGAGGCGGCGGGCCACGGCCTCCATGCCCAGCACGCGGCCTCGCTGGCGGGCGGCTCCCCCGGCGTCCTCCACGGCAACCGCACCTACCTTCTCCAGGACGCGGACGGCCAGATCGACGAGGCGCATTCGATCTCCGCCGGGCTCGACTATCCCGGCATCGGACCCGAACATGCCTGGCTCCGCGACATCGGCCGTGTCGAATATGTCTCCGCCACCGACACCGAGGCGCTCGACGCGTTCCAATTGCTCTGCCGCACCGAGGGCATCATCCCCGCGCTCGAGCCCGCCCACGCCATCGCCGCCGTCACCAAGCGCGCGCGCGAGATGCGCCGCGACCAGGTGATCCTCGCCAATCTCTGCGGCCGCGGCGACAAGGACATCTTCACCGTGGCCGAGGCGCTGGGCGTCGTGATGTGACCCGCCTCTCCGCCGCCTTCGCGCGCGAGCACCCCGCGCTTGTCGCCTTCGTCACCGCCGGGGACCCTTCGCCCGCCGCCACCCCCGCCATCCTCGACGCGCTGGTCGCGGGCGGGGCGGACGTGGTCGAGCTGGGGATGCCCTTCACCGATCCGATGGCGGACGGCCCCGCCATCCAGGCGGCGAACCTGCGCAGCCTCGCCGCGGGCACCACCGCCGCGCACATACTCGACCTCGCGCGCGGCTTTCGCGAGCGCCACCCCGACGTACCGCTCGTGCTGATGGGCTATGCCAACCCGATGCTCCGCCGCGGCCCCGACTGGTTCGCGCGCGCCGCCGCCGAGGCCGGGGTCGACGGCGTGATCTGCGTCGATATCCCGCCCGAAGAGGACGACCAGCTCGGCCCCGCGCTCCGCGCCCACAGCATCGCCCCCGTCCGCCTCGCCACGCCCACCACGGACGTTGCGCGTCTGCCCGCTGTGCTCGAAGGCGCGAGCGGCTTCCTCTACTATGTCTCGGTCGCCGGCATCACAGGTCTGCAACAGGCCGCGCAGGGCTCGATCGAGAACGCCGTCGCCCGCCTCAAAGCCGCGACCGACCTCCCCGTCGCGGTCGGCTTCGGTATCCGCACCCCCGACCAGGTCGCCGCCGTCGCGCGCGTCGCCGACGGCGTCGTCGTCGGCTCGGCCATCGTCGATCTCGTAGCAGAACACGGCGTCGCCGCGCCGGGCCCGGTCACCGCCTATCTCCGGTCGCTCAAAGCCGCGATCGCCTCCGTGAAAGTCCCCGCATGAACTGGCTCAACTCCGTCCGCAACGCGCTCCCCTTCGTCGCCAAGCGCGAGACCACCGACACGCTCTGGCACAAGTGCAAGGGCTGCGGGCAGATGGTGTTCACCAAGGAGCTGGCCGAGAACGGCCATGTCTGCCCGCGCTGCGACCATCACGAGCGCATCGGCCCGCCCGAACGCTTCGCGATGCTCCTCGACGAGGGCTCCTGCCACATCCTCCCCGCCCCCAAGGTCGCCGAGGACCCGCTCCGCTTTCGCGACTCGAAACGCTATAGCGACCGCCTGAAGGCGGCCCGCAGCGAGAACAGCGAGGTTGACGCGCTCGTCAACGCCAAGGGCACGATCGACGGCCACCCCGTTATCCTCGGCGTTCAGGACTTCGCCTTTATGGGCGGATCGATGGGCCTGGCCGTCGGTGAGGCCTTTGTGCGCGGGGTCGAGAACGCGATCCGCGACCATTGCCCCTATATCATCTTCACCGCGTCGGGTGGCGCGCGGATGCAGGAAGGCATCCTGTCGCTGATGCAGATGCCCCGCACCACCGTCGCGATCCAGATGCTCCACGACGCCGGGCTGCCCTATATCGTCGTCCTCACCGATCCCACCTCGGGCGGCGTGATGGCCGCATACGCCATGCTCGGCGACGTCCAGATCGCCGAGCCCAAGGCGACGCTGGCCTTTACCGGTCGCCGCGTGATCGAAAGCACCATCCGCGAAAAGCTGCCCGAGGATTTCCAGACCAGTGAATATTATCTGGAGCACGGCCTGATCGACATGGTCGTCCATCGCCGCGACCTAAAGAAACGGCTCGCGACCGTGATCGGCTATCTGACCCACGCGCGCAAGGCGGCCTGATCCTGGCCGACGGCGCCCGTTCGACGAACCCCGCCGTCCAGGCGCAGCTCGACCGCCTGACGATGCTGTCGCCCGGCGCGGACGTGCTCGGGCTGGACCGCATCACCCGCCTGCTCGGGCGGCTGGGCGACCCGCACCGCCATCTGCCGCCCGTGCTCCACGTCGCGGGCACCAACGGCAAGGGCTCGACCTGCGCCTTTCTGCGCGCCGCGATCGAGGCGGCGGGGCACGACGTCCATGTCTATAGCAGCCCGCATCTAGTCCGCTTCAACGAGCGCATCCGGATTACCGGCCGGCTGATCGAGGACGCGGCCCTCGCTGCCCTGCTCTCGGAAGTGCTCGACCGCGCCGACGGTCTCGACGCCAGCTTCTTCGAGATCACCACCGCCGCCGCCTTTCTGGCCTTCGCGCGCACCCCCGCTGCCGCCTGCGTGGTCGAGGTCGGGCTGGGCGGCCGCCTCGACGCCACCAACGTCCTCGCCGATCCCGCCGCGACCGGCATCGCCGCGCTCGGCATCGATCATCAGGCCTTTCTCGGCGACACCGCGGTCGCGATCGCCCGCGAAAAGGCCGGCATCGCCAAGCCCGGCCGCCCGCTCGTAACCCTCGCCTACCCGCCCGAGATCGCCGCGGCCGTCGCCGAAACGGCGAGGGTGCCCGTCCTCGCCGCCGGGCGCGACTGGCGCTTCGAGGTCAGGGACGATCGCCTCGTCCATAGCGGGTCTGGATACCGGCTCGACACCCCGCTCCCGCAACTCCCCGGCGCGCATCAGCACGCCAACCTCGCGCTCGCGGTCGCCATGCTCCGCCATCAGGACCGCCTCGCCGTCCCCGACGCCGCGCTCCAGGCCGCCGCGACGACCGCCCGCTGGCCCGCCCGGATGCAGCGCCTGCGCCCCGGCCCGCTCCTGTCGCTCCTGCCGCCCGGGGCCGACCTATGGCTCGACGGCGGTCACAACGAGGACGCCGCCGCCGCCGTCGCACCGGTCCTTGCGCGGATCGCGCGGGGCCGTCCGGTACACCTCGTCATCGGCCTGCTCGCCAACAAGGACATGGCCGGGGTCCTGCGCCACCTGACGCCAGGCGCGACATCGCTCACCGCCGTTCCCGTGCCCGATCACGCCCACCACGATCCCGCCGACCTCGCCCAGGCGGCGGGCGTGCTAGGCGCCGGCTCGGCCGCCATCGCCCCGGACGTCGCCTCCGCCCTGAGATCCGTCCCGAGGACGAGCGGCGAGCCGCCGGTCGTCCTTGTCGGCGGCTCGCTCTACCTGGCGGGGGCGGTGCTCGCCGCCAATGACGAGCTGCCCGACTGATCGACTTCCGCGCCCGGCTGGCGCACGCTTTCCACGACGAATCCGCGCCGCCAAAGCAGCCACAGCAGCACCAGCCCCGGCAGCGCCACGACCATCGTCAGCAGCCAGAAGGCCGGCCAGCCCAACGCCTCCGCCGCGATACCCGCGGGCGAGGACAGCCAGGTCCGCCCCATCGCCGCGAACGACGACAGCAAGGCGAACTGGGTGGCGGTATAAGCTAGGTTCGACAGGCCCGACAGGTAGGTGACGAACACCGTCAGCCCGATCCCGCTCGTCACCTGCTCGGTCGCGACCGCGATGGTGAGCCACAGGGTGGAATGGCCCTGCGCCGCCAGGATCGCGAACATCAGGTTGCTGAGCATCATCAGCACGCCCGACACGAACAGTGCCCGCCCCATGCCCAGCCAGGCCATGAACGGCGCCGCCAGCGCGATGCCGACGATCAATCCCCAGAAACCCACGCCCTTGTTGATCACCAGGAACTCGGTGTCGTTGAACCCCAGCTCGACGATCATCGGGTTGAGCATCACCTGCCCCATCGCGTCGCCCAGCTTATAGATCAGCACGAAGAGCAGGATCAGCACCGCCCCGCGCCGTTGAAAGAATTCGCGGAACGGGCCGATCAGCGTCGTCTCGAGCCATCGTCCCGCCGGCTGTGACGGCTCGTCGGCCAGCACGCGCTCGTGCAGACCCGGCCCCGCCCACAAAGCGGCGACGATCCCCGGCAGAATGCAGAACGCCGTCAGCCCATATGCGGTCGCCCAGCCGAGCCCGAAGCCATCCGACGACGCCATCGCGATCGTCCCAACCCCTGCGACGAACGCGCCCAGCCGATATCCGAACTGGTTGTTGGCGGTGCCGTGCGGAAGCTCCTCCTCCGACAGGATCTCGATGCGATAGGCGTCGATGACGATGTCCTGCGTCGCCCCCAGAAAGGCGGTCACGATCGCCCAGAACGCGAACGCGCCCAGCCCCAGCTCCGGTCGGCTCGCACCCAGCATCCACACCGACACGAACAACAATGATTGGACCAGGAAGAGCCACGACCGTCGCTGGCCGAACAACCGGGTCAGCACCGGCAGCCGCAAGCGGTCGACCAGCGGCGCCCACAGGAATTTCAGCGTATACGGCGTGGTCAGCCCCACCGCGAAGCCGATCACCTTCTTGTCGATGCCCACCTTCGACAACCAGAACGTCATGGTGCCGAGCAGCAGCGCCAGCGGGAACCCGCTCGATATGCCGAGCAGCAACGCGGCGAGCGGGCGCGCGCGGACATAGGGTGCCATGGTCGCGACCCAGCTCCGCTTCTCCGCCATCGTCGCCGCCATCCCTTGCTCCCCACCCGACAAGCGTCGACACTAGCGCCAAAATAGCCGGAGAGACCAGCCATGAACATCCAGGCGCCGATCGCGCCGACCGCGGGCCAGCTCGCTTTGGCGCGCGTCATGGCGGACGGCGCGGTGCAGCTCGGGGGCGCGATCACCCATGTCGATGCCGCCGCCTATACCAGCCCCGACCGTCACCGGCTCGAACAGGAACGGCTCTTCGCCCGCCAGCCGCTCGTCATCGCCCCATCGGCGCTGCTCCCGGAGGCCGGCATGGCGATCCCGCATGACGGGTTCGGCAAGCCGCTGCTCGTCACCCGCGACGAGGCGGGTGCGGCCCATGTCTTCCTCAACGTCTGCCGCCACCGCGGCACGCGCCTGGTGGAGGGCACGGAGCCCGTCCGCGCGCCGCGCCTGGTCTGCCCCTATCACGCCTGGAGCTACGCGCTCGACGGTCGCCTGGCCGGCTTGCCGCGCGCCGAAAGCTTCCCCGGCCTCGACAAGGCGGATTACGGCCTGAAACGCCTACCCACGCGCGAGGCGGGCGGGCTGATCTGGTTCTCGTTCGACGAAGCGGCCGACTTCGCCTTCGTTGACCGGCTCGGCCGGGATTTCGACGCCTTCGGGCTGGGATCGCACCATCTGTTTCGCCGCCGCACCCATGACGTGGCGGCGAACTGGAAACTGATCATGGACGCCTTCCTCGAAAGCTATCACGTCGCCCGGCTCCACGCCGCGACGATCGGCCCCTTCTTCAAGGACGGGGTGACCAGCGGCGACGCGATCGGCCCCCATGCGCGCTCGGCCGTCGGGCGCGAGATCGATCGGGCGGCGCTGGCGGCGGGCGACTGGCCGACGCTGCGCCGCGCGATCACCTTCACCTACCAGATGTTCCCCGGCACGGTGCTGATCGTCAGCCCCGACTATATCAACCTCATGACGCTGATGCCGCAAGGTGCGGGCCGCGTCCTGGTGGAGGATTTCATGCTCATCCCGGAACCACCCGCCACCGACAAGGCGCGCGTCCATTGGGAAAAGAGCTGGGCGCTGCTCGACGGCGGCGTCTTCGCGTCGGAGGATTTCCGCGCGGCCGAACTCGGCCAGCAGGGACTCGAATCGGGGGCGCTCGACCGTGTCACATTGGGCACGCTGGAAACCGGCATCCGGCGCTTCCACGACGAGGTCGAGGCGCGGCTGGCTTGACCCGCGCTCGCCGGCGTGCGTCGACCGTCAGACCCGCTCGAACAGCCTGAGCCCGGCGGGGATCCGCTTGGGCGCCCGTCCGTCGCCCGACGCCTCCACCGCTTCGATCGCGGCGAGCAGGTCGCGCTGGCGATAGGGCTTGTCCAGGCAGCCGGCGGCGAAGGCCTGCGCGTCGGGCGGGCAATTGCCCGTCACGAACAAAGCCGGGATGGCCCGCGCAAAGGCGGCGCGCGCGACGTCCAGCCCGGTGCCGTCGGTCAGGTTGATGTCGACCAGCACCAGGTCGATCGCTTTGCCGCTGGCGATGCATTCGACCGCGGCCGACACGCGGTCGGTGGTGGCGACGATGATATAGCCGGCCTCGGTCAGCACATGTTCGTTGTCGAACGCGACCAGCGGCTCGTCCTCGACGACGAGCAACCTCTCGATCTTGCGCTTCTTCTTCCCGAAGAACATCGCGGCTGGTCCCTTTCGCGCGACGAGCGCCGCGCATGTCTCGGATAACGTAATTGCGCGCGTTCGGTCGCAAATTAAAATGCGTGCGCGGGCAATCCCCTGTATCGCGGCGGGCATGGCCGAAACTCCCGACAAAGCACCCAAGACCGAACCCAGGACTGAACAGCGTATCGCCAAGCTCCTGGCCCGCGCCGGCATCGCCTCGCGCCGCGAGATCGAGCGCATGATCGCCGATGGCCGCATCGCGGTCGACGGTAACGTGATCGACACCCCCGCGACCCTGCTCCGCTCGCTTCACGGTGTCGCGGTCGACGGCCAGCCCGTGGCCGCGCCCCCGCCGGCGCAGCTCTTCCTCTACCACAAGCCCCCCGGCCTGCTCGTCACCGAATATGATCCCGGCGGCCGCCCCACCATCTACGACCAGCTGCCCGCCGACCTGCCCCGCCTCGTCCCCGTCGGCCGCCTCGATCTCGCGACGGAGGGGCTCCTCCTCCTGACCACCGATGGCGGGTTGAAGCGCCAGCTCGAACTACCCGCCACCGGCGTCGAGCGCGCCTATCGCGCGCGCACCTATGGCGAGATCAGCCAGACGCGGCTGGAGGAGCTGATCGAGGGCATCGAGATCGAGGGCATCCGCTACGGCCCGATCGACGCCAATCTCGAACGCCGCACCGGCGCCAATGTCTGGATCGAAATGATCCTGACCGAGGGCAAGAACCGCGAGGTCCGCCGCGTTCTCGAACATCTGGGTCTCCAGGTAAGCCGCCTGATCCGAACGCGTTACGGTCCGTTCCTGCTCGGCGACCTCAAGCCCGGCGAGGTGGGCGAGGTCCGCCAGCACGATCTGGTCGCCTTCCGCCGCACGCTCGACAAACCGGGCGAGCGCGGCGAGCCGATCAAGGTCGACGCCCGTATCGCCGGGGGCCGCTCCCGCGCCGTACCGGCCGCGCGATCCGCCGACGCGCCCGCCCGCGACCGACCCGCCCGACCGCGCGACGGCTCGCCCGCTCCGTCGCCGCGCCCCACCGGCGATCGGCCGCCGCGCAGCTTCCGCCCCGGCGCCGCTCCGGGCGCGAGCATGAACGAACAGCGCCCCCGGCCCGCGCGCGACGCGGTGCGCCCGGCCCGCGCCGATGATCGGCCGCAACGTCCGTCCCGCTCCGGGGCGTCGAGCGCCGCTCCGGGACAGCGACCCCGACCCGACCGCGCCGGTGCCCGTCCCGAGCGCGCCCGGTCCGCGCCAGGAACGGGCGGACGCGCGAACGATCGCGAGCAACGTCGACCCAATGCCGAGTCCACCGACCGCCGGACTCCGCGTCCGACCGGCGGCCGCACCGACCGGGCGCAATTCGCGCCGGCGACGGGCGGACGCGCGAACGATCGCGAGCAGCATCGCCCCGGCGCCGACACGCCCGACCGCTGGCCACCCCGTCCCAACGGCGCGCGCCCCGACCGGCTCGAGCGTAATCGCGACCAGGCCGGCCCCGCCCGCGCGCCCGGCGCGCGCCCGGCGCGCGCGCCCGGCAAGCCGCCCGCCTCGCCGCGTCCCGGCGGTGGGCGCGGTCCGGGCAAGCGCTGACGATGCGCGTCATCGCCGGCCAGTGGCGCGGCCGTCCCCTCGTCGCGCCCAAGGGGGAGGCCACCCGTCCCACCGCCGACCGCACGCGCGAGGCGCTGTTCTCGATGCTCACCGCCCGGCTCGGCAGCTTCGAGGATCTCGCGGTCGCCGATCTGTTCGCGGGCTCGGGCGCGCTCGGCATCGAGGCGCTGTCGCGCGGTGCCAAGTCCTGTCTGTTCGTCGAACAGGACGGCGCGGCCCTCGACGCGCTCCGCGCCAACCTCGCCAAGCTGGGCGCAACCGGAGACGTGCGCGCCGCCTCCGTGCTCGCGCTCGGCCCGGCGCGCGCGGTGCCCGACCTGATCCTGATGGACCCGCCCTATGGCACCGGCGCGGGCGTCGTCGCACTCGACAAATTGTCGCGCCTCGGTTGGACCGGCCCGGCCACCTGGATCAGCATCGAGACCGGCAAGGCGGAGACGGTCGCGGTCGACGGTTTCGAGATCGACGCCGAACGCGTCCACGGCAAGGCCAAGATAACGCTGCTCCGGCCGCTGCCCTAGCCGCCGAACGCCCGCACGCCCTGGAGGAACAGCCAGTAGAGCCCGCCCGCCAGCGTCATCACCGCCGGTAGCGTCAGCACCCAGGCCAAGGCCATGTTGCGGATCGTGCGCGCCTGCAGCCCGGCGCCGTTGGCGACGCTCGCCCCCGCCACGCCCGACGACAGGATATGCGTCGTCGACACCGGCAGCCCGAACCGCTCGGCAAGCAGGATCGTCGCCGCCGCCATCAGCTCAGCCGACGCGCCCATGCCATAGGTCATATGCGTCTTGCCGATCTTCTCGCCCACCGTCACGACGATGCGCTTCCACCCGACCATCGTTCCCAGCCCCAGCGCCAGCGCGACGGCCAGCTTGACCCAGTCGGGGATGAACCGCGTGCCGCCCTGCAACTGCTTCGAATAGGCGTCGATCGCCGCCAGTTCGGGCGCGGCGAAGGCAGCCTGGTCGGCGGTGGCCAGCTTGGCCGTGTCGGTCAGCAGGTACAGGTCGTTGCGCAATCCGGGAGTCTCGGACGCCGGGATATCCGCCAGCGATCCCCGCGCCGCGATCTGCTCGCGCACGCCGCCCGCCACGCTGTCGAGCGCCGCATAGGTGCGCGCGCCCTCGATCCGCCGCGCGCGCAGCGCCGCCGCCAGCGTCTCGCGCGCCTGCGGCATCGGCATCGCCGACCCGCCCGCGCGCCGCTCGAACACGCTCTCCGCCGCCGCCGACGCCTGGAGGAAGGCCGGCGTCTCGCTCGGGCTCGCGGTGCGGTTGAGCGCATAGGCGGTAGGCGCGCAGCCGATCAGGATGAGCATGATCAGCCCCATCCCCTTCTGCCCGTCATTGCCGCCATGCGCGAAGGACACGGCGGTGCACGTCCCGATCAGCAGCGCGCGGATGCCGGCTGGGGGCGGCTTGTCGCCCTGGGGCTCCCGGTACAGCTTGGGATTGCGCGCGATGCGCTTCATCACCTGGAGCAGCACGAACGCCCCCACGAACCCGATCACCGGCGCGACCAGCAGCCCGGTCAGCACCTTGCGCGCCTGGCCCCAATCGACCCCGGCGGTGCCGCTAAGCCCGCCCGTGAGGAGCTGGTTCATCAGCCCGACGCCCAGGATCGACCCGATCAGCGCATGACTCGACGAATTGGGCAGCCCCACATACCAGGTCGCGAGATTCCACCCGATCGCGGCGAGCAGCAGCGCGAAGATCATCGCGAACCCCGCGCCCGACCCGATGTTCAGCAGCAGGTCTACCGGAAGCAGCGCGATGATCGAATAGGCCACCGCCCCCGTCGAGAACATCACCCCCAGAAAATTGAACACACCCGACCACACCACCGCGACGGGCGCCGACATAGACCGGGTATAGATGACGGTGGCCACCGCATTGGCGGTGTCGTGGAAGCCGTTGACGAATTCGAACCCCAGCGCGATCAGCAGCGCGAGCCCCAGAAAGATCAGCGTCCCCGTCGCGACGCTCTCGCCGACCGACGCGGTGTCGGCGGCGATGCTCAGCCCCGCGTAGATCAAGCCACCCAGAAGCGCGGTCGCGAACGCGACCCGCCCCGGCAAACCGAACCCGTCGTCGAGCCGCGGTCCGCGCAGGCGCGAGACCGACTCCCCGCCGGTGAAAGCTGTTGTCGCCATGGTGGCTCCGCCCTGCCGCCGGACTATGACGATCTGATGACATGGATCAGTCCGGCCGCAACTCGCATGGTTGCCTCCATGCGCTCTGTTCCCTAGCTGTTCGCGGGTGACGCAGACTTCCGCCCCCATCGCCGCCGTCCCCACCGATCCGCCCTATCTGCGCGGCCTCAACGATCCGCAGCGCGATGCGGTGCTGACCACCGACGGCCCCGTGCTCATCATCGCGGGCGCGGGCACCGGCAAGACGGCCGCGCTCACCGCGCGGCTCGCCCATCTCCTCTTCACGCGCAAGGCGTACCCGTCCGAGATCCTCTCCGTCACTTTCACCAACAAGGCCGCGCGCGAGATGCGCGAGCGCGTCGGACGGCTGGTCGGGGACGCGGTGGAGGGGATGCCCTGGCTCGGCACCTTCCACGCCATCGGCGCGAAGATGCTGCGCCGCCATGCCGAGCTGGTCGGGCTCCAGTCCAACTTCACCATCTTGGACACCGACGACCAGCTCCGGCTCCTGAAACAGCTCATCGTCGCCGCCGACATCGACGAAAAGCGCTTTCCCGCGCGCAGCCTGGCGGGGCTGATCGACCAGTGGAAGAACAAGGGGCTCGTCCCCGCCGACATCGACGCGGGGGAAAGCGAACGCTACGCCAATGGCCGCGGCCAGGAACTCTACGCACAATATCAGGCGCGGTTGAGGGCGGTGAACGCCTGCGATTTCGGCGACCTGCTGCTCCACATGCTCGTCGTCCTGCGTACCCACCGCGAGGTGCTCGAACTATACCAGCAGCGCTTCCGCTACATCATGGTCGACGAATATCAGGACACCAACTCGGTCCAATATCTCTGGCTCCGCCTGCTCGCCCAGGAGCGCAAGAACATCGCCTGTGTCGGCGACGACGATCAGTCCATTTATTCCTGGCGCGGTGCGCAGGTAGAGAACATCCTGCGGTTCGAGCGCGATTTCCCCGGCGCCAAGGTCATCCGCCTCGAACAGAATTACCGCTCCACCCCGCATATCCTCGGCGCTGCGTCGGGGGTCATCGCCCATAATGGCGGCCGCCTCGGCAAGGAGCTGTGGACCGAGCTCGACGCGGGCGAGAAGGTGCGCGTGCTCGGCGTCTGGGATGGCCCGGAAGAGGCGCGGCGCGTCGGGGAGGAGATCGAATCGCGCCAGCGCGCGGGCACCTCGCTCGACGACATCGCCATCCTGGTGCGCGCCTCGCACCAGACGCGCGAGTTCGAGGACCGGTTCATCGCGATCGGCCTGTCCTACAAGATCGTCGGCGGCTTCCGCTTCTACGAACGCGCCGAGATCCGCGACGCGCTCGCCTATCTACGCGTCGTCAACCAGCCCGCGGACGACCTGGCGTTCGAACGCATCGTCAACGTCCCCAAGCGCGGGCTGGGCGACAAGGCGGTGGCGCGCATCCACCAGCTCGCTCGTGCCGGCGCCATGCCGCTCACCACCGCCGCGGCGCGCATCCTCGACACCGACGAGCTGACGGGCGCGGCCCGCAAGTCCCTGGGAAGGCTGGTGGGCGACATCGCCCGCTGGCGCGACATGGCAAACGAGCTGCCCCATCCCGAACTCGCCCGCCAGCTGCTCGACGAATGCGGCTATACCGCGATGCTCCAGGCCGAAAAGTCCGCCGAGGCGGCCGGTCGCCTGGAGAATCTGACCGAGCTCGTCCGCGCGATGGAGGAATATGAGTCGCTCGGCGCCTTCCTCGAACATGTCTCGCTGGTCATGGACAACGACGCGTCGAAGGAGGCGCCCAAGGTCACCATCATGACCATCCACGCCGCCAAGGGGCTGGAATTCGACACCGTCTTCCTCGCCGGCTGGGAGGAAGGACTCTTCCCCTCGCAACGCGCGATGGACGAGGGCGGGACGGCCAGCCTCGAGGAGGAACGGCGCCTGGCCTATGTCGCCATCACCCGCGCCCGGCGGCAGGCGACCATCCTTCATGCCGCCAATCGCCGCATCTACGGCCAGTGGACCAGCAGCCTCCCCAGCCGCTTCGTCGGCGAGCTTCCGCCCCAGCATATCGACACCGAGACCAGCATGAGCGGCGGCGAGAGCCTGTGGCGGGCCAATTGGTCCGAACATGCCGACCCCTTCGCCGATGTGGGTCGCGCCGCCGGCCGTGGCCCCGGCTGGCAACGCGCGGCGGGCACCGCGTCGAGCTTCACCACCACCCCTACCCGCATCGTCGAATCGCGCGGCCCCGCCATCGGCCTGGGCCAGAAGGGCCGCGACGATCTGGGCATCGGCCAGCGCGTCTTCCACCAGAAATTCGGGTACGGCGCGATCGCGGCGATCGAAGGCAACAAACTGGAGATCGATTTCGACCATGCGGGCAGGAAGCGGGTGATGGACAGCTTCGTGACGCCGGGATGAGACCGACCGAAAGCTCCCTTCCCCTTGAACTTGTCGGACCCAAGGCGGGCGACGACCGATCGCGGCCATGGCGCGCACCAACGCGAAGCGGAGCATCACCTGAACTTCCGCCATGCGGTAGTCGTCCCGTCCCCCCTTATGATCCGCTGAACATATCTGCCACTGCGACGGCCTATCTCCCAGACATCCTGGAGAGAACGAACCGCGCCTAATCTGGTCGGGACCAAAGTCGTACGCTTAGCTACAGCCATATCGCGTCCGACAGGAACCGTTCCGGCCCGGAAAGCGTAGTCCGCCCAAGCCCGTTCCGGGCCGGAGCGCGCATCCATGAAGCTGTCCCAAACCCTCGTCGCGGCCGCCCTGCTCGCCGCCCCCGTCCTGACCCCGCCCGCCATCGCCCAATCCGCCGCCGACGAGGCGCGGATGCGGCAGGCGCAGGACCGGTTCGACCGGGAGTACCAGAATTTCCGCCAGGAGCTCGACCGCTACCAGTCGCTACGCGGCGCGGGCTATCGCGGCCCGGCGACCGGCGGCGGTTATCGTACCGCGCCGGCGGTGCCCTATGACGATCGCAGCCCCTACGCCGACGAGCGCGACGAGGGCGAATATGACGCCGCGCGCTACTATCGCGCCGGCCCCAATTACCGCGACCGGGTGCTCGGCAGCGACGAGCGCGTCTATGCCGGGCAGGACGGCCGCTATTACTGCCGCCGCCCCGACGGCACCACCGGCTTGATCCTGGGCGCGGGTGCGGGCGGCATCCTGGGCAACATCATCGACGGCGGGCGCTCGCGCACCGTGGGCACGCTGCTGGGCGGCGCGGCGGGGGCGCTGGGCGGCCGCGCCATCGAGCAGAATTCGGTGCGGTGCAGATGAGATCGTAGCGATCGGCCGCTTCCATCCGCGCCATCGGTCACGGCGAATCCGCGCCCTGTGGCGCGGCTCGCCCCGCCAGCCGCGCTTGGCACGGTGCGTGCCGGCTCCGCCGCCCCGTCTCCGTCCCTACGCGATCGCCATCAGCGTCTCGCCCTTGTACCGCGGCTCGCCCGGGCTGAACAACGCGCTCCGCTCGAACCGCCGCGCCGTCACCCGCAGCGGGTGAAGCCCGGCGAGCTTGAACGTCCCCAGCTTCAGCTCCTTGGGCGCGCGGCCCTCGCGTTCCAGCGTGACCGCGTCGACGAAGAGCTCGCCGTGCCTGGTATAGAGGATGTGCGGCGCCAGCGTCATCGCCTGCCGGTTATAGGTCGCCGCTAGGCAGAGCTGCTTGACGATCGCCTCCAGTACCACGGGGGTGGCGCCGGGGTCCACGGGCGCGGGCGTCCGCGCATCCACTGTCTCGGTCATCAACTCCACCCCTCGGCCGCCATCAGCGCCCCAAACGAGCGCTGCGCCCGCACGTTCCGGCGACACCGGCATTTCTCGATGGTTCGTGCGGGATGGCGCGACCGGTTCCCGGACGCGCTGGCGTCCTGACGCCATCTGCGCTTAAACGTCCGCATCCCGTCCCCGATCGGAGCACAAGATGCGCGCCTTCCTTCTCGCCACCTCGCTTCTCGCCGCTCCCCTAACCGCACAGGCCCCCATGACCCAGGACGATCCGCATATCTGGCTCGAAGACAAGGACGGCGCCCGCCCGCTCGCCTGGGTGGAGGCGGAGAACAGGCGCACCCTGGCCCGGCTCCAGGCCGATCCGCGCTACGCCACCTTCTACCGCGAGGCCCTCGCCATCGCGTCGGCCAAGGACCGCATCCCGATGCCCGACCAGCGGGGCGGCCGCATCCTCAATTTCTGGCGCGACGCCGACCACCCCCAGGGCTATTGGCGCGCGACGACCGAGGCGAGCTACGCGACCGCCGCGCCGCAATGGACGACGCTCCTCGACCTCGACGCGCTGAGCGCCGCCGAGGGCAGGAAATGGGTATGGAAAGGCGCGACCTGCCTCCAGCCCGACGAACGCTACTGCCTGGTCGCGCTGTCGGAAGGTGGCGAGGACGCGATCGAGTACCGCGAATTCGATCTTCAGGCCGGCAATTTCGTCCCGAACGGCTTTCGCCTGCCCAAATCCAAGCAGGGAGCGACCTGGATCGACCGCGATACGCTGCTCGTCTCGCGCGACTGGGGGACCGGAACGCTGACCGACTCAAGCTATCCGTTCGTCGTCAAGGAGGTGAAGCGCGGCGCACCCTTGGCGAACGCGCGCGAGATCTTCCGCGGTGACGCATCCGATCAGCTCGGCACCTATGCGCGCGGCTATCACGACGCGGACGGCAACCGCGCCGTCATCATCGAGCGTCGCCAGGCCTTTTTCGGCGGCGACAAGCATCTGCTGACCAGATCCGGCAAGCTGGTGAAGCTCGACGTGCCGGCGCGCGTCGATCCGACCGGGCTCGTCAAGGGCCGGCTCGTCTTCACCACGCAGGAAGCCTGGGGCGCCCTCCCCGCCGGTGCGATCGCCGCCGCGCCGCTTGCCCAGGTCGAGACCGGCCGGTTTACCCCGACCGTCGTCTTCGCCCCGACCGCGCGCCAGTCGGTCGACGGCGCCACCGTCACCCGCTCGGGCGTCCTCGCCAATGTGTACGACAATGTCCGCGGGCGCGCGTTGTTCTTCACGCCGGGCGCGTCGGGCTGGACCCAGAGCCGCCTGGCGCTCCCCGACAATCTCGCGGTCGACCTCGCCAGCGCGACCGAGGCGAGCGACACCGCTTTCGTGACGGTTACCGGCTTCCTCGATCCCACCACCTTGTGGCGCGTGGACGCGACCGGCCGGACCGCGCCCGCCGCGATCAAGGCGCTCCCCGCCAAGTTCGACGCGTCGAACCATGTCGTCGAGCAGTTCGAGGCCGCATCCTCGGACGGTACGAATATTCCCTATTTCGTCGTCCATCGCCGCGACGTGGCGCTCGACGGGTCCACCCCGACGATCATGACCGCCTATGGCGGGTTCAACATCTCGAACACGCCCGGCTATTCGGGGGTCAACGGCAAATTGTGGCTGGAGCGCGGGGGCAGCTTCGTCCTCGCCAACATTCGGGGCGGCGGCGAGTTCGGCCCCGCCTGGCACGATGCCGGCCGCAAGACCAAGCGCCAGCTCATCTATGACGATTTCGCCGCGATCGGCCGCGACCTGATCGCGCGCAAGCTCACCAGCCCCGCCAGGCTCGGCATCTATGGCGGCTCGAACGGCGGGCTGTTGATGGGCGTCGAATTCAACCAGCATCCCGAGCTCTGGGGCGCGGTCACCATCCAGGTCCCGCTGCTCGACATGCTGCGCTATGAAGGCATCGCGGCGGGCGCGAGCTGGGTCGACGAATATGGCTCGGTCAAGAACCCCGAAGAACGCGCCTTTCTCGCGAAGATATCGCCTTATCACAACATCAAGCGCGGCGTCGCTTATCCCGAACCTTATATCTGGACCACGACCAAGGACGACCGCGTCGGCCCCCAGCACGCCCGCAAATTCGCCGCGCGGATGAAGGAATACGGCCTCCCCTATCTGTTCTACGAGGACACCGCCGGCGGCCATTCGGGCGATGCCGACATCGAACAGGGCGCGCGGCTGCAGGCGCTCCAGATGACCTACTTCACGCAAAAACTCATCGGCGACGCAAACCGGCAGTCGGCCGCGTCCGACTGACTCGGCCAAGCCCGGCCGGCTTGGCTCCGGCTAAGACCGACGATGCGGCTTCGCCGCGGCGGTGACGTTCGGAAGGGAGCCTCGGGGGAACGCGCGTCGCACCGGCTCGTTACCCGCGTCGACATCTCCCAGGAGCTCCTACCCATGCCCTATATCAAGACCCGCGACGGCACCGACATCTACGTCAAGGATTGGGGTCAGGGCCGCCCGGTGATCCTGATGCATGGCTGGCCGCTCAACGCCGACAGCTGGGATGCGCAGGCGATGGCGCTGGCAAATGCGGGCTTTCGCGCGATCGCCTATGACCGGCGCGGCTTCGGGCGGTCGGGCCAGCCCTGGACCGGCTATGATTATGACACGCTCGCCGACGACCTCGCCGACGTCATCGCGGCGACCGGCGCCACGTCCGACGCGACGATCGTCGGTTTCTCGATGGGCGGCGGCGAAGTCGCGCGCTACATGAGCCGGCACGGCGGCAAGGGCGTGATCGCCGCCGGGCTGATCGCCTCGGTCGTGCCGTACATGCTGAAAACCAAGGACAATCCGAACGGCGCCCCGGAATCGACGTTCCAGCAGATGATCGAAGGCATCAAGGCCGACCGCCCGGCTTTCTTCCGCCAGAAGTTTACGCCGCAATTCTACGGCCAGGGCTATCTCAAGCACCCGGTCAGCGACGACGTGCTCGACTGGTCGACGTCCATGGCGCTGATGGCGGGGCTGAAATCCACCATCGCCTGCGTCAAGGCCTTCGGCCACACCGATTTCCGCCCCGACCTGCCCGCGATCACCGTTCCCACGCTGATCATCCACGGCACCGGCGACCAGACGGTGCCGATCGACACCAGCGCCCGCGCGGCGGCCATGGGCATCGCTAAGGCGCAGCTGGTGGAATATGACGGAGCGCCCCACGGCCTCAACGTCACCCATGGCGACCGCCTTACCAAGGACCTGCTGACCTTCCTGGGCGGTTAGGCACTTCCTCCCCTCCTTGAAACAGGGAGGGGTCGGGGGTGGGTGGACGTGAAAACGCCTGGCAAGGTTAGCGCCGATGCGCGCCTTGTTCTGGATCGCATCCCGTCTATCCCTCCCGCTCCAAGGAGGGGAGCAAGCCCCTATTTCAGTGGAACGATCATCTCGTCGGGATGCGCCACGTTCAGCTCGCGGCGGACCATCTCGTCCACCATGTCCGGATTCGCGTGGCGCGGGTCGAGCAGCGCCACCCGGTTCTGGAGCACCGCGCGCTTGCGGTCGAGCTCGCGGAAATCGGCGTCGCGCTTCGCAAGCTGGCGCTGATATTCGCCATAAGCCATCGCGCCGTTCGGCCCGAACACGGCATAGCCGCCGAAAAAGCTGATGATGGTCAGCGCCATGGCCGGCAGGGCGGCGCGGCGAAGCGTCTTCAGGAGAGCGGGGCGCGGGTTCACGCCCTCACTAATCCCCCGTTAACCCTGCCATATCAAGTCCCTATCGACGCAGCACGTCGCGTCCGGCGAACCGTGCGGCGCTCCCCAGTTCCTCCTCGATGCGGATGAGCTGGTTGTACTTGGCCAACCGGTCCGACCGGGCCAGCGAGCCGGTCTTGATCTGTCCGCAATTGGTCGCGACCGCCAGGTCGGCGATGGTCGCGTCCTCGGTCTCGCCCGACCGGTGCGACATGACCGCAGTATAGCCCGCGCGCTGCGCCGTCGACACCGCCTCCAGCGTCTCGGTCAGCGTGCCGATCTGGTTGACCTTGACCAGCAGCGAATTGGCCAGCCCGTCGGCGATGCCCTGGCGCAGCCGCTTGGGGTTGGTCACGAACAGGTCGTCGCCGACCAGCTGCACCTTATCGCCCACCGCCTCCGTCAGCAGCTTCCAGCCCTCGAAATCATCCTCGGCCATTCCGTCCTCGATCGAGAAGATCGGATAACGCGCGACGAGATCGGCCAGATAGTCGGACATCTCCCCGCTCGACAGGACCCGGCCCTCGCCCGATATGTCGTAGCGCCCGTCGCGGTAGAATTCCGTCGCCGCGCAGTCGAGCGCCAGCATCACCTCGTCGCCCGGCCGATAACCCGCCGCCTCGACCGAGCGCATGATGAAATCCAGCGCGTCGGTCGTGCTCGCCAGGTTCGGTGCGAACCCGCCCTCGTCGCCTACCGCGGTCGCCAGCCCGCGATCGTGAAGCGCCTTCTTCAACGTGTGGAAGATCTCGGCCCCGCACCGCACCGCCTCGGAGATGGACGCCGCGCCGACCGGCACGATCATGAACTCCTGGAAATCGATCGCGTTGTCGGCATGTTCGCCGCCATTGATGATGTTCATCATCGGCACGGGCAGCAGATGCGCCGACACGCCGCCGACATAGCGATAGAGCGGCAGCCCCCGCGCATCCGCCGCCGCCTTGGCGACCGCCAGGCTGACGCCCAGGATCGCGTTGGCGCCCAGCCGGCTTTTGTTCTCCGTCCCGTCCAGCGCGATCATCGCGCGGTCGATGTCGACCTGGTCCTCGGCGTCCATGTCGACCACCGCGTCGGCGATCTCGTCGTTGACCGCGTCGATCGCGCCCTCGACGCCCTTGCCCATCCAGCGCGTCTTGTCGCCGTCGCGCCGCTCGACCGCCTCGTGCGCGCCCGTCGACGCGCCTGACGGCACCGCGGCGCGGCCGAACGATCCGTCCTCCAGCAGCACGTCGACCTCCACCGTCGGGTTGCCGCGGCTGTCGAGGATCTGGCGGCCGTGGATGTCGATGATCGCTGTCACGTATGTCACTCCCTGTTCTGACTTGGAGCCGCCTGTATCGCGCCGTCCGGGGTGGATCAAATACGCAGGCGTAATGGAACCAGCATCCCGCCCCCGTGGTTCTGCGACAAACCAATGAAAGGGACCCCCATGTCCGATTCCGGAATCTCATACGCCAACGACACCACCCCGCCGATCGGAACCGGGCCGCAGCCGACCGGGGCGACCGGATCGGGCGAGACCGGCGGCCGTGTCGACGAGGCCAAGCAGGCCGTTCGCGAGAACGCGTCCAAATTCACCGCCCAAGCCGGCGACAGGGCGCGCGACTATGCCGAACAGGGCAAAGCCAAGGCCTATGACGCGCTCGGCCAGCTGTCGCGGACGATCGAGGACGCGGCCCAGCAGGTCGAGGAGAAGCTCGGACCGCAATATGGGCAATATGTGCGTTCCGCCGCCGGCCAGGTGACCACGCTCGCCGACCGGATCAACGCGACCGATGTCGACGAACTCGCCAACGACGTGCGCGGCTTCGTGCGGCAGAGCCCCGGCATCGCAATCGGCGCGGCCGCGGCGATCGGGTTCGTGCTCACCCGTCTCGTCCAGGCGGGCATCGACGGGCGGCCCGACTGATGGCGACCGCCGCTCCTGCCCGGGTGAGCGGAGACGGGCGTCCGGTGGCCGTCAAGCTGTCGGACGAAAGCGTCCCCGAACTCGTCGGCCGCCTCGTCGAGGACACGCGCGGCCTCGTCTCGGCTGAGGTCGAGCTTTACAAGTCCAAGGTCGCCGAGCGCGTCACCGCCTATAAATCGGCGGTCGTGCTGTTCGCGATCGCGGGCGTGCTCGGGCTGGCCGCGCTGATCGCGCTGCTCGTCGGGCTGATCGTCACGCTGGCGACGCTGATCGGCCCCGGGCTCGCGACGCTCGTCGTGGTCGGCGTCGTCCTGGCGGTCGCGGCCGTGCTGGCGCTGATGGGTCGGTCCAAGCTCGCGCCGCCGAATACGGGAGCACCGCGATGACCCAGGACGCCAAGAACGAACAGGCCCAGACCCCGCCGGTGATCCGTCTCGCCGCCGCCGAGGTCGACGCCGTCGCCGCGCGCGACCGGCTCAACGACACGGTCGCCCGCCTCCAGTCGAAACTCGACCCCAAGCTCCTCGCCAAGGAAGCGGTCGGCGAGGTCAAGCTGCTTGGCAGGCAGGCGGTGGGCGAGGCCAAGGTGGCTGGCGACAAGGGCGTCGTCTACGCCCGCGACAATCCACGCATCGTCGCTGGCACCGCGGCGGGGATCATCCTGTTCCTGCTCCGCCGCCCGATCCTAGGGCTGTTCAAGCGTCGCCCAGGCCTGAAGCCGCAAAAGGCCGCCAAGCCGATGACGCAGACGGCCGCGAACGACCGGCTCGCGCGTACGCCGCACCCGACGCAGGGTGTTGGCCGGACGTCCATCCGCCCGCTCGCCACGCCACATCCGACCATGACCCCGCAAACCGCACCAAAGGCGCCCGCTGCTCCCGTCACCGCGAGCAACGAAGGCATCCCGCTCGAAGGACAGACGCTATGACCACTGCCGATACGACGACCGCCTCCTCCGGCCGGCTTCATGACGCCACCGACACCGCGCGCGCCACCGCGACGGAAGCCGCGGCTCGTGCGACCGAGACGATCGACTCCAACCCGCTGGGCGTCCTGGCGGGGGGACTGGCGCTCGGCGCGATCGCGGGTGCGCTGCTGCCCCGCACCGACCGTGAGAAGGATCTGCTTCGCCCGGTCGGCGCCAAGCTGGGCGCCACCGCCGCCGCCGCGATCGCGGCGGCCAAGGAAGCGGGCCGCACCGAAATGGAGCAGCGCGGGTTGACGGCCAACTCGGCGCGCGAGCAGGCCAAGTCGCTCTTCGACAATGTCGTGAAGGCCGCCAGCGGCGCCGCGACCGCGGGCGCCAGGACGGCCAAGCAGGAGGCCACCGGCACCTCCGACACCCCGGACTCGACAGGCGGCACTGGCGATTATGTCGCTCCGGCCGATCCGCACCGCCAGGTGATGGCCGCCGATGGCGATGTCAGTGGCTTCAACGCGGGAATCTGACGCCGATCGGGGCGGGTTTTCGGACCCGCCCCGTCCAAAGCCGGTTCCAGCCCGGGCCGAATCGCTCTAGGGCAGTGCGCATGAGCAAGCTTCACCTCGTCTTCGGCGGCCGCGTCCGCGATCCTCGCGGCTTAGACTTCGTCGCCCCCGAACAGGTCGAGGTCGTCGGCGTATTTCCCGATTACGCCAGCGCCGAAAAGGCGTGGCGGGCCGCTGCCCAGCGCACCGTCGACGATGCGGAGATGAAGTTCGTCGTCGTCCACCTCCACCGCATGCTCGAACCCGATCTGGAGAGCGACGGGGCGTAACGCGCTATGCCGACCCGCCTCTGATCACCGCCGATCGCAAGGCGCGTCTTAAGCCTCCCGATGTCGCCACAGCAGCAACGGCCGGGCCAGCGCCAGTCCGGCAAGAAATCCGCCGATGTGCGCGCCGACCGCGATCGACGCGCTACCCCCGACGCCGGCTACGCCGACCAGCAACTGAATACCGATCCATGCGGTGGCGAGCCAGGCGACATGGACCAGGCTTCCGGGCACCGGGCCCAGTCGTCGCGCCCGATTGTTTCCGTAGAATAGCGCATAGGCCGCGACGACCGCCGAGATCGCGCCGCTCGCCCCGATCATGGGGCCGCCCTGACCGATCAGCCATTGCGCGAGCGCCGCGGCGTAGGCGCCCGCGACATATAACAGGATCATTCCCCGCGCGCCGATCGCTCGCTCGACGAGCAATCCGCAAAAGACCAGCATCGCTAGGTTGAGCGCGAGGTGCCCCACCCCGCCATGAATCAACGTAGCGCTGAGCGGCGTCAGCCACGCCGGCACCGCCGTCCCGAGTTCGCTCGGGATCACCAGCCCGGTGAAGCGTTCGGGAACGAACCCGCCCAGCACCGCCGCATAGGGCAACCAGCCCGACAGCAGCAGCATGACCGACGCCGCCGTCGTCGCGGCGGCGATGGTCACGGTCGCCGGCGCGCGCGCGGCCTTGTTCACCCTGCCGGACTCAGATGAACTCGATTTTAGAGACGAGATAGTAACGATCGCCCGACGGCACCGTCACCTCGACATCCTCCGCGACCTTGCGCCCGATCAGCGCGCGCCCGAGCGGCGAGTTGTAGCTGATCCGCCCCGTCTTCGCGTCCGCCTCGGTCTGGCCGACGATCTGATAAGTGACCGGCTTATCGTCCTCGTCCATCAGGGTCACGGTCGCGCCGAACACGATCTTGTCGCCCGACAGGTCCTTGGGATCGATGATCTGCGCGCGGGACAGCTTGTCCTCGATATCGGAGATCGTCGCCTCGACCTGACCCTGGCGCTCCTTGGCCGCATGATATTCCGCATTTTCCGACAGGTCGCCATGCGCACGGGCTTCCTCGATCGCGTCGACGATGGTCGGACGTTCGACCTTCAGCCGCTTCAGGTCGGCGGTGAGCCTGTCATAGCCCTCCTGGAGCATCGGCATCTTCTCGACGGTCGCCATGGCTTCGCGGTCCCTGAATGGTTCGCCCCCGGGTCGGACCGGATCGGTCCGCCCGCACCACAGACTGTGCTTATGGAAGGGGTCGGTCGTTACGCCGGGAATGATAAGCCTGTAACGGTAGCACTTCAAGGCGGCTGTCCGCGCGCGCCGCGATCGCGCGCGCCGCCTCCACGCTGGCGGGCGCCGTCGTGAAATAAGGGATGTGCTGCCCCAGCGCCGCTTGGCGGATCGGTTTTGAGTCCTTCAGCGACTGCCAGCCCTCGGTCGTGTTGAAGATCAGCGTGATCGCGCCGTCCTTGATCCGGTCGACGATATGCGGCCGGCCCTGCGCGACCTTGTTGACCAGCTCGACCGAAACGCCTTGCCCCTCCAGATAGGCGGCCGTGCCCTGCGTCGCGACGATCCGGAATCCGGCCTCGGCCAGCATCCGCATCGCCGGCACGATCGCGGCCTTGTCACCGTCCTTGAGGCTGACGAAAACCGCGCCTCCGGTCGGCAGCACCGTTCCTGCGCCGAGTTGCGCCTTGGCGAAGGCGATGGTGAAATCACGGTCGAGCCCCATCACTTCGCCCGTGCTCTTCATCTCGGGCGACAGGACCGGATCGACCCCGGCGAAACGCGCGAAGGGGAACACCGATTCCTTGACCGCATAAAAGTCGATCGCGCGATCGATCGGCGGCAGGTCGCGCAGCATCTCGCCCGCCATCACACGCGCCGCGATCTTCGCGACGGGGATGCCGATCGCCTTGGCGACGAAGGGGACCGTCCGGCTGGCGCGCGGATTGACCTCGATCAGGTACACCCGATCCTCCTTGACCGCGAACTGGATGTTCATCAGCCCACGCACCTTCAGCGCGCGCGCCAGCATCTGGGTCTGGCGCTCGATCTCGGCCACGATCTCGACCGACAGGCTGTAGGGCGGGATCGAACAAGCGCTGTCGCCCGAATGGACGCCCGCTTCCTCGATATGCTGGAGCACCCCTGCGACCACGACATCCGTGCCGTCGGCGATCGCATCGACATCGACCTCGATCGCGTCACGCAGATATTGATCGATCAAGACCGGCGTGTCGCCAGATACTTGCACCGCGAACTGAATATAATCGTCCAACTGCGCCGGACCATCGACGATCTCCATCGCCCGCCCGCCGAGCACGTAGCTGGGACGCATCAGCACCGGATAGCCGATCCGATCCGCCACCGCGATCGCCTCGTCGCGGCTGCGCGCGATGCCATTGGCGGGCTGGAGCAGCCCCAGCTCGCCCACCAGCGCCGCGAAGCGCTCGCGATCCTCCGCCAGGTCGATCGCGTCGGGGCTCGTGCCCAGGATCGGCACCCCCGCCGCCTCCAGCGCGCGCGCCAGATTGAGCGGCGTCTGCCCGCCCAGCTGGACGATCACCCCGTGCAGCGTCCCGCGCGCCATTTCGACGTGCAGGATCTCCAGCACGTCCTCGGCAGTCAGCGGCTCGAAATACAACCGGTCCGACGTGTCGTAATCGGTCGACACCGTCTCCGGATTACAGTTGATCATGATCGTCTCATACCCGGCCTCGCTAAGCGCGAAGCTGGCATGGCAGCAGCAATAATCGAACTCGATCCCCTGCCCGATCCGGTTCGGCCCGCCGCCCAGGATCACGACCTTGCGCCGGTCGGACACGTCGCTCTCGTCCTCGGGCTCGCCGAAGCTCGGCGCTTCATAGGTCGAATACATATAGGGTGTCGGCGCGTCGAACTCCGCCGCGCAGGTATCGATGCGCTTGAACACGGGCCGCACGCCCAGCCGGTGGCGCAGCGCGCGCACCTCCTCCTCGGTCACCCCGCCCGTCATCGCCACCACCGCGTCGTGGATCAGCCCCGATCCGCGCGCGATCCCGCGCGCCATGCCACGTAGATGCGCCGACTGCAGCGCCAACCAGGCAAGCCGCTTGTCACTGAACCCCATGCTCTTCAGCCGTCGCAGGCCGATCGCCTCGATCGGCAACCCGTTCTCCATCACTTGGAACTCGGCCTTTACGATCTCCGCTATCCGCTCGAGAAACCACGGATCATATCTGGCGATGGCGTGCACCTCGGCGACGCTAAAGCCTTCTCTGAGAGCCTGGGCGGCGATGAGCAGCCGGTCGGGCGTCGCGACGGCCAGTGCCGCCTCGATCTCCGCGCGCGGGGCGCCGATCAGCCGGTCGACATGGTTGAACCCCGACAGCCCGGTCTCCAGTCCACGGAGCGCCTTTTGCAGCGATTCGTGGATGTTGCGGCCGATCGCCATCACCTCGCCGACGCTCTTCATCGCGGTCGACAGCACCGCCTCGGCGCCCTTGAACTTCTCGAAGGCGAAGCGCGGGATCTTGGTGACGACGTAATCGATCGTCGGCTCGAACGACGCAGGCGTCGCGCCGGTGATGTCGTTGCTGATCTCGTCGAGCGTATACCCGACCGCCAGCAGCGCCGCGACTTTGGCGATCGGAAAGCCCGTAGCCTTGGACGCCAGCGCCGAGGAGCGCGACACGCGCGGGTTCATTTCGATCACGATCAGCCGCCCGGTCTTGGGATCGACCGCGAACTGGACGTTGGAACCGCCTGTTTCGACACCGATTTCGCGAAGGCAAGCGATGCTCGCATTGCGCATGATCTGATATTCCTTGTCGGTCAGCGTCAGCGCGGGCGCGACCGTGATCGAATCGCCCGTATGCACCCCCATCGGATCGATATTTTCGATCGAGCATACGATGATGGCGTTGTCCGCGCGGTCGCGGACCACCTCCATCTCATATTCCTTCCACCCGAGCAGCGACTCCTCGATCAGCACCTCGGTCGTCGGCGACGCGTCGAGCCCGGACCGCACGATGGCGATGAACTCCTCGCGGTTATAGGCGACGCCTCCGCCCGTGCCGCCCATGGTGAAGCTCGGCCGGATGATCGCGGGCAACCCCGTCCGTTCCAGCCCGGCCAGCGCCTCCTCGACCGAATGCGCGATCGCCGAGCGCGCGGACTCCAGCCCGATCCGGTCCATCGCCTGGCGGAATTTCAGCCGGTCCTCCGCCTTGTCGATCGCCTCCGCGTCCGCGCCGATCATCTCCACGCCGTGCCGCGCCAGCGTACCGTCGGCGAACAGCGCCAGCGCGATATTGAGCGCGGTCTGCCCCCCCATGGTCGGCAGCACCGCCATCACCTCGTCCGGATGCAGCGCCCGCTCGCGCTCGATGATCTTGGCGACCACCGCGGGCGTCATCGGCTCGATATAGGTCGCGTCCGACAATTCGGGATCGGTCATGATCGTCGCGGGATTCGAATTGACCAGCACGATGCGATAGCCCTCGGCCTTCAGTGCCTTGGCCGCCTGCGTTCCCGAATAGTCGAATTCGGCCGCCTGTCCGATCACGATCGGTCCCGCGCCGATGATGAGGATGGATTGGATGTCGGTACGTCTGGGCATCGAGACTTCCTGAAACGGAAAAAAGGTTAGATCGAGCAGGTCGAAGCAGGTCGCAAGTTGAACCGCGGTTCGGCGGGTATTGAGATTTCGTTAAGATCGGCCGCGGTGCGTGCATCCTTAGTAGGGTGTCGACCGTAACTCCACCGGATCGGGGATGATGCGCTCGACCTCGTGAAAATGGGATGACCGATTTCGCGGTGCTTTCAACGATTTAGGAGTGGTTTATGCCCCAGGTATTCAATTCGAGCGTGGACGGTAGCGAGCGTCGTGGCGATTTCCTTCGATTCGACGTGTCCCAGAATGAACCGGTTTCGGTGAATCTGGGCGGCGGCGACGACGTGGTCGAGGTCGGCGGCGATGCGGACGTGACGCAGGTCCGGCTTACCTTCACCAGCGCGCAGGTCGGCAACGGCAGCGCCAACGACAGCAACACCATGGCGAACCAGGATGGCGGGCTCGCCGTCCGCCTTCAGGCCGAGAACGGCTCCAGCGACAGCCTGACCGGCCCGGTCAACCGCTTCGACGACGAGGGTATAAGCTTCATCGCGACCGGCGATATCCGCTTCGACGTCCGCGATCTCGTCAGCGGCGTGGGCCGCGGGCAGAATTTCGAAATCGTCCGTCTCGGCACGTCGGCTAACGACCTGTTCAATGAAGGCCAGTCGGTACGCAACACCTACATCAACGCCGGCATGGGCAACGACATCGTCACCGGCGGCGCGGGTGACGACTTTCTCGTCGGCGGCGCAGGCGACGATCGCCTGAGCGGCGGCAACGGCGCGGACAGCTTCATCGGCGGCGCGGGTACCGACATCATCTTCGGCGGCGGCGGCAACGATGTGGCGATCTTCAACGTGTCGACCGACGGCGCCGACCAGACCGATCTGGGCGGCGGACGCGATGTGGTGAACGTCTCGGCGGCGGCGGGCGTGACCCAGGTGCGCCTGACCTTCACCAGCGCCGAAGTCGGCAACGGACGCTCGCTCGACGCAGGCACGCTGAGGGGTCAGGACGGCAGCCTCGCGGTTCGCGTCCAGGCGGAGGACGCGTCCGGCATGGCGACCGGCAATGTCGGCCGGTTCGACGACGAGATCGTCACCTTCGTGGCGGGGGCAGGACTGACCTTCGACGTCCGCGATCTCGTCAGCGGCGTGGAGCGCGGCGACCAATTCCAGGTCGCGACGCTCGGCGGCTTGGGCAACGACACGTTCGACTTCAGCGATCGGTCGCTCAGCTATTATGTCAACGCGGGCGCGGGCAACGACCGCATCACCGGCTCCACGGTCAACGACTTCCTGGTCGGCGGTGCGGGCAATGATCGCATCGACGGTGGGCTGGGCAACGACTCGTTCATCGGCGGCGGCGGTGCCGACGTGTTCCTGTTCCAGGATCGCCCAGGCAACGACCGCATCCTCGACTTCGTGTCGGGTACGGACAGTATCGACCTGCGCTCCTACGACATCGAGTTCGCGGACCTGGAGATTTTCCGGCGCGGCACGGACACCGTCGTCGGCGTCGATTCGAGCGGCAACGGCCGGTCCGACTTCTTCATCACGCTGGTGGGCGTACCCGCCCCGCAGGAAAGCGACTTCCTGCTCTGAACGACGGATCACCCGCCGGCCTTCGGGCCGGCGGGTGCGCGCTCTAGGCGAGGGCTCCGCATCACAGTCGCGAATACCGCGCCAATGATCGATGACGTTCAAACAGCGACATACCCGCATATCATCCTGGGTAATCCGCTTCGTGGGTAGACTTGGTCCTACGAGCAATCACGCACGGGTCAGAGAGCAGAATCTTCACAAACCAGTCCGGATCAATGTCATGGTCGGCAATGGTGATGAGATCGAAGCCGCGCCCGTTCTGGATGGCTTTAACAGTCGCCTTGCCATGTCTAAGGTCTGTCATCGTTTCAGCGGCGCACTTCTTCGACAACCAGATGCGACTGTCGTAGCTGGATCCGTATGTCGTCGCGCCGGCGGAGGCGCTGAGATTTATCAATATCCCGAGCAGAAATCGCGTGCTCCTCATTGGGTCAGAGACCCCACAAACCGCTCGAACAGATACAAACTATCCTGCGGTCCCGGGCTCGCTTCCGGATGATATTGCACGCTGAACGCCGGCTTGTCGGTCAGCTCCAGCCCCGCGTTCGACCCGTCGAACAGCGACACATGCGTCTCGCGCACGTTCGCGGGCAGTGACTCGCGCTCGACGGCAAAGCCATGGTTCATGCTGGTGATCTCCACCGCGCCGTCCGCCAGCCGCCGGACCGGGTGGTTGGCGCCGCGATGCCCCTGGAACATCTTGGTCGTCCGCGCCCCGACGGCGAGGCCCAGCAACTGATGCCCCAGGCAGATGCCGAACAGCGGCAGGCCCGTGTCAAGCAGTTCACGGATCACCGGCACGGCATAGTCGGCGGTCGCGGCCGGATCGCCCGGCCCGTTGGACAGGAAGATTCCGTCGGGCTCCAGCGCCATCACCTGCGCCGCGGTTGCGGTCGCAGGCACCACTGATACCTTCGCCCCAGCGCGAACGAGGTTTCGGAAAATATTGCGTTTGCTGCCATAATCGATCGCGACGACGTGCGGTTTCGGGCCTTGGCTCGCCTCGGCACCGGCGTCATACCCGAACCCCAGGCGCCAGACCCCGCCCTCCCAGCCATAATGGGTGGCGGTCGACACCTCGCGCGCCAAGTCCATTCCCTCCAGCCCCGGCCAGCCCCGCGCACGGGCGATCAGCGCGTCGACGTCGAAGCGTCCGTCCGCCCGGTGCGCGATCACGCCATTGGGCGCCCCTCCGCCCCTGATCCGCCGCGTCAGCGCGCGCGTGTCGACTCCCGACAGCCCGATCCGGGCATGGCGCCGCATCCATTCGTCCAGCCGCTCGCTCGAGCGGAAATTGGACGGCGCGGTCACGTCCTCGCGCACGATCACCCCCAGCGCGTGCGGGTCGTCGGCCTCCAGATCGTCGGGATTGGCGCCGACATTGCCGATATGCGGAAAGGTGAAGGTGATGATCTCCCCGGCGAAGCTGGGATCGGTCATGACCTCCTGGTAACCGGTCATCGCGGTGTGGAAGCACACTTCGCCGACCGCCTCCCCCTCCGCCCCGAATCCGCGCCCCCATAGCACGTCGCCCGATGCGAGGACGAGGCAGCCCGTGGCTCCGGCGGGCGCGGCAAGGGGCTTGGCGTCGGCCATGAAGGCGGGCACTCCTGGAGGTCGGACAACGATGTCGCTAAGCGGCGCTCGCTAAAGACACCCCCCATCCCCGTCAATCTGTTAAGGCGCTTTCCATGATTCGAGACGACATCAAAGCCGCCCAGCTCGCCGCCATGAAGGCCGGCGACAAACCCGCCCGGAATGCCATCTCGCTGATCCAGGCCGCGATCAAGAACCGCGACATCGAGGCCCGAACCAGCTCGGCCGCCGTCGAGGACGACGCGCTCGTCGTCGAGGTGCTCCAGAAGATGGTCAAGCAGCGCCGCGAATCGATCGCGATGTACGAACAAGGCGGCCGCCCCGAACTCGCGGAGGCCGAGGCCGCCGAGGTCGCGGTGATCGAACGCTTCCTGCCGGCCCAGATGGACGAGGCGACCACCCGCGCCGCGATCGACCGCATCAAGTCCGAGCTCGGCGCCACGGGCATGAAGGACATGGGTCGCATCATGGCCGAGCTGAAGGCCCGCCACGCGAGCGAGCTCGACATGGCCAAGGCGAGCGGGCTGGTGAAGGCGGCGCTCGCCTGACGTGACGCTCACCCCCGCCTTTCTCGACGAGCTCCGCGCGCGCACCTCGCTGTCCGTCCTGGTGGCGAAGACGGTGAAGCTAACCCGCGCGGGCCGCGAGATGCGCGGCTGCTGCCCGTTCCACAACGAGAAGACGCCCAGCTTCTACGTCAACGACGACAAGGGCTTCTACCACTGCTTCGGCTGCTCGGCGCATGGTGACGCGATCAAGTGGCTGTGCGATCAACGCGGCCTGCCCTTCATCGACGCGGTCAAGGAACTGGCCGCCGCCGCCGGGCTCGACATGCCCGAGCAGGACCGCCGCTCGGCGGAGAAGGCGGAACGCGCCAAGGGCCTGCACGATGTGACGCAGGCGGCGAACGACTGGTTCGCGGCGCAGCTCGCCGGGCTCGACGGCGCGGCGGCGCAGGCGCTGCTCCGCAAACGCGGCATCGCGGCGGCGACCGCGCGCACCTTCGACCTGGGTTTCGCGCCCGACGCCCGCAACCGCCTGCGCACCGCCCTCAAGGCGTTCGGCGACGGCCCGCTCGTCGAGACGGGCCTGCTGATCCAGGTCGAGGGCAAGGAGCCCTATGACCGGTTCCGCGGCCGGCTGACCATTCCGATCCGCGATCCGCGCGGCCGGGTGATCGCCTGGGGCGCGCGCATCATCGGCGAGGGCGAGCCCAAATATCTCAACTCCCCCGACACCCCGCTCTTCGACAAGGGCCGCACGCTCTACAATCTCGACCGCGCGGCCGCGCCCGCGCGCAAGGCCAACCGCGTCATCGTGGTCGAGGGCTATATGGACGTGATCGCGCTCGCCCAGGCGGGGATCGCGGAGGTCGTCGCCCCGCTCGGCACCGCGCTCACCGAGCCGCAGCTGGAGCGGCTATGGCGCATGGTGCCCGTGCCGACGCTCTGTTTCGACGGCGACGGCGCCGGCCAGAAGGCAGCCCTGCGCGCCGCCCATCGCGCCGTGCCGCTGCTCGCCCCCGGGCGGTCGCTCCGCTTCGTCACCCTGCCCCAGGGCCAGGACCCCGACGACCTCGTCCGCGCGCGGGGCCCGGCCGCGCTGGAAGCGTTGCTCGCCGAGGCCGAACCGCTCGTCGACCGCCTCTGGACCGCCGAACTCGCCGCCGAGCCGCTCGACACGCCCGAGCAGCGCGCCGGGCTCAAGCGGCGCCTGGGCGACCTCGCCGCCGGCATCGCCGATCCCGGCGTCCGCGGCGAATATCAGGCCGAGTTCCGCCGCCGCTTCGACGCCCATTTCGCCCCCGCCCCGCGCAGGCCGTTCACCCGGTCGTTCGAGCCCCGCAAGGGCCCGTGGAAGGCACCGATCCTTCCCGTGTCCGCCGACGCCAAGGCGGTGAACGCGGCGGGCATCGACCGCGTGCTCGCCAAGGCGGTGCTCGCCGGATTGATCCGCCACCCGGCCGAGATCGCGCATCATTACGAGATATTGAAATCGCTCCGCATGGCGGACGGCGCGCTCGGCCGCTTGTTCGAGGCGGTGGTGGACCTCGCGGTCGAAGACCAGACGCTTGATAGCGCGCGGCTCGTGACCATATTGGCGAAATCCGGCTTCGAGGCGGTCGCCACCGACCTGCTGAGAGCCGACACGACGCCCTATTCGTTCACCCAGTCCGGAGGAGACGCGGCGCGCGCTCATGCCGATCTCGACGAGGCGATCGCGATTCTGGTCGCGCAGCCCGAGGTCGACGGCGCGCTCGCCGAGGCGACCACCGCGATGCAGGCCCGTTTCACCGACGAGGCGTTCGAACGACAAGTGGCGCTCGTGAAGGAAAAAGCGGCGTTGGAACGGAGGCTTGCAAATCTATGTCAAGCCAACGAAGACGCCCGGCACTTTGGTACTGAGGGCGATTAATGGCGAAGGCGAACATGGCGGACGCGCCCGAGACGAGCGACGGGGGCGACGCGCCGCTGATCGATCTGAACGATGCGGGCATCAAGAAGGTGATCGCCCGCGCCAAGAAGCGCGGCTACATCACCTATGACCAGCTGAACGAGGCGCTGCCCCAGGGCGAGATGTCGTCCGACCAGATCGAGGACATGACCTCCGCGCTCAGCGAGATGGGCATCAACATCGTCGAGAACGAGGAAGCCGGCGAGGAAGGCGAGCCCGAGGCGCGCGGCGACGACGACGACGACACGCCCGAGCCCGCCGACGCCGAGGGCGACGGCACCGCGCCCGTCGCCGAGGTCAAGAAGAAGGAAACCGTCGACCGCACCGACGACCCCGTCCGCATGTACCTGCGCGAGATGGGAGCGGTCGAGCTGCTGAGCCGCGAGGGCGAGATCGCCATCGCCAAGCGGATCGAGGCCGGCCGCGACACAATGATCATGGGGCTGGGCGAGAGCCCGATCACCTTCAACGCGATCATCGACTGGTCCACCGCGCTCAACGAAGGCACCATGCAGCTGCGCGAGATCATCGATCTCGACGCCATGCTGTCCAAGGACCCCGCGCCCGAGGCGCTGGCCGACGACGCCGAGGACGCGGATGGCGAGATCAGCGCCAAGACCGCCGGCCCCGCCTTTAAGGAGGAAGCCGAGGTCGAGGAGGCGCCCGTCGCCGACGAAGAGGATGACCTCACGGAACGTCGCGCGCCCCGGCCGTCCGACGACGAGGAGGAGGACAATACCCTCAGCCTCGCGCAGATGGAGGAGACGCTCAAGCCCCAGGCGCTCGAGAAGTTCGCGCAGATCACCGCGCTCTACAAGAAGTTCGGCAAGCTCCAGGCCAATCGCCTCGACGCGATGGGCGGCGGCGCCGGGCTGTCCGCCGCCGACGAGCGCAAATATCAGAAGCTGCGCGAGGAGCTGACCGCCGAGGTCGAGTCTGTCCAGTTCCACAACGCCAAGATCGAATATCTGGTCGACCAGCTCTACGCCTATAACCGGCGCCTGACCGCGCTGGGTGGGCAGATGCTGCGCCTGGCGGAACGTCACAAGGTCCCGCGCAAGGATTTCCTCGACCGCTATATCGGCCATGAGATGGACGAGCAGTGGATCGCCGGCCTGGGCAAGCTCGACAAGAAATGGACCGCGTTCGCGACCAACGAGGGCGAGGCGGTCGCGCGGATCCGCACCGAGATCGCCGACATCGCGCAGCAGACGGGCATGTCGCTGCAGGAATTCCGCCGGATCACCAACATGGTCCAGAAGGGCGAGCGCGAAGCGCGGATCGCCAAGAAGGAGATGGTCGAGGCCAATCTGCGCCTCGTCATTTCGATCGCCA
>NZ_DASVRV010000046.1:0-331417 GCF_036388435.1 Sphingomonas sp.
CGATCGCCGCACCCTCGACCGCATCCCGCCGGGCCGCGTCGCCGTCCCATGCCGTCGCCTCGGCGCCGCCAGCGACCAAGGCCGCGACCGCCGCCGCACCCGATCGGGCCAGCCCCAGCACGGCGTAGCGCCGCCCCGCCCAGGACCGGCTCGCGATCAACGGAGCTTCAGCGTGGAAAGACCGGCGAGCGCCAGCACCAGGCTGATGATCCAGAAGCGGATCACCACCGTCGGCTCGCTCCAGCCGAGCTGCTCGAAATGATGGTGGATCGGCGCCATGCGGAACACGCGGCGGCCGGTGCGCTTGTAGAAGAAGACCTGGATGATGACCGACATCGCCTCGGCCACGAACAGCCCGCCGATGATCCCCAGCACGATCTCGTGATGCGCCACCACCGCGATCGTTCCCAGCGCGCCGCCCAGCGCCAGGCTGCCCGTGTCGCCCATGAACACCGCCGCCGGGGGCGCGTTGAACCACAGAAAGGCCAGCCCCGCGCCGACCACCGCGCCGCAGAAGATGGCCAGGTCGCCCGCGCCTGGAACATGCGGAATGCCCAGATAATCGGAGAAGCGGGCGTTGCCGGCCAGGTAGACGATGATCATGAACGCCACGCTGGCGATGATCACCGGCATGGTCGCGAGACCGTCGAGCCCGTCGGTCAGGTTCACCGCATTGCCGAACGCCACGATCGTGAACGCCGCGAAAACGGGGTAGAACCAGCCCAGGTCGAGATAATAGCGATCGGTGAACGGGAAATAGAGCGGCGTTCCGTTCTCCTGCATGACGATCCACGCCGCCAGCCCGGCGACGGCGAATTCCAGCAGCAGCCGGGTCCGACCCGACACGCCCGCCGTGCTCGATTTTCGGACCTTGTCCCAATCGTCCATGAACCCGATCGCGCCGAAGCCGAGGGTGACGAACAGGCACGCCCAGACGAACGGGTTGGACAGGTCCATCCAGATCAGCACCGCCAGCGTCAGCGCGGTCAGGATCATCAGCCCGCCCATGGTCGGCGTTCCCCGCTTGGCGAGGTGCGTCTGCGGCCCGTCGGCGCGGATCGGCTGGCCCTTGCCCTGGCGCACGCGCAACCAGCCGATGAACTTGGGCCCGATGATCAGCCCGATGAACAAGGCGGTCGCGACCGCGCCCCCCGTCCGGAACGACAGGTAGCGGATCAGGTTCAGCGCGCCGGGAAAGCCCAGCGGCTCCGCGATCCAATACAACATCTACCCGCCCCCGAGCGCCGCGACGATGCGCGACAGCCCCACACCATTCGATCCCTTGACCAGCACCGCATCACCGGGCGCGAGCAGATCGCGTAAGGAGGCCAGTGCCGTTTCGGCATCGGCGACATGCACCAAGTTGATCCTGCCCTCAAGCGCGCGCGCCAGCGGCGCCATCGCTTCGCCGACCAGCAGCGCCGTTTCGACGCGCGCGGCGACTACCGCGTCCGCCAGATCGGCGTGGAGCGCGGCCGACCGGTCACCCAGCTCGCGCATCTCGCCGAGCACGGCGAGGTGCCGCCCCGGTTCTTCCGCCAGCACCGCCAGACCCGCGCGCATCGACGCGCTGTTCGCGTTATAGGATTCGTCGATCAGCAGCGCGTCGCCGTCACCGGCCGAAACGACGGTCCGCTTTCCGCGTCCGGCCAGTCCGCCCAGTTCCGCCAGCGCCAGTCCCGCCTGCCCCAGATCGGCGCCCAGCGCGTCCACCGCGGCCAGCACCGCCAGCGCGTTCGACACCCAGTGCAGGCCGGGCTGCGCGACGGTGAAGCTCAATTCGCGTCCGCCGCCCAGCGTCGCGGTGACGAAGGTGCCGCCCTGCCCGAGACGCATGACCTCGCGCGCATGGACGTCCGCGCCCTTTTCCAACCCGAAGGTGACGATCCGATCGGCATGGGGCCGCGCCGCCGCGATCAGCCGGTCGCGGTGCGGGCTGTCCCAAGGCACGATCGCGACGCCGCCCGGCTCCAGCCCCTGGAATATCTCCGCCTTCGCGTCCGCGATCGCCGCCTCGTCCGCGAAGAACTCCAGATGCGCGGGCGCGATGGCGGTGACGATCGCGACATGCGGCCTGACCATCCGCGTCAGCGCGGCGAGCTCGCCGGCATGGTTCATCCCCATCTCGAACACGCCGAAGGCGGCGTCGCGCGGCATCCGGGCGAGGCTGAGCGGCACGCCCGTATGGTTGTTGTAGCTCTTGACCGACCGGTGCACCCGGCCGTGATTGGACCGTTCGAGCGCGGCGTGGAGCGCCTCCTTGGCCGACGTCTTGCCGACCGACCCGGTGACCCCGACGATCCGCGCCGCCGACCGCTTGCGCGCCGCAGTGCCCAACGCCTGCAGCGCGGCGAATCCGTCCGCCACCCGGACATGGGGTCCGTCGCACGGCGCGGACACGATCGCGCCGCCCGCGCCCGCGGCCAGCGCCTGCGGCACGAAACGGTGCCCGTCGGTCGCCTCGCCGGCCATCGCCACGAACAGATCGCCCGCGCCGACCTCGCGCGAGTCGAACGCGACGCCGTTCACCGTGAAATCCCCAGACATCGATCCGCCGGTCGCCTGCGCGATCTCGGCGGCGGTCCACAGGGTCACCTGGCGCCTTCCACCCGGGGCAGCGGACGCGCCGAGGTGTCCCCCGCGCCGAACTTCAGGCCCAGCTTGGGCCGCTTCGCCTCGTCCTTGCGAGGCTCGAACATCGCCTTACGTTCCGTCACGCTCATCCTGCACACTCCCGGGCCACAGCCACGTCATCGAACGGCAGGACCAGGTCGCCGACGACCTGCCCCTGCTCATGCCCCTTGCCCGCCACCAGCACGATATCGGCCGGTCCCGCTTCCCCGATCGCCGCCGCGATGGCGTGCCGACGGTCCCCCATCTCCAGGGCGCCGATCGCGCCCTGGATCACCATGCGGCGGATCGCCGCCGGATCCTCGCCGCGCGGATTGTCGTCGGTGACGATCACCCGATCGGCGTCGCGGGCCGCGATCGCGCCCATGGCGGCACGCTTGCCCTGGTCACGGTCGCCGCCCGCGCCGAACACCAGGATCAGCCGCCCGCCCGCATGGGGCTTGAGCGCGGCGATCGCGGCCTCCAGCGCGTCGGGCGTATGGGCGTAGTCGACATAGACGGGCGCCCCCGACCGCGCGATCACCGCGCGCTCCAGCCGGCCGCGTACGGGCTGCAGCCGGGACAGCGCCTGCAACGTCGCCGCGACCGGACCGCCGGTGGCGATCACCAGCCCCGCCGCGACCAGCGCGTTGGCCGCCTGATAGGCGCCGATCAGCGGCAGGTCGACCTTGTGCGTCACGCCCTCGGCCTCGATCAGCAGCGCCTGGCCAAGCAGGGTCGGCGTCCTGCCGACCAGCCTGAGCGTATCGCCACCCGCGCCGACCGTTAGCACCTGCGCGCCCCGTGCCCGTGCGACCGCGATCACCTGCCGGGCGACGGGATCGTCCGCCCAGACCACCGCCGCGCCGCCCGGCGCGAGCGTTTCCGCGAACAGCCGCAGCTTGGCCTGGAGATACGCCTCCATGGTGCCGTGATAATCGAGATGATCGCGCGACAAATTGGTAAAGGCCGCCGCCGCGACGTCCACGCCTGCGGTACGATGTTGGTCGAGCCCGTGGCTCGATGCCTCAAAGGCCAGATGCGTCACCCCCTCGCGCGCTAGGCCGGCGACGTTGGATAGGAAGGTGACGATGTCGGGCGTGGTCAGTCCGGTGACGACCCGCTCGTCGGCGGTCGTCACCCCGAGCGTTCCGATCGAGGCGGCGTGATGCCCCGCCATCCGCCAGAGCTGACGGCACATCTCGACCGTGGAGGTCTTGCCGTTGGTGCCCGTCACCGCGACCGCCACGTCGGGAAAGGGCCGGAAGAAGCGCGCGGCGAGCTGGGCGAAGCGCGCGCGCGGATTGGCATCGGCGACATGCACGGCTCCCTCGACCCGCGCATCCGGACGCGCCACCACCGCCACCGCGCCGCTGTCCACGGCCTGGTCGATGAACTGTTCGCCGTTGAAGCGCTGTCCGGGAAAGGCGCCGAAGATCGTACCGGGCGCGACCTTGCGGTGATCGATCGCAAACCCGGTCACCGTCGCCGCTTCGCCGCCACCGGTAAGGACGCCCAGTCTCACTCGCCGTGCGCCCCGCTCTCGCCCGGCGCGCGCCACAGCAGCGGCAGGACGTCGCTCTGGTCGACATCGGCATGGTCGTCCGGGATCACGCCCAGAATCGACCCCGTCCGCGCAATCACGCGGCTGACGACGGGCGCGGCGGTATAGGCGGCCGTGGTCTGGAACTGGTTCGCCTCGACCCGCTTGGGGCTGTCCATCATCGCGATCACGACATAGCGCGGCGCGTCCATCGGAAAGGCCGCCGCGAAGGTCGAGACATTAGCGTTCTTGGCATATCCGCCAGCCTGCGGGACCTCGGCCGTCCCCGTCTTGCCGCCGACGCGATAGCCCGGCGCCTCCGCCTTGCGGCCGGTGCCCTCCTGGACGATCAGGCGAAGCATCTGCCGCATCTGCCGGCTGGTCCTCTCGCTGACGACGCGGCGGCCCTTGGGCGCGCGACCCGGTTCGACCTTGAGCAGCGTCGAGGGTCGCCAGATCCCGCCGTTGATCATCGCGGCGTACGCGCTCGCCAGGTGGAGCGGGGTCACCGCGATGCCATGACCATAGGCGGTCGTCATCACCGTGGTGCGCGCCCAATAGGTCGGCCATAGCGGCCGGCCCTTTTCGCGCAGCTCGACATCGGGCTTGGTATCGAAACCGACCCGGCGGAACATCGCCTGCATCCGCGCGGCCCCGATCTCGTCCGCGATCCGCGCCGTGGCGACGTTCGACGAATGGATCAGCGTCTCGGGAATGTTGAGCCACCGCCGCTGAGCGTGATCGTCCCTGATCCGGTATCGGCCGACCTGGAGGGCTCCGCTGCTCGCGTCGAAACGGCGCGACAGGTCCGCCACCCCGGTCTCGAGCGCGATCGCGGCGGTGATGACCTTGAAGGTCGATCCCAGCTCGTACACGCTTTGAACCGTGTTGTTGCGCAGTTCCTCCGTCCCCGCCATCCCGACCCGGTTGGGGTTGAAGACGGGCAGCGACACCATCGACACGACCTCGCCCGTGTCGACGTCGAGCACCAGGCCCGCCGCGCCCCGCGCCTGATAGGCGGTCATGGCGCGGCCGAGTTCCGATTCCATCGCCGCCTGGACGCGGGTGTCGATCGACAGCGCGACCGGCCTGCCGTTGAGCGCGGGATTGGTCAGCCGCTCGTCGAGCACGCGTTCCATCCCCGACATGCCTTTTCCGTCCGCCGACAGGAAGCCGAGAGCATGCGCCGCCATGGTCGATTGCGGGTAGAGCCGCTGCGTCTCGCGGTCGAAAACGATCGCCGGCTCGCCAATGGCGTTGACCGCCTCGACCAGGGCGGGCGAGGCGCGACGCTGCAGATAGGTGAAGCTGACATCGTTGGTCAGCAGCCGGTGAAAAAAGGCCTGATCGCCCTTTTCCGGCATCAGCTCGGCCAGCTTCATCGCGATCTCGGCCGGGTCGCCGATCAGCTTGCGGGGATGGACCGCGATCGTCCAGGCGTCGATGGTGCGCGCGAGGGGCTGGCCGTTGCGGTCGACGATGTCGCCGCGCGGCGCCTCCGTCAGCATTCCCGCCCGCGCCTCGCCGCCAGACAGCAGGGCCAGCATCGCCAGCCGCCCGATCACCAGCGTCACGCCCGTGCCGAACAGCAGCATCAGCATCATCAGGCGCATATGCGCGACCGCGACCAGCGCATGCCGCTGACCCGCGGTGCGGCGCTGAGAGGCGATCGGCCGGGCGAGGATCAGCGTCACCGACGTCCCGCTTCGGCCCGAGCCGCCGCGCCGAGATCCGCCAAGAAGCCGTCGTCGAGCATCGCCACCCGCTGCAGCTTGGCCGAAGGCGCGGCCGATGCGGCCAGGTTGGCTCGAATGGCGACCGGCGCCTCGGCCGGTGCACCGTCGTTGCGGCGCGCGGTCGCCGGGGTGCTGGGCGTCCGCTGAACCGCCGGGCCGATCGACGCGACCACCACCGGTGCCTCGACGGGCGCGAGCGCGGGCATTGACGGCACAACCAGAGCCGCCGTCTTCATCTCCGCCCCGCCAAGCGGCACCACCCCGTCGAAGTTCACCGAAGCCAGTTGCGCCTCGCTCCGTACAAACTGGCCCGCGACCGGCGCCGAGAGCGCCAGGATGTCGCCATTCCAGCGTTCGAGCTGCTGCAGGTTCGCGCGCGTGTCGAACTCGGTCTCGAGCGCACGAATGTCGCGCTCGGCGGTCCGGATGCGGCCGTTGAGCGCGTCGAGCTTGTTCCGTTCGGACGCGACCTGGAGGGATACCAGGTAGAAGCCGAGCACGATCGCCGTGCAGCTCGCGAACCAGCCCAGACCCTTCAACCGATACGCCGCGGTCATACGCTCTTCTCCACCCAGGGCGCGGCCGAACTCCGCCGCGCGGTACGCAATGTCGCCGAGCGCGCGCGCGGATTGCGCGCCAGCTCGTCCTCGCCGGCCTTGATGGCCGGACCGATCTTCTCGAAGCTCGCCGCCGGACCGCCCGGCCCCTGCGGCAGGTGACGCGAGCCGCCCGGCGCCGCACCCGACCGGTCACGCAGGAAGCGCTTGACCAGCCGGTCCTCCAACGAATGAAAGGTCACCACCGCCAGCCGGCCGCCGGGCTTGAGCACCCGTTCCGCCGCCACCAGCCCGTCCGCGAGTTCGCCGAGTTCGCGGTTCACATGGATGCGGATCGCCTGGAAGACACGGGTCGCCGGGTCCTTCTTGTCGTGCGGACGATGACCCAGCGCGCGGCGCACGACCGCCGCCAGCTCGCCCGTGCGCGTCAGCGGGCGCGCATCGACGATGGCGCGCGCGACGCGACGCGATTTCGGTTCGTCCCCGTAAGCATAGATGACGTCGGCGATCTCCGCCTCGTCCGCCTCGTTCAGGAAATCGGCGGCGCTCGGGCCTTCGCGGCTCATCCGCATGTCGAGCGGCCCGTCCGCCTGGAACGAGAAGCCGCGCTCACCCTGGTCGAGCTGCATCGACGACACGCCGATATCCATCACGACCCCGTCGACCGGCGCATCGACGCCGCGTTCCAGCCCGGAGAAGTCGTCATGCACCAGCCGCAGGTCGGACCCCGTTTCCAGCGCGCGGCCGTTCGCGATCGCGTCAGGATCGCGGTCGAACGCGATCACCGCGGCGCCGCGCGCGAGAAGGGCGCGCGCATAGCCGCCCGCCCCGAAAGTCGCGTCGATCATCACGTCGCCCGGCCGCGGATCCAGCGCACCGAGCACCTCATCCAAGAGCACGGGGACGTGGGGAAGTTCGCTCACAGCGCGATCCCCTTTTCCTGGCAGTGGAAGCGGCAGGCGGACACCATGGCATGGGCGACGCCCGGCGTGGCGAGCAGCGTCTTGGGGTCCCAGACCTCGATATAATCGAACGTGCCCCAGAAAAAGGCGTGCTGCCCGATGCCTGCGTGAAAGCGCGGAAAGCCCGGCATGATGAAGCGCCCGGACCCGTCGAACGGCACCGCTTCGCCGTTCGCGCCGTTGCGCTTGATGTTGTGATCGACCTTGCCGTCCACCCCGCGCGACAGCTCGACCCGGCGGTCCAGCTCGTCCTTCAGCTCGACGAGATAAGCGGGGTCGTACGCCATGAGGCAGGGCTGGTCCTCATGCACCGCGATGATGATGGTGCCGCCGTCCTTGCCGTCGGGCCGGGGCGCGTTCTCGGCCAGGATCGAGCGAAGCGCGTTGGGAATGGCGACGCGACCCTTGTCGTCCACCAGTCCAAGCCCTCCCCCCTGATATAAACGCCGATCCGACACGCCACCCTCAATTCTGGGAAGCGCACGACCCACTGTTCTCGAACCGCGACCCTCGTCACGATCCGACCCTGTTGCCAGTAAACAGTAAGCCTGCCCCGCTGTGATCCGGGTGTACCAACCACCCCGTCGGGACGCAACGGGATATTACGGGATTTTTGGGGAAGGGAGGCCTGGATCTGTCGCAAATGGCGCCCGGTCGGGCCCAGGCTGGGGTGCCCCTTCCCGACCGCCATTCGGACCCGCAGGCCTCCCGGTAACGGCGCTTCAGCGATTCTGGCCGTTGTCCACACTCGCCGATCCCGGCGCCACGCCCAGATCGGCGAGCGGCTCGTCCGAATCATTGCCCGGCGCGTCGTCGGCCGACGCCATGGTCGCCACCACCGCTGCGTTGCTGCCCGCCGCCGCCCCATCCGCCCGGCCGTCGCGCGCGCCGGACAGGACCAGGGAGGCCAGGCCGATCAGCAGGATGATGGCGGCTAGGCCGATCATCCCGACGCGAACGCGCTGCATCGCTTGCGCTTTTTCGTCAGCGAGGCGTTTCATAACCGCGACAAGATTAACGCCGGTCGGTCCGTTTGTCGACCCAAACGCTTTCGGGGCTTCGATCGGCTCAGGCCGACAGGCCCTTGGCGGCCCGCCAGTCGGGGTCGTGAAGCGTCGACAGATAGCGGAATCCGGTGTCGCACAGGATCGTGACCACCCGCGAACCCGGCCCCAACTCGCGCGCGAGGCTGATCGCACCCGCGACGTTGATCCCCGAGGATAGCCCGAGGCACAGCCCCTCCTCCGTCAGCAGCCGCTCGACCCATTCCCAGCCCTCGGCATCGGAGATGCGGAACTGCCTGTCGACGGGCGCCCCTTCCAGATTGCCCGTGATCCGCCCCTGGCCGATCCCTTCCGCGACCGAATTGCCTTGGCTGCGAAGCTCACCATGGGCGTAATAGTCGTACAGCGCCGCGCCGTGCGGATCGCTGAGCGCGATCACCACCGATTCGTCCTTCGCCTTGAGTCCCAGCCCGACGCCCGCCAGCGTGCCGCCCGTCCCCACCGCGCAGGTGAAGCCGTCGATCCGCCCCTCCATCTGCGTCCAGATCTCCTCGGCGGTGCCGACGATGTGCGAGCGGCGATTGGCGACGTTGTCGAACTGGTTCGCCCATATCGCGCCGGGCGTCTCCTCCGCGATGCGGCGAGATTGGTGGACGAAATGGCAGGGCGACGAGAAGGGCGCGGCCGGCACCAGCACCAGCTCGGCGCCGAGCGCGCGGAGCGTGTCGGTCTTCTCGCGGCTCTGCGTCTCGGGCATGACGATGATCGTCCGATAGCCCTTGGCGTTGGCGACCAGCGCCAGGCCGATGCCGGTATTGCCCGCCGTTCCCTCGACGATCGTGCCGCCGGGCTCCAGCAGCCCGCGCGCCTCGGCGTCCTCGACGATGAACAGGGCCGCGCGGTCCTTCACCGAAGCGCCCGGGTTGGTGAACTCGCATTTGCCGAAGATCTCGGCGCCCGCCGCCTCGCTCGGACCCTTGAGCCGGACGAGCGGGGTATTGCCGATGAGCGCGAGCGTGTCGGGGATCGTGTACATCCCGGCGTCAATGGCCCCGGCGCGCGAATCGGGCAAGCCAAGGGCTTGGCGGGGCGGCTAAAGCTCCGCTTGACGCTGGTTGACGCAACGTCGCGGGTCCGCCAAGCGCCGCCGCGCCATGAAAGCCATCCTCCTCCCCGCCGCCGCCGCGCTCCTCGCGCTGTCGGCCTGTCAGCAACCCGCCACCGAGGTGATCGACACCAACCCCGATCCCATGGCCAACCAGCTCGCCAACGCCGCCCCCGTCGAGCTGCCCCCCGCGATCAAGGCGGACAAGACCCTGCGCTGCAAGGACAACAGCCTCGCCTATGTGACCTTCTTCGAAGGCGACAAGCAGGCCGTCCTGCGTACGGAGGAAGGCGGTACGCCCACCACGCTGCGCGCCGCAACGGCGGGCGAACCCCTGACCGCCGAGGGCGGCTATTCACTGACGGGCGGCCCCGACACGGTCACCCTCGCCACGCCGGGCAAGCCCGCCCAGAGCTGCCGCGGCTGATGCCGCTATCCGCGACGCTTGCACACGGGCGAGCGTCGCGGCACGGTCGGCCGTGATGGCAACCGTCGCGATCTATTCCCTGAAGGGCGGGGTGGGCAAGACCACCCTCGCCGTCAATCTGGCCTGGGCCTCGGCGGTCGGATCGTCGCGCCGCACCCTGCTCTGGGACCTTGATCCGCAAGCCGCCGCGAGCTGGATCCTGTACGACGACCGGCCGGAGAATCGGCGGCGCGACCGGGCCCAGGCGGTGTTCTCGCGCGATATCGCGCCCGCCCAGCTCGTGCGCCCGACCGCCTATCCGGGGCTGGACCTGCTTCCCGCCGACGCGTCGCTGCGCGGCCTCGACCATCTGCTTCACGATCTGGACAAGAAGAAGCGGCTGGGCCGTCTGATCGACGGGCTGGATCATGATCGCGTCCTGCTCGACTGCCCGCCGGGACTGACGGAGACGGCCGACCAGGCCATGCGCGCGGCCGATCTCGTCGTCGTGCCCGTCACACCCTCCGCGCTGTCGACCCGCGCCTATCAGGAGGTGCTCGACCATCTGCGCGGGCGGACGCCGGTGCTTCCCGTCCACTCGATGGTGGATCGCCGCCGCCGGCTCCATGCGGAAGCGCTTCGGGCCGAACCCGAATGGCCGATCGTGGCCATGGCCAGCGACGCCGAGGCCGCAGCCGCCGCCCGCACGCCGCTGGGCGCCTTTGCGCCCCGCTCGGTGGCGGCGCAGTCCTTTCTGGGCGTGTGGCGCGCGGTCGAACGACGCCTGGCCGGCTGACCGCCCGGGCATGAGCATCCGCGCGGTCACGCTCGACCCCGATCTGGTGCTGGGCGCCTATGCGGTCGGCGTGTTCCCCATGGCCGATCACCGCGACGCGGCGGGCGTCCACTGGGTGGAACCCCGCCGCCGCGCGATCCTGCCGCTGGACGGCTTCCACCTGTCGCGCTCGCTGCGCAAGGTCGTCGCGGCCGACCGCTTCCGCGTCACCGCCGACAAGGCGTTCGCCGACGTCCTGAGCCTGTGCGCCCAGGCCGTGGACGACCGGCCCGAGACCTGGATCAACAGCGATATCGAACAGGTCTTCGTCGCGCTCCATGCGCGCGGCTTCGCGCATTCGATCGAATGCTGGGACGGCGACCGGCTCGTCGGCGGTCTTTACGGCCTCGCGCTGGGCCGCGCCTTTTTCGGCGAGTCGATGGTCAGCCGCGCGACCGACGCCTCCAAGGTCGCGCTCGCCTGGCTCGTCGCGCGTCTGCGGGCCGGAGGCTTCACGCTGCTCGACTGCCAGTTCCAGACCGATCACCTCGCCAGCCTGGGCGCGGTCGAGATCGGTCGGAAACGCTATATCGCGTTGCTGGGCGCCGCGCTGTCGGGCGCCGATGGCCGTTCGCTCATATTGTCCGGAGCCGGCGCGGGCGACTTCGGCGCGCTTGACCGGCTCGGCGCGCTACCGGCGGCCGGTCCCGCGTCGAGCACGACCGTGTCGGGGCCCGTGTCGGGAAAGGCCATCGTGCAGCTCTTGGTCCAGACATCGTAGACGGGATGCTGGACGACGTTCAGCCCCGGCCGTTCCTTGTACAGCCACCCCGAAAATGCGCGCTTCCATCGCTGATCGGCTTCACGAACGTCGAACTGGACGAACGCACCGGTCAGCTCCTCCGCCTCCCAGGGCGCGGTCCGCTCGCAGGCGCGCAGGCGCACCACCGTGTCGCCGAGGCGGACCGCCTGGCCCGGCCTGAGCGTCACGTCGCGGGCCAGGCCGTTGCGCTTGTTGAGCAGCCCCAGCACCGCCACGCGCTCGCGCATCGGGGTAGAGCCCGTATCGACCGGTTGCGCGTCGCCCGCGGCGACGGTCTCGACCTCGCCGATCACCTCGCCGCCGCTTGCGGCCCCGGCGGGCAGGACCTGCACCGCCGCGGGCGCCTTGCGGTCGGTGAGCGCCTGGTAACCATACCAGCCGCCCGCCCCGATCACCGCCACCCCGACCAGCGCCGCCGCGACCCGCGCCGTGGCGGCCCCGCTCCCGATCATCCCTCGGGCGTCCAGGCTTCGTAATCGCCCGCCGAGGCGGCGCGCTGGCCGCCCTTCTCCAACGCGCCGCGCGGACGATAGGCGAGCGGGGTGCCCGTCATGTTCGCCGCCATCGGCTTTTGCCACGGCCGCGCCGGCGGCATGGAGATCGACGGCACGTCGTCGAGCTGGTGATGGAGCCAGCTGAACCATTCGGGCGGAACCCGGCTGGCGTCGTTGGATCCCTGATAGATGACCCAGCGCTGGTTGCGCCCGTCGGTCCGGGGTGCGCCCTCGTAATAGACGTTGCCGAGCTCGTCGTCGCCGACCCGCTTCTTGTTGCGGAGCGCCAGGTGCGTGCCCAATGTGGCGCCGTTCCACCAGGTGAAGATCGATGCGAGGATGCCCATGCCCCGGCGCTTACCCGCGTTGGCGGCACCCTTCAACCGCGCGTCACCGTTTCGGGTGGGCCCAGTCGACCCGGTCGCCTTCCGCCAGGCCCAGCTCCGCCATCCGCCCGCCGGGCACTTCAAGCACCGCGGCGACGGGCTCGCCCGAGGCGACCGGCTGTTCCGACAGCGGCACGGTATTTTCGGCAATGCGCGCGATGCTGCGGTCGGCGCGGATGAAGACGATGTCCAGCGAGGAAGGCGTGTTCTTCATCCAGAAGCTGGCGTCGCGCGGGGGGCCACCTTCGGGCGGATAGGGCGCGAACAGCATACCGCCGTCCGGCTTCAGGTCGGTCCGGTACATCAGGCCCCGGCTCTGCTCGGCCGCCGTATCGGCGAGCTCGACCAGGAAACGATGCGCGCCGCCCGCGCCGGCGATCGTCACCGCGACGGTCTCGGTCGTGGTCGCGTCCGTGGCCGGGGCGTCGCGCAGATAGGCGACGCCGCCCGCGCCGACGCCGAGCGCCAGCAGGCCGGCCAGCATCGCCTTGACCGCGACGGTCATTCCGGCGCCTCGACCATGACCGCCAACGGACCCTTGCGGCCCTCGACGACGCGCGCGCGCATCGGCTGGTCGGGCTCGACCGCCGTCAGCCCGGCGCGGCGCAGCGTTTCCATGTGGACGAAGACATCCGCCCCGTCGCGCGCGCGGATCAGAAAGCCATAGCCCTTCAGCCGGTTGAACCATTTCACCAGCATCGGTTCGAACGGCCCCGCCGCATCGATCAGCCCGACCGGATCGATACGATCGCTGGGGCGCTGCGGACGGAGCGGTTCCTCGACGGCCGTGGAAAGGTCGAGCGCGGTGATCTCGCGCGCCTGGAAGCCGCGATCGCGGCGCACGACCAGCGCCTCGATCCGCGCGCCTTCGGGCAGGCTGCGGCGGCCGAGCGGCTGGAGGACGGAGAAGTGGATCAGCACGTCGCCCAGATCGGCGTCGTCGGCGACCGCGAAGCCGAAGCCGCGGGTCACGTCGAACCACTTGATCACGCCGCCCATGCGCAGGGGCGCCGCCGCGCCGTCGGACGCGGCGGGCTGTCCGCTTGCGGCAGAGGTCAGGTCGCCCATGCTTCAATCCCCCGTCGCGTATCGTTACCGACCCGCTCACCGTCTCGCAACAATTCTCGCTGCTTAGCGCAACTCGTCGGGATCGACATCGGCGCCTGGCCCCAGGTCGACGATGCGCCGCGACAGGTCGTAGGAGTGACCGGCGCGCGCCATCGCGGCCAATTGCCTGGCCCGCGTCTCGCGGTCGGCGGGCGCCGGCCCATAGGGGCCGATCCGCTTGCGTCGGGCAAAGGCCAAGGCGGCCTCGGGCGCCCGCTCTTCCACCTCGGGCGCGACCGCCTCGGCGTCCTCGGCCCCGACGCGTGCATGACGCAGCGCATCGGCCACCCGGCGTGCGCCCAGCCCGCGCCTGCCCATCGACCGCGCGCGCGCTTCGGCAAAGGCGCGGTCGTCGACATAGCCGAGTTCGGCCATGCGGTCCGCCAGCGCGTCGGGGTCGGCCGGCTCGCCTTCCCACCCGCGTTCGCGGATCTTGCGGCGGAGATAATCGGCCAGCCGGCCGCGCGTGGTCGCGAACCGTTCCACATAACGCAGCGCCAGCCGATCGAGCTTGTCGCGGTCGAGCGGAGGAGCGGGGCGGCGTTCGGTGCGCATGCGCCATGTTTGTGCCACAGTGGAGTCGGAGTTTGCCAACCGAAAACAAATCGGATGTCCGCGTATCGGCGATGATGAAGCTCGACAGACAGCCACGCACACGGGTCGAACAGGAAGAACCGGGTATGACGATCGAGCAGCGTACCGATACCGGGCCAGCCGATGAACGGCTCGCGCCGACGCCCAGTGCGGATCGGCTTCCACGCCGTTTGGCCGATTTCGCGACGCTGGGCGATGCGCTCGATTACGCGGCGACGGGCGTGCGCGGCCTGAACTTCCACGACGCGCGCGGCATGCTGGTCCGCGCCTACACCTACCGCGAGCTGCGCGACGACGCACTGGTGACGGCCCGCCGGCTCGTCGCGGCGGGGGTCGGACCCGAGGACCGCGTCGCGTTGATCGCCGAGACGGGGCCGGAATTCGCCGCCCTGTTCTTCGCGGTCGTCTATGTCGGCGCCTGGCCCGTGCCGCTGCCCCTCCCGACCTCCTTCGGGGGCAAGGACAGCTATATCGACCAGCTCCGCACCCAGCTGGCCAGCTGCGATCCCGTGCTGCTCGTCTATCCGCCCGAACTGGGCGAGATGGCGGGCGAGGCGGCGCGGCTCGGCGGGGTGACGGCGATCGACTGGGCCGAACTGGCGACCCGCGACGCGCCGGAGGCGATGTTGCCGGAGGCCAGCCCGGACGCGGTGGCCTATCTGCAATATTCCAGCGGTTCGACGCGCTTTCCCCATGGGGTCGCGATCACCCATCGCGCGCTGCTCAACAACCTCGCGGCGCACAGCCACGGCATGGAGGTGATCGAGACCGATCGCTGCATATCCTGGCTGCCCTGGTATCACGACATGGGGCTGGTCGGCTGCTTCCTGTCCCCGGTCGCCAACCAGATGTCGACCGATTACCTGAAAACGGAGGATTTCGCCCGGCGACCGCTCGCCTGGCTCGACCTCATCAGCCGTAATGCCGGGACAAGCATGTCCTATTCGCCGACCTTCGGCTACGACATCTGCGCGCGCCGCATGTCCAGCCAGACCCGCGCGTCCGATCGCTTCGACCTGTCGCGCTGGCGCGTGGCGGGGAACGGCGCCGACATGATCCGCCCCGACGTCATGCAGGCGTTCGTGGACGCCTTCGCCGATGCCGGGTTCAAGGCGTCGGCCTTTCTACCCTCCTATGGCCTGGCCGAAGCGACGCTGGCGGTGTCGATCATGCCGCCGGGCGAGGGCATCCGGATGGAGCTGGTCGAAGAGACCGAGCTGTCGGGCCGCGATCCCGGGATCGCCAACGACAACGGCCATCCACGCCGCTATCGCGCGATCGTCAATTGCGGCCGTCCCGCGCGCGACATGCGCGTCGAGGTGCGCGAGGAGGACGGCACAACCCTGCCGGAGCGCGCGATCGGCAAGATCTGGTGTTCGGGGCCGTCGGTCATGGTCGGCTATTTCCGCGATCCCGACGCGACGGCGGCGTGCCTGGCGGACGGATGGCTCGACACGGGCGACATGGGCTATCTGTCGGACGGCTATCTCTACATCGTCGGCCGCGCCAAGGACATGATCATCGTCAACGGCCGCAATCACTGGCCCCAGGACATCGAATGGGCGGTGGAACAGCTTCCCGGTTTCAAGGCGGGCGATATCGCCGCCTTTGCGATCACGACGCCCGGCGGCGAGGAGACGCCCGCCGTGCTCGTCCAGTGCCGCAGCTCGGACGAAGGCGAGCGGCTGCGGCTGCGCGACACGATTCGCGAGCGCGTGCGCGCGGTGACCGGCATGAACTGCGTGATCGAGCTGATCCCGCCGCGTACCCTGCCCCGCACCAGCTCGGGCAAGCTCAGCCGGACCAAGGCGCGCAACCTGTATCTGACGGGCGAGATCCGCCCTTATGAGGTGCGCGCGGCGTAAGGTCGCGCCCGCGTGTCCGCCCCGGAAACGCCGTTAACCACCAAAATCGACACAACTCCCCGACGCGCCAACGAACCGCTAACCAACGCGCGTTACGACCGTCCGGGTGAACACCGATGCAGCCCCCGCCGCCGGCCCCGTCCCGGTAGACTTCCGCACCCTGGTCGGTCTGCGCGAGGGTGCCGACCCCGCGGAATGGGGACGCGTTCGCGCCTCGCAGCTCAGGGCGGGACGCGAACTCGCGCTGTTCCTGCTCGGTGCCAACCTGCTGGCGGCGGGAGTCACGGCGGGGTTTCTGGCCCAAAGCGTCCCGCTGTGGCTGCTCGGTGCCTGGAGCGGGGTCACCGCGCTCGTGGCGGTGACGGTCGCGGTGCGGCGGCTGCGCGCCCATCACCAGGACGGCGGCTATGCCTCATTGCGTGAACTGCGCGATACCGGTTTCGAGGGACTGGGGCTCGCGGTCGTCTGGTCGATCCCGCCGCTGCTGTTCGCGGACGCCGGCACCGGCTCCAGCTACGGCCTGTGGATGGTGCTGTCCGTCCTGATGACCGCGGGCGCGGTGGCGATGGCGCCGCTGGCCCTGTCCACGCTGGCCTTTGTCGGCGGCACCGGCCTGGCCGTGGCGGTCAAGCTGGGCCTGTCGGGCGCCTATGCCGCCAGCGGCGCCACCCTGTTGTTCACCGCGCTCCTGATGCTCGGCTGCCTGAGCCGCGCGCGCGCGCTTGTGATGATCCGCGCCGGTCAGATCGCCCTCGCCGAACGCGACGAAACCGTCAGTCTGCTGCTTCGCGAGTTCGAGGAGGCAGGCGCCGACTGGCTTTGGGAAACCGACGCCGCGCGGCGCGTCATCAAGGCCAGCCCGCGCTTCGCCTTCGCCTGCGGGATGGATCCCGTCACGATCAACGGCATGCCCTTGCTCCAGCTGCTCGCCGGGCCGGCCTGGGAATCGGGGGCGTTCGCCGCCGGATTGCGCGATCTGGCCGAGAAGCTGAAGGCGCGCGACAGCTTTCGGGACCTGCGCCTGCCGGTCAACGTCGATGGCGAGGAGCGATGGTGGGAGATCGCCGCCTCGCCTCGCTTCGACGAGCGCGGGGCGTTTTGCGGCTTTCGCGGCGTGGGGTCGGACGTCACGGAGCAGCGCGCGTCCGCCGACAAGATCAACCGCATGGCCCGTTACGACACGTTGACCGGCCTGCCCAACCGCCTGCTGATCAACGAGACGCTCGCCCGCGCCATGGCGGAATCGGACAAATGGGGCGGCCGGTGCGCGTTCATGATGATCGACCTGGACCGGTTCAAGGCGGTCAACGACACGCTGGGCCATCCGCTCGGCGACCGCCTCCTCAGCCGCGTGTCCGAGCGGCTGGACCAGTTGATGAGTGCCAACGAACTCTGCGGCCGCCTCGGCGGCGACGAATTCGCGGTCGTGGTCCGCGATGCGGGCGATCCCCAGGCGGTCGAGCGCACCGCCGAACGGATCATCCACACCCTGTCGCGTCCCTATGAGGTCGACCAGCACACGCTGTATATCGGCGCCAGCGTCGGCCTGGCCTTCGGCCCGCGCGACGGGCGAACCGCCGAGATGCTGATCCGGTCGGCCGACCTGGCGCTTTACCGATCCAAGGACGCGGGCGGCGGCAAATATCATGTGTACGAGCCGCAGCTGCACGTCGAAGCCGAAGAACGCCGCCGTCTCGAAATGGCGCTGCGCGTCGCGGTCGAGCAGGGACAGATGCATCTGGTCTATCAGCCCGTGGTCGACGCCGGGACCGGCGGGCTCACGGGGTTCGAAGCGCTGCTGCGCTGGATCCACCCCGAATATGGCCCCATCTCGCCGGTGAAGTTCGTGCCGCTTGCCGAGGAAGCGCGGCTGATCGCGCCGATCGGCGAATGGGTGCTGCGCACGGCCTGCCAGGAAGCGGCGCGCTGGCCGTCGGACGTGCGCGTCGCGGTCAACGTGTCGCCCGACCAGCTCCACGATCCCAATTTCCTGACGGTGGTCACCTCCGCGCTCGCCAATAGCGGGTTGTCGGCGGACCGGCTGGAGCTGGAGGTCACCGAGTCGGTCTTCATGCGCGAGGGCACGGGCGCGGTGCGGACGCTGGAGCGCATCCTCGACCTGGGCGTCCGGCTGAGCCTGGACGATTTCGGCACGGGCTATTCGTCGCTGGGCTATCTGTCGCGCACCCGCTTCTCGACGATCAAGATCGACCGCAGCTTCGTCCAGAGCGCGTCCAAGGGCGTGCGCGAGGCGATCGCGATCATCCGCGCGGTCGTCGCCCTCGCCAAGAGCCTGGGCATGGCGACCACCGCCGAGGGCGTCGAGACCGAGAGCGAGCATCACATGGTGCAGGAACTCGGCTGCTCGAAGGTCCAGGGCTATTATTTCGGGCGCCCGCTGCCCATCGCCGAGGCACGCGACCTGGCGAACCAGCGGCGCTGGAGCGATTCGGCGGCGGCCTAGCGGGGGGCCGCGCCGGCGCTAGGCCATCAACCCCGAATGGATCGCGTAGAGCCGCGAGCCGGCGAGCGCGTCGACGAAGAAGCCGATCCACATGGCGAAAAGAAGTGCCGCCGACGCCAGATAGACCTGGAAGCGCCACTTCACGACGTTGGGCCCGAGATGGATCAGGCTGTGCGCCGCGCGCAGGATCACGAACAGCCAGGCGAGGATCAGCTGGGCGGTCGTGACCTGGCGGAACATCAGCAGCAGCGGCACCAGCGCGAAGAACAGCACCGGCATCTCGAACAGATTGGCAAGATTGTCGGCGGGCGTCTCGACCGGCTCGAAATAGCGCCGCGCGGCGTCGCCGCTGGCGAAGGTCTCGCGCGTGGGCGGGTTCTTCTTCACATGGCGCAGACGACGGACCATCAACGTCAGCCAGACGCCCATGATCAGCGCGACCAGCGCGAAGGTCGGCCAGAGCAGGGCGAAGGGCGAGGTGCCGGGCCCCGACGCCATCATCGTACCCGCTCCCCGCCCTTGATGACCGCGACCGGCCGCTCCAGCAGCGTCACGTCGCGCGTCGGATCGCCCTCCACCGCGACGATGTCGCCGTAGCGCCCGACCTGGATCGCGCCAACATCGCCGGTACGTCCCAGCGCCTGGGCCGCGTTCGAGGTCGCCGACCGGATCGCGTCGATCGGCGCCAGGCCGAAACGCACCATCACCGCGAACTGCCTGCCATTGTCGCCGTGCGGATAGATGCCGGCATCGGTCGAGTAGATCATCCTCGCGCCCGCCCTCGCGGCAGCGCGGAAATTCTCCCGCTGGAGCGTCCCCACCGCGCGTTCCTTGGCGATGTTCTCGGGCAGGACGCCGTTCTTCGCGCCTTCCGCCAGCGTATATTCGGTGTTGTACACGTCGAAGCCCAGCCAGGCGCCGCGGGCCTTGGCGAGCGCGATGCCCTCCGCGTCGATGAAGCTCACATGCTCGATCGTGTCGATCCCCGCGCGGATCGCCGCCTTGATGCCGTCGGCGCCGTGGGCGTGGGCGGCGGTCTTGAGCTTCCAGAAATGGGCCTCCTCGGCGATCGCGCGCAGCTCCTCCTCGCGCAGCTGCTGGACGCCGGGCGCGGTGTTGCGACTGAACACGCCGCCGGTCGCGCAGACCTTGATCACCTCCGCGCCGTATTTGCGCTGCTCGCGGACGCGCTTGCGCAGCTCGTCGGGGGAGTCGCCCATGGCGGGCGACGTGCGTGCGAAGGAGGGCGGCAGGAAGGTCTCGTCGCAATGCCCGCCCGTGGCGCCCAGGGCATAGGCGGCGGGGACGATGCGGGGACCCTCGATCCAGCCCTCCTCGATCGCCTGTTTCAGCCCGACATCGGCATAGCCGTCCGACCCGACATTGCGCACCGTGGTGAAGCCCGCGCGCAGCGTCCGCCCGGCATTGCCCGCCCCTTGCGCGATCCAGAAGCTGTCGGTGAATTGCAGGCCGGTATAGCCGCCATATTTCGGGTTGCTGGTCAGATGGACGTGCATGTCGATCAGCCCGGGCAGGATCGTCGCCTCGCCCAGATCGATCCGGCGCGCGTTCGCGGGGATGTCGGGCCGCGCCCCGCCGCGCGTCACGACCGACGCGATCCGCCCGTCGGTGACGACCACCACCGGATCCTCGAGCGTCCGGCCACTCTCGACGTCGAGCAGGTGCCGGGCGGTCACCACCACCACCGTGTCGGCGGCGGCCGGTGTCGCGGTCCCGGCGGCGAGCAGCGCCGCGCCCCAATATCTCAGCATAGCCGTCCCCTGTTCCGTCCCCGGCGCCGTCCGGGACCCATATGTTCCAGCCTTTGCCCGGCGCTGGCAACCGCGTTCGTCATCGATCCCGCCACCAGTCGAACGCCGCCCGCTGTTCCGCGGCGACGAACGCTTTCGCCGCCGGCCCCGTCCAGTTGCTTTCCCAGCAAAGCTCGGCCGCGCGCCAGCCCGCCCACCAGCCCTGGCCGGGCAGTCCGTCCGATTCGCGCACGACCAGCACCGCCAGCCCCGGCTCGCCCCGCGCGCCGCCATCCTGGTCGATCCGGTCGAGCGTGCGGCACAAAGCGCGCATCTTGGGCCGCGAAAAGGCCAGGCCGAGCCGCGCGAGGAACTCGGAATAGCTGATCGCCTCCCCCGCCCGCGCCGCCTCGACCAGGAGCGAGCGGACCAGCGCCACGTCGGCGATCGGCGAAGGGTCGTTCACCAATCTCGTTCCGTCACCCAGGGCTTGACCCAGGGTCCCGCTTCTTCCCGCTGGCTGCCGCGGGAAGCGGGACTGCGAGTCAAGGCCGGGGCGACTAGGGACCCGCGCGGTCGGACGCGGGAGTAAATCCCGCGTCGTCGAACGGGCGTGGACGCCCGGCGGCCGGGCCGCGGCTTGGTCGGCCGATAAGGCTGCGCCTTGTCGGCCTGCCGCGGCCTAGAAATGTAGCGCCCGGCCATAGGCGCCCAGCACGCTTTCATGCATCGCTTCGGACAGCGTCGGATGCGCGAACACCGTTTCCATCAGCTCGGCCTCGGTCGATTCGAGCTGGCGGGCGATGACATAGCCCTGGATCAGTTCGGTGACCTCGGCGCCGACCATGTGGGCGCCGAGCAGCTCGCCCGATTTCGCGTCGAACACCGTCTTCACGAAGCCCTCCGCCTCGCCCAGCGCGATCGCCTTGCCGTTACCGATCATCGGGAATTTGCCGACCTTCAGCTCATAACCCGCCTCACGCGCCTTGGCCTCGGTCATGCCGACGCTGGCGACCTGGGGGCGCGAATAGGTGCAGCCGGGGATGTTGGCGGTGTTCATCGGGTGCGGGTCTAGCCCGGCGATCGCCTCGACCGCGACCACGCCCTCATGGCTCGCCTTGTGCGCCAGCCAGGGAGCGCCCGTCACGTCGCCGATCGCCCAGACGCCTGGGACGTTGGTGCGGCCGTATGCGTCGGTCTTGATGTGCCCGCGCTCGGTCTCGACGCCGAGCGCCTCCAGGCCGATCTCCTCGGTGTTGGGCACGATGCCGATCGCGACGATGGCGTGGGAGAACTTCTCGTCCGCCGCCTGGCCGTCCTTGCCCTTCATGCGGGCGGTCACGCCGTCCGGGCCGGCCGTCAGCGCCTCCAGCCCCGCGCCCGTGCGGATCGCGATGCCCGCCTTGGTCAGCTGCTTCTCCATGAAGGCCGACACCTCCTCGTCCTCGACGGGTAGGATGCGGGGCAGCATCTCGACGATCGTGACCTTGGCGCCCATGTCCGAATAGAAGCTCGCGAACTCGACCCCGATCGCGCCCGATCCGATGACCAGCAGCTCGGTCGGCATCACGGGCGGCGTCATGGCGTGGCGGTAGGTCCAGATGCGCTCGCCGTCCGCCTTGGCGAAGGGCAGGTCGCGCGCGCGCGCGCCGGTGGCGACGATGATGTTCTTCGCCTGGATGTCGGTGGTTTTGTCGCCCTGAGCCACCGACAGCCTGCCGGGCGCGGTGAGCTTGCCGACGCCCTCGAACACCTTGACCTTGTTCTTCTTCATCAGGCCCTTGACGCCCGCATTGAGCTGGCCCGCGACCTTGCGGCTGCGCTCGACCACCTTGCCCAGATCGAACGACGCGCGCTCGACCGACAGGCCATAGGCGTCGGCATGGGTCATATAGTGGTAGATCTCCGAGGTCCGCAGCAGCGCCTTGGTCGGGATGCACCCCCAGTTGAGGCAGATGCCCCCCAGCCGCTCGCGCTCGACGATGGCGACGGACATCCCCAGCTGCGCCGCGCGGATCGCGGCGATGTAACCGCCCGGGCCGGAGCCGAGGATGACGAGGTCGAAGGTGTCAGGCATGACGATTGTCTCTCATTTCCGGAATATAAAAATTCGCCAGCCCGGCGCTCCCGCCAAGCGCCGCGCCTACCCAAGCCAGATATGCCACATCGATCAGCTTCAAGGGATCGCCGAGTGCGACGACAAGTAACGGTATAGCTAAAGCGAGTACGACAGCTGGTTGCCAGGGCGGACGAGGAACTTCGATCCGCGCATGATCGATTGTCATCTCGCGGCTACAGCAGAATACTATTAAGCCAATCACGGCGATCGCTATCGGTACCGCAAGAAGAAACAGCCCGACGACAGCTACAGCGCCGATCTCAACGCCGGTAAGATGCTCTAACAAGTAGGCCGGGGTTAGCGAGAGCAGCATGAAGAGCAGGACGGCAACAGTCGTCTTCACTGCCAAACGACCGTGTGAAGCGGTAGCAGATTTTGAAGATATCACCCTGCCATCCCCGGCACCCGCCGCGGCTGGCGGTCCTCGCCGATCGCGACGAAGGTGAAGCGGGCCTGCGTCACGCGGTAGGCGTCCTCCGAATGCCGCCCGCGCCGCCACCCCTCGACCTCGACCGTCATCGACGTGGTCCCGACGCGCACCAGCGTCGCGTGGACCGACAGCTCGTCGCGACGAAGACGGGACGGTGGAACTTCATCTCCTCGGTGGGCACCCCGCAAAGTAATACTTTGCGGGGTGCCCCGGTCGCGATCGTCACCGCGCGGCCGCCGCAATGGCGCGACGCGACCGATCCGGCGGCCAGGTCCATCTGCCCCATCAGCCAGCCGCCGAAGATATCGCCATAAGGATTGGCGTCGGCGGGCATGGCGGTGACGCGGATCGTCGGCGCGGTGTCGGGCGGACGGTCGCTCATGCGCCCGCCCGGTCCGCGCGCCAGGCACGGCGCAGCGGTCCCACGCCCATCAGCATCGTCGCGAGCATCGCCAGCCCGCCGCAGGTCCAGATAATGTCCGCGCCCACCGGGTAGCTCCACGCGCAGGCCCAGCTGAGCGCAAAGCCGGCCAGGAGACCGAGCGCGAGGAAGAAGAGTTCGACGAGCGTCCGTCGCATGTCAGGCCAGCATCCCCAGCGGATGCTCGCACAGCGTCTTGAACGCCTGCATCAGCGCCGCCCCGTCGGCACCGTCGATCGCGCGGTGGTCGAAGCTGCCCGTCGCCGACATGATCGTCGCGACGCCCAAATTGCCGTCCTCCATCACCCAAGGGCGCTTCTCGCCCGCGCCCACCGCCAGGATCATGCCCTGGGGCGGGTTGATGACCGCGTCGAACTGGGTGATGCCGTACATGCCCATGTTGCTGATCGACGCGGTGCCGCCTTGGTACTCCTCCGGCTTGAGCTTGTTGTCGCGGGCGCGGGCGGCGAGGTCCTTGATCTCCGTCGCGATGGCGGACAGCGGCTTGGTGTCGGCTTCCGTCACCACCGGGGTGATCAGCCCGGTGGGCGTCGACACAGCGACCGAGATGTCGGCGCGTTTGAAGGTCACCAGCTGGTCGGGGGTGAACATGACGTTGCACTTGGGCACCTGCATCAGGCCGGCGGCGAGCGCCTTCACCAGCAGGTCGTTGACCGACAGCTTGACCCCGCGCGGCTCCAGCGCCGCGTTGAGCTCGCCGCGCAGTTTCAGCAGCGCGTCGAGGCCGACATCGACCGTCAGATAGATGTGCGGGACGGTCTGCTTCGACTCGGTCAGGCGACGGGCGATCGTCTTGCGGATGTTGGAAAGCTTGGCGAGTTCGTGGGGTATGTCGGGGATGGCCGCAGGCTTCGGCGAAGCCGCAGCGTGCGGCCCGGCCGGCGCGGCCATGCCCGCGTCCGACGACGAGGGCGCCTGAGCCGCCGCCGGTCTCGTCCCGGTCTCCGCGCCCTCGACATCGGCGCGCACGATGCGCCCGTTCGGCCCCGATCCGGTGACCCCCGCCAGGTCGACCCCGCGCTCGGCCGCGATCCGGCGGGCGAGCGGGCTCGCCCTGACGCGGTCGCCGCTCCGGGCGTCGGGCGTGGCGGCGGTGGCGTGCGCGCCGACCTGCCGCTTGTCGGGATCGGCGGTGGGCGCGGAGGCGGGGCCGGTCACGGGCGGGCGGCCATGATCCTCGGCCTGCTCGACCGGGTGCTCGACCGCGCCCTGATCCTTCAGCGCGGCGTCGCCAGCAGGGGGAGCCGTGGGCGCCGCGGTCTTAGCCGGTTCCTCATCCTCCCCCGCCAGCGTGGCGATGACGGTGCCGACCTTCACCCCGTCGGTGCCCTCGGCCACGTCGATCGACGCGATGACCCCCTCGTCGACCGCCTCGAATTCCATGGTCGCCTTGTCGGTCTCGATCTCGGCCATGATGTCGCCCGACTTCACCGCGTCGCCGACCTTGACCAGCCATTTGGCGAGCGTCCCTTCCTCCATCGTCGGCGAGAGGGCGGGCATCTTGATGGGCGTCGGCATGGGGAGGACCTCGGGCGAGTGAAGCGCCACCCTCACAAGCCCAGCCCCTCGCGCGCGTCAAGCCGCCGATCCCGACGGCCGCCCTTGCGCCGCCGTTCGCGCCGCGCCAATCTTGGTCCGAGGGGGCGGGCACATGCGCATCTATCTGGTGGTCGTCGACGAGACGCCCGAATCGGGCATCGCGCTGCGTTTCGCCGCGCGGCGGGCGGTGAAGACCGGCGGCGGGGTCGAGATACTGGCGCTGGTGCCCCCGCAGGAATTCATCGCGTTCGGGGGCATCCAGGCGACGATCGAGGAGGAGGCCCGCCTCCACGCCGAAGGACTGGTCGCGGGGGCGGCGGGGACGATCATCGAGGAATCGGGGCTGCGTCCCTCCATCACCGTGCGCCAGGGCGAGGGTCCCCGCATCATCCGCGAGCTGATCGCCGCCAACCCTGATATCGCCGCGCTCGTGCTCGGCGCCGCCGCGACCGGCGCCCCCGGCCCGCTGATCGCGCATTTCGCGGGCACCGACGCGGGCGCGCTCGCGGTGCCGGTGATGATCATCCCCGGCTCGCTCAGCCCGGAGGCGATCGACCGGTTGAGCTGACCATCATTTCCCGCAGGCGACGATCGCCGCGATCACGGAGATGGTCTCCTGCGGATCGCGGACGCGGACGGTGTCGAGGCCCAGGGTCTTGGCGGGATAGTCGTTGCCGCCCGGAAAGATCGCGTCGCCGATGAACATCATCGCCTCCAGCGAAATGCCGCTCGCGTCGCGAAGCTTCTTCAATCCATAAGCCTTGTCGACGCCCTCGCGGGTGATGTCGATCGAGGTGGCGCCGCCCATGTTGATCGACAGGCCGGGGAGCCGTTCGGCGAGGTCGGCCTGGATCACCTTGCGCTTGGCGAAATCGGGGTCCCAATGCTCCTTCTCCTCCAGCGGGGCCTGCTGGCCGAGCGCGGAGAAGGTGACCTGGCTGCCCCGATCCTCGACCTGCTCGCCCCAGGTCCGCTCGGGCTTGAACCCGGTCGCGGCGAGCGAGGCGGCGAAGGCGTCGATGATGCCGCGACGTTCCACGTCGCTGAACAATTCGGCGTAGACGGGCGCCCAGTCGGACTTGAAGGTGTAGAGCTTGGTGCCGGTGGTGGGCATCAGCCACAGCCGGGACCGGTCGGCGCGTTCGGGCAGGCGCGAGGCGACCTGCTTCTGGAATTGCGGCCAGTCCCCGCCCGAGATCACCGCCACATGCGCCACGCCGAGCAGGTCGGCCAGCGCCTCGCCCATATCCTCCAGAAGCGGCTGTTTGCTGAGGGCCAGCGTTCCGTCGAGGTCGAACGCGACAAGCTGCTTCATGGGGGCGGTCTCCGAAGGGGGGCGCTCCGGCCCTAGCCCCTCGCTCCCCGCCCGTGAAGGCGTGCGATCGGGGCTTGAGCCGGCACGCGAACGGGGCCACTCACTACGCCATGTCAATCATCCTCCTCGCCGCGGCCGCCGTCGTGCAGCCCTCCCCCGCCCGCCTGCGCGCCGATGTGGAGGCGATGGTCGGGTTCGGGACCCGGCACACCCTGTCGACCACGACCGATCCGGCGCGCGGCATCGGCGCCGCGCGCGACTGGGCGGCGGCGCGCTTCCAGGCGATCGCGCGCGACTGCGGTGGATGTATCGCGGTCGAGCGCCAGTCGCGCATCTTCACGGGCCCGCGCGCGCCGACGGGCGTCGTTGTCGAGAACGTGCTGGGCATCCAGCGGGGGCGGGACTCCAATCGCTTCGTCATCATCGGCGCGCATATCGACAGCCGCGTGTCGGGCGAGATGGACTTCACCTCCGACGCGCCCGGCGCCAACGACAACGCCTCGGGCGTGGCGCTGGTACTGGAGGCCGCACGCGCGCTGTCGAAGCGGCGGTTCGACGCGACGATCGTGTACGCGATATTCTCCGGCGAGGAACAGGGGCTGTGGGGCGGCACCCTGCTGGCCGAGACGGCGCGCGCGCGGGGATGGCGGGTATCGGCGATGCTCAACAACGACATCGTCGGCAATTCGGTGGGCCAGGGCGGCGTGCGCGAGGCGGGCCGGGTGCGCGTCTTTTCCGAAGGCATTCGCGCGTCCGAGGAGCTGACGGACCAGCTTCGCCGGCGCGGCGACGGGGGCGAGGATGACGGCCCCAGCCGCGCGCTCGCCAAGCTGATCGACGGCGAGGCGGCGGGCTTGCGCGGCGGGCTCGACGTGTTCGTCGACCGCCGGCCCGATCGTTTCGGGCGCGGGGGCGATCATGAGCCGTTCCTGAAGCTGGGCTTTCCGGCGGTGCGTTTCAGCGTCGCCAACGAGAACTGGGACCGCCAGCACCAGGACCTGCGCACGGTGGGGGGCGTCGAGTATGGCGACACGGTGGCGGGGATGGACTTCGCCTATCTGGCCAAGGTCACCGCGATCAATATCGCCGCCGCCGCACGGCTGGCGGCGGCGCCCGCCGCACCCGACAACGCGTCGATGGCCGGCGCGCTGAGCCGCGACACGACGGTCAAGTGGAACCCGGTTCCGGGCGCGCAACGCTACCGCGTCCGGTGGCGCCGGACCGACCGGATGGAATGGACCGACCTGCGCGAGGTGACGGGCGCGACGACGACGCTGACCCAGGTGCCCGTCGACGACCATCTGGTCGGGGTGTCGGCGGTCGCGGCGGACGGGAGCGAAAGCCTGGTCAGCTTCGCCGGCCGCGAGGTCGCGCCCGCGCGGCGGTGACGATCACCGCCGCTTGAGCTTGGACCGGTAGACCCGCTTGCCGACGACGCGCCGGGCGGGGCGGGAATAGGTCACCGCCTCGTCGACATATTCGGTCGTCGTCGTGGTGGTCGTCACCACGGGCTGCGACTGGACGGTCACGGTCGTCACCCCAGGCCCGGCATGAACGACATGGCTCCCGCCCGCGGGCACGGTCGTGGTATAGGTGCCGGAATGGCCATGGCCGCCATGATAGGGCTCGGGCGGATAGGGGTAATCGGGCGCCGGATAGCCGGCGCCATAGGCGGGGGGCGGGCCGCGACGGATACGGCGCTCGACCCGGCGGTCGCGCACCCCGCGATCCTCCGCCCTGTCCGCCGCATAGCCGGCCACCCCGCCCACGCCCGCGCCGATCAGCGCACCACCGAGCCGGTCGCCGCGACCGGCGACCACCGCGCCCAATGCCCCGCCCGCGACCGCACCGATCGCCGCACCGCCCAACCCGTCTTCCCGGCGCCGGTAATCGTCCGACGCATAGCCGTCGGACCGATAGGCCGGCCCCGCCTCCATCCGATCGCCCGCATAGACCGGCCCGCGATCGACCCGGTCCCAATCGACCCCGAATTCGGTGTCGTAGACCGACCCGCGATCGTCGATCAGCACCGCGTCGTCATAATAGCGCACCCAGCGATAGCCGCCGGGCGGCTGGGCGAGACCGTAAGCCTGCCAGTCGTTCACGTGAAAGCGCGGCGAGGTCCAGTAACGCGCCACGGTGACGCCGCGCGCGGGACGACGATAGGCGGCGTAACCGCCCGGCGCGTTGACCCCGCCCCACCAGCGGCCATCGACCTTGCTGCCCCAGCGCCCGCCGGCCGCGCGCGACGGCGCGATATGGGCCGGCGGCGCGGAACGCGCGCCCGGTTGTGGATAGCCGGCGCCCGGCCCCTGCTGCGCGGCGGCCCCGCTAGCGAACAGCCCCAAACCCGCGATCAGCACATACCGCATCACCCTGTCTCCCTCGAACCGGCGCCCAAAACGAGCGGATCGTCTCACCCGCGCAACGCTCAGGAGGTTATCACGTTGCCGACCATCGGGGGAACCGCCGGGCCGGTCCCGAAACGGATCAGCCGGTTCCTCGTCAATCCAGCCGTTCCCCCAGTATCGCCGCCAGCGCCTCGCACCCGCACGCGTCCGCCGCGTCGAAGCGACCGGGGACCGGGCTGTCCAGGTCGAGCACCGCGATCACCGCGCCGCCCGGTCGGCCGCCGCGCCTGATCGGCACGACCAGTTCCGACCGGCTCGCCGCGTCGCACGCGATATGGCCGGGAAAGGCGTGGACGTCAGCCACCACCTGCGTCGCGCCCGTCGCCGCGGCGGTGCCGCACACACCCTTGCCCAGCGGAATGCGGATGCACGCCGCCTTGCCCTGGAACGGCCCCAGCACGAGTTCGTCCCCGACCAGCCGGTAAAAGCCCGCCCAGTTGAGGTCGGGCAGATATTCCCACAGCAGCGCGGCGGCATTGGCCATGTTGGCAATCCCGTCGCGCTCGCCCTCCGTCAGCGCGCCCAGCGCGCCGCGCAACTCGCGGTAGAGCTCGTCCTTGGAGCCGGCGGCGATGTCGAACTGGTACATGTTGCTCCTGATCCCCGTCCTTTTCCCCATTTGATGGGGAGAGCCCCTTCAGTCCATATCAACGCGGCCGCGTCCAGCCTTGACCGCGCCCCGGCCCTTCTTCGCGTCGACGCGCCGGGCCTTGGCCGCCCGGCTGGGCTTGGTCTTGACCCGCCGCGCCTCGCGCGCCTCCGCCTGGACGAGCAGCGCGCCGAGCCGCGCCCGCGCATCGGCGCGATTCGCCTCCTGCGTGCGGTAGCGCCGGGCGGTCAGCACGAGCACGCCCGCCGCCGTCAGTCGCGATCCGGCCGCGAGTTTCAGCAGCCGATAGCTTTCGGGGTGCAGCCCCAGCCGGAACACGTCCACGCGCAACTGGCAGGCGGTGGCGACCTTGTTGACGTTCTGCCCGCCCGGCCCGGTCGCGGCGAGGAAGCGCTCCTCCAGCGCGTCCTCCGGTACGTCAACCATCGCCCAACCCGGCCGCCCCGAACCCGTAGGCGCCGAAGCGCTCGGGGGTCGGCGCGGTCGCCTCGATCGGGGGCTTGTCGCCGCGGTCGAGCTTCAGCCACGCCGCGTGGAGCATCATGCCCGCGCGGTCCGCCTGCCCATAGACCGGGTCGCCGACCACGGCGGCGCCCAGCCCCGATGCCGCGTGAACGCGGATCTGGTGCGTGCGGCCCGTCTCCGGCCGGAACTCGACCAGCGAGCGCCCGTCGCGCGCCTCGATCAGCCGCCAGGGGGTGCGCGAGGCCTTGCCGTTCGCGTCGCCGATCATCCGCCACCCGGTCTCGGCGGTCGACACCTTGAGCAGCGGCAGGTCGACCGTTCCGGCCTCGCCCGTCGGCACGCCGTCCAGCACCGCGAGATAGCGTTTCTCGACCGCGCCCGCTTCCCACAAACGCTGGAACCGCGCATGGGCCTTGGGGTTGCGCGACAGGAGCAGGCAGCCGCTCGTGTCCCGGTCGAGCCGGTGGACGGGCAGCGGCCAGCGCTTGAACCCGAAGGTGAGACTGTCGAGATGGTTTTCGAGGCTCAACGACCCGTCGCGGGGCGGATCGACCGGCAGCCCCGCGGGCTTGTCGATCACCAGGGCCTCGCCGTCGAGGAACAATACGCGCTCACCATGCATGGCCGCCGCCATGGCATCTGGGGGGTGCTGGGCGCAACCGCGCTGCTGCTGTCCACCCCCGCCGCCGCGCAGCTTTGCGACGGAGAAAGCGGGCGACGGTCCCCCGATGGCCGCGTGCTGGGTCACCTTCCCTATGGCCAGGTCGCCGACACCGAACTGGTCGACGCGCCGCCCGGCTTCGCGCTGGGGCGGTGCCGAGTGCGGGCCGAGATGCTGCCCGACCTCCAGCGGCTGCTCGACGCGGCAGGGGCGGACCCGAGCACGGGGGGAACGCTGCGCGGCCTATCCTGTCACCGGACGCTGACGCGCCAGGGATCGGTCTTCTGCCGCGAGCGGCCGGACGGCGACCCCGCCGACCGCGCCATCTCGGTCGCGCCGCCGGGGCATAGCGAGCATACCACCGGCTATGCGATCGACTTCGCGATCCGCCCCTCGCCCAATTGCCCCGATGCGGAGGCATGCATGTCCGCGCTGCCGGCGGCACGCTGGCTGCGCGAGAACGCGACGCGGTTCGGGTTCGAGCAGAGCTTCGCCGCCGGCAACCGGCAGGGGGTGAAATGGGAGCCCTGGCATTGGCGCTGGGTCGGCCGCAGCCGCTTGGTCCCCGGCGCGGCGCGGGCGCGGTTCGTCTTCGCCCGCGCGCGCGCCGAGTTTCCCGCCGATCCGGGGCTGGTCGATCCGCCGCGCGTGGTGCGGACGATCGCCGACCCACCGCCTCCCCCGCCGGTCGAACCGGCAAAGAGGAAGCGGCGGCGACGTTAGGTCAGGCGGCCAGCTTGGCCGCGACCTCGGCGATCCGGCGGCCCTGATAGCGCGCGCCGTCGAGTTCGGCCGCGCTCGGCTGGCGCTCACCGCCCCCGCCCGAGATGGTGGTCGCGCCATAGGGAGAGCCGCCGACCACCTCGTCCACGCCCATCTGCCCCTGAAACCCGTAATCGAGCCCGACGATCGTCAGGCCGTGGTGGAGCAGATTGGTGATGAGGGAGAACAGGGTCGTTTCCTGTCCGCCGTGCTGGCTGGCGGTGGAGGTGAAGGCGCCGCCGACCTTGCCGATCAGCGCGCCCTTGGCCCAGAGCCCGCCCGTCGTGTCCCAGAAGCTCGCCATCTGGCTCGGCATCCGCCCGAACCGCGTCGGCGCCCCGACGATGATCGCGTCATAGCCGGCCAGCGCGTCGGCGCTCTCGATCACCGGATGGGACGAGTCGGTCTTGAAATGGGCGGCGGCGACCACGTCGGGCGGGGCCGTCTCTGCGACGCGGCGGATGTCCACCTGCGCGCCCGCCCCGCGCGCGCCCTCGGCGACCGCGTCGGCCATCCGCTCGATATGGCCGTAGGACGAGTAATAGAGCACCAGAACCTTGGTCATCGCGTTTTCTCCCTGATGATGGTCATTCATTCCGAGTCGACGAGAACGATCTCGGCGTCCTCGACCGCCTCGATCGTGACGGTCCGGCCGCCGGTCAGCGCCACGCCGTCGCGCGCCTCGACGGGATCGCCGTCGACCAGCAGCCGCCCGGTCGCGGGGACCAGATAGGCGTGGCGGCCGGGGCCGACCTGATGCTCGGTCCGCTCGCCCGCCTTGAGCGTGGCCCCCATGACGCGCGCGTCGGCGCGGATGGACAGCGCTCCACCATTCTCCTCCAGCACATCCGCGGCGAAGCCGCTCGCCAGCGTCACGAACCGGCCGGAGCGTGCGCCCTTGGGAAAGGGCTTGGCGCCCCAACCGGGCTCTCCGCCCGCCTCGCGCGGCTCGATCCAGATCTGGAACAGGGTGGTGGCCTCGTCCTCCAGATTATATTCGGCGTGGCGCACGCCGGTCCCGGCGCTCATCACCTGGACGTCGCCCGCTTCCGTCCGGCCCCGGTTGCCCAGCGAGTCCTGATGGGTGATCGCGCCCGAGCGGACATAGGTGACGATCTCCATGTCGCGGTGCGGATGCGGCGGAAAGCCGGACCTGGCGGCGATCACGTCGTCGTTCCACACCCGGATCGCGCCCCAGCCCATGCGCGCGGGATCATGATAGCCGGCGAAGGAGAAATGATGCCGCGCATCGAGCCAGCCATGGTCGGCATGGCCGAGCGAGGCGAAGGGGCGGCGGTCGATGGTGGAAAGCGTGTCGATCATGAGCGACTCCTCTTGGTTACGGCCAAGATAGGCGCCGCGTTTCGTGCGTAAATGGAAACGCTGGAAACGGATCGTTTCCGTGGTTAACCTGTCCGGGGAGGCCACCCCATGACCAAGCTGCCCGATCTGGAAGCCTGGGCGATCTTCGCCGCGGTCGCGGAGCTGCGCTCGTTCAGCGGGGCGGCGGCGGCGCTCGGGCTGGGCAAGTCGACCGTGTCCAAGGCGGTGTCGCGGCTGGAGGCGCAGCTCGGCCAGTCGCTGTTCCACCGCACCTCGCGCCGGCTGGCGCTGACCGAGGCCGCACGCCCGCTGGCCGAGCGGGCGCAACGCATGGTGGCGGAGGCGCGCGGGGCGGAGGAGATCGCCCGCGATTCGGCGACGACCACGGCGGGCCGCGTCCGCCTGGCCGCCCCGATGAGCTTCGGCGCGCTCAAGGTCGCGCCCGTCCTCGCCGCATTCCTGCGCGCGCATCCCGCGGTTGAGGTGGAACTCCATTTCTCCGACGCCCGCGTGGACATCGTGGCGGAAGGGTATGACCTGGCGCTACGCATCGCCGATCTGGAGGACAGCTCGCTGCTCGCGCGGCGCTTGTGCGGCATTCCGGGCCACATCGTCGCGGCGCCCGCCTATCTCGCCCAGCACGGGCGGCCGGTCCATGCGGGCGAGCTCGGCGCGCACCGGCTGCTCGGCTATACCAACCGCCCCGGCCCGTGGCGGCTCAGGGGGCCCGGCGGCGCGGAGGTGGTCGTGCACGCGACGGGTCCGCTTTCCGCCAATAGCGGCGACGCGCTCGTGCCCGCGCTGCTCGCCGGGCTCGGCATCGCGCGCTTGCCCGGCTTCATCATCGGCCCGCATCTCGCGAGCGGCGCGCTGGAGGCGATCCTGCCCGAATGGAACCCGCCCCCGACCGCGCTGCACCTGCTGACCCCGCCCGGCAATCTGCGCCCGGCGCGCGTCGAGGCGCTGATCGCCTGGCTCGCCAGATATCTGCGCGACTGATCGGGCGCTAACCCGGAATTAACCTTTTGCCTTCAGATGTCGTTTGGTTAATTAAACCGCGTGGCCGGGGTGGATGCGGGCCGCGAACGGGGGGACAGATCGATGCGCGTGTTGCTGATCGAAGACGAGCCGACGACCGCCAAGGCGATCGAGCTGATGCTGACGACCGAAGGTTTCAACATCTATACCACCGACCTCGGCGAGGAGGGTTTGGATCTCGGCAAGCTGTATGATTACGACATCATCCTGCTCGACCTGAACCTGCCCGACATGCATGGGTACGACGTGCTCAAGAAGCTGCGCGTCGCGCGGGTGACCACCCCGGTGTTGATCCTGTCGGGCGTGAACGAGATGGACTCCAAGGTCCGCTCCTTCGGCTTCGGCGCCGACGATTACGTGACCAAGCCGTTCCACCGCGAGGAACTGGTGGCGCGCATCCATGCGGTCGTGCGTCGGTCCAAGGGCCATTCGCAATCGGTCATCCGCACGGGCAAGCTGGCGGTCAATCTCGACGCCAAGACCGTCGAGGTCGACGGGTCGCGCGTGCACCTGACCGGCAAGGAATATGCGATGCTGGAGCTGCTGTCGCTCCGCAAGGGTACGACCCTGACCAAGGAGATGTTCCTCAACCACCTATATGGCGGCATGGACGAACCCGAGCTCAAGATCATCGACGTGTTCATCTGCAAACTCCGCAAGAAGCTGTCGCTCGCCTGCGAGGGCGAGAACTATATCGAGACCGTATGGGGTCGCGGCTATGTGCTGCGCGAGCCCGACGAGATGGTGGCCGCGCAGGTCGCCTGACTTCTTTTCACTCGTCGAAAAGGCCGCGGCACTCTCGGGTGCCGCGGCCTTTTGTCGTTCAGATGGAACGGCTTGACGCCCGCTTCGTTGGGTGCGGGTTCTCGAAAGACATAAGGACTCGAACGATGAAGCATTTCTTTCTCGCCGCCACCGCGGTCGCGCTTGCCGCTCCGCTCGCCGCGCAGACCAGCCATCAGGGCATGAACCACGCCATGCCGGCCGGCGCGTCGATGACCGCCGCCGATGTCGGCGTGGCGCCGATCACCGGCACGACGCCGACCGATTACGTCAAGATGGCCGCCGACAGCGACCTGTACGAGATGCAGTCGAGCCGGTTGGCGCTGAGCAAGTCCAAGCGCGCCGATGTGAAAGGTTTCGCGCGCGAGATGATCGCGGACCATACCACCACGTCCAAGGCGCTGATGGCGGCGCTCAGGAATGGCGATCGCACCATCGCCAAACCGTCGACCCGGTTGTCGGCCGACAATGCCGCTAAGATCGCGCTGCTGAAACGTGCGCCCAAGGACAGCTTCGACAATCTGTACCTGCAGCAGCAGATGCAGGCGCACCAGACCGCCTGGGCACTGCACAAGGGCTTCGCCACCGACGGGGCCGACGCGTCGCTGCGCCAGGTCGCCGCCACCGCGGTGCCGATCATCGAACGCCATGTCATGCACGCCAAGCAGATGGCGCCGGCGTCCATGTCCTCGGGCATGTGACCGGACGGGGCGGGAGCTTCGGTTCCCGCCCTTTCCTTCACTTCCGTTCGAACATCTTCTCGCCGCCGACCCAGGTCTCCCGGACGCTGGTCGCGCGCAATTCGGTCGGCGAGGCGAGCGTGGGATCGCGGTCGACGATGATGAAGTCGGCGCGCTGTCCCGGCGCCAGTCGCCCGAACCTGTCCTCCGCGAACCCCGCATAGGCGCCGTCGCCGGTGAAGCCGCGCCAGGCCTGCTCGCGCGTCACCCGCTCCTGTGGCTGCCACCCGCCGAAAGGCCGGCCTTCCGCATCGGCGCGCGTGAACGCCGCCGCCCAGCCCGCAAACGGGTCGGGCCGCTCGACCGGATAGTCCGACCCGAAGGCCAGCCGCCCGCCACGCTGGAGCACCGACGCCCAGGCATAGGCGCCGCCCAGTCGCGCCGGCCCCAGCCGCGCCTCCGCCATCGTCCGGTCACTCGTCTGGTGGACGGGCTGCATCGACGCGATCACGCCGTTTCTGCCGAACCGGGCGAGATCGACCGGGTCGATCACCTGGGCATGTTCGACCCGCCAGCGCCGATCGCCCTTATAGGTCAGCGCCAGTTCGTCGATCGCGTCGAGCACCTGCGCGTTCGCGCGGTCGCCGATCGCGTGCACCGCGATCTGATAACCGTCCATCGCCGCGCGGCTCATCAGGTTGCGCAGCACGTCGTCGGACTGGAAGCCCAGCCCCCGCTCGCGCGGCGCATCGGCATAGGGCGCCTTCAGCCACGCCCCGCGCGATCCCAGCGCTCCGTCGCCGTAGATCTTGACCCCGACGAGCTTGAGCTTGTCGCCGTACAGCCAGGGCGTCGGCCCGGTGCCGCCGATCCGCACCGTCTCCTCGACGCCCTTGCCATAGCTCATGATCCGCACACGCAGATTGCCGAGATCGCCCATCCGGCGATAGGTCTGCCACTCGTCCAGCGTCGTGCCCATGTCGGCGGTCGCGGTGATGCCGCTTTCGAGCAGCAATTGCTGCGCCCGCAGAAAGGCCGCGTCGCGTTCCTTGGCCAGCGGCTGGGGCACCGCCTTGGCGACGAGCGCCTGCGCCGCGTCGACGAACACGCCCAATGGCTGGCCGTTCGCCAACTCGATCCGGCCGCCCGCGGGCGAGACGCTGCGCGCGGTCACCCCCGCCGCCCGGAGCGCGGCCGAATTGCCCCAGCTCGCATGGCCGTCGGCGCGCGACAGCCATATCGGGCGGTCGGCCGATACCGCGTCGAGATCGGCGGCGGTGGGAAAACGCCCCAGACCCCAGCTTTCCTGGTTCCACCCGCCGCCCAGGATCCATTTCCGCTCGGGATTGGCCTTGATATAGGCCGCGATCGCCGCCTGCGCCTCGGCCAGCGAGCGCGTGCCCGACAGGTCGAGCGCGAGCGCGCGAAAGCCCAGCCCCATCACATGGCCATGCGCGTCGACGAACCCCGGCAACAGCACCCGCCCCTTCATGTCGACGCGCCAGTCGAGCTTGTCGGGCAGCTTGTCGCGCGTCTTGAGCAGCTTCGCGACCCGCCCGTCTCGGGTCACCTGCATCGCCGAAAAGCGCTCGACCTTGCCGTCCTTGTCGAGCGTCACGCCCGTCGCGTTATAGACCAACCCGTCCGCCAGGGCAGGCGCGGGCAGCAGGGCCGCCGCCAGGAGCAGGGTAGGCACACCAAATTTCGTCACTTCCGCAATCTCCGCACCAACGCGCTCGTATCCTGCCGGCCGCTGCCCATCGCCTGCACCTCGGCATAGAATTGGTCCACCAGCGCCGCGACCGGCAGCGCCGCGCCGTTCGCGCGCGCTTCGTCGATCGCCAGCCCCAGATCCTTGCGCATCCAGTCGATCGCGAAGCCGAAGTCGAACCGGTCCTCGGCCATCGATCCCCAGCGGTTCACCATCTGCCAGCTCTGCGCCGCGCCGCCGGAGACGGCCTCGAACACCTTTTCCAGGTCCAATCCGCTGGCTTGCGCGAACCGCAGCGCCTCCGACAGCCCGCCCAGTACGCCCGCGATCGCGATCTGGTTGACCATCTTGGCCTGCTGCCCCGCTCCCGCAGCCCCGACATGGACGATCCGCGCGGCATAGGCCTGGAGGATGGGTTCCGCCGCCGCGAAGGCCGCGGCCGACCCGCCGCACATCACCGACAGCTTGCCCGATTCCGCGCCCGCCTGCCCGCCCGACACCGGCGCGTCGAGCACCAGCAGACCGCGTTTGCCCCCCTCCTCCGCCAGTCGCCGTGCGATCGCCGCCGACACCGTCGTATGGTCGACGAACAGGGCACCCGCGTCCATCGCCGCGAACGCGCCACTCTCGCCCAGCGTCACGCTCGCCAAGTCGTCGTCATCGCCGACGCAGGTGAACACCGCTTGCGCGCCACCGGCGGCGGCGGCGGGCATGGCGGCCACGCGCCCGCCATGCGCCGCGCTCCACGCCGCCGCCTTGGCGGGCGAGCGGTTATACACCGCCACCTCGTGCCCCGCCGCGGCGAGGTGCCCCGCCATGGGGGCGCCCATCACGCCCGTCCCGATCCATGCGATCTTCATGGGACCGGGTCATAGGAGCGGTTCCCCACCCGCGCCAGATGGTCTAGCGCCGGGCGATGGCCACCCAGCGCGTTCCGTCCCTGATAGACCTGCCGGTCACCCTCGCCGATGTCCGTGCCGCCCATGCGCGTATCCGCGACCAGATCGTCCGCACCCCGACCTTCATCAGCCGCACCCTGTCCGAGCTGACCGGCGCGACCGTGTATCTGAAATTCGAGAATCTGCAGTTCACCGCAGCCTATAAAGAGCGTGGCGCGCTCAACACGCTGCTCCAGCTCTCGCCGCAGGCGCGGGCGGCGGGCGTCATCGCCGCCTCGGCGGGCAATCATGCGCAGGGGCTGGCCTATCACGCCAACCGGCTCGGCATCCCCGCCACGATCGTGATGCCGCGCACTACGCCCATCACCAAGGTCACCCAGACCGAAGGGCACCGCGCCACCGTGGTGATCGAGGGCGAGACCTATGACGCCGCCTATGCCCATGCCCGCCTGCTCGAGGTCGAGCGCGGGCTGACCTTCGTCCACGCGTTCGACGACCCGCGCATCATCGCCGGCCAGGGGACGGTCGCGATCGAGATGCTGGAGGACGTGCCCGCGATCGAGATGCTGGTCACGCCGATCGGCGGCGGCGGGCTCATCTCGGGCATGGGCGTCGTCGCGCGGGCGACCGGTCGGGAGCGGGGCGGGCGCGCCATCGAGGTGGTCGGGGTCGAGGCCGAGCTCTACCCCTCCATGTACAACCGCATCCGCGGCACCGACCATCCGTGCGCCGGCGACACGCTGGCGGAGGGCATCGCGGTCAAGGAGCCGGGCGGGATCACCTCGCTGATGGTCGCCGAGTTGGTCGACGACATCGTGCTGGTCTCCGAACGCCGGTTGGAAGAAGCGGTCAGCCTGCTGCTCCAGATCGAGAAGACGGTGGTCGAGGGCGCCGGCGCGGCCGGGCTCGCCGCCCTGCTGGAGCATCCCGATCGGTTCCGGGGGCGGACCGTCGGCGTGGTGCTGTGCGGCGGCAATATCGACACGCGGCTGCTCGCCAATGTGCTGCTGCGCGACCTGGCCCGCTCGGGCCGGCTCGCGCGGCTGCGCATCCGCCTCCAGGACCAGCCCGGCGCGCTGTTCAACGTCGCGCGGATCTTCGACCAGGAACGCGTCAACATCATCGAGGTCTATCACCAGCGCGTCTTCACCACCCTGCCCGCCAAGGGCCTGGTGACCGAGATCGAGTGCGAGACGCGCGACCGCGCCCATCTCGACCGGCTGTTCGCGGCGCTGCGCGCGGGCGGGTACGACGTGGCGCCGGTCGAGCTGGCGTGACTTTATTTCGCGGACGGAGCGCGTTAACCCTCAATCGTGGTGAACCGCCTTTCTTCTCCCGCTCTACCCCTTCATAAGCGCTGCAACCCGTCGGATCGCCCGGCACCGACAGAAAGGTCCGACAGGCGGTGACCGCGCCCTTCCGTTTCCCGCGCTTCTTCGTCACCAGCCCGTCGCCCTGCCCCTATTTGCCGGGGAAGCAGGAGCGGAAGGTGTTCACCGAACTCGTCGGTCCCCATGCCGGCGAGTTGAACGACGCGCTCGGCCGGATCGGTTTCCGCCGCAGCCAGGGCGTCGCCTATCGCCCGTCCTGCGCGGGCTGCTCCGCCTGCGTGTCGGTGCGCGTCGTCACTCCCGAATTCCGGCCCAACGCCACCCAGCGCAAGCTGATGCGCCGCCATGACGACCTCCAGGTCTCGGCCTGCCGCGCCTGGGCGACCGACGAGCAATATCAGCTGCTCCGCCGATACCTGGCGACCCGCCATCCGACGGGCGGCATGGCGGGGATGGACGAGGAGGATTATGCCGACATGGTCGAGCATTCCCCCGTCAACTCGCTCATCATCGAATATCGCGAGCCCGCCGCGCACGGGCGCGGACGGCTGGTCGCGGCCTGCCTGACCGATCGCCAGGCCGACGGGCTGTCGATGATCTACAGCTTCTTCGCCGCCGACGAGGAAGGCCGGCCGGGCCTCGGCAATTTCGTCATCATGGACCACATCCTCCGCGCGCGGGAGGCGGGACTGCCCTATGTTTATCTCGGCTATTGGGTGAAGGGATCGCCGCGCATGGCGTACAAGACCCGCTATCGCCCGATCGAGGTGCTCGGCCCCGCCGGCTGGCGCCGCATGGAGGACGAGGTTGCGCCCGCTCTGCCGCCCCGCCCGCGCCTGACCGTTTGACGCGTGATGCTTTAGCCTCGCCCGCTCCCGTTCGTCCTTCGATATGCCGCTTCGACAAGCTCAGCGGCTACTAAGGACGAACGGTTGGCGGACAAAGCCTCAGCCGAAGCGGAACTGCCGCCCGATCGCGGCGTGGAGCTGGTCGTTCTCGCGGATGAACGCCTGCAGATGTTCGTGCAGCCCCGACAGGATCACGTCGCCCGACCGCGTCCGCGCCACCCGCATCGCCCGCGCGCGCGCCATCTGGTCGGCGCCGCCATGCTGGGCCGTCCGCCGCGAGAGCAGCCCCAGCAGCTCCACCACCTCCTCGGTCGAGGCGGCCAGACTGCGCGGCAGTTCGACGCGCGTCAGCAGCATGTCGATGACATTGGCCGGGGTCAGCCCGTCCGAATAAAGCCAGCGATAGGCCGTCACCGCCGCGACGGTGTGAAGGATCGTCGTCCACTGATCGCGATCGACGACGCCGCCGACCGGCTCCCCCGCAGGCAGCAGGATATGATATTTGACGTCGAGCAGCCGCGCCGTGTTGTCCGACCGCTCCACCGCCTGGCCCAGCCGCACGAACCAGGTGGTGTGGTTACGCAGCATCCGGTGCACCGCGCCCTCGAAGCCGCGCGCTTCGTGCTTCACTTCCTCGACCAGCGCCAGCGCGTCGGCGGGATGGTCCACCGCGCGCCCGCGCTCGAACAGCAGCCAGGCGCGGTTGATCGCGGTCCAGGCGTCGCGGGTCAGCGCGGTGCGGACCGCCTTGGCGTTGCCGCGCGCCATGTCCAGGCAACTCACCACCGATCCCGGGTGACTGGCGTCGGTGGTCAGAAAGCGGGCCACCGTCCGCTGGCTGGGACAGGCGCCGCTCGCCGCGAAGGCCTCCTCCGTGTCGGTCACCGCCAGCGCCGACACCCAGGCCGCCTCCCCCGCCGGGCGCGTCGACAGCGTGTCGAGCCGCACGGTGGCCTCGACGAGGCGCGCGATGAAATCGGCGCGTTCGATGTACCGGCCGAGCCAGTAGAGCGACGAGGCGGTACGCGACAGCATTACCGGCCCAGGCCCCGGGATTGAGATTGAGATTGTGACTGCGATTGGAACTGCGACTGGCTCTGGCGTCGCGCAGGTACCTCGTCGCCCATCAGCACGAAACTGTCCTTGGTGCCCCCGCCCTGGCTGGAGTTCACGACCAGCGACCCCTCACGCAGCGCGACGCGGGTCAGCCCGCCCGGCACGATGTCGACGCCGTGCGCGCCCGACAGCACGAAGGGGCGGAAATCGACATGGCGCGGCGCGACCCCCTGCTCGACCAGGGTCGGCACCGTCGACAAGGCGAGCGTGGGCTGGGCGATGTAGCGGTGCGGCTCCGCGATCAGCGCCGCGCGGAAGCGCTCGATCTCGACACGGCTCGCGGTCGGCCCGACGAGCATCCCGTATCCACCCGATCCGTCGACCAGCTTGACCACCAGTTCGGGCAGATGCTCGAGCACATAGGCGAGCGCGTCGGGCTCGCGGCAGCGCCATGTCTCGACATTCGGGAGCGTGGCGTCGCCGCCGGCATAGAAGCGCACGATCTCGGGCATGTAGCTGTAGATCGCCTTGTCGTCGGCGATGCCGTTGCCCGGCGCGTTGATGATCGCCACCGCGCCCGCCGCATAGGCGCCGATCAATCCCGGCACACCCAGGAGCGAATCGGGGCGGAACACCAGCGGGTCGAGATAATCGTCGTCGACCCGGCGATAGATCACGTCGACGCGCACCGGCCCCGCGATGGTGCGCATCCACACACAATCGTTCTCGACCACGAGATCGGGAGCCTCGACCAGCTCGACTCCCATCGAATCGGCCAGGAAGCTATGCTCGTAATAGGCCGAATTGTGGCGCCCGGGCGTCAGCACCACGCAGGTCGGCCAAGTGCCCGCGCCCTTGGGCGCCACCGACTGCATCATGCGCAGCAGCCGGTCGGGATAGCTGTCCACGGCGGCCACGCGCAGCCGGTCGAACAGTTCGGGGCAGAGCCTGAGCATCGCCTCGCGATTCTCGAGCATGTAGCTGACGCCCGAGGGCGTGCGCGCATTGTCCTCCAGCACGAAGAAGCTGTCCGGCCCCGTCCGCACCAGGTCGATGCCGCAGATATGCGCCCAGATGCCGTGCGGCGGCCGCACCCCCGCCACCTCGCGCCGATATTGCGAATTGCCCAGCACCAGATCGGCGGGGATCACCCCTTCCTTCAGGATGCGCTGATCGCCGTAGATATCCTCCAGAAAAGCGTTGATCGCCTGGACGCGCTGCACCAGCCCCTCGGACAGCCGCGACCATTCGGGGGCGGTGAACAGCCGGGGGACGATGTCGAACGGGATGATCCGCTCCGCGGCCTCGCCCTCGCCGTACACCGCGAAGGTGATGCCGAGCTGGCGGAACGTCGCCTCGGCAGATGCCTGGCGCCGCCGCAGGTCGCCGGGCGCGGTGCCGTCGAGCCATTCGCCGAGCGCGGCGAAGCCCGGCTCGGCGCGGTCCCTTATCTCGTCATAAGCGGGTCGTTTCACTCGTCCATGCTGCGCAGGCGAACGGCCGCTGGCAAGTGCTTTAGATCAGCCTGCATATTTTACGCTGCACCCATAGGGCCGCGTCTCCGCCATCGACACGGGCTTGCCCGCTTTCAGCTCGCCCAAAGCGGCCAGCACATGGTTGCGCGCGCCGGCGATGTCGGACCGGTCGGCGGTCGGCTTGTCGTCGATCCCGCCCTGATAGCGCAGCACGCCCCGCGCATCGATCACGTACAGATGCGGGGTCGTCTTGGCGGCGTAACCGCGCCCGACGCGCCCTTCGGCGTCGAGCAGATAGGCGGTCGGCTTGGCCTTCGCGCTCGCGACGAACGCCTTCGCCTCCGCGCCCGTCATATGGCCCTGCTTGCCGGGCGCTCCCGAGTTGATCGTCAGCCACGCCGCCCCGCCGGCGGTCGCCGCGGCCTGGGTGCGCTGCATGTTGCCGCTGTCGTAGTGCTTTTTGACATAGGGGCAGCCCGGATTATTCCACTCCAGCACCACCGGCCGCCCGCGATAGTCGGACAGCTGGACGACCTTGCCGTTCATGTCGGTGAGCCGGAAATTGCCGGCGGCCTTGCCGGTGGTCTGCTGCGCGCCGACAGGGGCGACCGCGAGCGCGGTGATGACGGCGACGATCTGGAAACGCATCGGTCTTCTCCTCCGTTCAGCCCCGCCGTTCGCCGGCCAGGGCGGTCAACATCGACGGCGTCAGCACCTGCGGCAGGACGCGGGGGCTGGCCTGGCCCGGTGCATACCACAAATAAAGCGGCACGCCCGCCCGATTGTGACGCTCGATGAAGCGGCCCAGCTCGGCGTCGCCGTCGGTCCAGTCGCCCTTGAGCACCGCCACCCTGTTCGCGGCGAAGCCGTCGCGCACCGCGGCGCGGTCGATCGCGCCCGCTTCGTTGACCTTGCAGGTCAGGCACCAGTCTGCGGTGAAATAGGCGAAGACCGGCCGCCCCTCACCGCGCAGGCTCGCCAGCCGCGCCTCGCTGAACGCCTCGTCGCCCGCTTGCGCGACCTCGGCCGATGACTTGGCGCGCGGGACCAGCGCCGCCGCGCCGATCGTCAGCACCAGCGCCGCGATCAACGCCGTGCCCGCGCCGCGCCCCGCGCCCTGTCGCCGTCCCGCGATCCACAGCGCGAAGCCGACGAGCAGCGCCGCGAGCAGCCCCAGCGTCATGGCGTCGACCCCCGCCTGCCGCCCGAGCACCCAGGCCAGGGCGAGCGCGGTCAGCCACATCGGCACCGCCAGCACCCGGCGGAACCGCTCCATCCACGCCCCCGGCTTGGGGAGCCGCCGCCGGAGCGCGGGCACGAAGCCGATGAGGAGGAAGGGCAGCGCGAGCCCCAGACCCAGCCCCCCGAAGATCAGCAGCGCCGCATACCAGGGCAGCACCAAGGCCGCGCCCAGCGCCGCGCCCATGAACGGCCCGGTGCACGGCGTCGCGACCACCGCCGCCAGCACCCCCGTCGCAAACGCGCCGCCCGGCCCGCCTTTTGTGGCGACGCTCACCGACGGCACCTCCCACAGCCCCGACAGGTTGAGCGCGATCGCGACCGACAGCGCCAGCAGCACGACGATCACGCGCGGGTCCTGCAACTGGAACGCCCAGCCGACCATCGAGCCGCCCGCGCGGAGCGCCAGGATCGCCGCGCCCAGCCCCAGGCACACCAGCACGATGCCGGCGGTATAGGCCAGCGCCTCGCGCCGCGCGGCGCGCTCGCTCGCGCCCGACTTGGCGAGGCTCAGCGCCTTGAGGCTCAGGATCGGGAACACGCAGGGCATGACGTTGAGCAGCAGTCCGCCCAGCACCGCCCCCGCAAAGGCCAGCAACGCCCCCGACCAGTCGATCCCGGCCGCCTCCGACACGCCCGCCGTCACCGTCCCCGGCCGCGCGGTGATCGCGAAGCCGCGCCCCTCGCCGGTCGCCAGCACGCCGGTCAGCAGCGCGGGGGGGGTGCCGATCGGCGCGGCCGCCGTCTCGATCAGCACGGTGTCGCCCGACCGCGTGACCGCCTGCTTCGCGGCATAATCGATCGCGCCGCCCTCCAGCGGATAGAAATAGGCATCGCCCAGCGGCGCGTCCGCCGGAAAGGGCACCGCCATGCGGAACCGCTTGTCCGCGATCGCGAAGCTGGCCTCGCTGCCGAGCGGCTTGGGCAGCGCCTGGCGCCACCCGTCGAAGCGCGCGCGGGCCGCCGGGTCGATCGCGCCGTCGCCGACCACCAGCTCGGTCGCCAGCTCCCGCGACTCGGGCACGCAGATCTCGACCGTGCAGACCAGGTAATCGGCCTTGACCCGCACCGGCAGCCGCGTCCCCGCGGGCAGCCCGACCGGCACCGTCAGCTCGGCGAATTGCACGAAGGGCCGTTCATACACGTAATTCATCAGCCCGGAGACGATCAGCCGGCTCGGCACCGGATAGCGCAGCGGCCCCGCCGTCACGCCTGCGGGCAGCGCCCATTTCAATATGGTCTCCACCCCCGCGTCGCCGCCATTCTTCCAATAGCCGTGCCAGCCCGGCTCGGGCGTTGAGACGAAAGCCAGCGTGACCCGCCCGCCCGCGGCCGGGCGCGGCGTTTCGGCGACCAGTTCCATCGCGATATGCTTAGGCCCCGGCGCCTGGGCCGACGCGACTCCACTCCAGGCGAGCAGCGTCATCACGATGCAAAGAAGCGCGCGGATCATTGCGGGAAGTCCATCGCCCGCACATAGCGCGGCCAGCCCCGGACCCCAAGGACTGCCGCCATGCCAAGGACCGCTTCCATGAAGACGATGCTCGCCGCCCTCCTCGCCACGGTCGCCGCGCCCCTGCCAGCCCAGACGAACACGCCGACCTCCGTATCCGCGCCGCGCACCCCGCCCAAGCTGATCGTCGCTATCTCGGTCGATCAGCTTTCCGCCGACCTGTTCGCGCAATATCGCCGCCATTTCACCGGCGGCTTCGCGCGGCTGCTGCGCGGGGCGGTGTTCCCCTCCGCCTATCAGGGCCATGCCGCGACCGAGACCTGCCCGGGCCATTCGACGATCCTGACCGGCTATCACCCCGCCCGGACCGGGATCGTCGCCAATACCTGGGTCGACCAGAACGCCCCGCGCGCCGACAAGCTCGTCTATTGCGCAGAGGACGAGCGCGCGCCGGGCTCCGACCACAACAGATACACCGCCTCCGACCTGCACCTGAAAGTGCCGACCTTGGGCGAGCGTCTGAAAGCCGTCACCCCCGCGTCGCGCGTCGTGTCGGTCGCGGGCAAGGATCGCGCCGCGATCATGATGGGCGGCCACAAGGTCGACGAGCTTTGGTGGTGGGACGGCAAGACGTTCAGCTCCTATGCCGGGCGTGCGATCCCGCCGGTCGTGCAGCGGACGCGCGACGCGGTCGCCGCGATGATCGCACAGCCGCAGGAGCCGCTTTCGCTCCCCGCCTTCTGCGCCCCCGTCGACCGTGCCACGCGGATCGGCGAGCAGGTGCTGGGCAGGGGCCGGTTCGAACGCGCCGCCGGCGACACGCGCGCCTTTCGCGCCTCCCCCGCCGCCGACGCCGCCGTGCTCTCGATGGCCGCGGGGCTGATCCAGGACATGAAGCTCGGCCGGGGGCCCGCGGTCGACGTGATCTCGATCGGGGCGTCGGCGACCGACTATATCGGCCACAGCTTCGGCACCGGCGGCACCGAGATGTGCCTGCAGATGGCCGAGCTCGACGCGGCGCTGGCCGGGTTCTTCGAGGTGCTCGACCGGACCGGCGTCGATTATCAGGTGATGCTCACCGCCGATCACGGCGCGCATGACGCGACCGAGCGCCAGCGCGAGCGCGCCATGCCCATGGAGGCGCGCGTCGAACCCGCCTTGTCGTTGAAAGCGATGGACGCCGCGATCGCCGCCGAGTTGAAACTGGCCGGCCCCGTCCTGCTCGCCGCCGAGGGCGACGTGTATATCGACCGGAAACTGCCGCCCGCCACCCGCGCCCGCGTCCTCGCCGCGGCCAAGCGCCGCTATTCGGGCCAGACCCAGGTCGCCGCCGCCCATACCGCCGCCGAGATCGCCGCCACCCCGCTGCCGACCACCCCGCCCGAGACCTGGACGCTGCTGGAGCGCGCCCGCGCCAGCCACGACCCGACACGCTCGGGCGACCTCCTGGTGCTGTTGAAGCCCCGCGTCACCGCGATCGAGAAGCCCGGCCCCGGCTATGTCGAGACGCATGGCAGCCCGTGGGACTATGACCGCCGCGTGCCGCTGCTATTCTGGCGCAAGGGGCAACCCGGCTTCGAGCAGCCGCTATCGGTCGAGACGGTCGACATCCTCCCCACACTGGCCGCGCCGCTCGGGCTCGTCGTGCCCGGCATCGACGGTCGCTGCCTCGACCTCGATCCCGGCGAGGCGGACACCTGCCGACCGCTCTAGCGCACCTGATACGCCTTGATGCCCTCACCCAGCCGGTTCGCGCCGATCGTCACGCGCTCCCCGCTGGCATCGGCGACGAACGCGGGCGAGCGCGTCTCGCCGGGCGCGAGCCTGGCGTCGTTGCCCTCGATGCGCAGTCCGGCCGACGGATATCGCTTCTGCTCGGCCGCGACCACGATCAGCGCGGACCAATTCTCCTTGGCCCGGCCCTGGACGAAGGTGTTGCGCGCGATCAGCCCCGACGCGCCTTCCGGCAAATCAATCATGTAATTGGTCTTGGATCCTCCAACGTCGTCGAAGCTGTTGTCGGTGATCGACACGGTCGCCGCGCGCAATTTAACGTAATGCCCGCCCCGCCCTCGCTCGAAACGCGAATTGGTGACCGTCACCTTGCCCGGCGTGCCCAGATAGATCGAGTGGGCGCAGTCGGGCGTCTCGTCGCACTGGCCCAGCTCGGCGAAGGTCGACCGGTCGATCAGGATCTGGCGCGCATCCTCGACATTGCCGAGTATGCCTTCCTGGCTGTCGAGGAACATGGAGTTGGTGACCGTCAAGTCGCCCGTCTCCAGCCGGATGCCCGCGCCATTGCCGTCGGGCACGCGGATGCCCCGGAATACCAGCCCGTCGACGACCGACCCAGCCCCGCGCAGCACCAGCACCGCCTTGCCCTCGCACGCCGTTCCGTCGAAGATCGCCGTTCCCGGCCGCTCGGCGCGAAAGATGATCCGGCCCGCCTGCTGGATGCCGCAGTCGCGGTGGACGCCGGGCGCGATGGTAATGGTCGCGTCGCGCCCGCGCACCGACATCAGCGCGTCGCCGAGCCTGCCGAACCGTTCGCCCGTTTCCGCCACGAGATAGGGCCCGCCAGTCTGCGCGGCGGCGGGGGCGGCGAGGGCGAGCAGCAGGGCGATGGTGAGGCGCATGGGAGGGATACCTTTCGACTTCCGACCTGCGCGTTCTCGCCCGCCCCGGCTAGGGCGAAACGGCGTTAACGCCCGCGCCGTCCCGAAACGGGCCGGTCAGTCGAGATTGGGCCGCAGCCACCGCTCCGCCTGTTCGATCGGCACGCCGCGCCGGATCGCATATTCTTCCACCTGATCGCGCCCGATCCGCGCCACCCCGAAATATTCGGCCTCGGCATGGCCGAAATAGAAACCCGACACCGCCGCGGTCGGCAGCATCGCGAAGCTGTCGGTCAGCTCCAAGCCGGCCGCGTCCTCCGCCCCCAGCAAGTCGAACAATTGCCGCTTGAGCGAATGTTCCGGACAGGCCGGATAGCCCGGCGCGGGCCGGATGCCGCGATATTTCTCGCGGATCAGCGCCTCGTTGGTCATCTGCTCGCCCTGGGCATAGCCCCACAGGTCGGTGCGGACATGGTGATGCAACGCCTCGGCGAACGCCTCGGCCAAGCGGTCGGCCAATGCTTTCAGCAGGATGTCGTTATAATCGTCATGCCCCGCCTTGTAGGCGGCGATGTGCGGGTCGATCCCGTGGATGCCGACCGCGAACCCGCCGATCCAGTCCCCGGCCGGATCGACGAAATCCGCCAGGCACATATTGGCGCGTCCTTCGCGCTTGGCGATCTGCTGGCGCAGAAAGGGCAGCCGCGTCCCGTCCTCCAGCACCACGTCGTCCCCGTCGCGGCGGCACGCCCACAGCCCGGCCACGCCGCGCGCGGTCAGCCACCGCTCCCGGACGATCCGGTCGAGCATCGCCTGCGCGTCCGCGTACAGCCCGCGCGCGCTTTCCCCCACCACCGCGTCATCGAGGATCGCGGGAAAGGTGCCCGCCAGCTCCCAGGCGCGGAAGAAGGGCGTCCAGTCGACGTAGCGGCGCAGGTCGGCCAGGTCCCAGGCGTCGAACCGGTGCACCCCAGGCTTCGCGGCCGCCGGGGCCTTCAGCGCCATGTCCGCCGGAAAGCCCCGCGCCCGTGCCTCGGCGATCGGCAGCAGATCGTTATTGCCCCGCCCCGCCCGCGCCTCGCGCACCGCGTGATAGTCGGCCGCGATCCCCGCGACATAGTCGTCGCGGGTCGTGTCGCTCACCAACGTCGTCGCGACGCCCACCGCGCGGCTGGCGTCGAGGACGTGCACGACCGGCCCGTCATAGGCCGGAGCGATGCGCAGCGCGGTATGGACCTTCGACGTCGTCGCGCCGCCGATCAGCAGGGGCATCGCCATCCCCGCGCGCTTCATCTCCTCCGCTACGGTCACCATCTCGTCCAGCGAGGGCGTGATCAGCCCCGACAGCCCGATCATGTCGGCGTCGTTCTCGTTGGCGGCCTCCAGGATCTTCGACCAGGGCACCATGACGCCCAGATCGACTACGTCGAATCCGTTGCACTGGAGAACGACGCCGACGATGTTCTTGCCGATATCGTGCACGTCGCCCTTGACGGTCGCCATCACGATCTTGCCCTTGCCGCGCGCGCCGGGCTCCTTGGACGCCTCGATATAGGGCAGCAGGTGCGCCACCGCCTTTTTCATTACCCGCGCCGATTTGACGACTTGCGGCAGGAACATCTTGCCCGATCCGAACAGGTCGCCGACGACGTTCATCCCGTCCATCAACGGCCCCTCGATCACCTCGATCGGGCGCGAATAGCCCTGCCGCGCTTCTTCCGTGTCCTCGACGACATGCGCGTCGATGCCCTTGACCAGCGCATGTTCCAGCCGTCGACGCACGTCCCAGCCGCGCCATTCCGCCGCCTGCGCCTCGACCACCGGGTCCGATCCGCGATAGCGTTCGGCGAGCACGATCAGCCGCTCGGTCGCGCCGGGATCGCGGTTGAGGATCACGTCCTCGCACGCCGTCTTCAGTTCGGCGTCGATCGTGTCGTACACGTCGAGCTGTCCGGCATTGACGATCGCCATGTCGAGCCCCGCCGGGATCGCATGGTAGAGGAACACCGAATGCATCGCGCGGCGCACCGGCTCGTTGCCGCGGAACGAGAAGCTCAGGTTCGACAGCCCGCCCGAGATATGGACGTGCGGGCACCGCGTCTTGATCGCGCGGCACGCCTGGATGAAGTCGACCGCATAGTTGTTGTGCTCCTCGATCCCGGTCGCGACCGCGAAGATGTTGGGATCGAAGATGATGTCCTCCGGCGGAAAGCCGATGCCGGTCAGCAGGTCGTAGGCCCGCGCGCAGATCTCGACCTTGCGCGCCTCGGTGTCCGCCTGGCCGACCTCGTCGAAGGCCATCACGACCACCGCCGCGCCGTACGCCATGCAGGTGCGAGCCTGAGAGAGAAACTGAGCTTCGCCCTCCTTCATGCTGATCGAGTTGACGATCGGCTTGCCCGACACGCATTTCAGCCCCGCCTCGATCACGCTCCATTTCGAGCTGTCGACCATGAACGGGATGCGCGCGATGTCCGGCTCGGCCGCGATCAGCTTCAGAAAGGTGGTCATGGCTTGGGTGCCGTCGAGCAGCCCCTCGTCCATGTTGACGTCGAGCACCTGGGCGCCGGCCTCGACCTGCTGACGCGCGACCTCGACCGCGGCCGGATAGTCGCCCGCCATGATCAGCTTCTTGAACCGGGCCGAGCCGGTGACGTTGGTGCGCTCGCCGATATTGACGAACTGGGCGGTGGTGAGGGTCATCTGATGCCTTCTCCCTCTCCCCTTGGGAAGAGGGCCGGGGAAAGGGGCCGTTCGAGGGAGAGGATGGGCGCTCTGGACGGCTCCTCTCCCCAACCCTCTCCCCGACGGGGAGAGGGAGTATGAAAATCACGCCGCCATCGTCATCGGCTCCAGCCCCGCCAGCCGCGTCCTGACCGCGGGCGTCGGCACGCGGCGCGGCGCCAGCCCCGCCACGCCGTCCGCGATCGCGCGGATATGCGCCGGGGTCGACCCGCAGCACCCGCCCAGCACGTTGACCTGCCCCGCCCGCGCCCATTCCCCGACCAGCCCGGCCGTCGTCGCCGGCGCCTCGTCATAGGCGCCCAGCTCGTTGGGCAAGCCAGCGTTCGGATAGACCATGATCAGCGTGTCGGCGATCTCCGACAGGGTACGAACATGCGGCCGCAACTGCTCGGCGCCGAACGAACAATTCAGGCCGATGGTGACCGGCTTGGCGTGGCGGACCGCGTACCAGAACGCCTCCACCGTATGCCCGGACAGGTTCCGCCCCGACAGGTCGGTCAGGGTTATCGACAGCATGATCGGCAGGTCGCGCCCAAGGGCCCATCCTGCCTCCAACGCGGCCATGATCCCCGCCTTGGCGTTGAGCGTATCGAACACCGTCTCGATCAGCACGAAATCGACCCCGCCCTCCACCAGCGCGTCGATCTGGTCGCGGTACACGCCCTTCAGATGGTCGAAATCGATCTCGCGATAACCCGGATCGTTGACGTCCGGGCTCAGCGACAGCGTCTTGTTGGTCGGCCCGATCGCCCCCGCGACGAAGCGCGGGCGGCCATCGCACGCTTCCGCCGCATCGGCCTCCTCGCGTGCGATCCGTGCGGAGGCGAGGTTGATGTCGCGCACCAGATGCTCCGCCCCGTAATCCGCCTGGCTGATCAGGTTCGCGGAAAAGGTGTTGGTCGACACGATGTCCGACCCCGCCTCCAGATACGCCCGCGTGATCGCGCGCGGCACCTCGGGCATGGTCAGCGCGAGGATGTCGTTATTCCCCTTCTGGTCATGGCCGAGCCCGAGCTCGCCCGCATAGGCCCCTTCGTCCAGCTTCCAGTTCTGAATCTCGGTCCCGAACGCCCCGTCGGTGATCAGGATGCGCTTTTCGGCCTCCGCCAGCAGCTTGGCACGTGCGCCCATCACGCCGCCTCCGCCCGGATCGCTGCCTTGGGCCTAAGCCCGAGCATGTGGCAGATCGCATAGGCCAGCTCCGCCTTGTTGAGCGTGTAGAAATGGAATTCGCGCACGCCGCCCGCATAGAGGCGCCGGCACATCTCGGCCGCGATCGTCGCCGCGACGAGCTGGCGGGCGCCGGGATGGTCGTCCAGCCCTTCGAACAACCGGTCCATCCAGTCGGGGATCGCCGCGCCGCACTGGCCCGCGAACCGGCGGACCTGGGCCACGCTCATCACCGGCAGGATGCCCGGCACGATTTCCGCCGTGATCCCCGCCGCCGCCGCCCGGTCACGAAACCGGAAATAGACGTCGGGCGAGAAGAAGAACTGCGTGATCGCGCGGTTCGCCCCGGCGTCGATCTTGCGCTTCAGATTGTCAAGGTCGCTTTGATCGCACGGCGAATCGGGATGCCGCTCCGGATAGGCCGCGACCGAGATCTCGAACGGGTGCAGCCTGCGCAGCCCCGCCACCAACGCCGCCGCATTCTCATAGCCGCCGGGATGCGGCGCGAAGGGGGTGTCGGGCGTGGGCGGGTCGCCACGCAATGCGACGATGTGGCGCACGCCCGCCGCCCAATAGTCGGTCGCGACCTGATCGATCTCCTCGCGCGAGGCCTCGACGCAGGTCAGGTGCGCCGCGGCGGCGAGCGGTGTCTCGCGCTGGATGCGCGCCACCGTGGCATGCGTCCGCTCGCGCGTCGACCCGCCCGCGCCATAGGTGACCGACACGAAACGCGGACCCAGCGGCGCCAACATCTCGACCGCGCTCCACAATTGCGCGTCCATCTTGTCCGATTTCGGTGGAAAGAATTCGAACGACACGGCCATGTCGCCCGCCAGATCGGCGAACATCGGTTCGGCGAGCGCGCGCCGCGCCTCGTCCATCTGCGGGACCGTAAGTGTCGTCATGCCGCCCTCACCTCCTTCAATCGCGCGCCGGGGCGTCGCCCGAGCCATAATTTCACCGTCAGCTCGCCGCCCTCCAGCGTCTCGGTCCGTGTCGATGCGAGGCCCGCCGCCTCGAACCAGCCCGCCACCTGCTCGTCCGAAAAGCCCAGCCGCGCATGAGCGTCGCGCTGGCGCAGTTCCTCGCGGCCATGCGGTGCGAAATCGGCGATCAGCAACCGTCCCCCCGGCCCCAGCACCCGCGCCGCCTCGGCAATGGCGAGATCAGGCGCCTCGGCGAAGTGGAGCACGTGATGGAGGATCGCCAGGTCCGCCTGCGCGCTGCCGATCGGCAGGCGGTACAGGTCTGCCTGGCGGAGTTCGGTATTGGCGCGGTCGTGGAGCTTGGCGCGCGCCAGGCGCAGCATCTCGGACGAACGGTCGATCCCGATCGCCTCGCGCGCGCGCTCCCCGAACAGTTCGAGCATCCGCCCGGTGCCCGTGCCGATATCGACCAGCACCCCCACCGGTGCCTCGCCCAGCATCGCCGCCATCGCCGCCTCGACCTGGCTCTCGGCGATGTGGAGCGACCGGATCGCGTCCCATTCGCCTGCATGGGCCTCGAACCACGCCGCCGCCGCCGTTGCGCGGTCCGCGCGCACCGCCGCCAGCCGCGCGAGATCGGCCGCGACCCACTCGTCCAACCGCCCGCGTCCCCAGGCGTCGAGCGCCGCGCTCACGGGGGCGACGACCAGGTCGGGGCCCAGCGCGACGAATACCCAGCTCCCCTCCTTGCGACGATCCGCCAGCCCGGCGTCGATCAGGATCTTGACATGGCGCGACACGCGCGGCTGGCTTTGGCCGAGCACCTGGGCCAGTTCGCCCACCGACAGCTCCATGCGCTGCACCAACGCCAGGATGCGCAGCCGCGTCGCGTCCGCCAGGGCGCGAAAGATGTCGAGCGGCTCCGTCATGATATAAGGATATAAAGATATCTTTATATGGGGTCAACCGACCATCCCGACGGACCCGGAACGACTTCCCCGCGTTCTCCGTCCTGGATATAATCATTAAAAGGTATGTCGATGAAGAAGCTTGCCCTCCCGATTGCGGCCGCGCTCGCGCTCGCCGCATGCAGCCAGAACGCCCAGAACGAGAGCGCCGAGGCCGCGAACGCCACCGCCGCCGATGCATCCGCCGCCACGGGAGAGGCGGTGGAGGATGTCGACGCCGCGACCGAGAACGCCTTTGGTTCGGCCGAGCAGTCGGTCGATCAGGCAGGCCGCTCGATCGAGAACGGCGCGGACGCGACCGGTGCCGCGATCGGCAACGGCGCCGACGCGGTCGCCGACGCCACGCGCAACGCGATGACCCGCGCGGGCAAGGCGATCGAGGATTGAGGATCCACCCCCTCCCGCTTTCGCGGGAGGGGGTTATGGTCGGCCGATGCGCCTCTCCATTTTCTCCTTTGCCCTGCTTCTCGCCGCCTGCTCGGCCACGCCTGACGAGCCCGGTCAGGTCACCACCGACGAAGCGCGCCAGCTGAACGACGCCGCCGAGATGCTCGACGCCAACAGCATCGACCTGAACGAGGTCGTGGAGGCCGAGTGACTGTCCTTCACCGCTCGGGCGCGACCAGCCCGTCCGAGGTGACCGCCTAACCTGCGTTAACCGCGATGCGAAACGCGCTCGCAATCCGCGCTCGGCTAATCGGCCGCATGAGTTCGTCGCCCCAGACAGCCCGACCGTCCCGGCTCCGACGGCTGTTCGCCTCCGAAGAGCGCGGCACGACGTCCGAGCAGCTCGAACTGGAACGCGGCCGCCTGGCGCTCACGCTCGTGCGGGAGTTCGAGGCGCAGGGCGCGGGCTGGTTCTGGCGCACCGACCGCGACGGCGAGATGACCTATCTGTCGGCCAAGGTCGTCGCGGTGATCGCCGACACGGCCGGCGGCGGCGGCCCCTTTTCCCGCCTGTTCCGCACCGACGAGGACGGCCACAACAAGCGCACGCTCGCTTTTCACCTGTCGTCGCGTACCGCCTTCACCGACCTGTCGGTCACGACGGCGGGCGCCGGCGAGGATCGCTGGTGGTCCGTCTCCGGGCGGCCGTTGTTCGATGAATTCGGCGGCTTTCACGGCTTCGCCGGCCATGGCAGCGACCTGACCGAAAAGCGCCGGTCGGAGGCGGAGATCACCAAGCTCGCGCTGTTCGACGGTCTTACCGGGCTCGCCAACCGCCAGCGGATGAAGGTATCGCTCGACGGAACCTTGTCGACCGCAGGCGCCGGCTACCGCGCGAACGCGCTGCTGCTGCTCGACCTGGATCGGTTCAAGGCCGTCAACGATACGCTGGGCCACCAGACCGGCGACGCGCTGCTGCAGCAGGTGGCACAGCGCCTTACCCGTTCCATCGGCGACGCCGGGCTCGTCGGGCGGCTCGGCGGCGATGAATTCCAGGTATTGCTATGCGGCGAAGGCAATCGCGAGCGCGTCGCCGATCTGGCCCGCGACCTTATCGGCGCGCTCAGCCAGCCTTATTTTATCGGCGGATCGTCGATATCGATCGGCTGCTCGATCGGTGTCGCCATCGCGCCGGAGGACGGAAGCGACGCCGACACGCTGGTCCGCAACGCCGACCTCGCGCTCTATGCCGCCAAGGCCGACGGACGCGGCCTTCATCGCTTCTATCGCCCCGAATTGCTGGCGGGGGCACAAGGGCGCAAGCGGCTCGAGGACGATCTGCGCCTCGCGCTGCAGTCCAACCAGCTCCATGTCGCCTACCAGCCCGTGGTCTGCGCGAACAGCACGCGCATCGTCGGATTCGAGGCGCTGGTCCGCTGGAACCATCCGACCCGGGGCGCCGTGTCCCCGGCCGAGTTCATCCCGGTCGCGGAGGAATGCGGGATGATCGAGGCGATCGGCGAATGGGTGCTCCGCTCCGCGACGCGCGACGCGGCCACCTGGGGTCCCGACATCCGACTGGCGGTCAACGTGTCGCCGATCCAGTTCAGCAACCCCGCCCTCCCCAGCATCGTGATGAGCGCGCTCGCTGGCAGCGGGGTCGCCCCCGGCCGGCTCGAGCTGGAGATCACCGAATCGGTCTTCCTGACCGACTCGGCGGCGTCGGACCGGATGTTCGCGGCGTTGAAAGGCGTGGGCGTGCGGCTCGCGCTCGACGATTTCGGCACCGGCTATTCCTCGCTCGGCTATTTGCGGTCGGCGCCCTTCGACAAGATCAAGATCGACCAGAGCTTCGTGCGCGGCGCCGCCATGGCGGGCAGCCGCAATGCGGCGATCATCCAGGCGATCGTCACGCTGGCCACCGCGCTGGGCATGGAGACGACCGCGGAGGGCGTCGAGGTGCAGGACGAGATCGAGCTCGTCCGCAATCTGGGATGCTCTCACATCCAGGGCTATGTCTATGGCCGACCGATGCGGCAGGATCAGGTGCTCGAACTCGTCGCGGCCGATGGCGGTCATGCCAGCGCGGCAGGGTTCAAGATCAGCCGGCCGCCCCGTGTCCGCATGTTCCGTCAGGTACGCCTCGAAATAGGGAGCGGAAGCGTCACCGTACGCATCCGCAACCTGTCCGCGACGGGCGCGATGGTCGACAATATCGACCTGACCGGCTGCCCCATCGGCACCCCGCTCCGGATCGAACTCGTCGAGGATCAGATGGTCGACGGGCATCTGCGCTGGGTCGGGGACGGCCGCGCCGGCATCGGCTTCGTCGAAAGCTTCAACCCGGACCGGCTGAGCGCGATCCGGCCGGGCGGGCGCGGCTAGCATCGTTCGCCCGGCGCCCGGCGGACCGCCGGCACCGGAGTTTGCCCCTCAGTCGGCCACGAAGGTCAGTGCGCTCACCCGGCGTTCGCGCTCGTTGATCACCAACGCCCTGCCCGCCGGCGCGGCGGAGCGCTGCGGGCAGTCCGGGCGCAGGCACGCGCGGCAACCCAGCCCGATCGGGGTCGCGTCGCCGTCCATGTCTACACCGCGCGCCGCCGCGAGCACGCCCGCCGACGCCGCCTCCACACCCAATCCCACCGCGAATTCCGCCGCGATGCCCCCATAGCGCCGCCCCTGCGGGGTGACGGTGCGCGCCAGGGTGAACCAGCGGGCTCCCGGTTCCGAACCGACGCCCTCCAGCTCGACCAACTGCACCGCCAGCGTCCCCGGCCGATCGAACGCGTGGTGCAGCCGCCACAAGGGGCAACGTCCTTCCGCCTCGACCAGCGCCGCGCCGCTCGCGCCACCATAACGCTTGGACGACTGCCCCGCGCGGTCGACCCGGATCATGAAGAAAGGCAGGCCCCGCGCGCCTACCCGCTGCAACGTCGTCAGCCGGTGCGCCACCTGCTCGAACCCCGCGCCGAATCGGCGCTGGAGCAGTTCCAGGTCATAGCCCGTCGCCTCGCACGCGCGCAGGAAGCGGGCATAGGGCATCATCAGCGCCGCCGCGAAATAGCTCAGCAGGTGACGGCGATAAAGGCGTTCGGCGGCGCGGTCGGTCATCCCCGCGCCCTTGACCAGCGCGTCGATCTCGCCGCGCACCTCGGTCAGCGCCAGTTGATAGGCGGCCGCGAAGGTGCGCGACGCGGTGTCGAGCAATTCGCTCAATTGCAATTGCCGTGCATGGAGGTCGAGCCGGCGCAGCACGTCGGGCAGCACGTCGACCGGCAGTACCCGGATCGTCAGCCCGTGCTTGACGCGCAGCCGCTCGCCGATCGCCCCGTACAGGTCCCCCGATCGCAGCCGCAATTCGTCCGCCAGCGCCTCCGCGCGCTCGTCCAGATCGGCGAAGTGATTGCGCCACCGCTCGATCTCGCGTCGGACCCTCGCGACCGGGTCGTCGGCGTCGGGTCGCCCCGCCCCGGCGGGACCGTCGGCGCTTCCGCCCAGCCGGTCATAGACGCGCGCGAACGCTTCGGCGCCGCCCGGCGCGGCGGCCAACCATTCGGCCATCTCGTTGCGGTCCACGCCCAGATCGGCGAACATCGGGTCGGCCAGCCGCCGCCGCATCGCCTCCGCTCCGCCCCCCGGCTCCGCGGCCGCCAGCGCGCGCGGGTCGAGGTCGAAACGCTCCGCCAGCTTCATCAGCACGCCCGCGGTGACGGGTCGCTGGTTGCGCTCGATCAGGTTCTGGTAACTGGCCGAGATGCCCAGCGCCTCGGCGAACGCCGCCTGGCTCAGACCGACCTCATGCCGCAGCCGGCGTACCGCATGGCCCGCGAAGATCTTGCGTTCGGCCATGTCCTACGGAGTCCGATCCATGTGCGTGCGACGAATGCCGTCCCCGCCCATGTCTGTAAACAGTTCACATTCCACCAACGCCACCGTCGGCCGAGACGCGCATCGCGCATCGCCCGATTTTTTGGGCTGTCTTCCGCGCGGCCTTTGCGCCAGATCGCGATTCTGTACCGGACGGACAAGCCCATGCGTATCATCGTGACATCCCTCGCCGCGCTCGCCCTGTGGCTCGGTGCCGCTCCCTCCGCCCAGGCGGCGGTGACGATCACCTTCTGGTCGCACGAACTGGGCAACGACTTCCCGCACGCCTTCTTCACCCTGCGCGGGGTGCCCGATGCTGGCGGCCCGCCGGTTGACATCAGCTATGGCTACACGCTGCGCACGGTCAGCCCGGCCGCGCTGTTCGGCCCCGTTCCCGCCCGGCTCGACCTGACGACGCAGGGATATATGCGGCGCAGCGACGCGCGCTTCTCGATGATGCTGACCGACGCGCAATATCGCGCCATGGTCTCGCTCGCCTATGAGTGGAGTCAGCCGGACATCCTTTACGACATCGGCACCCGCAACTGCGTTCATTTCACCAAGGAAGCGGCGCGGCGGCTGGGGCTCGCCGGGGTCGACCAGCCCCGGCTCATGAAGAAGCCGCGCAGCTATCTCGAAGCGGTTGCCGCCGCGAATACGGGCCGGGTCACGCGGGTGGCGCTGGACGGCGACGAGTATTTCGCGGGATTGCCGCCCCTGCCCGCGCCCGCCGTCGCGCCCCGGCTGGCCGTGGTGCCTCCACCGGTCGTTCCCACGCGCTCGGGCACCAGCTCGATCACGTCGAGCAGCGATTCGAACCGGGGATAGGGCAGCACCAGCCGCCACCGCGCCGCGCCGATTCGCTCGACCGCGCCGACCATATCACGTTGCCGATCGCGGCCATACCGCATGGCCTTGCGCTCCTCGCCGATCGCCAGCGTTCCCAGGAACACCGCGCGCCCGGTGGTGTCGGGGTAGAGTTGCCCGACAGGGCGCTGCGACCCGTCGATCTTGGTGAACCGGCGGTCCTCGCCGACGCGGCACCGGAACGGGTCATAGGCGACGAAGGCGAGCCCACCCGCCCCCTGCGCCCCCAGCTTGAACGTCCGGCATCGATAGCTTCCCGCCGGCGGCATCGCGTCGCGCAGCGCCCGGTCGGGATCGAACAGGGCCGGGTCGGCGGTGATCGTCGCCGCGCCCCCGCCCGCCCGCGCCGCCGGCAACGCGGCCATCCACGCGTCGCGCCAACCGCGCAGCCGGCGACGGTCGTCGGACGTCGCCACCGCCCGCCAGCCGCGCGGGTCTTCGCGGGCGGGCAGGGTCGCCGGGACCAGCGCGATCGCGATCGCCGCGGCGATCCGCTTTCCGCTCACGCCGCCGTCCAGCCGCCGTCGACCGACAGGTTCGCCCCCGTGATCGACGCCGCCTCGTACCGGCACAGGAACAGTCCCAGCGCCGCGACCTGTTCGGGCGTCACGAACTTCTTGGTCGGCTGGGCGGCGAGCAGCACGTCGTCGATCACCTGCTCGCGCGTCAGCCCGCGCGCGCGCATCGTGTCGAGGATCTGGTTCTCGACCAGCGGGGTCCAGACATAGCCCGGCGAGATGCAGTTGACCGTGACGCCGTGCGCCGCCGTCTCCAGCGCGACCGTCTTGCTCAGGCCGACCAGCCCGTGCTTGGCCGCGACATAGGCCGCCTTGTTGGGGCTCGCGACCAGCGAATGCGCCGACGCGGTGGAGATGATCCGCCCCCACCCCGCCATCTTCATGTGCGGTACAGCCGCGCGCATGACGTGAAAGGCCGAGGACAGGTTGATCGCGATCACCGCGTCCCACTTCTCCGGCGGGAAATCCTCGATCGGCGAGACATGCTGGATGCCCGCATTGTTGACGACGATGTCCACCCGACCCGTCCGTGCCGCCGCCTGCGCGACCAGCGCCGCCACTTCCTCGCCGCGCGTCATGTCGGCCGGATCATGATACGCGTCGGCCCCGCTCGCCGCCGCCAGCTCGGCGCGGATCGCCGCGATCGCGCCGGCCTCACCGAAGCCGTTGATCACCACCGTCGCCCCCGCTCCGGCGAAAGCGCGGGCATAAGCGAGCCCGATCCCCGAGGTCGATCCGGTGACGATCGCGGTCCTGCCCTTCAGAAACATGGCCTGTCCTTCGGCTCGAATTACGACGGGTGCAACCTACCGCACCCCCGAACATTCCTTACGCACCGGTAACGAGGGAGCAACCCATGCGGCTCGACGATTTCGATCCCAACATCAATGTCGAGGACCAGCGCGGCTCGGGCGGCGGCGGTTTCGGCGGGCTGGGCGGCGGGGGCGGCGGCGGCGGATTGCTGCTCGGGCTGCTGCCGCTGATCGGTAGCCGCTTCGGCTGTGGCGGGATCGTCGTCGTGCTGATCCTGTTCGCCGTGTTCGGCGGCGGCCTGGGCGGGCTCGGGAGCATCCTGGGCGGCGGGCAGAGGGTGGCGCCGACGACGCAGGTCGCCCAGCGCGGCGGCGCACCGTCCGGCGAAGGCGGGGCGACCGCGGCATGCAGCCTCACCCCCGAGCGCCGCGCGACCTGCAACGCCTTCTCCTCGACCGAGAATACCTGGGAGGCGCTGTTCCAGCAGGGCGGCCAGCAATTCCAGCCAGCCCGCCTCGTCTTCTTCGAGGGCAGTGGCCGGTCTGGCTGCGGCGCGGCGCAGGCGGCGATGGGGCCCTTCTACTGTCCACCCGACCAGGGCATCTATATCGACACCAGCTTCTTCAACGAACTCGCCACCCGCTTCGGCGCGGCCGGCGACTTCGCCCAATATTATGTCGTCGCCCATGAAATGGGCCACCACATCCAGAACGTGCTCGGCACCTCCGATCAGGTGCGCCGCTCCCAGGCGCGCGCGTCGGAGACGGAGGGCAACCAGCTTTCCGTCCGCCTCGAACTCCAGGCCGATTGCTACGCCGGCGTCTGGGCCGCGCGCAACCGCGAGCGGCTCGATCCCGGCGATATCGAGGAGGGGATGCGCGCCGCCCAGGCGATCGGCGACGACGCGCTCCAGCGCAAGGCGCAGGGCCGCGTCGTGCCCGACAGCTTCACCCATGGCACCTCCGAACAGCGCATGCGCTGGCTGCGACAGGGCCTGGAGCGCGGCGATCCCGCGGCGTGCGACACATTTTCGGGAGCGATCTGACCTGCCCGGATCGGTCATGGATTTACAACCGCACGGGCAGCAGCTGCGAAGTTCGTACCTGCTCACCCGATAGTCGCCGGTGATTGGAGGGTTATTCGCGCCTCGTCGTGTATGGATCGTTGCAACGAAGCACGTGAAGGACACGAATTTGGCCTATCAGGATCATATCGCGCAGACCTCGAAGCTCATCCAGGACCATAACGGCACCTGGGACGGCATCGACCCCGAGTCGGTCGCGCGGATGCGGGTGCAGAACCGTTTCCAGACCGGGCTCGACATCGCGCGCTACACCGCCGCGATCATGCGCCGCGACATGGCCGCCTATGACGCCGATCCGGCCAACTATACCCAGTCGCTCGGCTGCTGGCACGGGTTCATCGGCCAGCAGAAGATGATCTCAATCAAGAAGCATTTCGGCTCGACCGAGCGGCGCTATCTGTACCTGTCGGGCTGGATGGTCGCGGCGCTCCGTTCCGAATTCGGGCCGCTGCCCGATCAGTCGATGCACGAGAAGACGAGCGTTCCGGCGCTGATCGAGGAGCTCTACACCTTCCTGCGCCAGGCCGATGCGCGCGAGCTGGGCATGATGTTCCGCGACATCGACGCCGCGCGGGAGGCGGGCAATCAGGTCGAGGAGCAGCGACTGCTCAAGGCAATCGACAGCTACCAGACCCATGTCGTGCCGATCATCGCCGACATCGACGCGGGCTTCGGCAATGCCGAAGCGACCTATCTGCTCGCCAAGAAGATGATCGAGGCGGGCGCCTGCGCGCTCCAGATCGAGAACCAGGTGTCCGACGAGAAGCAGTGCGGCCATCAGGACGGCAAGGTCACCGTCCCACACGAGGACTTCCTCGCCAAGGTCCGCGCCTGCCGCTACGCCTTTCTCGAACTCGGGGTAGAGGACGGGATCATCGTCACGCGCACCGACTCGCTGGGCGCCGGCCTCACCAAGCAGATCGCCTTTTCCAAGGAGCCGGGCGACCTGGGCGACCAGTATAACGCCTTTCTCGATTGCGAGGAGGTGACCGACCTCAATTCGATCAACGGCGACGTCGTCATCAACCGCGACGGCAAGCTGATGCGCCCCAAGCGCCTGCCCTCCAACCTCTACCAGTTCCGCGCCGGATCGGGCGAGGACCGCTGCGTGCTCGACTGCATCACCTCGCTCCAGCACGGCGCCGACCTGTTGTGGATCGAGACGGAAAAGCCGCATATCGAGCAGATCGCCGGCATGGTCGACCGCATCCGCCAGGTCGTCCCCAACGCCAAGCTGGTGTACAACAACTCGCCCTCGTTCAACTGGACGCTCAACTTCCGCCAGCAGGTGTTCGACGCCTGGGCCGCCCAGGGCAAGGACCTGTCCGCCTATGACCGCGCGCGGCTGATGTCGGTCGATTATGACGGCACCGAGCTGGGCGACGAGGCGGACGATCGCATCCGCACCTTCCAGCGCGACGCGGCGGCGCGGGCGGGCATCTTCCACCACCTCATCACGCTCCCGACCTATCACACCGCCGCGCTGTCGACCGACAACCTCGCCAGGGAATATTTCGGCGAGGCGGGGATGCTCGGCTACGTCAGGGGCGTCCAGCGCAAGGAGATCCGCGAGGGCATCGCCTGCGTGAAGCACCAGAATATGTCGGGCTCCGACATCGGCGACGATCACAAGGAATATTTCGCTGGTGAGGCCGCGCTCAAGGCCGGCGGCGCGCATAACACGATGAATCAATTCGCGGCGTGACGCGCGCGGCCGCAGCCTAGCTGCGGCCCGCTTTCGGCGTCACGCCCGGCCGGCGCGGCTATCGCCGCGACCGACGCCCCGGCTTTGCCGGGGCGCAGCCCACCCGAGTTTCCTGGGGAGGAAAAGGAACACCCGCCGGCCCGTCCGGCGGGTGTTTTTATGTCCTCAGACGCGGACCAACATCTTTCCTGTGTTTCCACCGGTGAACAGCCCCATGAATGCCTCCGGCATCGCCGCCAAGCCGTCATGCACCGTCTCCTCGCGGCGCAGCTTTCCCTCGGCCAGCCATCCGCCCATGTCACGGTAGAACTCGGCGCCGCGCGCCATGTAATCGCTGACGATGAAGCCCTGCATCCGCACCCGCATCCCGATCAGGCGGGCCAGGAAGCGCAATTCGGTCGCCTTGCCGTCATTGTAGACGTCGATCATCCCGCAGATCGCGAAACGGGCATTGGCGCGGGCGACCGCGAGCGCCGCGTCGAGGTGGTCGCCGCCGACATTGTCGAAATACACGTCGATCCCGCCCGGCGCCGCCGCCCCCAGCGCGCGGGGCAGCGACCCGCAGGACTTGTAGTCGATCACGGCGTCCGCGCCGAGCGAGCGGACCCATTCGCATTTATCGGCGCCGCCGGCCGATCCGATCACCGTCATGCCCTCGGCCTTGGCGATCTGGACCACAGTCGACCCGACGGCACCCGCGGCGGCGGAGACGAACACCGTGTCCCCCTCCCTGGCGGCGGCGACGTCGAGCAGCCCCCAATAGGCGGTCATCCCCGGCATCCCGAACTGGCCCAGGAACGCCTGCGGGTCGATCGGCAGCGCGGGCAGCTTCTGCAGCTCGGCGGCGGGCAGCACGGCCTCGTCGCGCCAGCCGCCCATGTGGAGCACCATGTCGCCGGCCGCGAACGCCGGATCGGCGCTCTCGACCACCTCGCCCACCGCGCCGCCCTGCATCGGCTCGCCGATCGCGAAGGGTGGCACATAGCTTTTCACGTCGTTCATGCGCCCGCGCATATAGGGGTCGACCGACAGCCAGCGATTGGCGACACGGACCTGGCCTGGCGCGAGCGGGCCGGTGTCGACATCGATCAGCGCGAAGTCGCCGGGCTTGGGATTGCCCTGCGGGCGAGCGGCGAGCGTCCAGGCTTTGGGCATGTGGAATTCTCCGATTGGTTGCCGGCGGGAGCTAGGGGCGCGGCGGGGCGCGGCGCAAGCGAAACCCCGTCGCCCCGAGCCCATCGGCGCGGGAATATGGGTTTCGAACGGGGCGTGTTGCATCGGGGCGGGATGCTCGCTAGAGGCCCGTTTCCGCACGGGGCCGTAGCTCAGATGGGAGAGCGCTGCAATCGCACTGCAGAGGTCAAGGGTTCGATTCCCTTCGGCTCCACCACCGCGCGGGCACGGCGAAGCGGCATAGCCGCCTACGCCGATGCCCAAGCGCGGCCGACGGTGCCCCGGCACCGTTCGACGACGCGGCTTCGCCGCGGCGCGGGGTTAGGACAGAGGCGCTGGCAACACGCGCCGCAAGCGCTACATCCCTCCCGATGACCGACCCCGCCCCCCAGCAACCCATCCCCGCCGCCACCTTGGTCGTCTTCCGCGAGGCGGCCGGCCCGCCCGAGCTGCTGATGGTCGAACGGTCCAAGACGATGGTGTTCGCGGGCGGCGCGATGGTCTTCCCCGGTGGCCGCATCGATCCCGAGGATCGCCAGCTCGCCACGCTCCATCCGACCTACGCGGACGCCGCGGCCCGCATCGCCGCGATCCGCGAGACGGTCGAGGAAGCCGGGCTGGCGATCGGGCTCTCGCCCCTACCCACGCGCGAGACGCTGGCCGAGCTTCGGCGCCGGCTGCACGCGGGCACCCCGTTCGGGCAGGCGCTCGACGCGGCCGGCCTGGTGCTCGACCTCGCGCAGCTGACCCCCTTCGCGCGTTGGCTGCCGGCGCACGCGCATATGCGGATCTTCGATACCTTGTTCTTCCTCGCCCGCGCGCCCGAGGCGGCGGTCGCGACGGTCGACCGGACGGAGAATGTCCGCCTGACCTGGACGACCGCGCGGGCGCTGCTGGACGAGGCCGATAACGGTCGCGCGACGATCATCTATCCGACGCGGCGCAATCTGGAGCGGCTGGCGCTGTTCGCGTCGTTCGAGGAAGCTGTGACGCAGGCGAAGGCCCATCCGATACGCCCGGTCACGCCGTTCATCGAGGCGCGTGACGGCGTGGACCATCTCTGCATCCCGAGCGACCTCGGCTATCCCGTGACCAGCGAGCCGATGACCGGGGCGATACGCGGCTGATGCGCTCGATCCGCCGTATCGTCGGCGGGCTGGTCGCGCTGGTGCTGACCGGGGTGGCGGGCCTGCTGCTGTACGCCGCCACGCGCGGGCGACCGCAGGACCTACCCTGGACGCCGCTCGACCTGGGCCGGCCGGTCGGCCTGTTCACCGGGCGCAAGCTGACGGCGCTGACGGGCGACGCGCCGGGGTGCCGGGCGCTGCTCGACCGGGCGGGGGTGACCTATACCGCCCTGCCCGCGCGCGGCGACGCGCGGTGCGGCTATGCCGACGGGGTGCGCCTCGGATCGGGCGGATCGCGGAGCATCGCCTATACGCCCGCCGGGCTGGGGACATCCTGCCCCGTCGCGGCGGCGCTGGCGATGTGGGAGTGGAACATCGTCCAGCCCGCCGCCGAGCGGCTGTTGGGTGCACGAGTAACGAGGGTCGAGCATTTCGGGAGCTATAGCTGCCGTCGCCTCTACGGGCGCGACGCCGGCGCCTGGAGCGAGCATTCCACCGCCGACGCGGTCGACATCGCCGGCTTCCGGCTCGCCGACGGACGGCGGATCAGCGTGGTGCGCGACTGGACGGGCGACGATGCCGAGGCGCGCTTCCTGCACGCGGTCCGCGACGGGGCTTGTGACCTGTTCGCGACCACCTTGTCGCCCGACTATAACGCCGCCCACCGCGACCATCTCCACCTCGACCAGGCGGCGCGGGGCGCGACGGGCTGGCGAGCCTGTCGCTAGGTCTCAGTGCGCCATCGGTGCCGACATATCGACCTTCTCGACCCAATAGGGAAAGAACGCCGGCTGGCGGTTCGACCAGCCGCTGGCGGTCGCCGCCGCCTCGCTGATCGACTGGAGCAATTTGCGCCGCAGCTCGGGATGGAGGTGCGGCAGCGCCGCCGCCGAGCAGAAGGCGGAGGGCAGCCAGGGCCGTACTTCGGCCCCGATGAGCCGTTCGTAGAGGAAGCGGAAGGCGGAAAAGCTGGTGATCCGCCCCTGCCCCAGGTCGAACGCCGCCAGCGTCACGATCGGAGCCAGGAACGGCTCCACCGCGTCCAGGCCGCAGGCCTCGGGCACCATCTCGCGGATTTCGGGCAGGTTGCGGTACACGCGTGCCTGCGCCCGGATGCTCGCCGCCTCGACCAAGTCGCGGCCCCAGCGCGTCATCGCGTCGTCGCGGTCCAGCCCGATATCGAGCGAGCGCCGGATGTAACGCTGCGTCGCCGCGGAGAAGCCCGCGAATTCCTTCATCTCGGCCAGCGTCATCACGCCCTCAGCCGCCCTTGTCTTGCCCGTCATGATTTTCACCCCACTCGAACACCCACCAACGGCGTTTACGCTGGAATGGTTAACCCCAGCGTTAACGAAACCGCCCCGTGGCGAGAGGAACCACCGAAATAGGCGCTACCGCAATGTCCGTTGCGACGAAGCGATGCCGGATGGGTGAAAACATGCCGCGCTGCGCCATTTGCGCAACAAAGGCGCTGCCGCAGCTATTGGCCGTCCCGCAGTCGCTTCTCGGCCTCGGCATCGAAGCCCGACGACGGCGCCGGCTCGCTGCCCGAGGTGCCCGGCTGGGTGATCGACACGGGATCGGAGCCGTCCATCGTCTCGTCGAGCCCGGAGTCGAGGCGTGCTTCGACCGAGTCGGGGTTCTTCCGGAGCCGCTTTTCGATCGACCGATCCTGGCCCGCGTCCTGGCGCGGATCGCGTTCGGCGTTGTTCGATGCATTGGGAGCGACGGACATGGCGTCCATCGCGTCGTCCATACCCTGTTTCGTCTGGTCGCTCATGCTTTCCGCTCCCTTTTATGTGCTTCTAGAACGAGGCAGCCCGGCCGCCGTTCCGAAAACGCAAAGGCCCGGCGAGTTTCCCCGCCGGGCCTTCCCGACTTCGCGATGACGCGAAAGCTCAGTCGCGGCTGCCCATGAACGAGAGCAGGAACTGGAACATGTTCACGAAGTCGAGGTAAAGCGACAGCGCCCCCATGATGACGACCTTGCCCATCATGTCGGTGCCCGCGACCGCGGCATACATGCTCTTGATCCGCTGCGTGTCGTACGCGGTCAGCCCCGCGAACAGCAGCACGCCGATCGCGCTGATGACCAGGCTGAACCCGCTGGACTGCAGCCACATGTTCAGCAGCGACGCGACCAGCAACCCGACCACGCCCATGATCAGGAACGTGCCGAACGCCGACAGGTCGCGCTTGGTCGTGTAGCCGTAGAGGCTGAGCGCCAGGAACGCCGTCGCCGTCGCAAAGAAGGTGATCGCGATCGAGCCGCCGGTATAACGCAGGAAGATCGTCGACATGGACAGGCCCATGATCGCCGCGAACGCCCAAAAGGTCGCCTGGGTGGCGGGGGTCGACAGGCGGTGGATGCCGAAGCTCAGCACAAGGATGAACGCCAGCGGGGCGAACATGATGATGTATTTCAGCGCACCGGGCGACAGGAACACCTGCGCCGCCATCCCGCTCTGCGCGAACAGCAAAGCGACGATGCCCGTCAGCAGCACGCCCGACGCCATATAGTTGTAGACGGACAGCATGTACCGGCGGAGACCCGCGTCATACGCGTCCGTGCGCACGCCCGGACGCGCGGCGCCGAAAGCGGTAGCAGCGGGCCGGGGGTCAGACCAATTAGCCATGGTGAAAACCAGCTCCTTTGCCCCGGACCGAATGGATGCCGGGATGATGCGGATATCGGGGGTGGAACGACCGTTTACAAGCGAAACCGGTCTACCCACGTGTGCCGTATCAAACGCCGGAGCCGCCCCGATGATCCGCCTGTTCGTCGCCCTGCGTCCGCCCGCCCCCGTCCGCGACCTGCTCCTCGATCTGGAGACCGATGTCGACGACGCGCGCTGGCAGAACGAGGATCAGCTGCACCTGACGCTCCGCTTCATCGGCGAGGTGGAGCGGGCGGTTGCCGAGGACCTGGCCGACCTGCTCGGGCGGCTCCACGCCCCCGCGCCGATCGTCCGTCTGGCGGGCGTGGGCGCGTTCGGCGGGCGCGGGCGTTCGGGATCGCTGTGGGCCGGGGTCGAGCCGCGCGAGCCGCTCGCCGCGCTTCACCGCAAGGTCGACCAGCTCTGCGTGCGCGCCGGCCTGGCCCCGGAGCACCGGGCATTCAGGCCGCACGTCACCGTCGCGCGGCTGTCGCGCCGCGTACCCCTCGGCGGCCCCGAGGTGACGCGCTGGCTCCAGCGGCACGCGGCGCTGACCAGCGACGCGTTCACGCTCGAGCGCGCGATCCTCTATGCCAGCCGGCTCGGCCGCGACGGCGCGACCTATGAGCCGTTGCTCGCCATTCCGCTTTGCGCGGGCGACCGATCCGACTAGTCACCAAACCGTCACACGCCGAATCGCGGAGCTCACATGCGATCGGCGGCCCAGGGAGAGAATGATGCGCCACCGGATCGCCACGCTCGTCGCCGCCAGCACGATCGCCCTCGCCGCCCCGGCGTTGGCGCAGACCAGCGCCGGCGCGACCGCGTCCAATGCTCCCGTCACCCGCGTGATCGTGTTCGGCGACAGCCTGGCGGACGGCGGCTATTACCTGCCGCTCGACCCGCGCATCCCGCGCGACGCGGGCAGCTTCACCACCAACCCCGACCCCGTCGCGCCCGAGGTCTTCGCCGCGCGGCTCGGCATCGATCTCCAGCCCGTCTATGGCCGCGGCGGCACCAACTACGCGATCGGCGGCGCGCGCGTGACCGCGCCCAACGGCATCACCATCCCGATCGCGACCCAGGTGTCGAACTTCCTGGCGACGGGCAGCTTCGGCCCGCGCGACCTGGTGTACATCCAGGGCGGCGGCAACGACTTCTTCGCCTTCCAGGCGCTGGGCGGCCGCGACAACACCATCCTGACCAACGCCGCCACCCAGCTCGCCGGCGCCGTGTCGCGCATACAGAATGCGGGCGCGCAGCGGATCGTCACCCTGGCGGTCCAGACCGGGGGCAATGTCGGACTGCAGGTGTTCAATGCCACCTTCGCGAGCGCGCTGGCGGCCGCGAACGTCAACGCGCTTTATTTCGACACGGACAAATTGTTCAACGAGATCGTCGCCGACCGCGTCGCCTTCGGTATCACCAACGTCACCGGCCAGGCCTGCACCGTCGCCTCCTCGCTCAACTGCAACCGCTCGACGCTCGTCACCCCCAATGCGAACGAGACCTATCTGCTCGCCGACAGCGTCCACCCCGCCGGCGTCACCCAGCGCATCCAGGGCCAGGCGATCGCGTCGATGGTCCAGGCGCCCGAACAGATCGCCGGGCTCGCTTATGCCGCCCAGGCGCTGTTCCGGTCGCAGCGCGACCTGTTCGAGGGTGCCGAGCGCGGCACCGTGGCCCGCGACGGCAGCCGCCTCGCCGTGTTCGGCGGCGTCGGCTATCATTATCATTCGCGAGACGGCGGCCCGCAGCGGATCGGGCTGGCGCAGCGCGGCGTGTCGGGCACGCTGGGCGTCGACCTCGCGCTCACCGACACGACCGGCATCGGCGTCGCCGGCGGCTATTCGGACGTGAAAGGCGACTTCGCGGCGGGACAGGGCGGCTACGACTCCGAAGCCTGGTCGGGCAGCGCCTATGCGCGCCTGGGCGTCGGGCCCGTGCAGCTGCTCGTCGACGGCACGTACGGCGAGATCGCCAATGACGACATCCGCCGCCGCGCGGTGCTGGGGCTGACGACCCGCGAGTCGATCGGCGAGACCGACGGCGGCTATCGCGCGGCCCGCGCCACGCTCGGCGCCGACCTGCTCACCGCGGGCGGGCTCGCGCTCGGCCCCGATGTCGCGGTCGCCTATGAGCGCCTGACCCTCGACGCCTATGCCGAACGGGGCACCCGCTCGACCGACGCGGCCTTCGGGCGCCAGCGGATCAAGAGCCTGACCGGCCGTTTCGGCGCCGCCGTCCACTCGACGCCCGACAACCTCGTCCGCTTCGCCGCGCGCGCCGGTTACGAACGCGAGTTCGACGACGACGCCCGCGCCTTCACCATCACCCCCGCCGGCGCCCCCATCTCCTACACCACCACCGTGGAACGCGCCGACCGCGATTACATGAGCTTCGCCGCCACGGCGGACGGTAGCATGGGTTCGGGCCTATCGGTGCGCGGCGGCGTATCGGGCCAGGTCCTCCGCCGGGACATGGACAATGTGACGGCGTTCGCGGGGTTGAGTTTGGCGTTCTAGGGCGTGGCTTAGGCGTGGATGTCCGTCATTGGTGGAAGGCGGACGAACAAGCTCCCTGTCCTACACGGCCTACTTCTGCTCCAAGCTCGCCGTTGCCGAACCCAACCGCCTCGAACGCCCGTCCCGCAACCGCGCCCATATCGAGCGCCTGCCCGGCGGTGGTCGGGGTCCGGTCCCTACAGCCGTTGCGGAAAAGGCCGGACGGAAGATCGCCATTGCGGTGTGACCGGGCCCCAGCATCCGCCGGGAAGTACCGGGCGGCGTCGATACCGCTCCGGCTCGCGGACCTCATCGGCCTCGCATCGGGGGCCGTCGACGACGATCATGTCCGCGTCCACGCCTATACTTTCCTAAACTTGTTCAGCATCGTTAACGCCTGGTCGACCGCGCGCGCCAGCGTCCTTGGCATGACCTTTAGTGACCTTCCGACCCCGCCCGCGCCCGCCGAGCATCCGACGGAACGCCCGCCCCGTTGACGCGCCCTCCCACGCCCCGCATCACCGGACCATAACGAGAAACCGGAGAGCACATGGCCAGCACCGCCCCCGCGGACATTCCCCCGAGCAGCGACGCCCAGGCGTCGGGCTATGCCTGGTACGTGCTGTCGATCCTGTTCCTCGTCTACATCCTCAACTTCGTCGACCGCCAGATCATCTCGATCCTGGCGGAGGACATCAAGCGCGACCTGGACCTCACCGACGCCGATCTCGGCTTCCTCTACGGGACCGCCTTCGGGGTCTTCTATTCGCTGTTCGGCATCCCGCTCGGGCGGCTGGCCGATAACTGGCACCGGGTGAAGCTGATGACGGGCGGCCTCGCCCTCTGGTCGGCGATGACCGCGCTGTCGGGCTTTTCGTCCAACGGAACGCAATTGGCGGCCGCGCGCGTGGGCGTCGGCATCGGCGAGGCGACCGCCAGCCCCGCCGCCTATTCGCTTATCTCCGACTGGTTCCCCAAGCGGCTGCGCGCGACCGCGCTGTCGATCTATTCGGCCGGGCTGTATGTGGGCGGCGGCGTGTCGCTCTATCTCGGCGGCACCATCGCCCAGAGTTGGAACGCGGCCTACCCGACCGATGCGCCGCTCGGCCTGGCGGGCTGGCAGGCGGCGTGCCTGGCGGTCGGCATCCCCGGCCTGCTGCTGGCGCTGTGGATCGCCACCCTGCGCGAGCCGATCAGGGGGCAGTCGGAGGGGCTGGCCCAGCCGCCCCACCCCGCGCCGTTCCGCACCTTCGTCGACGAGCTGCTGACGATCGTCCCCCCGCTGACGCTGATCGGCGCAGCGCGTCAGGGACGGCGCGCGTTCCTGATCAACCTGCTCGCGGCCGGGCTGACCGTGCTCGTCGTGCGGCTGATGATCGGCGCGGGCGAGCCGGCGCCGCAATGGATCGCGATCGGCATCGGCGTCTATGCCGTCTTCTCCTGGGCCGCGGCGCTGCGGCTGCGCGACCCGCCGACCTTCGCGCTGATCGTCGCGACCCCCGCCTTTCTGTGCACGGTCGTCGCCTATGGCCTCAACGCGTTCCTCAGCTATGCCGCGAGCTTCTGGGCGGCGCCGTACGCGTTGCGGACATTGGCCATGTCGCCCGCCGATGCGGGGTTCTTCATCGGGGCGAGCGGCGCGCTGTCGGGGTTCCTGGGCGTGACCATCGGCGGATTGGTCGCCGACCGCCTGCGCCGGAAACACGCATCGGGCCGGTTGTGGGTCGTCCTGTTCGGCGCCCTGGCCCAGCCACCCCTGCTGGCGCTCGCCTTCACCGCCGAGTCGCCCGCGATCTTCTTCGTCGGCATCTTCCTGGCGCAATTGCTCGCCAGCACGTCGCTCGGCGCGGCGGCCGCCACGACGCAGGATCTGGTGATGCCCCGGATGCGCGGCACCGCCACCGCGACCTTCTTCATCGGCACCACGCTGCTGGGGCTCGCGCTCGGGCCTTATCTGGCGGGGCGCGTGTCGACGCTGTCGGGCAGCCTGTCGACGGGGATGCTGTCGCTGCTGCTGTCGGTGCCGATCACCGTGCTGGCCGCGGTCGCGGCGATCCGCCTCGTCCCCGCCGCCGAAGCCACGCGCGAGGCGCGGGCCAGGGCGGCGGGCGAGGTGATCTGACCCCAGCCCGCCCGACGTCAGCCCGCCCGACCTCAGCCCGCCCGGAACACCCCGCAGACGATCCGCGCGCCGCTGTTTCCCGACGGGTCGGTGACCAGATCGTCGGCCGCGGCGTGGATCATCATCGCCGACCCGTCCGCGTCGAGCAGGCCGGCCATGGTCGCGCCTTGCATGGTCATCGCCACCGTGCCGCGCCCGTCGGCGCCGACCGTTATGTTGGGCAGGTCGCCCAGATGCGGCCCCTGAGGATTGTTGGGGCCGTGCTTCATGGCGGTGGGGTTCCAGTGCGGCCCCGCGCTCTCGAACCCGGGCGCATCGCAGCGGCCCGTGGTGTGGACATGCGCGCCGTGCATGCCCGGCGGCACCGCCCGCGCGTCGAGCGTGAAGCGCACCCCGCCCGCGACCTCGCGCGCCGTCGCGCGGCCCGCCTCCGCCCCCGACGCGGTGCGCATCGTCGCGGTTGCCATCGCGCCGCCGGGCACCACCTCGCCGACGATCGGCTCCCGCTCGCCACAGGCACCGAGCAGGGCGACGCCCGCGATCAACATTCCCATGCGCATCTGCTGTTCTCCGTTTCGATGCAGGAACGACAGGGCGCGTGGCGCGGTTCCCTGGCGGGCGGACTTCGCGGATCGCCTGCGACGCTCTATGGGCTGCCATATCCATGACCGCTCCCGAAGATCTCGCGCTCTACGTCCACTGGCCGTTCTGCGTGTCGAAATGCCCTTATTGCGACTTCAACAGCCATGTCCGCGCCGAGGTGGACCAGGCCGCGTGGCGCGACGCGCTGCTCGCCGACCTGCGTCACGAGGTCGCGCTGCTGCCCGGACGGCGGCTGCGCTCGGTATTCTTCGGCGGCGGCACGCCCTCGCTGATGCCGCCCGCCACCGTCGCGGCGGTGCTCGACGCGGCGGTCGCGGCCTGGACCCCGGCCGGCGATCTGGAAGTGACGCTGGAGGCGAACCCTTCTTCGGTCGAGGCGGCGCGCTTCGCCGATCTCGCGCGCGTCGGGGTCAACCGGGTGTCGCTGGGGATGCAGTCGCTCGACGACGACGCGCTCCGCTTCCTCGGCCGCGCGCATGACGCGCGGGAGGGGCTGGCCGCGCTCGACGTAGCACAGCGCGTCTTCCCGCGCGTCAGCTTCGACCTGATCTATGCGCTGCCCGGCCAGGCGATGCGCGCCTGGAAGGCCGAGCTCGCCCGCGCGCTGGCGTTCGGGACCGAGCATCTGTCGCTCTACCAGCTAACGATCGAACCCGGCACGCGCTTCGCCACCGAGGCCGCGGCGGGGCGGATCGTCATCCCCGACGGCGACACCGCCGCCGACCTGTTCGAGCTGACCCGCGCGATGACGGCGGCGGCCGGGCTCCCCGCCTATGAGACGTCGAACCACGCCCGCCCCGGCGCGGAAAGCCGCCACAATCTCGCCTATTGGCGCTACCGCGACTATGCCGGCATCGGCCCCGGCGCGCATGGCCGGCGCGGGCGCCTGGCGACGACCCGCCGACGCAAGCCGGAGAACTGGCTGACGGCCGTGTCGCGCAACGGCCACGGGATCGAACGCGAGGACCCGCTGGACCCGCACACCCGCGCCGTGGAGGCGTTGCTGATGGGCCTGCGCCTGACCGAGGGCATCGATCTCGACCGCATCGCCCGGCTCGCCGGGGGCGAGGCGCCGGTCGACTCGCGCGCGGTCGCGCTGCTGGAGCGCCAGGGCCTGCTCGCGCGAAACGGCGCGCACCTGCGCGTCACCGATGCGGGAGCGCTACTGCTCGACGGCATCCTCGGCGCGGTGGTCCGCGCCCAGACGGCGGTCGCCGTCTAGCGTCCGAAGCCGCTGGGCGCGGGCGAGACGACCACACTGGCCCCGCCGCGTATCTCCTGCACCTCCAGCGCGCGTTCGGCGGCGTTGTCGCGCCCGAAGCGGAACGCGCCGTCGATCCCGGAAAAGCCGCCGGCGTCGCGCAACCGGCTTTCCGGGAAGGCCGTACCGATCCGCCAGTCGCGCCCGATCCGCACCGTCAGGAGCACCGCGTCATAGCCGAGGCTCGACAGGCGATAGGGCGCGGTGCCGAACCGCGTACGGTATTTGGTCGCATATTGGCGATAGAAGGTGTCCGACACGCTCGCGAACCAGGCGCCGTTCAGCTGCGGCTTGGCGGCGACCCCGGCTTCCGAATTCCACAATTCGGTGCCCAGCAGCCGCGTCGCGGCGCCCGCGCCCCGCTTGACCAGCGGCGCGGCGACGGCCGCGGGGTTCCCGCCATCGGCAATCATGACCGCATCATAGGGCGCCTTGGTGTTGAGCCGCGCCACCGCCTGCGCGATACCGCCCGGCTGGCGGCCATAGGTCTGGAGCGAGACGACCTGCCCCCCCGCTCCTTCGACCGAACGCAGGAACGCGGTCGAGGCGCGCTCGCCGTACAGGCCGTTGGGGACCAGCGCCCCGAAGGTCGTGACGCCGCGCCCGCGCGCGAATTCGACCACGCGCGCGATCGACTGGGCCGGGGCGTAACCCATCAGATAGGCGCCGTTCCCCGCGACGCTGCTGTCGTTCGAGAAGCTGATCACCGGCACGCCCGCGGCCCGCGCGATCGGCGCCACCGCGCGGACGTCGTCGGCGAGGAGCGGCCCCAGGATCAACTGCGCCCCGTCGGCGATGGCGCGGCGAGCGGCCGCGGCCGCGCCCGGCGCGGTGTCGTAATTGGTGATCCGCACCTGCTGGCTCTGCGTGTCGAGCAGCGCGAGCTGGGTGGCGTTGGCGATCGACTGACCGACTCCGGCATTGCCGCCCGACAGCGGCAACAGCAAGGCGACGCGGTGGCGCTGGGTATCGCGCGGGATGTCGGCGTCGAATACCGGTCGCTCGACGGGGGCGGGCCGGTCCACGGGCCGGTCCTGCACGGGTGCCGGCGCGGGGCCGCGCGGCACGATCGTCTGGCACGCGCCGAGCAGAAGCGCGACGGCAAGCATCCCCCAATGTCGGACGGCTCTCGGCCGCGCGTGGACGCCGCCCCCGCAAGCAACTACCGCATGACCCATGAACGCTCCCCTCGAACCTCTTGGGCCAGGCCTCTACATCGTCGCGACCCCCATCGGCAATCTCGGCGACCTCTCTCCCCGCGCCGCCGACATCCTGGCGCGCGCCGATTTGGTGGCGGTGGAGGACAGCCGCGTGACCGCCGGGCTGCTGCGCCATATCGGCGTCAGGCGGCCGATGACGCCCTATCACGACCACAATGCCGAGGGCGTCCGGCCCGGCCTCGTCGCGCGCATGGCGACTCAGGCGGTGGCGCTGGTGTCGGACGCGGGCACGCCGCTCATCTCGGACCCCGGATACAAGCTGGTGCGCGACGCCCGCGCCGCGGGACACGCCGTCGTGACGGTCCCCGGCCCCTGCGCGGCGGTGGCGGCGCTGACGCTGGCGGGGTTGCCCACCGACCGCTTCCTGTTCGTCGGCTTCCTTCCTTCCAAGGCGCAGGCGCGCGCGACCGCCATCGCCGAGCTCGCCCCGATCCGCGCCACCCTGGTGCTGTACGAATCGGGCCCGCGTCTCGCCGCCTGTCTCGACGCGCTGGCGAAAGACCTGGGCGACCGCGACGCGTCGGTCGCGCGCGAGATCACCAAACGGTTCGAGGAAGCCGTGTCGGGTACGCTGTCCGAACTCGCCGCCCGCTATGCCGACGCACCGCCCAGGGGCGAGATCGTGATCGTCGTGGCCCCGCCCGGCGAGCCCGAAGCGGCGAGCGAGGCGGATGCCGACGCCGCGCTGGTCGAGGCACTCACCCGCCTCCCGGCGTCCAAGGCGGCGGGCGAGGTCGCCAAGGCGCTCGGGCTCGATCGACGCGCTCTATATGCGCGCGCGCTTGAGCTGAAGGCGTGAGAGCCAGGACGCCCGGCGAACGCCGCGCCGCCGAGGCGGTCGGCCGACGCGGGGAGCGCATCGCCGGCTGGTGGCTCAGGCTCAAGGGCTGGCGCATCCTCGATCGGCGCGTGCGCACCCCCGCCGGTGAGGTCGATCTGGTCGCCCGGCGCGGCAACCTGGTCGCCTTTGTCGAGGTCAAGACGCGCGCAACCGCGGCCGAGCTCGATTTCGCGGTCGACGAACGCCGGCTCGCCCGCGTCGCGGCGGCGGCGGAGATGCTGATGCCGCACTATGCCGGGCCGGGCGACGACATCCGCGTCGACGTGATCCTCCTCGCGCCGGGCACACGGCCCCGGCATATCGAGAATGCCTGGATCGGCTGATCTTTCTCTCGCCTGGCCATGCCGGACTTGTTCCGGCATCGGTCGGCGTGCGAACGCGGCGTCCGCCGGGTAGGTCCGGCACCGACCCCGGAACGAGTCCGGGGTGACGAAGCCGGAGTGCCACGCCCATGCCCCTGAACGTCGCCGTCCAGATGGACCCCATAGGGGGCATCGACATCGCGGGCGATTCGACCTTCGCCCTGATGCTCAGCGCACAGGAGCGCGGGCACAAGCTGTTCCACTACACCGCCGACCGGCTGAACTATTCGGCGGACCGCGTCTGGGCGCGGGTCGATCCGGTCACCGTCCAGCCCGTCCAGGGCGCGCATTTCCGCTTCGACGACGCGATCCCGCTCGATCTGGGCGCCGAGGCCGATGTGGTGCTCATGCGCCAGGACCCGCCCTTCGACCTGGGCTATATCACCGCCACCCACCTACTGGAGCGCATCGCCGACCGGACCCTGGTGGTCAACGATCCGGCCAGCGTCCGCAACGCGCCCGAGAAACTATGGGTGCTCGACTATGCCCGCTTCATGCCGCCCACGCTCGTGACGCGCGAGCTGGACGAGGCGCGCGCGTTTCTGGCCGAGCACCGCGAGGTCGTCGTCAAGCCGCTCCACGGCAATGGCGGCAAGGCGATCTTCCACGTCCGCGAGACGGGCGAGAACCTGTCCGCGCTGATCGAGCTGTTCAACGCCGCCTATCGCGAGCCGCATATGGTCCAGGCCTTCCTCCCGGCCGTGGCCAAGGGCGACAAGCGTATCGTGCTGGTCGACGGCGAGGTCGCGGGCGCGATCAATCGCGTACCGGGCGAAGGCGAGATCCGATCGAACCTGGCGGTCGGCGGATCGGCCGAGAAGACCGTGCTGACCAGCCGCGAGCGCGAGATCTGCGACGCGCTCCGCCCCGAACTCAAGCGGCGCGGGCTGCTGTTCGTCGGTATCGACGTGATCGGCGGCGAGTGGCTGACCGAGATCAACGTCACCTCGCCCACCGGCATCGTCGCCATCCGGAAATTCGACGAAACGGACGTGGCGGGGATGATCTGGGACGCCATCGAGGCCAAGGTAGCCGCGCGCGCGCGGACCTGATCGGGGAACAACCCCTCGCCCCCCGCGCTGAACGCTTCCATGACCGACCTGATCATCCGCGCGATCGCCTGGGGCGGGTATTTCGGCATCTTCCTGCTGATGGCGCTGGAGAACGTCGTCCCCCCGATCCCGTCCGAGCTGATCATGGGGCTGGGCGGAATGGCGGTCGCGCGCGGGCATATGGCGCTGGTGCCGCTGGTCGCGATCGGCACGCTGGGCACCACGGTCGGCAATTATTTCTGGTACGCGCTCGGGCGGCGGCTCGGCTATCGGGGATCCAAGCCCTTCGTCGACCGCTGGGGCCGCTGGCTTACCCTGGAATGGGACGATGTCGAGCGGATGAACCGCTTCTTCCACCGCCGCGGGCATTGGGTGGTGTTCGTGTTCCGCTTCCTGCCGGTGTTCCGCACGATCGTCTCGCTGCCGGCCGGCATGGCGGCGATGCCGCGGTGGAAATTCCTGATCTGGACCACGGCGGGCGCGGCGATCTGGAATTTCGTGCTGGCGCAGGCGGGGGTGATCCTGGGCAGCCGCTTCGGCGAGCTCGATCGCTATGTCGGCCCGGTGGCGGTCGCGACGGCGGTGCTGGTCGTGATCGGCTATGTCTACCGCGTCCTGACCTGGAAGCCGCGTCACCCCGCGCGCGGGTGAGCGTTCCGGTACACGTCGAGCAGATGGGCGGCGTCGACCGCGGTATAGACCTGGGTCGAGCTGAGGCTGGCATGGCCGAGCAGTTCCTGGAGCGCGCGCAGGTCGGCGCCGCGCCCGAGCAGATGCGTCGCGAAGCTGTGCCGCAGCGCATGAGGCGTGGTCCGGTCCGACAGGCCGAGCCTGGCGCGCGCGCGCCGGACGGAGGTACGGATGATGCCCGGCGACAGGGGCCCGCCCTTCGCCCCCCGGAACAGTGCCGCCTCGCGGTGCGGGGGCCAAGGCGACGCGGCCGCATAGGCCTCGATCGCGCCCCGCACCTGGGGCAGCAGCGGCACGACCCGTGTCCTGGCGCGCTTGCCCGTCACGCTCAGCGTCCGCCCGAGCGGCAGGACCGCACCCGTCAGCCCGACCGCCTCCCCGATCCGCAATCCCGCCCCGTAGAGCAGCATCAGCACCGCCCAATCGCGCGCGGCCATCCACGGTTCGGCGGCGTCCTCCGCCACCTCCTGCGCCAGCGCCACCGCCTCATGCGGCGCGATCGGGCGCGGGATGCCCGGCTTAGCGCGCGGCCCTTTCAAGCGTGGGCCGGGCGCTCCCTCCCCCGCCCAGGCGAGAAAGGCGCGCACCGCCGACAGCTCGCGCGCGGCCGAGGCGTTGCCCAGCCCCTCGCCGCGCCGATGCGCGAGGAAGGCGCGCAGGTCGGCGGTCGTCGCGTCGCCAAGCTGCGCGCGAGTGACCACGTCGCCCCAATGCGCCTGCAGAAAGGCGAGCAGCCGCTCCGCCGTCGACCGATAGGCGCGGACGGTGTGGATCGACCGGCGCCGGTCGCGCGACAGATGGGCGGCAAAGGCGATGGGCAGAGGCTCGGTCACTCAGGACAGCCTAGCAGTGCACGGGGAGAACGAAAGCGGTTCACGCCGAGTCGAAGCATCCCCATATAGGCGCGCATGTCGCGCGTCCGCGTTCTCGTCCTGAACTCCGCCCTCGGGCCCCTCGATTACCGCGTGCCGCACGGCATGGCGGTGGAGCCGGGGTCGGTCGTCGTCGCGCCGCTGGGGCCGCGCCAGCTGCTGGGCGTGGTGTGGGAGGCCGATCGGCTGCCCTCGGACGCAGAGGTCGGCGACAATCGCCTGCGCAACCTGCTCGCGGTCGCCGATGTCGCGCCGATCGGGGCGCCGTTGCGGCGGCTGATCGAGTGGACATCGGATTATTATCTCGCCCCGCCGGCTTCGGTCATGCGGATGACGCTCGCCTCCACTTCCGCGCTGGAGGGCGCGCGCACCGTCATCGAGTACCGTGCGACGGGCGAGATACCGCCCCGCCTGACCCCGCAGCGCAGCCAGGCGCTGGAGCGGATCGGCGATCGCCAGGGTCTGATCCGCGAGCTCGCGACGATCGCCGACGTATCGGAGGCGGTGATCCGCGGGCTGGTCAAGGTCGGCGCGATGGAGGCGATCGAGCTCGACATCGACAGCGCCTATCCCGTCCCCGACCCGGCGCACGCCCCGCCCGAGCTGTCGCCCGAACAGGGGGTCGCCGCCGACCGGCTCGTCGCGGGCGTGCGATCGGGCGCGTTCGAGCCGACGCTGCTCGACGGCGTCACCGGATCGGGCAAGACCGAGGTGTATTTCGAGGCGGTCGCCGAAGCGATCCGCGCCGGGCGGCAATGCCTGGTGCTGCTGCCGGAGATCGCGCTGACCGAACCCTTCCTGAAGCGCTTCCACGACCGGTTCGGGTGCGAGCCCGTGGCCTGGCATTCGGGGCTGCGCTCCACCCAGCGCCGCCGCGCCTGGCGCGCGATCGCCGGCGGAGAGGCGCGCGTCGTGGTGGGGGCGCGTTCGGCGCTGTTCCTGCCCTATGCCAGGCTGGGGCTGATCGTCGTCGACGAGGCCCATGAGACGAGCTTCAAGCAGGAGGAAGGCGTCCATTACCACGCGCGCGACGTGGCGGTCATGCGGGGACGGTTCGAGGGCTGCCCGGTCATCCTGGCCTCCGCGACGCCCGCGATCGAGACGCGCCAGCAGGTCGCGCTAGGCCGCTACCGCGAGGTCCAGCTCCCCGCCCGCTACGGCGCCGCCGAGATGCCGAGCATCGAGGCGATCGACCTGATCGCCGAACCACCCGAGCGCGGGCGCTGGCTGTCCCCCCGTCTGGTCCAGGCGCTGGAACAGCGGCTGGAAAGGCGCGAACAGTCGCTGCTGTTCCTCAACCGCCGCGGCTACGCCCCGCTGACGCTCTGCCGGGCGTGCGGTCACCGTTTCCAATGTCCCAATTGCACCGCCTGGATGGTCGAGCACCGGCTGACGCGGCGCCTCGCCTGCCATCATTGCGGTCATCTGGAACCCGTTCCGCGCGTCTGCCCGGAATGCCAGGCGGAGGACATGCTTGTCCCCTGCGGCCCCGGCGTGGAGCGCATCGCCGACGAGGTCACCGCGCGCTTTCCCGAGGCGCGGACGGCGGTGGTCACGTCGGATACGATCTGGTCCCCCGCCAAGGCGGCCGAGTTCGTCGGGCGGATGGAGGCGGGCGACATCGACATCGTCGTCGGGACGCAGCTCGTCACCAAGGGCTATCACTTCCCCAACCTGACCTTGGTCGGCGTGGTCGACGCCGATCTGGGGTTGTCGGGCGGCGACCTGCGCGCGGCCGAGCGCACCTTCCAGCAGATCAGGCAGGTCTCGGGCCGCGCCGGACGGGGGAGCAAGCCCGGCCAGGTCTTCATCCAGACGCACAGCCCCAAGGCGGGCGTCATGCAGGCGCTCGTCACGGGCGACGCCGACGCCTTCTACGAGGCGGAGACCGAGTCCAGGCGCGAGGCGGGCGCCCCGCCCTTCGGCCGCTACGCCGCGATCATCGTGTCGTCCGAGAATCAGGCTGCAGCGGCGGAGACCGCCCGGCTGATCGGCCGCGCCGCGCCGGAGGCGGACGGGATGGCGGTATACGGCCCCGCGCCCGCGCCGCTGGCGATGCTGAGGGGGCGACACCGGTTCCGGTTGCTGGTCCATGCCCGGCGCGCGCTCGACGTGCAGGACGTGATCCGCGACTGGCTCGGCAACCTCGTCTGGCCGAGCAAGGTCAGGGTCGCGGTCGACGTCGACCCGTACAGCTTTCTCTAACCGTTCCCTCCGTCGGCGAACAGGATCGGCCCCGGCCAGGGCCCGTCCCAGCACGTCGCCGGGTCCCGCGGCCGGATCGATGTCGCGCGGTTCGGCGCGAGGAAAACGGGCACCCGTTCGACCGCGGCGACATAGGTGTTGTAGCCGCCCGGCACGACGCCGAGATAGCTGCACAAGATCGCCGGAGCGCGCGGCAAGACCAAGGCACGCCATATCTCGAACGCCGGCGTGATCGCGCCGATGGCGAGCGCGCCCATCGCCAGCCTCGGCCAGAGCCGATCGGCGACCGGCCGATCGAGCAGGTCGGCCACGCCGATCGCCAGCACCGCGAGCGCCGGGATCGACGCCCGCATCGCGAAATCGCCCAGCTGGCCGATCTGAACGAAGGGCATCGCGAGCAGGATCGCCGTGAACGTCACGAGGAGCCGGCCACCGAAGCGCCCCCGCCATCCGGCGAAGGCGAGCGCCAGCAGATAGGGGCCGACTTCCAAAAGTTCGAACAGCACATAATGGTTGAACGGCACGGCCAGCGGGCGGCTGCCCACCTCGGCGCTCCCGGTCGCCAGATAGGCGAGCCCCGGGGCGGCGATCAACGACGCCAGCGCCGGCCAGCCGATCGCGTGTCGCGTCACCTCGCGACGGCGCGCGGCTTCCCAGATCGTCAAGGCCGCGAACGGCATGGCGCCCATCGCCGCCAGGGGAGACCATAGCGCCAGCAGCGGCACGGCCGACAACCATAGTTCCGGCGGCAATTTTCCTTCACGCCACAACAGGAACAGGATCGCCGCCGACCATCCCGCCAGTGCGTGCTGCGGAACCCAGAATGCCTGGGTGATGTGCGCCGAAAAGACCGGCATCACCCAGCGTTCGGCGTTCATGGTCAGCGGCTGGGCGGCCAATAGCTGGCCCACGGCGTCCATGCCGCTGAACGCGAGAAAGACGACCACCGCGCGCCACCGTGCCCGCGCGCTGCCGAACAAGGTCGCGCCCAGCCCGAACAGGATGGCGAGCATGGCGCTGTTCTGCAAAAGCAGCGCGATCTCCGCCGCGCGGAGTCCCGCCAGTTTCCCGACCAATGCGGGCGCCAGATAGATGCCGATCGGCGCTCGGAGCAACAGCCGCGCGTCGCCATCGGCGTAGAGATAAGGCCAGGGATAGAGCGTGAGGTCGCGCAGCACGGCGCCGCGGACCTGCCAGTCGGCGGTGGCGTAGAAGAACCGCCCTTCTCCACCGAGCATGAAGACCGCGAGCGCCACGGCGAATCCGCCCCCGAGCACACGCAAGCCGGGCCCGCGACCCGACATCGGCAAATGCGCGGCGACCCGTATCAGTCCGCCGCACGCGCCGAGCGAAAGCGCGAGCGCCCCCAGGTCGGAGATCCACCCCAGGAACCGCCACAACAATATTTGGTCGATCAGCAGCCCGCCGATCAGGATCAAGGCAAGCGCCGCCGGCGAAACGTGCCGGTTCCCGCCACGCGTTCCGGACCCTTCGGATCGCCCGGGCGCGATCACGTGGCGGAAGTCGGTGAAAGCGCTCTGAACGGCCATGGTCGGCGAGACTAGGCTCGCCGGACCAACAAATGGTTACCGATTCATGAGACGGCCCGGTCCGTCAGCCCACCCGTTCCGCCAGCACCGTCAGTCCGCGCGCATTGACCTCCGCGAAACCGCCGGAGATCGCCACGGTCTCCGGCTCGCCGCGCTCGGTGCGGTAGACCGCCAGCGCGCCGTCGCGGATCGTCGACATGAAGGGCGCATGACCCTCCAGCACGCCGAAATCGCCCTCCGTACCGGGGACGACGACCATATGGACCTCCTCCGACCGGACGAGGCGTTCGGGGGTGACGAGTTCGAAGTGGAGAGGCACTTAGGACTCCTGCGCCATCTTCTCGGCCTTGGCGACCGCCTCGTCGATGCCGCCGACCATGTAGAAGGCGCCCTCGGGCAGGTGGTCGTATTCGCCGTCGACGACCGCCTTGAACGAGCGGATCGTGTCCTCGATCTGGACGAACTTGCCGGGAATGCCGGTGAAGACCTCGGCGACGTGGAAGGGCTGGGACAGGAAGCGCTGGATCTTGCGGGCGCGCTGGACGGTCAGCTTATCCTCTTCGGACAGCTCGTCCATGCCCAGGATCGCGATGATGTCCTGGAGCGACTTGTAACGCTGGAGCAGCGACTGGACCGCGCGGGCGGTGTCGTAATGCTCCTGGCCGACGGTGCGCGGCTCGAGCACGCGGCTGGTCGAATCGAGCGGATCGACGGCGGGGTAGATGCCGAGTTCCGAGATGGCGCGGTTGAGCGTCGTCGTCGCGTCCAAGTGAGCGAACGAGGTCGCGGGCGCCGGATCGGTCAGATCGTCGGCGGGCACGTAGATCGCCTGGACCGAGGTGATCGACCCCTTGTTGGTCGAGGTGATCCGCTCCTGCAGCTGGCCCATGTCGGTCGACAGAGTCGGCTGGTAGCCCACCGCCGACGGGATGCGGCCGAGCAACGCCGACACCTCCGCGCCCGCCTGGGTGAAGCGGAAGATGTTATCGACGAAGAAGAGCACGTCCTGCCCCTCCTGGTCGCGGAAATATTCGGCGATGGTCAGCCCCGACAGCGCGACGCGGGCGCGGGCCCCCGGCGGCTCGTTCATCTGGCCGAACACCAGCGCGACCTTCGACCCCTCGGGCGTGGCGTTGCCGTCGGCGTCCTTGGCGATGACGCCCGCGTCGAGAAACTCGTGATACAGGTCGTTGCCCTCGCGCGTGCGCTCGCCCACGCCCGCGAACACCGACACGCCGCCATGACCCTTGGCGATGTTGTTGATCAGTTCCTGGATCAGCACGGTCTTGCCGACGCCCGCGCCGCCGAACAGCCCGATCTTGCCGCCGCGCGCATAGGGGGCGAGCAGGTCGATGACCTTGATGCCGGTCACCAGGATCGCGCTCTCGGTCGACTGGTCGATGAACAGCGGCGCCGAGGCGTGGATGGGCGCGCGCAGGTCGGTCATGACGGGGCCGCGCTCGTCGATCGGCTCGCCGACGACGTTGAGGATGCGACCCAGCGTCATCGGGCCGACGGGCACGGTGATCTGCGAGCCCGTGTCGCGGACGACCTGGCCGCGGGTCAGACCCTCGGTCGCGTCCATCGCGATGGTGCGGACGGTGTTCTCGCCCAGATGCTGCGCGACCTCGAGCACCAGCTTGTTGCCGTTATTGTCGGTTTCGAGCGCCGACAGGATGGCGGGGAGGTTCTGGTCGAAATGCACGTCGACCACCGCGCCGATCACCTGTGCGATGCGGCCGACATTGTTGGTGAGCCCCCCCCTGTTCATATCGGGCGCGGAGCGGATCATTTCAGCGGCGGTCGCCATGGGTCTAGCCTTTTACGAGTTAGTCGAAGCGCCGGTAGCGGCGGGGCGGAGAAAAGTCACGTCGATGCGGTTGGAGGTGGCGGTGACGGCGGCGCGCTGGCCGCCGATCACGGCCTCGGCCGAGCGTCCCGCGCGGACCGCATCCAGCAGCGGAGCAGCGTCGCCGAACTTCGCGCGGGTCAGGAACTCACCGATCAGCCCGGCGAACCGGGCGCGCGCGGTAGCCGCGTCCCCGGGATCGTCGAGCTTGAGCACATAGCTGATCTGGTCGATGCGATCGTCGGCGGAGCCGTTCACGCTGGCGGTCGCCATGTTCGGCGTCGGAGCGGTCGACCGCGACATCAGCCGGTCGATCCCGGCCGCATTGTGCGCGGCGCCGACCTTCGCCGATGCGTAGTCCGGCAGGCCGAACCCGGCCTGGTTGATCGACCCCACCGTCTCGGCCGGAGAGGCGAAGACGCGGTCCCAGCCGGACAGCGTCCGCGCGGCCGCGACCTGCGCCACCTCGCGCTCGCGCACCGAGCCACGCTCCTCGCGCACGGCCGCGGGCTCGCCCGACCCGCAAGCCGCGAGCGTCGCGCAGAGCAGGATAGCCACGCCGCGCATCGGATCAGAGCGCCTCGGCGCCCGAGATGATCTCGACCAGCTCGGTGGTGATCGCGGCCTGACGAGTACGGTTATATTGGATCGACAGGCGGTTGATCATGTCGCCCGCGTTGCGCGTCGCATTGTCCATCGCGTTCATGCGGCTGCCCTGTTCGGACGCGGCATTCTCCTGGAGCGCGCGGAAAAGCTGGACGGCGACGTTGCGCGGCAGCAGCTCGGCCAGGATCGCCTCCTCGCTGGGCTCGTAATCGACGACGGCATCGGCGGCCGGGGTCGTTCCGGTCGACACGATCGAGGCGAGCGGCACGGGGATGATCTGAACGCCGACCGGCTCCTGGACCAGCGCGGAGACGAACTTCGCGTAGAACAGGTGCGCGACGTCGAACTCGCCGGCCTGGTAACGCGCGATCAGGTCCTGGGCCAGGCCCTGCGCATTCTCGAACGCGACCGTCTTGATGCCCGATAGGTCGTGATCGCCCGTGACGGCTTGCGGGTAGAAGCGCTTGAGAACCCGCCCCTTCTTGCCCGCCAGGTGGAAGCGGACGGTCTTTCCTTCAGCGGTCAGCTCCTCGGCCTTGCGGCGCGCGGCGCGGACGATGTTGGTGTTGAACGCGCCGGCCAGCCCGCGCTCGGAAGTAGCGACGACGATCAGGTGGTTCTGGTCGCGCCCGGTGCCCGACAGCAGCAGCGGGCCGTTGGCCGACGACCCGACCTTGGACGCGAGGCTGGCCATCACGGCCTCCAGCCGATCGGCATAGGAGCGCCCGCTCTGCGCCGCCTCCTGCGCGCGGCGCAGCTTGGCAGCGGCGACCATCTTCATCGCCTTGGTGATCTTCTGCGTCGACTTCACGGAGCCGATGCGGAGTTTTAGCGCCTTGAGGCTGGCCATATTCGCCTTCTTCTCCCTCTCCCCATCGGGGAGAGGGTCGGGGAGAGGGGCTGTTCAGGGAAGACGACGAAAACCGCCTCTCTCCCCTGCCCTCTCCCCAGCGGAGAGAGGGAGTTTCACGTTACGCGAACGACTTCGCGAACTGGTCGAGCGCGCCTTTCAGCGCCTCGGTCGTGTCCTTGGACAGGTCACGCTTGTCGCGGATGTCGGCCAGAACGCTCGCATGATTGGCGCGCATGTCCGACAGCATCGCCGCCTCGTAGCGGACGATCCGCTCGACGGGCACCTTGTCCAGATAGCCTTGCGTGCCGGCGAAGATCGACACCGTCTGCTCCTCGAAGGGCATGGGGTTGAACTGCGCCTGCTTCAGCAGCTCGGTCAGCCGCGCGCCCCGCGCCAGCAGACGCTGGGTCGACGCGTCGAGGTCGGAGCCGAACTGCGCGAACGCCGCCATCTCGCGATATTGGGCCAGTTCGAGCTTGATCGAGCCCGACACCTTCTTCATCGCCTTGGTCTGCGCCGCCGAGCCCACGCGCGACACCGAAAGCCCGACGTTGATCGCCGGGCGAATACCCGCGAAGAACAGGTCGGTTTCCAGGAAGATCTGGCCGTCGGTGATCGAGATGACGTTGGTCGGGATGTACGCCGACACGTCGCCCGCCTGCGTCTCGATGATCGGCAGCGCGGTCAAGGAGCCGCCGCCATGCGCGTCGTTCATCTTGGCCGCGCGCTCGAGCAGGCGCGAGTGGAGGTAGAAGACGTCGCCGGGATAGGCCTCGCGGCCCGGCGGGCGACGCAGCAGCAGCGACATCTGGCGATAAGCGACCGCCTGCTTGGAGAGGTCGTCATAGACGATCAGGGCGTGCATCCCGTTGTCGCGGAAATACTCGCCCATCGCGCAGCCGGTATAGGGCGCCAGGAACTGGAGCGGCGCGGGATCGGACGCGGTGGCGGCGACGATGATGGAATATTCCATCGCGCCATTCTCCTCCAGCGTGCGGACGAGCTGGGCGACGGTGGACCGCTTCTGCCCGACCGCGACGTACACGCAGTAGAGCTTCTTCGACTCGTCCGTCCCGGCATTGACGCCGCGCTGGTTGATGAAGGCGTCGACCGCGACCGCCGACTTGCCGGTCTGGCGGTCGCCGATGATCAACTCGCGCTGGCCGCGGCCGACGGGCACCAGCGCGTCGATCGCCTTGAGGCCGGTCTGCATCGGCTCGTTGACCGAGGTACGCGGGATGATGCCCGGCGCCTTGACCTCGACGCGGCTGCGCTGGTCGGACACGATCGGGCCCTTGCCGTCCAGCGGATTGCCCAGGCCATCGACCACGCGGCCGAGCAGCCCGCGCCCGACGGGCACGTCGACGATCGTGCCGGTGCGACGGACGACATCGCCCTCCTTGATCTGCGCGTCCGAGCCGAAGATCACGCAGCCGACATTGTCGGCCTCCAGGTTCAGGGCCATGCCCTGCACGCCGTTGGAGAATTCGACCATCTCGCCCGCCTGGACATTGTCCAGGCCGTAGATGCGCGCGATGCCGTCGCCGACCGACAGCACCTGCCCCGTCTCGGAGACCTGCGCCTCCGAGCCGAAATTGGCGATCTGATCCTTGATGATCGCCGAGATCTCGGCGGCGCGGATATCCATGATTAGCCTTTCATCGCGTTTGCGAGGGTGTTCAGACGGGTGCGGATCGAGCTGTCGATCATCTGCGAACCGATGCGGACGACAAGCCCGCCCAGCAGTTCGGGATCGACCAGCAGATCGACGGAGACTTCGCGACCCAGGCGCAGGCGGAGCTGCTGCTTCAGCTCGATCACCTGCTCGTCGGTGAGCGGATGGGCCGAGGTCACCTCGGCGTTGGTCTCGCCGCGATGGCGCGACGCCAGCGTGCGGAAGGCGCGGACGATCCTGGGCAGTTCGGCCAACCGGCGATTGGCGGCGAGCACGCCCAGGAAATTGGCGGTCGTCGCGTCGATGCCCATCGGCTCGGCGGCCGCCTTGACCGCGCGGCCGGCCTGGACGCGCGAGATGACCGGGCTGATCGTCAGGCGGCGGAAATCCTCCGACTGGGCGACGGTGTCGCGGACGCGGAGCAGGCTGCGCTCGACGCTGTCGATCGACTTCGACTCGCGCGCGAGTTCGAACAAAGCGACGGCATAGCGTCCGCCCAGGCTGGCCTGGATATCGCCGCCCACATTACCGCCGCCAAGATTACCGCCGGATGCCTCCACGCGATTCGATTCCCTGTATCACCAAAAGGTTTGGTTTCATGCGGACGGGGCGCGCGAGCGCGCCTCGGCATGAGTTGGCGGGCGGCTAGCATGGGGGGGCGGATGTTGCAACAATGCGGGCCGACGCGGCCCCGCGCTTCGATCGTCCGGCGCTTTGATCGCAAGGACCGGGATGCGCCCGGGCGCCGCGTCCGGCAAAGGTGTCGGATGACGCAGCCATTCGACCCCGATGCCGCCTGGGCCGCCTTCGACGCCCGCGACCGATCCGCCGACGGACGCTTCGTCGTCGCGGTGCGGACCACGCGCATCTACTGCAAGCCCTCCTGCCCCGCGCGCCGGCCGAAACGGGAGAATGTCGAGGTGCTCGCCGACGGTGCCGCGGCGCGGGCCGCCGGTTATCGCGCCTGCCTGCGCTGCCGGCCCGACGAGGTGGCGCGCGATGTGGAGGCGGTAGCGCGGGCCGCAAGGCTGATCGAGGGGGCGGCGGACGCGATGCCTTTGGCGGTCCTGGCCGATCGGGTCGGCTATGCGCCCCACCATTTCCAGCGCCTGTTCACGCGGGCATTGGGGGTCAGCCCCGCCGCCTATCGGCGCGGCCTGCTGGCGGCGCGCGGCGCCGCGGCGCTCGTGAGGGAGGAAAGCGTGACCGACGCCGTCTACGAGGCCGGCTATGCCGGACCGAGCGGCTTCTACGCCAATGCCGCGCCACGGCTGGGGATGACGCCGGCGCGGTCGCGCGGCGGCGGCGCGGGGGTGGCGATCGGGTGGGTGGTCGTCGACACGACGCTGGGACCGCTGCTCGTCGCGGCGACCGAGCGGGGGCTGTGCCGCGTCGCGTTCGAGGACACGCCGGACGAACTGGCGCGGCGCTTTCCCCGGGCCGCGATCGCCCCCGGCGGCGACGAACTGGCGACGCTGGCGGCACGCGTCGTCGCGCTGGTCGAACGCCCGTCGGAGACCGTGGGGGACCTGCCCCTCGACGTGCGCGGCACCGCGTTTCAGGAAGCCGTATGGGCGGCGCTCAAGGCCATCCCGCCGGGCGAGACACGCACCTATGGCGAGCTGGCGGCGGCGGCGGGCAATCCGGGGGCAGTGCGCGCGGCCGGATCGGCGTGCGGCGCCAATCCGATCGCGGTGGTCGTCCCCTGCCACCGGGTGCTGCGCAGCGGCGGCGGACTGGGCGGCTATGCCTGGGGATTGGAGCGCAAGCGCGCGCTCGGCGAGCGCGAGCGGGGCTAATCAGGGCGCCGGTGCCGGTTCGGACTTAGTGAGCGCGGCAAGCGCGGCCGGGCCCGTCGCCCCCTTGTCGATCAGCGCCATGAGCCTGGCGGCGGGGTTGTCCGCGCCGCCATGCGGATCGAAGGCGAGCGGTCGCAGCGCGAGGCGGGCTTCCGCGAGCTTGCCGTCGATCAGATGCTGTGTCGCCGAACGAAAGCGGAGCGCCTCGTCCTGCGGCGCGAGCATCAGGGCGTAATGAAGGCCCGCAACCGCGCTGCTGTTGGGTTTGGCGCCTTCCATGCCGAAACTGTCATAGTATAGCTGCAGCGCCGCGGCGCCCTCCGGATCGACACGGTTCGCCTTGACGACCCAGGACCGTGCCTCCTTCCAGATGGCGGGGTCGCGGGTCTTGGCGATCGCGGCGCGGCGCAGATGCACCCGCCCTTTATAGAGCAGCGCCTGGATCGACCGGGGATCGGCGGCAAGCGCGCGGTCGGCGGCGGCCTCCGCCTCGTCGTCGCGCCCGGCGTCATAGGCCATCTCGGCGAGCCAGCCCTGCGCGACGGCATCGCCGCCATACGCGGCCGCCGCCTTCACCGCGCGGGCGTACAGGGTCGCCGCGCTCTTGGCGTCGACGCCGCGCGTTGAGATCATGCGCATGTCGATCAGCGCGCGCTCGCCCGGCGTGAACGGGCGCACATCGACCTTCACCGGCCCGAGGCTGGCGACAGGAATCATGTAGGCGGACAGGCGGCGGGCGTTGAGGTATCGACCGAGATCGCGATTCAATTGCCCCAGGTCGCCGAACGCATCGGTCGCCGCCTTCAGCGAGGGGATACCGCTGTTCAGCGCGACGATGTAGCGGCGCAGGCTCGCCTGCCGCGCGGGATCGATGAGGAGATAATGGGTGAGCAGCCAGCCCCGGCCGTAGAGCTGATCCCGCTGCTGGAGCGACATCCTGGCCGGCGGCGCGAACAAGGTCTCGAGCGACAGCTCGTTCGGGGCGAACAATCCCCATGCGCGGTGTTGCGCCGCGCCACCGACCGTCACCGCGTCTTCCGTGATCCGCGCGGTCGCCGCGAATTCCGCATAGCCCTCGGAGAACCAGGCCGGATAGGCCACCGACGAATTGCTGAGGAGGAAATGGTGCGCATATTCATGAAAGAGCACGATCTGCGGCTCCAGCGCCCCCGGCCCCGAACCTTCGCCCCGTCGCGGCGTGAACGCCACCGCCCCGTCCGCGCGGCCGAGATAGAAGCCTGCCACGCCGCCCGCGCGCACCAGTCGGCGGATCGCGGCCAGATCGTCGACCACGAACACGGTCACGGGGCTGGCGCCGGCGTCCTCCGTGGCGACCGTCGAGAAAAGGCGGCGCAACGCGCCGTCGACGCGCTCCAGCCTTGTGGCGAGGGCGGTGATCTCGGCCATGTTGGTGTTCGAATAGATGGTGAAGTGACGCGAGCTCGCCTTCAGCCATTCGGCCCGCGCCGGCGGCGCCGCCATCGCCATCGCCACCATCGCCAGCCCGGCCGCGATCCCTCGCATGTTCCCCTGCCCTCGTCCCGTTTCGTCCGGAGGCTATCGTTCCGCGCGCGCGGGCACCAGCCCGGCTTGGTTAGATAAATGTAAAGCCTTCGGGCCTAACCCGGATCGACGATCGGAAGGATTGGGCTGACATGAGTGCGTTTGGACGTCGCGGCGGCATGGGCGGTGGGCAACAGTCCCGCAGCGCGTTCGGCGTCGCCAAGCCGATGCAGGGAAGCGGCCCCGCCGCCCGGTCCGACGCGGAGGGCGGCGACCAGTTCCCGTCGCTCGACTCGGTGCCGCTTCCGGGCGGCTCGGATCAGGACCTGGGCGCGCTGCCGGGCGTTCAGCCCGATGCGATGCAGCGGCTCGCCGATCGCCAGAACGCCAGCGGCGAGGCCGGCAATAGCAAGATGGAAGGGTTCGAGACCTCCATCCACAAGATCAAGGAACAGGTCCTCCCCCGCCTGCTCGAGCGCGTCGACCCGGAAGCGGCGGCGACGCTGGGCAAGGACGAGCTGGCCGAGGAATTCCGCCCGATCATCGGCGAGGTGCTCGCCGAGCTCAAGCTGACGCTCAACCGGCGCGAGCAGTTCGCGCTCGAAAAGGTGCTCGTCGACGAGCTGCTCGGCCTGGGTCCGCTCGAGGAGCTGCTCGCCGATCCGACGATCTCGGACATCATGGTCAACGGGCCGGAGCAGACCTATATCGAGCAGAAGGGCAAGCTGGTGCTCGCCCCCATCCAGTTCCGCGACGAGGAGCATCTGTTCCAGATTGCCCAGCGCATCTGCAACTCGGTCGGCCGCCGCGTCGACCAGACCACGCCGCTGGCCGATGCGCGCCTCAAGGACGGCTCCCGCGTCAACGTCATCGTGCCGCCGCTCTCCTTGCGCGGCACCGCCATCTCCATCCGAAAATTCTCCGCCAAGCCGATCACGCTCGACATGATGGCCGGTTTCGGAAGCATGTCGCCCAAGATGGCGACCGCGCTCAAGGTCGCGGGCGCCAGCCGGTTCAACATCGTCATTTCGGGCGGCACGGGTTCGGGCAAGACGACGATGCTCAACGCCCTGTCGAAGATGATCGACCCGGGCGAGCGCGTGCTGACGATCGAGGACGCGGCCGAGCTTCGCCTGCAGCAGCCGCACTGGCTGCCGCTCGAGACGCGCCCCGCGAACCTGGAGGGTCAGGGCGAGATATCGATCCGCGACCTCGTCAAGAACGCGTTGCGTATGCGCCCGGATCGCATCATTCTGGGCGAAATCCGCGGGTCGGAATGTTTCGACATGCTGGCGGCGATGAACACGGGCCATGACGGGTCGATGTGCACCCTCCACTCCAACTCCCCGCGCGAGGCGCTGGCGCGGATGGAGAACATGGTCATGATGTCCGACATCAAGGTGCCCAAGGAGGCGATCAGCCGCCAGATCGCCGATTCGGTCGACCTGATCATCCAGGTCAAGCGCCTGCGCGACGGCTCGCGCCGCGTCACCAACATCACGGAGGTGATCGGCATGGAAGGCCCGGTGATCGTCACCCAGGAACTCTTCAAGTTCGAGTATATGGACGAGTCCGCCGACGGCAAGATCCTCGGCGAGTACCGCGCCATGGGCCTGCGCCCCTATACGCTCGACAAGGCCAAGCAGTTCGGCTTCGACCAGGCCTATCTGGAAGCCTGCCTCTAGATTCGGGCTGGGCACCGCGCGCACGCGCCCTACAGCGGCGCGGCATGTACCGCCTCCTGCTCCTCGCGCCGCTGCTGCTGGCCGCGCAATCGCCCGTTCCGGTCGCGACCCGCGACCCGGGCCGCTTCGCGCTCGCGGCGGATGTGGAGGCGCGCTGGGTGGCGTTCGAGCTAACGCCGGGCAACCAGGTCCGCTTCGTCATGACGGTGGACGGCAAGCCCGCGACCGCGATCCTCGACACCGGAGTCAGCTACTCCGTCCTGTCGCGCGGTTTCGCCGGGCTGGACCCGGCGCGCGTCCAGGCGAGCGGAGAAGCCCGCGCCATCGGCGGGGCGGTGCCGATCGGATGGGTGCCCACCGCGACCGTGGCACTGGGGGGCCTCACACGGCGCGGCGGCGGCCTGATCGTCGCCACCCTGCCCGCGCTCGCCACCGGCAGCGCCGAGCGGGTCGACCTGCTCGTCGGGCGCGACCTGCTCGACCGCTATGCGCTCGACATCGACCATGCCGCGAGGCGCTTTCGCCTGCTGCCCTCCGGTCGCTTGCCCTTTCGGGGCGCGGTGGCTCCGCTGAGCGTGTCGGCGTCGCGGCTGGTGTACGAGACGGAGCTGACGCTAGGCGGCCGACGCGTCCGCCCGGTGATCGTCGACACGGGCGACGGGTCGTCGGTCACCGTCACGCGCGCCGATTGGCAGACCACCCGGCTCGCGGCGCTGCCGGCCACCACCGCGCTGTCGTTCGGGCTGGCGGGATCGGTGATCCACGATCTGGCGGTGGTCCCCGAACTCGGGCTCGGCGCATTGCAGGCCCGCGACGTCGAGGTGCGGATCGAGGGACCCGACGGCTTTTCCCAGTCCGTCGGCGTCGCCGGGCGGATCGGCACGGGATTCCTCCAGCGCTACCGCGTGCTGCTCGATCCCGGCGCGCGGCGCATGGTGCTCGGCCCCAGCCCGACCGCCGCCGCGCCGCCGCCCCGGTCGACCAGCGGGCTGCTGCTGGGCATCCTGCCCGACCGGCTGCGCGTTCTCCACGTGATGCGAAGCGGCCCGGCCGCCGCGAGCGGGTGGAAGGACGGCGACCTGATCTGCGCGGTCGACGGCGCGGCGGTCACCGCCGCCTATCCGACCAGCCCGCTCGCCCGGTGGACGATCGGCGAGCCGGGCCGGGTGGTCCGCCTGCGGCTCTGCGGCGGGGCGGAGCGGTCGCTCACGCTGCGGCGCTTCTACTAGCGGCGCGGTTGCGCGCCCGGCCGTCGCCGGGCATGACTCAGGCCGTCTTCAAAGGAGCCTCGCCCATGTCCCGTTTCGTCGCGTTCGCCTGCATCGCCGCCGTCGGAGCCGCGGGCGCCGTCGCCCAGTCCACCCGGCCGACGGGCGCGATCGCCACCGCCGTCGCTTCCGACGCACGCACCCCGGCGAACCGCGAGCGCGACCGCTATCGCCACCCCGCCGAGACGCTGGCGTTCTTCGGCGTGAAGCCGACCGACACGGTGGTCGAATTCATTCCGGGCGGCGGCTGGTACACCGAGATCCTGGCACCGATGGTCAAGGAACGCGGGCGCTACGTCGCGCTGGTGCCGACCGCGCAGGGCGACCGCACGCGCACCATGCTGGCGGGCAAGGCCGCCCAGTTCGGCGCGGCGCGCGTCGAGACGGTCGACATGGCCGCGGGGACCACGACGATGGCGCCCGGCACCGCCGATGTCGTGCTGACCTTCCGCAACGTCCACAACCTGCTGATGCAGGACGATGCGGCGGTCGCGGGCAATGCGTTCAAGACCTTCTTCGCCGCGCTCAAGCCCGGCGGGACGCTGGGCGTCGTCGACCACCGCCTGCCCGAGGACATGGACACCGCGCGCGAGAAGTCGAGCGGCTACATCAAGCGCTCCACCGTGGTCCGCCTGGCGACCCAGGCCGGGTTCCGGCTCGCGGGCGAATCGCCCGTCAACGCCAATCCGCGCGACACCCACGACCATCCCGAAGGCGTGTGGACGCTGCCGCCCTCCTACCGGCTCAAGGACGTCGACCGCGCCAAATATGCCGCGATCGGCGAAAGCGACCGCTTCACGCTCAAATTCGTCAAGCCGCGCCGCTAGGGCCGGCGAGCTTGTCCACCTTTGCCTGAAGGCGGAGGAGCTCGGCCTTGAGCGCGGCGATCTCCTGGTCCTTCGCGCTCGCGCCGGCGGCCCGCGCGACCGGCGGCTTGAACGCCGCCGTTGCCGCTTCGAACATCGCCATGTTGCGCTGGGCGAGCTCGGCGAAGGGCGACCCGGCCCAGGCACCCTCCACGACCGAGCGGAGCTGGTCCTGGTTGCGGCGCAGGCTGTCGAGCGACGCCGCCAGATAGCCCGGCACCACCGAATGCATCGACCCGCCATACATGGCGATCAGCTGGCGCAGGAAGTCGACGGGAAGCATCGTCTCGCCCCGACTCTCCTCCTCCATGATGATCTGCGTGAGGATATTGTGGGTGATGTCCTCCTCGGTCTTGGCGTCCACGACCTTGAAGTCCCGCCCCGCGCGCGTCATCGCCGCCAGATGCTCCAACGTGATGTAGGACGAGGTCTCGGTGTTATAGAGCCGTCGATTGGCGTATTTCTTGACGATGGCGACGCCGTCGCCGGCACCCTGCTTCTTCATCGCGTGCCTTTCGGTGTAATGTCGCGAGCCTAGGCCGAACGACGTTGCACCGCAACAAGCTCGCCATGCTGACGGGACCGTTCCGATGACACGCGGCGGCGGTCGCCCGGACGGTCGCTCGAGCGACACGGCTGCCCGTCGGCACGGACCACCCCGATGACCATCCCACCCCGCTACGGGCGCGGAGGCTCGCTGACCGAATCGTTCGCGAACTGTCGCTGCATTGCAACACTCCGGTAATGAAACCGACTGTAATCGATGAATTTGATACAAAAACGGTTGCCTGATCGGCGCCGACAACCTTTCCCTTACATTAACGGGCATCCCGCTCGGCCGTGAGGGAACACAGGCACAATGATGGTAAGTCGCTTGCTGGGCGCCACTGCGCTCGCCGGTTCTTTGTTGGTGGCACCCGCCGCTTGGGCGCAGACGAGCGCCCCGCAGTCCGCTCCGACGCAGAATGACTCGGTCTCCCCGACCCAGCCGGTCGCGAACGAGCCCGACCTTGATCCTGCCAGCGCGGACGAGGCGGACGGAGAGGACATCGTCGTCACCGGGTCGCGCATTCCGATCCGCAACACCATCGACGCCGCGATCCCCGTGACCACGATCTCCGCGGCCGAGCTGCTCGGCACGCGCGGCGATGTGTCGCTGGGCGACGCGCTCAATCAGCTTCCCCAGCTTCGCTCCACGTTCAGCCAGGCCAATTCGACGGCCAGCATCGGCACCGCCGGGCTCAGCCTTCTCGATCTTCGCGGGCTGGGCACCGCTCGCACCCTGACGCTGATCAACGGTCGGCGCGTCGTGACGGCGGTTCCCGGAAGCTACACCCCGGACGTCAGCACCATTCCTTTCGATCTGGTCGAGCGCGTGGACGTGGTTACCGGTGGCCAGTCGGCCATCTACGGTTCCGACGCGATCGCGGGCGTCGTCAATTTCGTCCTGCGTCGCGACTTCGAGGGAACCCGCCTGCGTGCCCAGGGCGGCGTGACCGGCTATGGCGATCGCGGCACCTACCTGGTCGCCGGCATCACCGGCGCCAATTTCATGGACGACCGGGCCAATCTGACGGTCGCGGCCGAATATAGCCGCGCCGAATCGGTCTTCTACGCGGATCGGCCCTATCTGGGCGCTTATGGCGGCGGGCCGGCTTTCATCACCAGCCAGATCACCACCGCCCCCAACCGCAACTTCGACGGCATCCCGAACACCGTGTTCGTGCCGCGCGGCAGCGTGTTCGGGAACCGCTCGATCGGCGGCACCGTGGTGACGACGTGCCCCGGCACGGCGACGCCCGCAAACGCGGCCCAGCGGGCGGCGGTCTGCACCGGCCAGACTTCGCCCACCGGCGGAGCGCTCGCCAACAACTATCTTTTCGGTGGTGACGGGTCGCTCCTGAGGGACTCGCCTGCGACGACCGGCCTGACGGACAATCGCGCCATCGGCGGGGGCTTCCTGTTCGGCGGCACCGCGTCGGGCACCGAGGGCTCGCAGTTGGTGCCCGCCCAGGACCGCTTCATCGGCAACATCCTGCTCAACGCCGAACTGACCTCGGCGTTCAAGCCGTTCGCCGAGTTCACCTATGCGCGCGTCAAGGTCGAGCAGCAGTCGGTGCAGCCGAGCTTCACCGGCGGTACGCTGACCAACAGCTTCAGCGTCAACAACGCATTCCTGACCCCCGCCGCGCGTTCGACGCTGGCGACCATCCTGGCGCCGGGCACGACGACGTTCATGCTCAACCGCTTCAACAACGATCTCGGCACCCGCGCCGAATTCCACACGCGCGATACATATCGCGGCGTGATCGGGGTGTCCGGCGAGATCAGCGACCGCGGGAATGTCCGGTACGAGATCGCCGGCAATTACGGCCGGACCGAAAACTACTACCGCACGGGCGGCAACGTGCTGATCGCCGAGTTCAATCGCGCGACCAACGCCGTGGTCGCCCCAGCCGGGTTCGCGGGCAGCAACTTCGTGTTGAACTCAACCGGCCAGCGCGTCGTCTGCGGTGTCAACGCCAATGCCAGCACGGCGGACGACGACGCAGGTTGCGTTCCGATCAATCTGTTCGGCGAGCGCAACTTCGACGCACGGGCCGCGGATTATGTGCTCTACACCTCCACCCGGGACCAATGGGCCGAGCAGATCAATGCGACCGCCTTTGTCGCAGGAGACACGACGGGGTTCTTCGAGCTCCCCGGCGGTCCGATCGGCTTCGCGGTCGGCGGCGAGTATCGCCGCGAGGACGCGTTCTCGGGGCAGGATCCGGTGACGGCTTCGGGCCGGACCTTCCTGAACGCGGCATCGACCTTCGATCCGCCCGCCGTGGAGATCAAGGAAGCCTATGGCGAGCTTCGCCTTCCCCTGCTCCGCGAACTGCCGCTGATCCACGAACTGACCATCGAGGGTGCCGGGCGCGTATCCGACTATGGCGGTACGACCGGTTCGGTCGTGGCGTGGAATGCGGGAGCGATCTATTCGCCCTTCCGTGGCCTGCGCTTCCGTGGCGCTTATTCCCGGTCGGTTCGTGCCCCGAACCTCAGCAATCTGTTCGCCACGGCGGCGGTGACCTTCGCCAATGGTCTGACCGATCCGTGCGATCAGCCCGGAGGGACGAACGGCGGCAACAACATAACCGCCAATCCCAACCGTACGCGCAACTGTGCCGCGGCGGGTATTCCCACCACCATCACCTTTGCCGATCCGACCTCGGGTGCTACTTTGGTCCGGCCATGGACCAACCAGTCGGCGTCGGGCATCGCCGGATCCAACCAGGGCAATCCCGACCTCGTTCCCGAAGTGGGCAACAGCTTCACCGTGGGCGGCGTGTTCGCGCCGAGCTTCGTGCCGGGCCTGAGCATCGCGGTCGATTACTACAACATCCGCGTGAAGAACGTCATTTCGGGCCTTACCGGGCAGGCGATCATCAACCGCTGCTATGATGATCCGACCGGTATCGACAACAATTTCTGTGATGCCGTCTTCCGTCGTACCAGCGGCAATCCCGCGGAGAACCTGACCTTCAACGGGCAGACGACCCGGACGATCGATCAGTCGCAGTTCACCTTCCCGCTGACCGGTAACGGGTTGGGCTTCATCAACCAGCCCTTCAACTTCGCGCAGCTCCGCAACCGCGGCATCGATGTGGACGCGAGCTATGCGCACAAGTTCCGCGACGATTTGGGGATCAATCTGCGCCTGGTGGTCAGCTACGTCATGGATCGTGAGTCCTACAGCTACATCGCCGAGCCTGACCGCTACGACCGGATCAACGGGACACTGGGCGATCCCAACTGGCAGGGCCAGTTGACGATCGGCGGCAATGCCGGCCTGTTCGACTTCAATTATCAGGCGCGCTATGTCGGCAAGCAGATCGCCTCCGGCCTGTCCTACGAGACCTTCTTCGAGTCTCAGGGCCGCCCGGCGTTGAACCCGGACGCGCGTCCGTTCGTGTTCTACGATCCGATCGTCTATCACAGCGTGCGGATCGGGCTGAACCCGACCGACAAATATCGCTTCTACATGGGCGTGGACAATGCCAGCAACGAGCTGCCGCCGTTCGAGCTGACCGGAACGGGTAACGACGCGATCTATCCGAATACGGGGCGCTTCTTCTATGCGGGCGTCGAGTTCAAACTTTAAGCCTACGCACAGTGTTCGAATTGGGGCCTCTCCTTCGGGAGAGGCCTTTTTTCGTTCGGGCCCGGACGATGGGAGTCCAACGCCGATCCTATGGCGACCAACAACTGTCGTATCGCCCGCCCAGGCTCGTCAGCAGTTCATATTGCGACAAGCCGGTCGCATCGCTTGCGCTCGGCAGATCGAGGGTGATCGCCACCCAATCGCCTTCCCGCAGGTGCGGGACGCCACCGGTTTCGATCACCAGCAGGTCCATCGATACCCGACCGATCACGGGTAACGACGTCCCGTCCAGGTTCGCCCATCCCCGGTCGGAAAAGGCCCGAAGATACCCGTCCGCATAGCCGATGTTGAGGATCGCGAGCTCCGTGTCGACCCGCGCCGTCCAGGTAGCGTCATACCCGACCGTCTCGCCCGCTCGCACCAGTCGCTGCTGGATCACCTGCGCCTCGGGCCGGACCACCTGACGCAGCTCGGGCGCCATGTCAGCGCGCGGCACCCCGCCATAAAGGGCGAGACCGGGCCGGGTCAGGTCGAACCGATACCCGTCCCCTAGCGCGATCCCCGCCGAATTGGCGAGGCTCATCCGCCGCGCGCTGGTGCGTCCGCTCAGCCCCGCGAACGCGGCGCGCTGGCGCTCGTTCATCGGGCCGTCCTCGTCGGCGCAGGCCAGGTGGCTCATCAGCGTGTCGATCGCCAGCCCGTCGACCAGCCCTTCCCCGATCTCCGCGGTCGACAGGCCGAGCCGGTTCATGCCGGTGTCGACCATCACGTCGCACGCCCCGCCCCCCGCCCGGCGCCAGCGCGCGACCTGGGCGGGGGTGTTGAGCACGGGGCGGGCGATCCCGCTCAGCGCCGCCGCCATGTCCTCGGCGCGCACCCCGTGGAGCACCGACACCGACAGGCCGAGCGGGGCGAGCTGCTCCGCCTCCAGCCAGTTGGATACGAAGAAGTCGCGGCACCCCGCCTGCGCCAGCCGCGTCGCGACCGCGACCGCGCCCAGGCCGTAACCGTCCGCCTTGACGGCGGCCCCGCACGCCGCGCGCCCGCTCATGCGGTCGAGCGCGCGCCAGTTATGCTGGAGGGCCTGGGTGTCGAGCTGGAGGCGAAGCGGCGCGGTGGTCACCCGCGCGCCGCTACCGCAAAGCCCCCGCTCACGCCACCATCGGGGCCACCGCGCGCGAAGCCTCGTCCTCGCGAAGCCCGAACAGCGTCACCGCCAGCGCCATCGCCACCACCGCCATCGTATACCACAGCCCCGCGAACGGATCGCCCGTCCGTGCCACGATATATTGGCTGATGAAGGGCAGGAAACCACCGAAATAGCCCGTGCCCAGATGATAGGGGATGGACAGCGAACTGTAGCGGATGGCCGGCGGGAACATCTCGGACAGCAGGGCCGCGACCGGGCCATAGGTAATGCCCGACAGCGCGCCGAGCGCCAGGATCGCCAGCAGGATCACGACGGTCCGGCCGGGACCGGGAGTAACCGGGGTCAGGTCGTACCCCGCCCGCGCCAGCGCCGCGTCCAGCGCCGCGGGGCTGCGGTCGGCGATCGACTCGCCCCCGATCGTCACCACGGTCGCGGGCGTGCGGCGCTTCTCATAGGCGATGCCCTTTTTCGAGAAATAATCGAGCAAGCGCCCGCAATCATCGGCCTGTTCGCGCGCGAATGGGCTATAGGCGCAGGCCGGTCCCGACACGATCACCGGCGCGCGCGCGGCGGCACGGGCGAGCCCCGGATTGGCCGCCTGCCCGATCACCCAGAAGATCGGGAACAGCAGCACCAAGGTCAGCGCATAGCCCCAGACGATCGGCTTCTTGCGCCCGATGCGGTCGGACAGCCGCCCGAACAGGATGAACCAGCCCAGCCCGAACGCCGCCCCCACCCCGACCAGGATCTGCGCCGCCGTCTCCTCGACGCGCATGGTCGTCTGAAGAAAGGACAGGACGGTGAACATTGCGGTGTACCAGATCACCGTCAGTCCGGCGGCGATGCCGAACAGCGCCACGAACATGCGGCGCAGATTGCCGGGATAGGTGAAGCTCGCCTTGATCGGGTTGCGCTCGGTCTCGCCGCTGGCGCGCATCTTCGCGAAGACGGGGCTTTCGGACAGCTTCACCCGCATCCACAGCGAGATGGCGAGCAGCAGCACCGAGAACAGGAAGGGCAACCGCCAGCCCCAGCCCTGCCACGCCTCGGGCGTCAGCAGGCCCTTGGTCAGCAGCACGACGACGAGCGACAGAATAAACCCGCCGACCACGCCCGCCTGGATGAAGCTGGTATAGAAGCCCGACTTGCCCGGCGGCGAATGCTCGGCGACATAGATCGCCGCGCCGCCATATTCGCCGCCTAGCGCCAGCCCCTGCGCGATGCGCAGCAGGATCACGATCACCGGCGCCGCGAAGCCGATCGACGCCGCCGACGGCACCAGCCCGACGCCGGCGGTAGCCACGCCCATCAGCGTGATGGTGACGAGAAAAGTGTATTTGCGCCCGAGCCGGTCGCCCAGATAGCCGAACAGCACGGCGCCGAGCGGCCGGAAGCCGAATCCCACCGCGAACCCCGCCCAGGCGAGCAGGGTCTGGACGACCGCATTGTCGCCGGGAAAAAAGGCACGGCCGATGATGCCGCTGGCGGCGAGCGTCCCGTAGATGAAGAAGTCATACCATTCGAACACCGTCCCCAGCGACGACGCGGTGATGACGAGCTTGATGTCGGAGGGCGACGGGTCGCCCTCGGTCGACGGCTCGCCGTTCGACGTGGCGGACCCAGATGCTGCTACGGTCATATTCTCTCCCCGGCCCGGTTTAGCGGGCGGGAAGATGGGGGCAAGTCCGGCTCAGCGCCCGGCGGGAACCCAGAAGTCGCGCTCGCCGTCGCGCGCCGCGACGACGCGCACCCCGAACACCGCCCGAACGATGTCGGGGGTGACCACCTCCGCGGGCGGACCAAAGGCGACGACGCGGCCGCGGTGCAGCAGCAGCACGTCGTCGGCCGCGCGCTGCGCATGGACCAGGTCGTGCAGGACGATGGCGACGCCTTTCCCCTCCCCCGCGAACGACCGCAGCCGGTCGAGCAGGTCGGCCTGGTGCGCCGGGTCCAGGCTGGCGAGCGGCTCGTCCGCCAACAGCCAGCGCGGCTCCCCGGCCAGGGCGCGGGCGAGCAGCACGCGCGCGCGTTCGCCGCCGGACAGCGCGCCCACGGGCCGGTCGGCGAAGGCTGCCGTGTCGGTCGCGGCCAGCGCGCGCGCCACCGCCGCCTCGTCCTCGGGCGAAGGCGCCGCGAAGGGCGAACGATGCGACAACCGCCCGAGCGCGACGAGATCGCGCGCGACCATGTTCCAGTGCACCGGGCCGTCCTGCGGCAGATAGCCGATCAGTTGAGCGCGCTTGCGCGGGTCGAGCGCGGGGATTCGCCAATCTCCGATCCGCACCGCGCCCGCCGCCAGGGGCACCAGCGCGGCTGCCGCCTTGAGCAGGGTCGACTTGCCTGCGCCATTGGGACCCAGGATCGCGGTGACCCGACCCGGTTGCAGCCGCGCGTCCACCGCGTCGAGCACCGGTCGCCTGCCCAGGCTGACCGACAGCCGATCGAAGATCAGATCCATGCCCGCCCCCGCTCACGCACCAGCAGCACGAGGAAGAAGGGCGCCCCGATCAGCGCCATGGCGACGCCCAGCCGGACCTCCCCCGCGCCGGGCGCCAGCCGCACCAGGCTGTCGGCGGCGAGCAGCAGCGCCGCGCCGCCGATCGCGGAGGGCAGCAGCAACGCCGCCGGCCGATGACCGAAGACGGGGCGCAGCAGGTGGGGCACGACCAGTCCGACGAACCCGACCACCCCGGTTACCGCCACCCCCGCCCCGACCGTCAGCCCGACGCCGACCACGATCAGCGCGCGCAGCCGCCCCGGCCGGACCCCCAGCGTCCGCGCCGCGGGCTCCCCCAGCGCGAGCGCGTCGAGCGCGGGGGCGGTGAGCGCGAGCAGCGCGCAGCCGACCAGCATCGGCGCGGCGGCGAGGCGCACCTCCTCCCACCCCCGGTCGGTCAGCGCGCCCATCAGCCAGTCGATCACCGCCGCCACCGCGTACGGGTCGGGCGCGACCGAGATCAGGAACGCGGTCAGCGCCCCCGCCAGGCTCGCCAGCACCGTTCCCGCGAGGATGAAGGTCACCGCGCTCGTCGAGCGCCAGGTCAGCGCCGCCAGCAGCGCCATCGACCCCGCCGCCCCCGCCATCGCGGCGGCGAACATCAGGGGCGGGGTCGCCGCGCCCAGCACGATCGCCGCCACCGCGCCGAGCGCGGCCGAGGCGGAGACCCCGACCACCGCCGGATCGGCGAGCGGGTTGCGCAGATAACCCTGGAGCACCGCCCCCGACAGCCCTAGCGACGCCCCCAGCATCGTCGCCAGCACCGCGCGCGGCAGGCGCAGCTCGACGATGATCCACCAGCGCGGATCGCCCGACCCCCAGGCCGAGAACGGCACCCAGACCTTCCCGCAGGCCAGCGACGCCGCGAACAGCAGCCCCGCCAGCGCGGCGAGGAGCAACAGGCGCGCGGAGCGGGTCACGCGACGCGCCCCCTGATGTCGGCGAGCCGTCGCAGCGCCGGGGCGATGCTCGGGCCGCCGCAATTGACCAGGGCGCGCGGAAAGGTCGCGATGGGCGTTCGCGGCAGCAGCCGCCGCCGCATCCCCGCGACCCGCCCGTCCGGCTCGGGGGTCAGGATCACGCGCGGCGGGCGCGTCACGATCAGCTCGGCGGGCAGCGTACCGGTATGGCGCAGGCCGTAGAGCGCGGCGGCGTTGGCGAACCCCGCGCGGGTCAGGAGTTCGTCGAGCAGATTGCCCGACCCGCTGGCAAGCTCGCCCGCGATGAACAGCAGCGCGGCAGGCCGGGCCTCGCCGGGTCCCGGCGCATGGGCGAGCAGCGCCGCATCCATCCGCGCGACGATCGCCCACCCCCGCTCCGGCGCCCCGACCGCGGCCGCCACCTCGATCACCTGCGCCCGGCTCGCCGCCACCGTCGTCGGCGAGTCGAAATACAGCGTGCGCAACCCCGCCCGCGCGAACGCGGCGCGGGTGGCGGGCGGGGTGAAGGTGGAGGCGAGCACCAGGTCGGGGCGGAGCGCCACCACCTCCTCCGCCGTGCCCGAAGTCGCGCGAAACCGCCGCGCGACCGCGAGCGGGATCGACGTCGCGCCCGCGTCGCGCGAATAATGGCTGATCGCGGCGATCCGCTCCGGCGCGACCAGCCGCACCAGCATCGCGTCGGCGCACGGGTTGACCGACACGATCCCGCCGCCGCGCACGGGCGGCTGGGCGCAGGCGCCCAGCAGCAGCAGGGCCGCCGCCCAGCGCATCAGTCGAGCCGAACCCGCACACCGCCATAGGCCGCCCGCCCGAACGTCCCGTAACCGCCCACCGTCTGATACCGCTCGTCGAACAGGTTATCTACCCGCCCGTAAAGCGCGAACCGCTCGCCGACCGGCAGCTCCGCGCGCACCGAGGCGAGGACGAACCCGTCGAGGCGGACGGTGTTGCCCATATCGTCGAAGCTGTCACCGGCCTGGGTGACGGTGCCACCCAGCCCCAGCCCGAACGGAAAGCGGTAGTCCGCGTTGACGCTCAGCGTCTCGCGCGGACGCCGGGCGAGGTCGTTGCCGAAATTGGCTCCCGCCGACCGATTCTCCGCGTCGATGAACGAATAATCGGCGGTGACCGTCAGCGCGTCGACCGGCCGCAGCGCGATCTCCAGCTCGATCCCCTCGGCGCGGGTGCGGGCGATGTTCGCATAGGTGAACGTCCCCAGGTCGAAATCGATCTGGTCGCGCGTCCGCCGGCGGAAATAGGTCGCGCCGATCCGCGCGCGGCCGTCCAGCAACGACTGCTCGACCCCCGCGCCGTAATTGCGTGCGCGCTCGGGCGTCAGGTCAGCGTCGCCGATGAAGGCGGCGTAGAGCTGGAACAGGGTCGGCGCCTTGAAGCCTTCCCCGTAGCTCACCCGCAGCGTCGTGCCCGTATCGAGCGCCAGCGCGGCGTCGCCGCCGAAGGTCGTTTCCGACCCGAACTGCTCGTGATCGTCATGGCGGACGCCACTCGTCAAGGTCAGGTGCTGAACGGGCTTGGCGACGAGCTGGCCATAAGCGGAGGTGATGCCGACCTTCGCGATGTCGGTGCTCGCGAAATCGCCGAAACTCTGGGCGCGGAAACGGCTGTCCTCATGCTCGACGCCCGCGATCAGCCGGACCTGCTCGACCGGCCGGAAGTCGCCCTGATATTCGTATCGCTCGCTCCGCCCGCGACCCAGGAACAGCGGCTCCTCGACGCCGGTGCGGAAATTGTCGCGATCGATGTCGGCGATCGTGAAGGCGACGCGGTTGCGGAAACGTCCACCGGCCAGGTCCGCGCGCAGCCCGGCATATCCATACAGCTCCCGTGCGGTCGAGAATTGCGCGTCGTCCACCGGGGCGAACGGGAACTCGTCCGCATTCCCGTCGATCTCCGTCCGGCTGTCGGCGTAATAGCCGCGCAGATCGACCCCGATCCCCTCCGCGATCTCCAGTCCCAAGCGGCCGTTCGCCCCATATTGGCGATAACCGTCGCGCTCGGTTCCGCTCGCGGCCGCCGATATGCCGTCGGTACGCAGATAGCCGCCGGTCAGCGATGCCGATACGGCGCCCCGCGCCCCGCTCACGCCCGCGCTGGCGAAGCCCTGGTCGCGGTGGCCATATTCGGCCCTGGCGCGCGCGGTGACGCCGTCGGCGGGCGGGGTTGCGGTGATGATGTTGACGACCCCGCCGATCGCCTGACTGCCCCAGGGCACCGAATTGGGGCCGCGCAATATCTCGATCCGCTCGATGCTCGACGACAGCAGGTTCGCGAAGTCGAACCCGCCACCGGGCGACGAGGGATCGTTGACGCGCACGCCGTCGATCACGACCAGCGTCTGCTCCGCCTCCGCCCCGCGCAGCCGCACGCCCGTGAAGCCGCCGACCGATCCGTTGCGCGTCACCGTCACGCCGGGCGTGGTGGCGAGCAGGTCGGCGACCGCGACGGTTTGGCGGCGCTCGATCTCGTCGCGGCCGATGATCGTGATCGCCTGGCCCGTCTCGCGCCGATCCTGCTCGGCACGCACGCCGGTTACGACGACATCCTCGGACGCGATCAGCGGAACGCTTTCGACGAGATTGCCAGGTGAAGGCTGGTCCAGGCTCTGCGCCGCGATCGGAGTCGCAACAGCGGCGGTGGAAAGAAACAGGTGTTTGAACATCAGGCACGTCCCTCACGGGATCGCCCGCACCATCGCGAGCGATCGGACGTCGCTCGCACGAGGAAAACTCCCTCGACCGCCCGGTGCACCCCGCCCGCGCGAATGGATCGACCGTGAGGGGCAGGTCTCCTGGCTTCCGGGTCGCCGCGGCCTCCCCGCCTTCCCAGGCCTAGGCCCAGTGGCTCGATGAGGAGACCGCTATCCGGTTACAGTTGCGGGGGCAGCGCCGGATCACTGGACCTGTCCAGCCACCGGCTTCCCTTTTGATCCCGTCTCCGGGAACCATTCACGAATTCGCGACTCTAGGCCGCGGCATCCCCGCTGTACAGTACCTCAGCGCCCTGGGCGGATCGAGGCCGGTCAGCAAAAACCCCGGAAACCGCTGCCGGCTTCCGGGGTTTATGGTGGGCGTGGCAAGGATTGAACTTGCGACCCCTGCGATGTCAACACAGTGCTCTACCACTGAGCTACACGCCCAAGACGGCGGCCTCTAGCCGGGTGCTGCGCGCGGCGCAAGCGATCTAGTTGAGCCCGGCTTGATCTCGTTCGAACAGACGATCCACCTCCATCACCAGGTCGCGCAGGTGGAACGGCTTGGACAGCACCTTGGCCTGTGGCATCGCCCTGCCGGCCTTCAGCGTGACGGCCGCGAAGCCGGTGATGAACATGACACGCAGGTCGGCGCACATCTCCCCCGCCTTTTGCGCCAGCTCGATCCCGTCCATCTCGGGCATGACGATGTCGGTCAGCAGCAGGTCGAAACGCTCGCGCTCCAGCAGCGGGATCGCCGCCGTGCCCCGATCGACCGCGACCACCGAATAGCCCGACCGCTCCAGCGCGCGCGTCAGATATTCGCGCATGACCTGGTCGTCCTCGGCCAACAATATCCGCATCATCGCACCCAATCCCGCCCCAAGCTCGTCACGCACGGCATGGCCCTGCCCAGGACTCTCGCCTAGCCCCGAACCGGTTAACAATTCCAGCGTGCGCAACGTCCCCGACCGTTGCCGGGCCCGTGGTTGCACCGTACCGTCCCGGTCCATGGAGGCGAGCTTCGATATCTGGGGCGACACGGCGGCACCGGCCAGCCCGGTCGTAGTGTCGGTTCCCCATGCCGGCCGCGACTATCCGCCCGCGATCCTGCCGCTGCTGCGCACCGCCCCGTCCGGGCTGATCGCGCTGGAGGATCGCTTCGTCGACGCGGTCGCGCTCGGCGCGCGCGGCGATCGGACGATGCTGCTGCAACGCGTGCCCCGCGCCTGGATCGATCTGAACCGGAGCGAGGACGAGCGCGATCCGACGGTCGACGAGGGCGCCGATCCCACCCGCCAGCCGACCCGCTCGGCCAAGCTCAGGAGCGGGCTTGGCCTGGTGCCCCGGCGCGTGTCCGCAGGCGACATCTGGCGGCGCAAATTGTCCGACGCCGATGTGCGCGCGCGGATCGAAGAGGCCCATCGTCCCTATCACCAGACGCTGGGAGCCGCGCTGATCGCGGCGCGCGCGCGTTTCGGCGTGGCGGTGTTGCTCGACCTGCATTCGATGCCGCCCCTGGGAAGCGGCGCGGCGCAGCTCGTGCTGGGCGATCGGTTCGGGCGCGCGGCGGGCGGGCGCTTCGTCGCGCGGGCGGAAGCGGCCGCGCTCGCGCGGGGCCTGCGCGTCGCGCTCAACACCCCTTATGCCGGCGGACATGTGCTCGATCGTCACGCCGCGCCGATGCGGCACATTCACGGGCTGCAACTCGAGCTCGACCGCGCGCTCTATCTCGACCGGCGCCTCGACCGCCCCGGCGCCGGGCTGGCCGCGACGGTGGCGCTGGTCGAGGCGGTGATCGCGGCGTTGGAGGACGAGGCACTGACCGGCGGGCTGGCCTTGGCCGCCGAATGAACGACCGCCGATAAAAAACCACCCCGCACGATCGAACGCGCAGGGTGGCCAAGGTTCAGGGAGGAGACGCGCTCAAAGCGCGTCGTACGGAGTCCGCGAAAGGGGGGACACGGAGCCGTACCAACACGATCTAGGGACCGTGTTGCCTGTTACAACCCGCCGACCCGCCAAGCGTTCCCAAAAAAGTTAACGGATCGGGTGTCGGCGCCCCCCGTCTCAATTCGGCAATTGCGGGGTCGGCTGCGGCACCTGGCCCAGCTGCATCTGCCGGCCGAAAATCTCGCGCATGAGCGACAGCGAGAACAGGTGCGCGTAGAGCAGCGGGAGCATGCCCGACTTGCCCATCTTGCGGAGCTGGTCGCCGCGCAGGTCGGCCAGCTTCTCCTCGTTGACCATCTGAAAACCGCGATAGATGAAGGGCTGGGCCGCGCCGTCGGGCTGGATCGACACCTCGCCGTCCATCAGCAGCTCCGCCTCCTTCAGCTCCTTCATGAACTGTGCCGTGCGCGCGCCGGCCTGCTCGAACGTCTCGTTGAATTGGAGGATCGCCTTGGTCGCCTCGCTCGGCTGGCCGTCGGTGAACAGCGGCTCGCCCTCCTCGAACGGCCCGATCGAGTCGGCGGTCGGATCGAAGCACAAGGACAGCTCCTGCGCGTCGGGGCGCAGGCGGGCGAGCATATAGGGATAGCGGCGGACATAGGCCGGAACGTAGAAATTGGTGTCGCGCAGCTTGCCCTCATCGTCGATGAAGACGTTGACGCCCTCGTTCAGCCCCATCAGCGCGATCGGCACGCTTTCGTCGCCGCTCGAGAAGACGATGGGCATGTGACGCTGGACCAGCGGGAACTCGTCGACCGTCACGGGCACCGCGTGCTGGCCGACCAGAAAGGGCGCGCTGTCCTGTTGCCGGACGCGGTAATCGGCATGGGCCTCGCTCGAAAGCGGCTCGAGCCCGTTATAGAAGAGCGGAAGCGGCGCGCTGGCCATGTCGTGATACTCCAGGAGGAATGGCGGCCGCGGCCGCCAGATCGCGCGCCGCTCTATTTGCCGTCCGGCTCCGGCGCAAGCGGGACCAGTTTTCCGGGGTTCAGGATGCCCAGCGGATCGAGCGCCGCCTTGATCGCGCGCATCGCACCCGCACGCGCCGGCGGAAGCAGCCGGGCGAGTTCGTCCCGCTTCATCTGCCCGATCCCGTGCTCGGCCGATATCGACCCGCCCGCTTCGGTCACCAGGTCATGGACGAAACGCGTCACTGCCGGCGCCGCCTCGGCATACCAGCGCGCCGGATCGGCCCCGGCGGGCGCGCGAACGTGGAAATGGACGTTGCCGTCGCCCAGATGCCCGAATCCGCTGGCGTGGCAGCCGGGAAAGCGCGCGTCGCATGCCGCGGCCGCGTCGATCATGAAGCGCGGCATCGCGGGGACGGGCACCGATATGTCGTGCTGGGTCGCGGGTCCCTGCGCGCGCTCCGCTTCCGAGATCGAGTCGCGGATGCGCCAGAATGCGTCCGCCTGCGCCTCGCTCGCGGCGATCGTCGCGTCGTCGCCCAGCCCGTGCGCGAGCGCGTCGGCGAGCAGCCGTTCGAGCAGCGCGTCGGGCCGCTCCGCCCGGTCGTCGGGGGCGGTCGCCTCGATCAGCACATGCCAGGGATGTTCCCCGCCGAGCGGGGCGCGCGCGCCGGGCAGATGCGCAAGTACCGCCCGCAGCGATTCGGCGGGGAGGATCTCGAAGCTCTCGACCGCATCACTCTGAACCTGGAGATTGCGGAGCAGCGCAAGCGCGGTGTCCGGCGAGGACAGGCCGACCCACGCCACCCCGCGCGCCGCGACGGCGGGCACCAGCCGCAACGTCGCCGCCGTCACCACGCCCAGCGTCCCCTCCGCCCCGATCAGCAACTGGTCGAGACTGTAGCCGCGATTGTCCTTGGGCAGCGCGGCCAAGCCATCGTGGATCGTGCCGTCGGCCATCACCGCTTCGACCCCGGCGACCAGCCCGCGCATCGTCCCGAAGCGCAGCACCTGCGTGCCCCCGGCATTGGTCGACACCAGCCCGCCGATCGTCGCCGAACCCCGCGCGCCCAGCGTCAGCGGAAAGCGCCGCCCGCGCTCCAGCGCGGCGTCGTTGAGCGTCTGGAGGATCACTCCCGATTCGGCGACCGCCAGGTTCGCCTGGGGGTCGAGCGACCGTATCCTGTTCAGCCGACGCAGCGACAGGATCACCGCGTCACCTTCCACCGACGGGGTCGCGCCGCCGACCATGCCGGTATTCCCGCCCTGCGGCACCAGCGGCACCCGGTGCGCGGCGGCCGCGCGCACGACGGCGACGACCTGCGCGGTATCGCGCGGCTCGATCATCGCCGTCGCCTGCCCCCGATAACGACGACGCCAGTCGACCAGCCATGGCGCGATCGCGTCGGCGTCGGTGACGATCGCGCCGGCGGGCAGGTGGGGCGCGAGCGCACCCAGGAAAGCGGATCGGGCGGGATTCATGGCGGCGCGGATAGCATGGGGGCCCGAGTTCATCACCTATTCAACGACCGGCCTTAGAGGCATGGGATCCAGATGCACGCCGCCCTTCCCCTCACCCTGCTCGCGCTCTCCGCGCCCGCGCTCGCCGCCCCGACCTTCGTCGTCGGCGAGGACCGGGTCGTGCTCGCGCAGCTGATCCTGCGCCAGCGGGTGATCGTCCGCGTGCCGAGCGTGGCGCCTCCTCCGGTAGCCCCGCCAAAAGCGATCGAGTGGAAAGAAAAGAAGGGGCCGAAGTGCGTCCCCATCGCCGATCTGGGTGGCGCGATCGTCACCGCGCGCGACCGGATCGACCTGGTTCTGCGCGGCGGCAGGCGCGTCCGCGCGGAGTTCGACGACGACTGCCCCGGGCTCGATTTCTACCGCGGCTTCTATCTGAAGCCCGCGGCCGATGGGATGGTGTGCGCCGGCCGCGACGTGGTACGGTCGCGCTCGGGCGCCAAATGCCCGGTGAAGCGGTTCCGCAAGCTCCAACCCCGGACGTGATCTTGACTTTAGCGCCCTTTTCCGCAAGCGCGTAAGCGCGCTTAGGGTTGCCGCATGTTCGCGCGCCCGGGTCTTATCCGGTAATATTTGCATGAGCTTTGCCGATCTCGGCCTTTCCGACGAACTATTACGGACCGTGACCGACGCCGGTTACACCGATCCGACGCCGATCCAGGCCTCGGCCATCCCCAGCGTGCTGATGATGCGCGACATCATCGGCATCGCCCAGACGGGCACGGGCAAGACCGCGTCCTTCGTGCTGCCGATGATCGACATCCTCGCCCAAGGCCGCAGCCGCGCGCGGATGCCGCGCTCGCTGATCCTGGAGCCGACGCGCGAACTCGCCGCGCAGGTGGCCGAGAATTTCGAGAAATACGGCGCCAACCACAAGCTTTCCATGGCGCTGCTCATCGGCGGCGTGTCGATGGGCGACCAGATCAAGGCGCTGGAAAAGGGCGTCGACGTGCTGATCGCGACGCCGGGCCGTCTCATGGACCTGTTCGGGCGCGGCAACATCCTCTTGACCGGCTGCTCGCTCCTCGTGATCGACGAGGCGGACCGGATGCTCGACATGGGCTTCATCCCCGCGATCGAGGAAATCTGCACCAAGCTGCCGACCGCGCGCCAGACCCTGCTCTTCTCGGCGACCATGCCGCCGCCGATCAAGAAGCTCGCCGACCGTTTCCTGTCCAATCCCAAGATGATCGAGGTCGCGCGCCCCGCCAGCGCCAACGTCAACATCAAGCAGTTGATCGTGCCCGTCTCCGCCTCGGCGGTGGACAAGCGCGTGCGGCTGCGCGAGTTGCTGCGCCGGGAGGAGGTGACCAACGCGATCATCTTCTGCAACCGCAAGACCACGGTGCGCGAGCTCAACAAGTCGCTGCGGCAGCATGGCTTCAAGTCGGGCGAGATCCACGGCGACATGGAACAGGCGCAGCGCATCGCCGAGCTGGACCTGTTCAAGGCTGGCACGGTCAACATCCTCGTCGCCTCCGATGTCGCGGCGCGCGGGCTCGACATCAAGGGCGTCTCCCACGTCTTCAATTTCGACGCGCCCTGGCATCCCGACGATTACGTCCACCGCATCGGCCGCACCGGCCGCGCGGGCGCGACGGGCACCGCCTATACGCTGGTCACCCCAGCCGATGCCGAGAACATCGCCGAGATCGAGAAGCTGACCGGTCACAAGATCGAACGCGTCGAAGCCGTTTCCACGCCCGCCGTGCCGCGCGCGCCGGTCGAGGAAGCGCCTGCTCCCCGCCGCGAACGTCCCGCCCGCGCCGAATACCGGCCCCGCGCCGAAGCGGCCTCCCCGGTCGAAGCGCCCGAGCGCGACGAGGCTTCCATTCCCGCCGAGCAGCCGCGCGCCGCCCGACCCGAGCGCGGCGGCCGCGACCGGAATCAGGACCGCCCGCGCGATCAGGATCAGGGCGGTGCCGACGAGGGCTGGAACGGCCCCGTCCCCGACTTCCTCCACGTCGCCTTCACCGTCTGAGCAGGATCATGCCCGCGCGGGTGGACAGCCCGTGCGTCGATCGCTGCCGTATCGACGAGGTCACCGACACCTGCGAAGGCTGCGCCCGTACCCTGGACGAGATCGCCCGCTGGGGCACCATGACCCCCGCCGAGCGCGATAGGGTGATGCGCGCCCTGCCCGCGCGCCGCGTGCCCTAGCCGGCGGGCATCGCCGCGTCGTCCAGCGCCGTCGCGCGCTTGTGCGCGTCGCGGTCGGCCAGCCGCTCCCAGTATCGCTCGAACGCCTCGCGCTTGGGCAGCGTCCCGAATTGCAGCCCCCACATCAGGTGGCTGCCGACATAGACGTCCGCGGCCGTGAACCGCTCGCCCGCGATATAGGGATGCGCCGACACCGCCTGTTCGAGCACGTCGACGACCCGGTCGTAGCTGCCATAGCCCGCCATCTGCTCCTTGCCCTCGGTCGAGGCGCCGAGCGCGCGATTGGTGATCGCGTGCTCCAGCGGCCCTGCCGCGAAGAACAGCCAGCGATAGTAGAGCGCCCGCTCGTCCTCGCGCGGCGCCAGCCCGGCATTGGGAAAGGCATCCGCCAGATAGGCGCAGATTGCCGCCGTCTCCGTCACCGCCTGCCCCCGGTGGACGATGGCCGGCACCTTGCCCATCGGGTTGATGGCCAGGAAATCGGGCGCCTTCATCGCCCCCGCATAGTCGAGCAACACCGTGTCGTACTCGGCCCCGACCTCCTCCAGCATCCAGCGCGCGATGCGCCCGCGCGACATGGGATTGGTGTAGAGAATCAGGTCGGCGGCCATGGGTCGGTCCTCGCGATGCGGTCAGGGACGTAGCAGGAATATGGGTCGGCTCACGCGTCAAGCTCGCGCTTGAGGAACGCGATCGTCCGTCCCCAGGCGAGCTCGGCCGCCGCCTTGTCGTAGCGTTCGGCGGAGGTGTCGTTGTTGAACGCGTGGTCGACGCCCGGATAGGTGAACGCCTCCACCCGCTTCCCCGCCGCCTTCAACGCCTCGGCCCAGGGCACCGCCGTCGCGTTCACCCGCGCGTCCTTGCCCGCCAACTGGATCAGCAAGGCGGCCTGCACCTTCGCCGCCTCCGAAGGGTTCGGCGCGGAGCCGTAATAAGGCACCCCCGCCGCCAGCGCGGGCCCGGCGGCGACCGCGAGCCGATTGACGAACGCCCCGCCCCAGCAGAACCCGACCGCGCCGATCCGCCGCGGCCCGTCCGCCGCTGCCAGCGCCCCGTTCATAACCGCCACCGTCGTCGCGATCGCAGCGCCCAGGTCGAGCTGGCCGATCAACGTCCGCGCCTGGTCCTGGTCCGCGGGGGTTCCGCCCGCCCCCGCCAGATAATCGGGCGCAAAGGCGGTGAAGCCCGCCAGCGCGGCCCGCCGCGCGACATCGCGGATATGCTCGTTGAGCCCGCGATTCTCATGGACCACCAGTACCATGGGCCGCCGCGCGCGACCCCGGCGGGGCTGCGCCAGATAGCCCGTCAGCGACGCGGCACCCGTGCCGATCGTCCGCGTCTCGGCCCGCAGCCGCTTGTCGTCCGGCGCGATCACCGCCGCGGCGGCGGGTGATGCGCCGATCCCCGCGATCAGCACCTCCGCCGCCGCGACCGATCCCGCCATCGCCGCTATTTCGCGCAGCAATCGCCGCCGGTCGCGATGCTCGTGGGTGTAGGCGTCGTAAAGCTGGACGGCGCGGTCGCGGATGTCGGTCATGGCGGGGCTCCTGGGCGTGGCCCTGTCATCCTAGCCGACGCGCGCAAGAAGCACAGCACCCTCGCGCTCCATCGGCGAGTCGCGTAACCGGGGCCATGACCAAGCCTCTTACCTATGGCTCGTACCTGCGCCTCCCCGAGCTGCTCGACCTGCAGACCCCGCGCACCGGCGCGCATGACGAGCTGCTGTTCATCACCGTCCACCAGGCGAGCGAGCTGTGGATCAAGCTCATGCTCCACGAACTCGACGAGGCGCGGGTCCGCATCGCGAGCGACGATCTCCAGCCCGCGCTCAAGATGATGTCCCGCGTCAGCCGCATCCAAGCGCAGCTCATCCAGAGCTGGGAGGTGCTCGCCACCATGACGCCCGCCGATTACGCGCGGATGCGCGGCGGGCTCGGCGGCAGCTCGGGCTTCCAGTCGGACGCCTATCGCCGGCTCGAATTCGTCATGGGTGCCCGCGACGCCAGGATGGTCGCGATCTTCGACGCCGAGCCCGAACTCCAGGGCCCGTTGCGCGAAGAACTCGCCCGCCCCAGCCTCTACGACGAGGCGCTCCGCCTCCTCGCCCGCCGCGGCCTGCCCCTCCCCGCCGGACGCACGGATCGCGACTGGTCGCACATGGCCGATCCCGCGCCCGCGGTGGAAGCGTGCTGGACGACGATCTATGCCGACACCGATCGCTGGTGGGACCTGTACGAACTCGCCGAAAAGCTCGTCGACCTCGAATATCATTTCCAGATCTGGCGCTTCGGCCATCTCAAGACGGTGGAGCGCGTGATCGGCTTCAAACGTGGCACCGGCGGCACGGCGGGGGTGCCCTATCTCGCCCGCGTGGTCGAACAGCGCTTCTTCCCCGAACTGCTCAACGTGCGCTCGTCGCTTTAACTCTCCCCTCCCTGGAACAGGGAGGGGTTGGGGGTGGGTGGACGTGAATAGCTTCGCCCGCGCACCGGCCTTCTCGCTTATCCAGGCCGCATCCCGTCGACCCACCCCCAACCCCTCCCTGTGTCCAGGGAGGGGAGCATGGAAGGACTGGACAACGGTCCCTGCCATCCCCATCCGCTTCCCGACAAAGGAGACGTAAATGGCGGGCATGGGCCGGTTCGACTGGGAAGACCCCTTCCTCCTCGACGATCAGCTGACCGAGGACGAGCGCATGGTGCGCGACACCGGGCGCGGTTACGCCCGCGACAAGCTCCTCCCCCGCATCGTCGACGCCTTCGCGCATGAGCGCACCGATCCCGAGATCTTCCGCGAAATGGGCGCGCTCGGCCTGCTCGGCCCCACCATTCCCGAGGAATATGGCGGCGTCGGCGCGAGCTATGTCGCCTATGGCCTGGTCGCGCGCGAGGTGGAGGCGATCGACAGCGGCTATCGCTCGATGATGAGCGTTCAGTCGAGCCTCGTTATGTACCCGATCATGACTTTCGGCTCCGAGGAACAGCGGCGCAAATACCTGCCCAGGCTCGCCAGCGGCGAATGGATCGGCTGTTTCGGCCTGACCGAGCCCGATGCCGGCTCCGACCCCGGATCGATGACGACGCGCGCGACCAGAACCGCCGACGGCTATCGCCTGTCGGGCGCCAAGACCTGGATCTCGAACTCGCCCATCGCCGATGTGTTCGTCGTCTGGGCCAAGTCCGATGCCCATGACGACCAGATCAGGGGGTTCGTGCTTGAACGCGGCGCGAAGGGCCTCGAGACGCCGAAGATCGAGGGCAAGCTGTCGCTTCGGGCCTCCATCACCGGCATGATCATGATGGACGAGGTGGAGGTCGGCGAGGACGCGCTCCTGCCCGACGTGCAGGGGCTGAAAGGCCCCTTCGGCTGTCTGAACCGCGCGCGCTACGGCATTAGCTGGGGGGCGATGGGCGCCGCCGAATTCTGCCTCCACGCCGCGCGCCAATATGGCCTCGACCGCAAGCAGTTCGGCACCCCGCTCGCGGGCCGCCAGCTCTATCAGAAGAAGCTCGCCGACATGGAGACCGAGATCGCGCTCGGCCTCCAGGCGTCTCTCCGCGTCGGCCGCCTGATGGACGAAGGCCGCTTCGCCCCCGAGATGGTCTCGCTCGTCAAACGCAACAATGTCGGCAAGGCCCTCGACATCGCCCGCACCGCCCGCGACATGCACGGCGGCAACGGCATCTCGGGCGAATATCACATGATGCGCCACCTGATGAACCTGGAGACCGTCAACACCTATGAAGGCGCGCATGACGTCCATGCGCTCATCCTGGGGCGGGCGATCACGGGACTGGCGGCGTTCTAAAAACGCTACTTGGATCGGCAGTCCGTCGCTTTCGGCAATTCGACAAATTTAGAAAGAAAAATGACTGCGTTCTATCGAGCTTTCTTCCGCTGTGCTGACGATGCCACAAGCAATCTCATTGTGGATTTGCTTATAGATGATCGTCGTCGCTGGGTCGCGAGAGTTCCAACTGGCGGATGGTAGGGACGTGCGAACAGCAACGACGTTTCGCCTTTTATCTTGAGGTCCGGCGGCCAAGTCGACTTTGGTAACACGGAAAGGGATCCTACCGCTCTCGTTGAGCGTTATGGTTCTCTCGATACTTCTGATAGAATCATCGTGCAGAACGACCGGCTGAAAGACGTAACTAGTTTATAACGCTGGCTTAAGCGGGTGCTCATATTTAGCACAGTGAACTAGTAGTTTAAGCTGCTTGCCGCTCAACCCCCGCGACATCGAACCGCTGCCCGCACACCCACATCGCCTGATCGAGCTGCGCGACCGTCGAGGCGTGCCGCAGGTCGAGCAGCCGGTCGATCTGGCGGGGGTTGAGCCCCATTGACCGCGCCAGGTCCGCCTTGCGCCAGCCGCGCGCGCGCATCGCCTGATAGACGGAGAGCTTCAAAGCCCCCAGCAGCGTCGGCGCGACGGTCGGGCGGCCATTCGCGGGTGATGGAGCGGGGATGTCCTGCCGGTCTGCCATATATGCGTTGAGCATGGTCTCCAGCCCGTCGACCGCGTGATCAAGCGCGTCCTGCTCGTCCTCGCCAGAGGTCGCGCCGGGCAGATCGACGAACGTCACGAGCACGGTATCATTGTCGTCGGGAGTGAGTTTCACGGGGTAGTCGTACATCCTGTCCTCCGAACCGATCGGGATCACGCGATCCCCAAATCCTTCTTGATCTTGCGCATCAGGCCGGTGCCGAGCTGCTTGGCGGACCCGTATGAAGCTCTTGCGATCCCCACGCGCGATGTTCAGGTGCCCACCCCTGCCCGGTTCGAACGTGCAGCCCTGCTTGGCCAGATAGCGGCGGAACTGATCGCTGTTCGCGTCCAAAAAGTAGACGTTTGTGTCTATAGGGTCAAGCGCCCGCCCTTGCTACACGCCCCCCATGACCGACAGCCCCTATCCTCTCCACGGCATCAAGGTCGTCGAGCTCGCGCGCATCCTCGCCGGCCCCTGGGCGGGGCAGGTGCTGGCCGATCTGGGCGCGGAGGTGGTCAAGGTGGAGGGGCCGGACGGCGACGACACGCGCGAGTGGGGTCCGCCCTTCGTGCCCGAGCCGGACGGGGGGCGCACCGCCGGCTATTACCACGCCTGCAACCGCGGCAAGCGTGTCGTCGTCGCCGATTTCGCCACGCCGGAGGGGCGGCAGCTCGTCCGCGACCTCGTGCGCGACGCCGACGTGCTGATCGAGAATTTCAAGGTCGGCGGGCTCGCCCGATATGGGCTCGACTACGCTTCGCTATCGGCGCTCAATCCCCGGCTCGTCTATTGCTCGATCACCGGCTTCGGCCAGGACGGGCCTTATGCGAGCCGCCCCGGCTACGACTTCATCATCCAGGGCATGGGCGGGATCATGGACCTGACGGGCGAACCCGACGGGGCGCCGCAAAAGACCGGCGTGGCGTTCGCGGACATCTTCACCGGACTGTACGCGGTGATCGGCATCCAGGCCGCGCTCCACATGCGCGAGCGGACGGGGCGCGGCCAGCAGATCGACATGGCGCTGCTCGACACCATGACGGGCGTGCTCGCCAACCAGGCGATGAACTACATGCTCACCGGCGTCACGCCGCCCCGTATCGGCAATGCGCATATGAACGTCTGCCCCTATGCGGTGTTTCCGTGCGCCGATGGCTGGTTCATCCTCGCGGTCGGCAACGACGCGCAGTACCGCCGGTTCGCGGCGCTCGTCGGGATGGATCCCGACGACCCGCACCACGTCACCAACGCGCTTCGCCTCCAACATCGCGAGACGCTTTTCGCCGAGATCGCCGCGGCCGTCGCGCCTTTCGCGCGCGACGATCTGCTCGCCCGGCTGGAAGCGGTGGGCGTTCCCGCGGGCCCGATCAACACGGTGGCGCAGGCGCTGGAGGACCCGCAGGTCGCGCACCGGGGCATGCGCATCGAGGTCGTGCGCGAGGATGGCACCACCCTGCCCGGCCTGCGCACGCCGATCCGCTTCGGCGACGCGGAGCTGGCGCTGGGAAAGGCGGCCCCGTCCCGGCCGTGACTTCCCTCCCCGGACAGGGGGAAGTCGTGGTGGGTGGACGTACAACGCCTGCCGGGTAGAACCCCCGCGAACACGCACCGAACCGCATCCCGTCCACCCACCCCCGACCCCTCCCTGTCCAAGGAGGGGAGCAAGGATTGCCATGACCACTCCCGCCCCCCTCACCGGCATCCGCATCGTCGAGCTAGCCGGCATCGGCCCCGGCCCCTTCGCGGGCATGATGCTCGCCGATCACGGAGCGGAGGTGATCCGCATCGACCGGCCGGGCAAGGTCGGGTTGAGGATCGACGCCATGGACCCGCTGCTCCGCTCGCGCCGCTCGGTCGCGCTGGACCTCAAGCGCCCCGAAGCCGTCGCGGCGGTCCGCCGCATCGTGGCCGAGGCGGACGGCCTGATCGAGGGATTCCGCCCGGGCGTCACCGAACGCCTCGGCCTCGGCCCGGAGGCGCTGCTCCGCGACAATCCGCGCCTCGTCTATGGTCGCATGACCGGCTGGGGTCAGACCGGGCCGATGGCGCAGGAACCGGGTCACGACATCAATTATCTGGCGCTCTCGGGCACGCTGCACGCGCTCGGTCGCGCGGGCGATAAGCCGACGCCGCCGATCAACCTGGCGGCCGATTTCGGCGGGGGCGGGATGATGCTGGCCTTCGGGATGCTCGCCGCACTGCTTCATGCTCGGAAGACCGGCCAGGGTCAGGTCGTCGATGCGGCGATGACCGAGGGGTCTGCGGTGCTCGCGGGCATGATCTGGGGCTTTCGCGCCATGGGCCAATGGAGCGACGAGCGCGGGCGCAACCTGCTCGACACCGGCGCGCATTTCTACGACACCTATGAATGCGCCGATGGTCGCTACGTGTCGCTGGGCGCGATCGAGCCGCAATTCTATGCCGAGTTCCGCCGCGTCATGGCGCTCGACGAGGCCAAGTGGGACCGTCAGATGGACCCGCGCGTCTGGGACGATCTCAAGACGGATCTGACCGCCCGCTTCCTGACCCGCACCCGCGACGAATGGGTGGCGGCGTTCCAGGGTCACGAGGTCTGCTTCGCCCCCGTGCTCGGTTTCGACGACGCGCGCGCCCACCCGCACAATGTCGCGCGCGGCGCGTTCGTCGAGGCGGGCGGCGTTCCCCAGCCCGCCCCCGCGCCGCGCTACTCCGCCAGCGTCACCGTGCCGCCGCGCATGGCCGGCGCGCGCGAGGACCGCGCCGTGCTCGCCGATCTGGGCTTCGACGCCGACGAGATCGCCGCGCTCGGCCATTGATTGCCCGGCGCATCGAGAAATGCGATGTCAAAAGCAACACGTCAGGAGAGCACGCCATGGCCACCGCACTTCGCAAGCCGCAAATGTCCACCGCCGAGTGGGAGGCCCGCCAGGAGCTCGCCGCCTGCTACCGCGTGTTCGACATGCTCGGCTGGTCCGAGATGATCTACAACCACATCACGGTGAAGCTGGAGGAAGAGGGCGCGTTCCTCATCAACCCGTTCGGCCTGCATTTCTCCGAGGTGACCGCGTCCAACCTCGTCAAGATCGACATCGACGGCAACAAGCTCGACGACAGCCCCTACCCCGTCAACCTGGCCGGGTTCGTCCAGCATGCGGTGTTCCACAAGAACCTGCCCGACGCGCATTGCATCATGCACACCCACACCACGGCGGGCATGGCGGTCAGCTCGGTCGAGGGCGGCCTGCGCCCCTTGAACTTCTACGCCTGCAACTTCGCGGGGCAGATCGCGTATCACGACTTCGAGGGCGTCACCGTCCGCTCCGAGGAGGGCGAACGGCTGGTCGCCAATCTGGGCTCCAAGCGCGTCATGTTCCTGCGCAACCACGGCATCCTCGTCATGGGCCGCACCCTGCCCGAGGCGTTCGTGAAGCACTGGGCGCTCCAGCGCGCCTGCGAGATCCAGCTCGCCACGCTCAGCATGGGCACCCCGCTGGAGGTCGCGCCCGAGATCGTCGCCACCCACCAGCGCGACCTGCACAAGGCGCAGGCCTCGGCCCAGCCGGGCGCCGCCGATTTCGCCGCGATGGTGCGCCGCGTCGACAAGATCGATACCGGCTGGCGCGATTGATCGCGCCAGCCCGGACGGCGGGCCGGCTCGCCGAACCCGTCCGACGGCGGCTTGGCCGCCGGCGCCGCCAGCCGGTCTGAACGCCCCCCTATGCGCCTCACCGTCAACAACCAGCCGGTCGAATATCGCCTCGACCCGGAAACGCCCCTGCTCTGGGCGCTGCGCGACGCGTCCAACCTGACGGGGACGAAGTTCGGCTGCGGCACCGGTCATTGCGGCGCGTGCATCGTCGACATCGACGGCGAGGCACGCGCCTCCTGCCGCGTGCCCGTGGGGTCGATCGAGGGCAGCGCGGTGACCACGATCGAGGGGCTGTCGCGCGAGCGTACCCATCCGCTCCAGTTCGCTTTTCTCCACGACAATGTCGTCCAGTGCGGCTTCTGCATCCCCGGCATCATCATGGCGGCGCAGGCGCTGCTCCGCCGCGACGCGTCGCCGAGCGAGGCGGTGATCCGCGCGCGCATCACCAATCTGTGCCGCTGCGGCATCTACCCGCGCCTGGTCGAGGCGATCGGCCGGGCCGCGCGCGCGATGCGGGGCGAGGAGGTGATCCCGGCAGGCGCGCGTCCGGGGATCGACGCCGACGACGCGGCCCGTGCCGTGCCCGCGCTCGCCCCTCCGTCCGCGCCCGCCCGCTGATTTCTGTCGTTTCGCTGACGATCCGGTTCAGCCGTCGATCAATCGCGATCGCCTATTCCGCTCCCATCGATCCCGGCATTCGGCCGGCCGAGCGGAGAGTGCAGCCATGAAGCGTCTTGTGATCGGATTATTGCTCGCGGCGACCGCCTTTGCGCCGCTCGCAGCAGGTGCGCAGCGTCGCGACGCCGCCGGCCAAGGGATTCGGGACGACAATGACGCCGCGCGCGAGCAGCGCCAGGCCGCGCGCCAGGAACGACGCGCCGCCCGCGCCGCGGCCCAGCCTGGTCTTGCCGTTCAGCCTGGTGCCCCCGTTCAGGCCGGTGCCCGGGCGCGTGGACCGGGCATGGATCGCCCGCGTCGCGACCGGGACGGCGACGGCCAGCCCGATCGCCGCCGCGACCGCGCCGATGCGCCCGCCCCGGTCGTCGATGCGGCGCCCCGCCCCGATCGGGTTCGTCCGCGCCGCGATGTCGATGCGCCCTTCCTCGGAAACGGTGAGGACGCCGCCCAGCGGCTGGATCGGCGCGACCGGATCGAGGGTCGTCGCGACCGGCGCCAGGAGCGGGTCGAGGATCGCCGGGACCAGCCCCGATACCGGGGTGGCGTCGTCCGCCCGGACACGCGCGACCTGCGCCGGGATCGTTTCGAGAACCGTCAGGATCGCTTCGAGAACCGCCAGGACCGGTTCGACGATCGCCGCGACGGGCGCGACTGGAACGGCCGGAGCGCCGATCTCTATCGCGGCGGCCAGGTCTGGAACCGCGGCTGGCGCAATGACGACCGCTATGACTGGAACCGCTATCGCGACCGCAATCGCGGTGCCTATCGCCTCCCCCGCTATTATGCTCCCCAGGGTGCGGGCTATGGTTATCGTCGCTTCGGCATCGGCATTCAGCTTTCGCGGTCGCTCTTCGCGCAGAATTACTGGCTCGACGACCCGTTCGCCTATCGCCTGCCGCCCGCCTACGGCCCCTATCGCTGGGTCCGCTATCATGGCGACGCGTTGCTGGTCGATCTGCGCACCGGGCGCGTGATCGACGTGGTGTACGACATCTTCTACTGAGCGGAAGGAGGTCGGGCTTTTGCCCAACCCCCTCTTGCCTCGCGGCGCGGCGGCCAGCATCTTGGGCCGCGATGTTCTTCTCCCGCAAGCCCAAGGCGTCGTCCGCTTCCACCGCCTCGCCGCTGCGCGCGCGCTGGGGCGACGAGGTGGCCGCCCGCCTCTCCGCCGATCCCCGCCTCGTCCGCACGCCCACCGACGCGGCGAGCATGTTCCAATGCGCCGACTTTCTCGACGCGGCGCAATGCCGGTCGCTGATCGCCGTGATCGATGCCGATCGCCGACCCTCGACGCTGCTGTCCGGCCGCGCCGGCACCGGCTTTCGCACCAGCGAGAGCTGCGACATGGATCGCTGGTCGCCCCAGGTCCGCGCCATCGACGAAGCGATCGCCGCGCTGCTCGGCATCGACCCCGCGCATGGCGAGACGATGCAAGGGCAGCGTTACGCGCCGGGCCAACAGTTCCGCGCCCATCACGACTTCTTCAACGACCGCGAAAGCTATTGGCCCGCCATGGCCGCGTCGGGTGGGCAGCGCACCTGGACCGCGATGATCTATCTGAACGACGTACCCGAAGGCGGCGCGACCTGGTTTCCGCGGGCCGGCGTCCGCGTCGCGCCGCGGCGCGGGCTGCTGCTCGCATGGAACAACATGAAACCCGACGGCAGTCCGAACGACGGCACCATCCACGAGGGAATGCCCGTCGTCGAGGGGGTCAAATATATCGTCACCAAATGGTTTCGCGAGGAAAGCTGGCTCAAGGAATAGCGGGTGTCCCGGCCGACTATGCCTTTCCCTCCGGCGGCGTATCCCCCGCGAACAGCTCGTCCCAGAACCGGTCGCACACCAGGCCCTGCAACTCGTTGCCGTCGCGGCGGTCGTCGGGGCAGCCCGCCTGATAGGCCAACGCGCGCGACGACAGCTCGTCGCTGACCTCCCGCGCGAAATCGGGCCCGAACCGCCGGGTGAGCACCACCATCATCCCGCGCGCCAGCTCCAATCCCCATAGCGTCTGGGGATCGGGGCTGTAGGGAACGACCCGCGGGTCCTCCGCCTCCTCCGCATCGTCGGCGGCCAATTGCTCGTCGAGCATCTCGTCGGCGATCAGGGGGTGGCTGGATTGGTCCATGGTCGTTCTCCATCCGGGGCTTCGCCGCTTCAACGCACGATCCGGGAACTCGGCTCCCCGACGCGCTATTGTGGCACCACCGCCTTGTTCGGCACGATCTCGACCAGCACGTCGCCCGCTTCCAGCTTCCTGGCCTCGTCACGCCAATAGCCATAAGCCCGCCCGCCGCGCTGGATACGGACGCCCAGTCCCGGCGTGACCTCGTTCAGCGATCGACCCACCTCCGCCGCCGTCACGGGGCGTTCCTGCAGGTGCACCTCGCCGTCGCACGCCGCCAGATCGGCCAGGTAGTCGGCGATATGCTCGCCCTGGGTCGATCCGGCGAGCAGCAGCCCCGCCAGGCTGGCCGGGTTGATGACGGTACTCGCCCCCGCCTGGCGCGCGATCGCCTCATTGTCCTCCGATCGCACCACGATGCTGATCGGCACCACGGGCGCCAGCCGCCGCGCGGTCAGCACCACCAGGATCGACGTGTCGTCGCGGCCCGTGGCGACCACCACCGATGCCGCGCGGCCGACCTGCGCCGTCTCCAGCACCTGGTCGCGCGTCGCGTCGCCGGTCAGCACGTTGACCCCGCACGCCTCGGCCTGGCGGGTCCGCGCCTCGTCCCCGTCCACGACGACGATCATGTGCGGATCGACCCCGCGCCGAATCAGCTCGCCGACCGCCTCGACCCCGGTGACGCCGTAGCCGACCATGACCACATGGTTTTTCAGCCCGCGCTCGATCATCCGCATCCGCCACCGTCGCCACACGCCCGTGAGCAGGAAGTCATAAGCGGTCCCCAGGAAAATGAGCCACACGAACAGCCGGATCGGCGTCACCACCAGCGCATCGAACAAACGCGCCTGATCGGTGACGGGCGTGATGTCGCCATAGCCGACCGTGGTGACGGTGATCGTCGTGAAATACAGCACGTCGACGAAGCTGATATGCCCGTCGATATTGTCGCGCAGCCCTTCGCGGTCGAACCAATGCCCGCCCAGCGCGATCCCGATCAGCACGATCACCGCCACCACGCGCAGCGTCAGCGACGCCCAGGCCGGGGTACGGCTGCGCCGGCGCAGGTCGATGATACGGGTCGGGCCGGTGGACGGCGTGCGCATGGACGCCTGTCTAGGACCTCCCCGGCGGCGCTGTCGATCGGTGATCGCGCGAAGCCCCTGTCCCCTGGCGACATTGCGGGGCATAGGCGGAACAAATGCCGTCCATCCCGTCTCCCCGCCCCCGCTCGCGCGCGGTGCCCGACCTTCGTCGCACATATGCGCGTGCCGATGCTCTCCTGAACGCGTGCACCGTCGGACGCGCGACATGACCCCCGTGCTCGGCGTCGCCCGCTCCATCCTCGGCCAGCCCTGGCGCTGGCGCGCGCTCGCCGCCGACGCGCGCGAGGGCATGACCCCCGACGATCTGGTGACCCAGCTGCTGCTCGCGCGCGGCTGCCCGCGCGAGGGGCTGGACGAGCACCGCCTTCCCTCCATCCGCGGCTTCATGCCCGACCCCAGCATCTTCCGCGACATGGACCGCGCCGCCGACCGCCTCGCCGACGCGGTCCAGGCGGGCGAGCAGGTCGCGATCTTCGGCGATTACGATGTCGACGGCGCCACCTCCGCGGCGCTGATGATCCGCGTGCTGCGCGATCTGGGGCTGAAGGCGCGGCCCTACATCCCCGACCGCCTGCTGGAGGGATACGGCCCCTCGGGCGCCGCGCTGGTGCGCCTGGCGGCGGAGGGGGCGACGCTGATCGTCACCGTCGATTGCGGCGCCCAGGCGTTCGAGGCGCTGGCGACCGCGCGCGACGCGCAGGTCGACGTGGTCGTCGTCGACCATCACAAATGCGCCGCCGAGCTTCCCCATGCCCATGCGCTGGTCAACCCCAACCGCCTCGACGAGCAGGGCGGCGCGGCGCACGGCCATCTGGCCGCGGTCGGGGTCTGCTTCCTCCTCGCCGCCGCGCTGGTACGGACGCTCCGGGCGCGCGGCTTTTTCGCGACCCGCGCCGAGCCCAGATTGATCGAGCTGCTCGACATGGTCGCGCTCGGCACCGTCGCCGACGTGGCCCAGCTGCGCGGCCTCAACCGCGCCTTCGTAGCCCAGGGGCTCAAGGTCATGGACCGGCGCCGGAATATCGGCTTGGCCGCGCTGATCGAGGCGTCGCGGCTGACGCGCGCACCGACCTGTTCCGATCTCGGCTTCGCGCTTGGGCCCCGCATCAATGCGGGGGGCCGGGTCGGTCGCGCCGATCTCGGCGTGCGCCTCCTCACCACGTCGGACCCCGATGAAGCCCGCCGGATCGCCGCCGAGCTCGACCGCCTCAACGAGGAGCGCCGCGCGGTCGAGGCGGGCGTCCAGGGCGCGGCCGAGGAACTGGCGAACACCCGCAACCGCGTAGCCGTGGTCTCCGGCCATGGCTGGCATCCCGGCGTGATCGGCATCGTCGCGGGGCGCCTCAAGGAGAAGCTCGGCCGCCCCGCGATCGTCATCGCGCTCGACGGGCAGGGCGTCGGCAAGGGTTCGGGGCGCTCGATCACCGGCGTCGATCTCGGCGCGGCGGTGCTCGCGGCCAGGGAGCACGGCCTGCTCGTCGCGGGCGGGGGCCACGCCATGGCCGCCGGGCTGACGATCGCCGCCGACCGCATCGCCGACTTCACCGCCTTTCTGGAGGACCGGCTCGGCGACGCGGTGGAGCGGGCGACCGCCGACCGCGCGCTGCTCGTCGACGCGGTGCTCGCGACCGGCGGCGTCACCCGCGACCTGGTCGAGGCGATGGAGGCCGGCGGCCCGTACGGCGCGGGCTGGCCCGCCCCCCGCGTCGCGGCTGGCCCCGTGCGCGTGGTGCGCGCCGATGTGGTCGGCAACGGCCATGTCCGCGCGGTCGTCGCGGGCGAGGACGGTCGCAGCCTGAAGGTCATGGCCTTCCGCCAGGCCGACACGCTGCTGGGCCAAGCGCTGCTCGGCGCCCCGCCGCACCGCCGCCTCTGGCTGGCGGGCCGCGCCAAGCTGGACGACTGGAGCGCCAAGCCCGCCGCCGAACTTCATGTCGAGGATGCCGCCTGGGTAACTTGACGGGGGGAAGGATCGCCCATAGACGACGCGCCGTTGGCCCCTTCGTCTAGTGGTTAGGACGCGGCCCTTTCACGGCTGAAACACGGGTTCGAGCCCCGTAGGGGTCACCATCGCGCGGTCGCGGGAGAGCGGCGAGCCGCTCCCACGCGACAAGCGCGGCCGGCGGGCACGGCCCGTCCGATGCCGCGGCTTAACCGCGGCGCCCCGTCTGGGAGAGAAGGCCGTGCCTGACCCGTCCCCCTATGAAACGATCCTCTACCGGGTCGAGGACCATATCCTCACCCTGACCCTGAACCGCCCCGATCGCCTGAACGCGTTCACCGGCACCATGATGCGCGAGCTGATCGACGCGGTCGACCGGGCCGACGCCGATGACGATGTGCGCGCGGTGATCGTCACGGGTGCCGGTCGCGCCTTTTGCGCGGGCGCCGATCTGGCGGCGGGCGGGGCGACCTTCGACTATGCCGCGCTCGGCCAGGACTCGCCGGTTCGCCCCGACGGGTCGGTCGACTATGCCCATCCGTCGGTGCGCGACACGGGCGGGATGCTGACGCTCAGGCTGTTCCGCTGCCTCAAACCGCTCATCGCGGCGATCAACGGCCCGGCGGTCGGCATCGGCGCGACCATGTGCCTGCCCATGGACATGCGGCTGATCGCGGAGGGCGCGCGGATCGGCTTCGTCTTCGCCCGGCGCGGCATCGCCCCCGACGGCGCGGCGAGCTGGTTCCTGCCCCGTGTCGCCGGCATCGCCCGCGCGCTCGAATGGTCGCTCAGCGGCCGCCTGATCCCCGCCGAGGAGGCGTTGAGCGGCGGACTGGTCCGCTCCGTCCACGCCGCGGCCGATCTCCTTCCCGCCGCCCGCGCGCTCGCCCGCGAGATCGCGGACAACGCCGCGCCGGTATCGGTCGCGCTCACCCGCCAGATGATGTGGCGCGGGCTCGGCATGGCCGATCCGATGGAGGCGCACCGCGTCGACAGCCGCGCCGTCTACGCGCGCGGCGGTGCCCCCGACGCGCGCGAGGGAGTGACCAGCTTCCTCGACAAACGTCCGCCCGTCTTCGCCGACCGGGTCAGCCGCGACATGCCCGACTTCTTCCCCTGGTGGGACGAACCCGAATATCGCTGAAGCGTCATTTCAGGGATTGAGATAACATTACATGACCGCTAGGCCCACCGCGAAGAGTGGGAGTATCCAGTGATCAACAAGTTCCTCGGCGCGAGCCTCGTCGTGCTCGCCGCCACCCTGTCCACCCCGGTCGCCGCGCAGCAGAGCGGGACCGCGGCGGACGAGGTGATCGTCACCGCCCCCGTCCGCCAGAACGAGAATGACGTGCTTCAGGGCGTGTCGATCCTGTCGGGGGCGGAGCTCACCCGCGAGCTGCGCCCGACCATCGGCGAGACGCTTGCACGCCAGCCGGGCGTGTCGGCGACCTCCTTCGGTCCCAACGCCTCGCGCCCCGTGCTGCGCGGCTTCCAGGGCGAGCGTATCCGCGTGCTGACCGACGGCATCGGCTCGTTCGACGTGTCCAACACCTCGGTCGACCACGCCGTCGTCATCGACCCGCTGCTCGCCGAGCGGGTGGAGGTGCTGCGCGGCCCCTCCGCGCTGCTGTTCGGATCGTCGGCGGTGGGCGGCGTCGTCAACGTCCTCGACCGCCGCATCCCGCGGCGCCTGCCCGACAATGGCGTGCGGCTGGACGCGATCGCCAATTACGGCTCGGCCGCGAACGAGCGCTCGGGCTCGGTCGCGGGCGACGTCGCGGTCGGCCGACGGCTCGTGCTCCACGCCGACGGCTCCTATCTGAAATCGGGCGATCTGCGCTCGGGCGGCTATGTCCTGTCGCGCGCGGCACGGGCGGCGTCGTTGTCGCAGGTCGGCCTTCCCCAGGACAGCGACGAACCGATCGATTTCGCCGCGAACGCCGCGTTGCGCGGCAAGATCCCCAACTCGGCGGCCGAGACCTGGACGGCGGGGGTCGGCGCCTCCCTCATCACCGAAACCGGCTCGCTCGGCCTGTCGTACAGCCATTATGACAGCTTGTACGGCATCCCGCTGCGCTACGCGACCGAGGTCGGCCAGGAGCAGGAAGGCCCGCGGCTCGACGTGGTGCAGGACCGCGTCGACCTGCGCGGCGAGGTGGAGACGGGCGGCGCCTTTCTCGACCGCATCCGCGTCCGCATCGGTCACGCCAAATATCGCCACAACGAGTTGGAGGAGAGTGGCGAGATCGGCACCCAGTTTCGTAGCAACGGCACCGAGGCGCGGCTGGAGCTCGTCCAGGCCAGGCGCGGCGGCTGGCAGGGCGCGTCCGGCGTCCAGTTCTTCAACCGGCTGTTCGACGTCGAGGGCGAGGAAGCGTTCCTGCCCCGCAACGAGACCAATCAGGTGGGCTTCTTCACGCTCCAGCAACTCGAACTCGGCCGCTTCCGCGCCGAGGGCGGGGTGCGGTACGAACGCACCGATCTCGCCTCGCGCAGCCCGGCGGACGACCTGCGCTACCCGCGCGGCAAGCGCGCGTTCCAGGCGGTGTCGGGATCGCTGGGCGGCGCATACGAGATCGCCGAAGACATCAGCCTGGGCGTGAACCTGTCGCACACCGAACGCGCGCCCTCGGCGGAGGAACTATTCTCCAACGGCGCCCATGCCGGCACCCAGGCCTATGAACTGGGCAGTCCCGATTTCCGGCTGGAGAAGTCCTGGGGCATCGAGGGCACCGTCCATGCGCATGGCGAGGGGTTCAGCCTCGACGCGTCGGTCTTCTACAACGACTTCACCGACTTCATCTCCGAATCACAGGTGGACCCCAGCGTTTGCCAGGCGGCGGCCGACCCGTCGGGGCGCGAGGTGGACCTGCCCTGCTTCCAGTTCGCCCAGGGCGATGCGCGCTATTACGGGTTCGAGGTCGACGCCTCGGCACGGCTGTTCGAGGCCGGCGGATACCGGGTCAATGCCGACCTGATCGCCGATTACGTCCGGGCCACGATCGGCCGCCAGGGTCCCGCGCCGCGCATCCCGCCGCTCCGCCTGCTCGGCGGACTGGAGGCGCAGGGCGACCGCGCATCGGCGCGGGTCGAGGTCGAGCGGGTGTTCGAACAGGACCGGATCGCCGCTTTCGAAACGCGCACCGCCGGCTACACGGTCGTCAACGCGTCGCTCAACCTCATGCCCTTCGGCACGAGCAACCGCACCAGCCTGCTCCTGAGCGCGAACAACCTGTTCGACGTGGTCGCGCGGCGCCATGCGAGCTTCCTCAAGGATTTCGCCCCGCTCGCCGGGCGCGACATCCGCGCGACGATCCGGGTCGGGCTTTGAAGCATGATGACTTCAGCTTTGCCCATTTCCGTTCGTCCTGAGTAGGGGCTGAGCTCGTCGAAGACCCGTATCGAAGGACTGGCCCCTCCCTCAGGTCCTTCGATACGCCACTTCGACAGGCTCAGTGGCTACTCAGGACGAACGGGTTCACCCGATCCAACCCGCCAGCGCCAGGACCCGCCGCGCCTGTTTCAGGTGCGGCAGGTCGACCATCTGCCCGTCCAGCTGGAGCGCGCCCGCGTCCGGCCGGGCGGCGAAGGCGTCGACGATGCGGCGCGCATGGGCGATCGCCTCGGCATCGGGGGTGAAGGCGGCGTTGATGACGGAAACCTGGGCCGGGTGGATCGCCATCATGCCCGTGAACCCGTCGCGCCAGCCGCGCGCGGCATAGGCGGCGAGCCCGGCTTCGTCCCCGATCGCGGGGAACACCGTCTCGATCGCGGGCACCCCCGCCGCGTGCGCCGCGAACAAGGTGAGCGAGCGCGCCAGCTCATAGGGCGCGGTATAGCGCCCGTCCGCCTCGCGGGCGGTCCGCGCGCCGATCGCGGCGGGCAGGTCCTCCGCGCCCCAGGTCAGCCCGGCGAGCGGGACCGGGCTGCGCACATAGTCCCCGAGCGTGAAGATCGCGGCGGGCGTTTCGGTCGCGATCGGGAGGATGGGAGGAAGCCCCTCCCCCAGCGCGATGAGCGTCGGGAGCCCCTCCGCCTTGGGCAGCATTACCGCGTCGGCGGCCCGTGCGACGGCCAGATCGGCGTCCAGCATCCCCGAATCGACCGGGTTTATCCGCACGAAGCGCCATACGCCGGTTCCGGGCCCGGCGAGGAACGCCGCCGCCGCCTCGCGCGCGAGGTCCTTGCGCGACGCGGCGACCGAGTCCTCCAGGTCGAGGATCACCGCGTCGGCCCCGCTGGCAACGGCCTTGGCGAAGCGGTCCGGCCGATCGCCGGGCACGAACAGCAGCGAGCGGAGCCTCATGCCGGCCGCCGCCGGACGAGCGCGGTCCGCAGGCACTGACAGACGATCTCGTCGCGCTGGTTGTGCAGCTCGTGCCGGAAGGTGACCAGCCCGGCGGCCGGCCGCGACCGGCTTTCGCGCAATTCGGCCACCTCGGTCGAGGCGCGCATCGTGTCGCCGATGAACACCGGGTGCGGCATGACGAGCTTGTCGTAACCCAGATTGGCGACGAGCACGCCCAGAGTCGTGTCACCCACCGACAAGCCGACCATCAGCGCGAAGGTGAAGGTGCCGTTGACGAGGATGCGCCCGAACTCGCCGGCCTTCGCCGCCTCGACATCGAGGTGAAGCGGCTGCGGGTTGTGCGTCATGGTCGAGAACAGGAGGTTGTCGGTCTCGGTCACCGTGCGCCGGATCTCGTGCGCGATCCGGTCGCCGACCGTCCAGTCCTCGTAGAAACGCCCGGCCATCATCCACTCCCGCCTGTCCAGCGGCGGCGCTAGCTCAATCGAGCGCCAGCTTGAACCCCGTGTGCGACGCCGCAAAGCCCAGCCGCTCGTAGAAGCGGTGCGCGTCGACACGCTCGTTGGTCGAGGTGAGCTGGACCAGACGGCAGCCGTTGGTCCGGCACCGCGCCACCGCCTCGGCGATCAACGCCGCGCCCAGGCCCTGCCCGCGCCGGTCGGAGGCGATGCGGACCGACTCGATCAGCCCGCGCTTGAGCCCGCGAAACGCCAGGCCGGGGATGATCGAAAGCTGGAGGTAACCGACCAGTCGCCCGGCTTCCTCGGCGACGAGCGGCAATTGGCGCGGGTCGGCGGCCATCTCCTCGAACGCGGTCTCATAGGCGGCGGCGAGCGGCGGGTCGGGCGCCTCGCGACCGGCGCTCATCGCATCGTCGGCGAGCAGCGCGACGATCGCCTCCAGGTCGGAATGGCGGGCGGGACGGAACGATGTCATGCCCGCGCACCTACACCAGCAACATGGATCAAGCCTAGCTCGGTTCGTCGCGAAACCGGGCGCGGGCCTATCCCGCGCGCTCGACCCGCGCGAGCAGCGTCCCCTCGGCCACCTGCCCGCCCGCAGTCGCGGCGAGCTCGGCGACCACGCCGTCGAAGGGCGCGACCAGGCTGTGCTCCATCTTCATCGCCTCCAGCGTGACGAGCTTCTGCCCCTTGGCGACCACCTCCCCCGCCACCACGTCGACGGCGATGACGCGGCCGGGCATCGGCGACAGGATCGCGCCGTCGGCGCCGCCGCCGCTCGCTTCTCCACTTGCGCGCTGAACAGTGAACAGCCGGGTCACCCCGTCTTCCGTAACGACCCAACCATCACCGAGCTGTTCCACCCAAGGACAATCATCGATGCTTCTGTCACTGAACGTCACATTATAGCGCCGGCCGCCCTCTTCGAGGCGCACCGCTGTCGGAGCTTTATCACGGTTCAATCGGAAACCGCGATTGCTCCACGGTCCTTTGTTCGTTCGTAGCCACGTTTCTCTGATATCGGTTGCATCACCGCCGAGCGCGTTGTCGACGATTAAGTGCGCAACAGCCTGTAAAACGGCTTCAGGTGCTTCCGCATCAGGAACAAGGTCGTCGCCCTCACGCGCGATCAAGCCGGTGTCCATTAGGCCGGCTTCGAAATCGGCGCTCCAAAGCGCAAGGTTGAGGAAGCCAGCGTTGGTCTTGACCGGCCAACAGCGAACTCGGGAGGTCATTTCCCGTAGATTGCTGATCGCAGCTTCACGAGAGGAAGCGTGCGTCACGAGCTTTGCAACCATGGGATCGTAAAAGGGCGAGATAGCGTCGCCCTGCTCGACCCCAGTTTCGATTCGGAAGCTCTTGCCACGGTAGAGTTTTGGCAATTCGAAATGGTCGAGCTTACCCGTCGATGGCAGGAACCCTTTGGCGGGGTCTTCCGCATACAACCGGGCCTCCATCGCCCAGCCATTGATTTTCAGCTCCTCCTGCCGCTTGGGCAGGGGCTCGCCCGATGCGACCCCCAGCTGCCATTCGACCAGATCCTGCCCGGTGATCTCCTCCGTGACCGGATGCTCGACCTGGAGGCGGGTGTTCATCTCCATGAACCAGATGCGGTCGGCGCGCAGGCCCTCGCTGGCGTCGGCGATGAACTCGATCGTGCCGGCGCCCTGATAGTCGACCGCCTTGGCCGCGCGCACCGCCGCCGAACACACCGCCTCGCGCGTCGCTTCGTCCATGCCGGGCGCGGGGGCTTCCTCGATCACCTTCTGGTGGCGGCGCTGGAGCGAGCAGTCGCGCTCGAACAGGTGGACGACGTTGCTGTGCGCGTCGCCGAACACCTGCACCTCGATATGACGGGGCGACAGGATGTATTTCTCGATCAGCACCCGGTCGTCGCCGAACGAGCTCGCGGCCTCGCGCTTGCACGAGCCGAGGGCGTCCCCGAACCCGGCGGCGTCTTCGACGCGCCGCATCCCCTTGCCACCCCCGCCCGCGACCGCCTTGATGAGCACGGGATAGCCGATCGCGTCGGCCTCGGCCTGGAGCCGCGCGGGCGACTGGTTCTCGCCCAGATAGCCCGGCGTGACGGGCACGCCCGCCGCGATCATCCGCGTCTTGGCCGCGTCCTTCAGCCCCATGGCGCGGATCGAGTCGGGTTTCGGCCCCACCCACACCAGCCCGGCGTCGATCACCGCCTGCGCGAAGTCGGCGTTCTCCGACAGGAACCCATACCCCGGATGGATCGCCTCGGCCCCGGTGGACAGCGCGGCGGCGATGATCCGCTCGCCTACCAGATAGCTCTCGCGCGCCGGGCTGGGGCCGATATGCACCGCCTCGTCCGCCTGACGGACGTGGAGCGCGTTGGCGTCGGCGTCGGAATACACCGCGACGGTGCGGACACCGAGCCTGCGCGCGGTGCGGATCACCCGACACGCGATCTCGCCGCGATTGGCGATGAGAAGGGATTTGATCACTGCGCTTTCCTATTCCTCCCCGGAACGGGGAGGGGGACCAGCCAAAGGCTGGTGGAGGGGGCCCCGCTCGCGACAGGCGCCGACGATCGCCGCGACGACCGAGTCCATGTCGCGCAGCACGTCGCGGGCCGGGATACGCAAGGTCGCGAATCCATGGTCGGCCAGGAACAGGTCGCGTCGCTCGTCGCGCAAAGGCTGGTCGCCCCGCGCGTGCACCTCGCCATCGATCTCGATCGCGAGCCTGACACTGAGGCAGGCGAAGTCGAGACGGTAGGGGTGGCAGGGAAACTGGTAGCGAAACTTGAAGCCGCCGGGCCGTTTGCGAAGCTGTTGAAGGAGCAGCACCTCGGGCAGGTTGCCCGCCTGGCGATCGCGTCGCGCGGCCTTCACGGTCCTTATCGGAGCGCGCAGTACCGGCGGACATGGGCCCCCTCCACCACCCGGCTGCGCCGGGCGGTCCCCCTCCCCGTTCCGGGGAGGAATGGGCGCATACTCTCCCCTCACATCCGGAACACACCGAAGCTCGGCCGCTCCGGTATCGGCGCGTTCAGCGTCGCGGCGAAGGCCAGCCCCAGCACATCCCTCGTCTGCGCCGGGTCGATCACCCCGTCGTCCCACAGCCGCGCAGTGGCGTAGTACGGGTTGCCCTCGTCCTCGTATTTCTGCCGGACGGGCGCCTTGAACGCCTCGGCCTCCTCGGGCGTCCAGCGGTCGGCATCGCGGTGGACGGTGGCCAGCACGCTTGCTGCCTGCTCGCCGCCCATCACGCTGATGCGGGCATTGGGCCAGGTGAACAGGAAGCGGGGCGAATAGGCCCGCCCGCACATCCCGTAATTGCCCGCGCCGAAGCTGCCGCCGATCAGCACGGTGATCTTGGGCACGGTCGCGGTGGCGACGGCGGTGACGAGCTTGGCCCCGTGCTTGGCGATACCCTCCGCCTCGTACCGCCCGCCGACCATGAAGCCGGAGATGTTCTGGAGGAACAGCAGCGGCACGCGGCGCTGCTGCGCGAGCTCGATGAAATGCGCGCCCTTCTGCGCGGATTCCGAGAACAACACGCCGTTATTCGCCAGGATCGCGACCGGCATCCCCCAGAGGTGCGCGAAGCCGCACACCAGCGACGGGCCGTACAGCGCCTTGAACTCGTGGAACTCCGACCCGTCGACCAGCCGCGCGATGATCTCGTGGACATCGTACGGCGCGCGCACGTCGCTCGGCACGATGCCGTACAGCTCTTCGCCGTCGAACTTGGGCGGGCGCGGCTCGCGCAGGTTCACGGCCGCGCCCGCCTGCGGCTGCAAGGTCGACACGATGTCGCGCACGATGGTCAGCGCGTGCTCGTCATTCTCGGCGACATGGTCGACCACGCCCGACCGCCGGCCATGCGTGTCCGCCCCGCCCAGCTCCTCCGCCGAGATGACCTCGCCCGTCGCCGCCTTGACCAGCGGCGGGCCCGCCAGGAAGATCGTCCCCTGCCCGCGCACGATCACCGTCTCGTCCGACATGGCGGGGACGTACGCGCCGCCCGCCGTGCACGACCCCATGACGCAGGCGATCTGCGGGATGCCGAGCGCGGACATATTGGCCTGGTTGAAGAAGATCCGCCCGAAATGGTCGCGATCGGGAAACACCTCCGCTTGGTGCGGCAGGTTCGCGCCCCCGCTGTCCACCAGATACACGCAGGGCAGCCGGTTCTGCTCGGCGATCTCCTGCGCGCGCAGATGCTTCTTGACGGTCAGCGGATAATAGGTGCCGCCCTTCACGGTGGCGTCGTTGCACAGGATCATAACCTGGCGCCCCGACACGCGGCCGATGCCCGCGATCATCCCGGCGCCCGGCACCTCGTCATCGTACATTCCGTTGGCGGCGAGCTGCCCGATCTCCAGGAACGGCGACCCCGGATCGAGCAGGCGCTCCACCCGGTCGCGGGGCAACAGCTTGCCGCGCGCGACGTGGCGCTCGCGCGACGCCGCGCTGCCGCCGAGGGCGGCGCTCGCCACCCGCGCGCGGAGCGCGTCGTTCAGTTCGCGATTGATCGCGCCCGTGGCCCGGAAACTCTCGCTCTCCACGTCGAGCGCGGACAACAGGACGGGCGCGCTCATCGCGCTGCCCCGCACAGGGCGCAAGCCGCCGGGCCGGACGACATGGCGCTTATCGAACGACCATCGCGGCGGGCGTCGCGGACGCCGCGATCGACAGCGGCACGTCCTCGTCGATGAAGCCGCGCACCGTCGCACCCACCGGCAGCTCGGCGCTCTTGCCCGTCATGAAGAAACCCGCGGGCAGGAACACGATCGCCGACACGGCCACCGCGCCCGCCGTGCCCGACCCGCCCTTGGTGTCGAACGTCCCCGACAGGCGGATGGTGCGGCCATTGGCGTTGACGGTCAGGATGCGTCCGACGATCCGCCCCGACTTGCCCCACATGCCCTTGTAACGGACATCGGTCAGCTCGCCGACCGCCGGGCTCCCGGCGGGGATGACGACGACGTTGTTCATCATCACCGGCTCGGCGACTTCCAGCCGGACGCGGTCGTTGATCTTGGCGATCTTGTCCTTGGTGGTGATCCCCTGCACCACACGCAGGACGACCGGCGTCCCCGTGCGCAGCACGTCGCTCGTCGGCGCGGCCATCGTCACCTGCTGGGCCACAGCCGGCGTCGCCGACAGCGCGGCCGAGACGAGCATCATCTTCACGATATTCATGTTGTTCCCCCCCCATGTTCCGCGCCGCCCCTACGGCGCGACTCCCGGTGGGTAAGACGGCCCCAAAACATAGTCGAGTGTTTTCCTGTGCAGCGCGGCGATCGAACCTCGAACTAGTGCGCGGGCGCGGCGCCGATCAGCTCGCGCCCGATCAGCATCCGCCGAATCTCGTTGGTGCCCGCGCCGATGTCGAGCAGCTTGGCGTCACGCAGGAAGCGCTCGACGGGCCAGTCCTTGGTGTAACCCGCCCCGCCCAGCGCCTGGATCGCCTCCAGCGCGACCTTCACCGCATTCTCGGATGCCAGCAGGATCGCCCCCGCCGCGTCGAAGCGCGTTGTGTTGCCCGCGTCGCAGTTGCGCGCCACCGCATAGACATAGGCGCGCGCGGAATTGAGCGCGACATACATGTCGGCGACCTTCGCCTGCATCAGCTGGAACCCGCCGATCGCCTGGCCGAACTGTTTCCGCTCGCGGATATAGGGCAGCACCACGTCGAGACAGGCCTGCATGATGCCCAGCTGGATCCCCGCCAGCACCGCGCGCTCGTAATCGAGCCCGCTCATCAGCACGCCGACGCCGCCGTTGACCGGCCCCATCACCTGCGCGTCGGACACCTCGCAGTCCTGGAACACCAGCTCGGCGGTGGGCGATCCGCGCATCCCCATCTTGTCGATCTTCTGCCCGATGGAGAAGCCGGGCGTGTCCCGCTCGATCAGGAAGGCGGTGATCCCGCGCGATCCGTCACCCGTCTTGGCATAGACGACCAGCGTGTCCGCATAGGCCGCGTTGGTGATCCAGAATTTGGTGCCGTTGAGCACGTAACCGCCCTGCACGGCGTCGGCGCGCAGCTTCATCGACACCACGTCCGAACCCGCCCCGGCCTCCGACATGGCGAGCGAGCCGACATGCGCGCCCGAGACGAGCTTGGGCAGGTATCTGGCCTTCTGCTCGGGGTTCGCCCAGCGCGCGATCTGGTTGACGCACAGGTTGGAATGCGCGCCATAACTCAAGCCGATCGAGGCGGAAGCGCGGCTCACCTCCTCGCAGGCGACGACATGCTCCAGATAGCCCAGGCCGAGCCCGCCATCCTCTTCCGGCACGGTGATGCCGTGAAGGCCCAATTCGCCCATGGCGGGCCATAATTCGTCGCGCGGGAACCAGTCCTCCGCGTCGATCCGCGCGGCCAACGGCGCGATGCGGTCGGTCGCGAAGCGGTGGGTGGTGTCGCGGATCATGTCCGCATTCTCGCCCAGGGCGAAGTCGAAACCGCTCAAACCTGCTCTCCATCACGGCCCGGCTCGCGCGGGCCCGGCCGGGCGGTCGAACATCGCCGCCGACGCGTCAAGGGTCCCGACTGCGAAAGGCCGCCCCGGGTCGCCCCGAAGCGGCCGTCCGTGACGAACCTTGGGAGCTTCGTTATCCTGCATCAACTCGCGGTGCGCGGGCCGGTTCCGGCGTCAGATCAGCCCCGCGAGCGGGCTCGACGGATCGGCGTAGCGGCGCTGTCCCATCCGCCCCGCGCGGTAGGCCAGCCGCCCGCTCTCCACCGCCAGGCGCATCGCCGCGGCCATCATCACCGGGTCCTTGGCCTCGGCGATGGCGGTGTTCATCAGGACGCCGTCGCAGCCCAATTCCATCGCCACGCCCGCGTCCGACGCGGTGCCGACGCCCGCATCGACCAGCACGGGCACCCCCGCTCCCTCGACGATCAGGCGGATCGTCACGCGGTTCTGGATGCCCAGCCCCGACCCGATCGGGGCGCCCAGCGGCATGATCGCGACCGCGCCCGCATTCTCCAGCCGCTTGGCCGCGATGGGATCGTCGACGCAATAGACCATCGGCAGGAAGCCCTCCTTGGCCAGCACCTCCGTCGCGCGCAGCGTCTCGACCATGTCGGGATAGAGCGTCCTGGCCTCGCCCAGCACCTCCAGCTTGACGAGGTCCCACCCGCCCGCCTCGCGCGCCAGCCTGAGCGTGCGGATCGCCTCGTCGCCGGTGAAGCAGCCCGCCGTGTTGGGCAGATAGGTGAAGCGCTTGGGGTCGATGAAGTCGGTCAGCATCGGCGCTCCCGGGTCCGACACATTGACCCGGCGCACCGCGACCGTGACGATCTCCGCCCCGCTCGCCTCCAGCGCGGCGGCGTTCTGCGCGAAATCCTTGTACTTGCCCGTGCCGACGATCAGGCGCGACCGGAAGGACCGCCCCGCGACGGTCCAGCGGTCCTGGTCGATCGCCGCCGCGTGGTCGCCCCCGCCGACGAAATGCACGATCTCCAGGTCGTCGCCGTCCTCCACGCACACTTGCGCCAGCGTCGATCGCGGCACCACCTCCAGGTTGCGCTCCACGGCGACCTTTTCCGCGACGAGCCCGAGATCGGTCGCGAGCTGCGCGAGCGTCAGGCCGGCGGCGACGCGCTTGTGCTCGCCATTGACGGTGATGGAGACGGTGCCGTCGGTGTGCTGGGTCATGCGGCGCGATCTAGGCTGTTCCGGCGGATTGTTGAACCCTTGCCGTCGACCTTGACGTACCGTCATATGGCACATAAGTAATTGCCACATGGCAATCCCGGCCTTCTCGCTCGATCGTTTTCTTCAAGCTCCCCTGCTCGCACGAGCCCGCGAGATCGAGGATGGTCTGCCCGCCGATGCCCTCCGCTCATTGGTCGATGGCAAGGTGGTGACGATGTCCGACCTGGTCGGCATCGTCGGATCGCGCCGTACCCTCGACCGCCGCCTGGCTGAAAACGCGCCCTTGTCGACCGAGGAGAGCGATCGCCTGGCGCGCTTCGCCGAGATACTCGCGCTCGCGACCCATGTCATGGGCGGCCGCATGGAGGCGATGGAGTGGCTCCGCGCGCCGCAGTTCGACTTCGATGGGACGCCGCCGATCGATCTGATGCGAACGCATTCGGGCGGCGATCTGGTGCTGAATCTTCTTCGCCTGATCCAGCACGGGATGCTCGCCTGAACCGCACGTCGTGCAGCTTTTGAAACTCTGGCGCATCTCGGAGCACCGGTCCCTCGATGGCGCGGGCGGTCTTCATGCGGGTGGCCGCTGGAATCGAATCGGCCGGCCGATCGTCTACACGGCCGAGTCCAGCGCGCTGGCGCTGCTGGAATCACTGGTCCGGCGGAGCGGACCCCATCTTCCTCCTCCTTATCAACTGCTCGAGATCGTCGCACCGGGGAATCTGGACGTGACCCATTGGCCGGTCGATCAGGACCATCGCGACAAGCTGCTCACCGCCGACTGGGGCGACGCCTTTCTGCGCGCCAACCACGCCCCGCTCGCGCGCGTACCGTCGGCCGTCGCGCCGGAGAGCTGGAACTATCTGCTCAACCCGCTCCATCCCGACGCGGCCCGCATCGAGCTGGTCCACGCCGCGCGCTGGCCCTGGGATACACGGCTGTTCGGGGCGTCCACCGCGCGGTAAGACCCCGCGCCATGTCCGACACCATCCTCGTCCTGAACGGCCCCAACCTCAACCTGCTGGGCCTGCGCGAGCCCGACATCTACGGCCACGACACGCTCGACGACATCGCCGGGCTGCTCGAAGATCGCGCCCGCGAACTGAACCTGCAGATCGACCTGCGCCAGTCGAACCACGAAGGGCATCTGGTCGACTGGCTCCACGAGGCGCAGGCGAGCGGAGCGCGCGCGGTGCTGCTCAACGCGGGCGGGTTCACCCATACATCGGTGGCGATCCACGACGCGATCAAGGCGGTCACCACCCCGGTGATCGAGGTCCACCTGTCCAACCCGCACCGGCGCGAGGCGTTTCGCCACGTGTCGCTGGTGGGCCAGGCCGCGCGCGGCACGATCGCGGGGTTCGGCGCGCTATCCTATCTGCTCGCGCTTGAAGCCGCCGCCCGCTTCTGACAGGAGCGCCCGATGACACAGGATACTGACAAGGGGGCCCAGCAGGGCGCGATGCAGGTCGATGTCGATCTGGTGCGCCAGCTCGCCGGCATCCTCGACGCCACGCACCTGACCGAGATCGAGGTGGAGGACGGTCCGCGCCGCATCCGCGTGGCGCGCAAGGCCGCGCCCGCTGCGGCACCGGCCCCCGCCCACTATGCGCCGCCGCCGATGACCGCGTCGCACCCGCCCGCCGCGCCTCCCCCGACCGAAACGGGCGCGTCCACCCCCGCGCCCGACGCGAACGCGGTCCGCTCGCCCATGGTCGGCACCGTCTATCTCGCCGCCGAGCCGGGTTCGAAGCCGTTCGCGGGCGTGGGCCAGAAGGTCCAGGCGGGCGACACGCTGCTGATCGTCGAGGCGATGAAGGTCATGAACCCCATCCTCGCCCCCGCCGCCGGCACCGTCACCGCGGTGATGGTGGAGAATGGACAACCCGTCGAGTTCGACCAGCCGCTGATCGTCGTCGCCTGACCATGCGTCCGATCAAGAAGCTGCTGATCGCCAATCGCGGCGAGATCGCGCTGCGCATCCACCGCGCCTGCCACGAAATGGGCATCAAGACCGTCGCGGTCCATTCCACCGCCGACGCCGACGCCATGCATGTCCGCCTCGCCGACGAGGCGATCTGCATCGGCCCACCGTCGGCGACCGACAGCTATCTCAACATCCCCAACATCATCTCGGCCGCCGAGATCAGCGGCGCCGACGCGATCCACCCCGGCTATGGCTTCTTGAGCGAGAATGCGCAGTTCGCCGAGATCGTCGAGCTCCACGACCTGCTCTTCGTCGGCCCCAAGCCCGAACATATCCGCACCATGGGCGACAAGGTGGAGGCCAAGCGCACCGCCGGCGCGCTCGGGCTGCCGCTGGTGCCGGGCTCCGACGGCGCGGTATCGGACCTGGACAAGGCCAAGGCGATCGCGGCGCGTGTCGGCTATCCCGTGATCATCAAGGCGGCGTCGGGCGGCGGCGGGCGTGGCATGAAGGTGTGCGTTTCCGACGATCAGCTCGAAACGCTGATGGCGCAGGCGGGCTCCGAGGCCAAAGCCGCTTTCGGCGACGCCACGGTATATATCGAGAAATATCTCGGCAATCCGCGCCATATCGAATTCCAGGTGTTCGGCGACGGTAGCGGCCACGCCATCCATCTGGGCGAGCGCGACTGCTCGCTCCAGCGCCGCCACCAGAAGGTGCTGGAGGAGGCGCCCTCCCCCGTCCTGACCCCGGCGGAGCGCGACCGCATGGGCGGCGTCGTCGCCAAGGCCATGGCCGATATGGGCTATCGCGGCGCCGGGACGATCGAGTTCCTGTGGGAAGCCGGCGAGTTCTATTTCATCGAAATGAACACGCGGCTCCAGGTCGAACATCCCGTGACCGAGATGATCACCGGCATCGATCTGGTACGCGAGCAGATCCGCGTGGCGGAAGGGCATCCTCTGTCCTGCCGTCAGGAGGATGTCCGCTTCACCGGCCACGCGATCGAATGCCGCATCAACGCCGAGGACCCGCGCACCTTCGCCCCCTCGCCAGGGCTCGTGAAGCAGTTCCACGCCCCCGGCGGGATGCATGTGCGCGTCGACTCCGGGCTCTATGCCGGCTACAAGGTGCCCCCCTATTACGACAGCATGATCGCCAAGCTGATCGTCTACGGCACCACCCGCGACCGCTGCATCGCCCGCCTCCGCCGCGCGCTGGAGGAGTTCGTGATCGAGGGGATGAAGACCACCATCCCCCTCCACCGCGATCTGATCGAGGATCCGGAATTCCAGCGCGGCGAGTACACGATCAAGTGGCTGGAGGAATGGCTGGCCAGGCAGGCGGCGTGACGATGCTGCCCGCCGATCGGGCAGCGCGCGCCGACCTGCCCATTTGGCGGGCAGCCTCCGCCCGGTCATGTGCCGCTTTTCCCCGGTTGCCGATGGGCGCGCGGGATGGCACGTTCGGTGCAAGGTCGCCCAGGGGCGATCAACGGCATCGGGGGCGGACGCACACGTGAAAAAGATCGAAGCGATCATCAAACCCTTCAAGCTCGACGAGGTGAAGGAGGCGCTTCACGAACTCGGCGTGTCCGGCATCACCGTCACCGAGGCCAAGGGCTTCGGGCGGCAAAAGGGGCATACGGAGCTCTACCGGGGCGCCGAATATGTCGTCGATTTCCTGCCCAAGGTGAAGCTGGAGGTCGTCGTCGCCGACGGCCTCGCGCCCCGCGTCGTCGAGGCGATCGCCGCCGCCGCCCAGACCGGCCGCATCGGCGACGGCAAGATCTTCGTGATCCCCATCGAGGCCGCGCTGCGCATCCGCACCGGCGAACGCGACGAGGACGCGATCTAGCTCCCCACGGACCCAACACACGCCCCGCGTTCGCCGGGGCGTCGACAAGGAATCAGCAATGGCCACCACCGCGCAGGACATCCTCAACCGCATCAAGGAAGAGGAGATCGAATGGGTCGACCTCCGCTTCACCGATCCCAAGGGCAAATGGCATCACCTGACCATGGTCGCGTCGATCCTGGGCGAGGACGAGTTCGACGACGGGCTGATGTTCGACGGCTCGTCCATCCCCGGCTGGAAGGCGATCAACGAGTCGGACATGGTGCTCAAGCCCGATCTGGACGCGGTCTACACCGATCCCTTCTCGGCGACGCCGATGCTGATCGTGATCTGCGACGTGGTCGAGCCCTCGACCGGCGAGCTCTACGCCCGCGACCCGCGCTCCACCGCCAAGCGCGCCGAGGCCTATGTCCAGAGCACGGGGATCGGCGACACCGTCTATGTCGGTCCCGAGGCCGAGTTCTTCATGTTCGACGATGTGCGGTTCGAGAACTCCTATACGACCAGCTATTTCAAGGTCGACGATGTCGAGATGCCGACCAATTCGGGCCGCGAATATGAGGGCGGCAACCTGGCGCACCGCCCGCGCGCCAAGGGCGGTTACTTCCCCGTCGCCCCCGTCGACTCGGCGGTCGACATCCGCGGCGAGATGGTCTCGACCATGCTGGAGATGGGCCTGCCCTGCGACAAGCATCACCATGAGGTCGCGGCCGGCCAGCACGAATTGGGCCTCACCTTCGGCACGCTGCTGACGACCGCCGACCGGATGCAGGTGTACAAATATGTCGTCCATCAGGTCGCCCATGCGTACGGCAAGACCGCGACCTTCATGCCCAAGCCGATCAAGGAGGATAACGGATCGGGGATGCACACGCATTTCTCGATCTGGAACGGCAAGGAACCGCTGTTCGCGGGCAATGGCTATGCCGGGCTGAGCGACATGTGCCTGTATTTCATCGGCGGCATCATCAAGCATGCCAAGGCGCTCAACGCCTTCACCAACCCGTCGACCAACAGCTACAAGCGCCTCGTCCCCGGCTACGAAGCACCCGTGCTCCTCGCCTATTCCAGCCGCAACCGCTCGGCGTCGTGCCGCATCCCGTACGGTACGGGCGCCAAGTCGAAGCGCGTCGAGGTGCGTTTCCCCGATGCGCTCGCCAACCCCTATCTGGCCTATTCGGCGCTGCTGATGGCCGGGCTCGACGGCATCCAGAACCGGCTCCATCCGGGCGAGGCGATGGACAAGAACCTGTACGACCTGCCCCCCGCCGAGCTCGCGGACGTCCCCACCGTCTGCGCGTCGCTGCGCGAGGCGCTGGAGAGCCTGGCGGCGGATCACGAGTTCCTGCTCAAGGGCGAGGTCTTCTCGAAGGATCAGATCGAGGCCTATATCGAGCTGAAATATGAAGAAGTCGCGCGCTGGGAGATGACCCCCAGCCCGGTGGAATATGAGATGTATTATAGCGGCTGAGGTCGGCGAGCCGCCGACCGGTGGCGACGAGCGAAGCTGGTCGCCACCGCCGCTATCGGCCGGCCTCGCCGAAGCGAGGACTGACGGCGCGGCTTTGCCGCGGCGGCACTCTTGGGGGGGTATCGGAAGTGTCGGACGCAGCTCCCACTCCCGACACGCCTCAGTCCCCGATCACCGCCAGCGCCCGCTCCGGCAACACGCGCTCCACCATATCGATCACCGGATGGTCCAGCCCGTCGGCCCGCACCCTCGCCGCGACGCGCGCCACAGCGTCCGGCATCGCGCGCGCCATGGTGTCGATACGGGCGATGACGGCGCCGGGATCGACGCCGGCGGTCCCGGCCCATCGCTCCCAATGCCGGCGCCTTATCTGATCGAGTCGATAATATTCGATCTTCATCGCCAGCTTCATGCGCTGCCGCTGGAGGTCGGGCACGCCGAACGCGCTGGCGATATCGTATAATGGCGCCAGCCGGACCGTGCCCGCGCTGCCGATCAGCAGGCTGTAATTCTTGGCATGCGCATCGGTCCCGGCGATCAGCCAGTTCAGGATCAGCGCGTCGACGAACAGCCACCGATCCCGCTCCGCCGGCCTTTCGGCGGGCCTCCCGTCGGTCGTCGGCGAGGCGACTCGCGCCTGGATCAGCCGGAGCAGACCGGCGGGGTCCGGCCCTCCGTCCGACTGGTATTTCTTCCATGGAACGACGCCCAGCGCCTGGCACATATCCTCCTGATGCACCCGGACCAGATGCTCGGGGCCCGACCCGCCCAGATGCCGCCGGTCATATCGCTCGACCACGATGGTGGGTTGGCCATCAAAGGCGCGAACGGTCGACCGGGCCGCGCGCAGACCGAGTTCGCGCGCCAGGTTGAGGCAGAAATGCTCGTTCTCCGCATGGCCGGGCAGGTCACGTGCAGGGGGTTTCAGGATATGGGTGGTGGGCGTCCTCCCCGCCGGCACGCCCCATCGGTCGCCGTCCAGCAGCAGGGCGGTCTTGGGTTGCGCCCCGGCGAGGCTGAACTGGCCGTTTTCGCCCGCCGTGCGGCCGGTCGCCGCCTCGGTCGCGACGGAGCGCAGCCTGGCGCCGATCTCCGCGTCGTCCAGCCACCGGATGTCGATCCGGTCGCGCGCCCGGACCGTGTCCAGCCGCTCCGGTCGGACGAACTGCACCGCGCCCGCGCAATCCTCCCCCACCGCGCCGATCAGCGCGAACGGGTTGCGCGCGGAGACCTGAAACTGCCGCGCCCAGCGGTCGAGCGTCCGCTCATTGTCGGGCAGCAGGTTCCAGATGAACGCATCGGCCGCTGCGTGAGCGTGGCGCGATACGACGAGCGGCATGGACAGCGACAGCGGATAGGCGTCGGGCGCGGTCCGCCACGCTTCGTCATAGGTAAAGGACAGGCGGTTATTCTCGAATGCCAGCCGACCCGCGATACGCTCCTCCAGCAGGACGATCAGTTCGGCCATGGGCTATTCGTCCAGGATCTGGGCGATCAGCGCCGCCGACCGGCTTCCCATGGCCGAGCCGGGCGCCGGTTCGGGACCGGCCGTGTCGCGGACGGAGAGCTCGATCTTCAGCGCGGCGAGCGTTCTCAGAACGAGGTTCAGCTGGACGCTCTGCTTGCCATTCTCCATCTCGCTCACCCATAGGCGGCTGGCGTCGATATGATCCGCGAGCGTCTGCTGATCCCATCCGCGCGCGCGGCGGCGATCCTTGATGAGAAGACCGAGTTCGTCGGCCGACCGAATGATCATCGGAGCTCCTGCACGCGATAGCTTTCAATTGCATATGCAAGCTAGCGCTTACAAAATTTGGTGCAAGCGTTCGTTTTCACCGCCCGGACCATCGCGGCTTCCGATCGCGGGCACCGGCGCCCTCCGTCTTGCCCCTATGTTCCGGTCCCGCTACCCCCCGCTCCTGATGCTGCGCTCCGACCACCGCCCCCAGACGATGATCCAGGGTGGGGCCGTGTTCCCGCACCGTCACCTGACCGGCATCGACGGGCTTCAGCCGCACGAGATCGCGTTCCTGCTCGACGAGGCCGAGACGTGGATCGAACAGCGCGCGGAGCCCGACCGGCGCCTCGCCGGGCTGACCCAGATCAACGCCTTTTTCGAGAACTCGACGCGTACGCTCCTGTCGTTCGAGATCGCGGGCAAGCGGCTGGGTGCGGACGTGGTCAACATGCACGCGGCGCAATCGTCGGTGAAGAAGGGCGAGACGCTGATCGACACCGCGCAGACGTTGAACGCGATGCGCGCGGACGTGCTGGTCATCCGTCACCAGAGCTCGGGCGCGGTGCGGCTGATCGCCGACAAGGTCGATTGCCCCGTGCTCAACGCGGGCGACGGGCGGCACGAACATCCCACCCAGGCATTGCTCGACGCGCTCACCATCCGGCGGCGGCGCGGGGCGATCGCCAATCAGCGCGTGGTGATCTGCGGGGACCTGCTCCACAGCCGCGTCGCGCGGTCCAACATCCTCGCGCTGACCGCGCTCGCGGCCGAGGTGCGGGTCTGCGCCCCCGCGACGCTGATGCCCGCCGCGATCGAGCGGATGGGCGTGACCCCGTTCGGCGATTTCGACCGGGCGATCGAGGGCGCGGACGTGGTGATGATGCTGCGCCTCCAGACCGAGCGGATGGACGGCGCCTATGTACCCTCGCCCCGTGAGTACCGGCTGCGCTACGGCCTGACGCCCGAACGACTCGCCCGGGCGCCCGGCGCGCTGGTCATGCATCCCGGCCCCATGAACCGGGGCGTCGAGATCGATTCGAGCGTCGCCGACGGCCCGCAATCGGCGATCACCGAACAGGTGGCGATGGGGGTGGCGGTGCGCATGGCGTGCCTCGACGTGCTCACCCGTCGCGCGCGCGGCGTGGCGGGCTGGGCATGAGCGTCACCGCCTTTCTCAACGCGCAGCTGATCTGCCCCGTCGCCGGCCCGTCCGCAGGCGGGCTGCTGGTGCGGGACGGCGCGATCGCCGCGACCGGCGGCTTCGCGGTGCCCGAAGGCGCGGCGGTGGTCGATTGCGGCGGGCTGGCGCTCGCCCCCGGCATCGTCGATCTGGGGGTGTTCCGCGTCGACCGCCGGGCGTTCCGCGCCGGCGGGATCGTGCGCGTCGCGCTGATGCCCGACCAGTCGCCTCCCCTGGACGATCCCGGCATGGTCCAGCGCGCCAGCCTGGTCGGCAAACCCGATCTCTGGATCCACCCAATCGCCGCCGCCACGCGGGGCTTGCGCGGCGAGGAACTGGCGGAGCTCGCTTTCTGCCGCTCGGCGGGCGCGCGCGCGGCGGGTACGGGCGCCCGCTGGATCGCCGATTCGGGGGTGATGCGCCGCGTCCTCCATTACGCCCGCGACCTCGACCTGACGGTGATCACCCATGCCGAGGATGCGGGGCTGACCCACGGCGCCGTCGCGACCGAGGGCGAAACCGCGACCCGGCTGGGCCTCCCCGCCGCCCCCGCCCTCGCCGAGGCGCTGGCGGTCGCGCGCGACCTTCTGCTGGCGGAGGAGACGGGCGCCCGGCTCCACCTGCGCCAGGTGACCACCGCCGCCGCGCTCGACCTGGTCCGCGCCGCCAAGCGCCGGGGCGTGCGCGTCACCTGCGGCATCACCCCCGCGCATCTGCTGCTGTCCGACATCGCGGTCAGCGATTTCCGCACCTTCGCCCATCTCTCCCCGCCGCTGCGCGACGAGGGCGACCGGCGGGCCTGCCTGGCGGCGGTGGCGGACGGGACGATCGATGTGCTCTGTTCGGGCCATCACCCGCACGGCCCCGAAGCCAAGCGCCTGCCCTTCGCCGATTCGGAAGCGGGGATGGCGGGCGCGGAGACCTTGCTCGCGCTGGCGCTGGGGCTGGTGCGCGACGGCCATCTCACGCCCGCCCGGCTGTTCGCGATGCTGGCACGGCACCCCGCCCAGGTGCTCGGGCTCGACACGGGGACGCTGGAGGTCGGCAAACCCGCCGACCTGCTCCTGTTCGACGCCGACGCGCCCTGGCGCATCGATGCCGAGCGTCACGAGGGCTTGGCGGGCAACACGCCGTTCGACGGGTTGCCCGTCCAGGGCCGCGCGCGGCGCCTGTGGAAGGGCGGGCGCGAGGTCCTTTAGCGCGGCTCAGCGCGACGCGAGCTGGACCGCGGGCTTGCGCAGCCACTGCGCCATCTGGTCGCCCGCGCCCACCCGCACGAAGCAGACGCCTCCCTTGGCCTTGTACTGGCGGCACGTCGCGACCGCGTCGGCGCGGGTGAAGCCGCCCACCGACAGACGGTAGAACGCCTTGTCGCCCTTGGCGAAGCGAACTCCCGTGGGCGTCCGCCCCTGAAAGGCGGTGAAGCGCCGCGTCGCCCGGCCCCAGGCGTCGCGCGCGACCCCGACCGACTGGAACGCACCGAGCTGGACGAAGAAGTCACCCTTGGCGGGCGACGCGACCACGCGCTTCGCCGCGGCGGGGACCGCCTGGGGGCGCGCGGTCAGCGCGACCTTGGCGACTCCCGCATCGGCGCCGATGGTCGCGACGGGCAGCTGCTGCACGACCTCCCGCCGGGCGCCGAAGACGATGCGGGGCGGCGCGTTCACCGTCGCCGCCACGGGGGGCGGGGCGACGGGCGCGGTGGTCGGAACGGCCGACGCCTGGACCGTCGCGACCGCGGCGGCGGGCGCGTTGAGCGCCAGCGTCACCGGACGCCCGGTGTCGGCCACCGCCTGGACGCCGAGCAGCGCGGCCACCTGATCCGATGCGGTGCGCGGTTGCGCGAAGCCGGCCCATTCGGTCATCCGCGCATCGACATCGGCGGGCGACATGTCGGCGGCCGCGATCACCTTGGCGGCCTGCCACTGGCCCGCGAGCGCGAGCGCCAAAGCGAGGTTCTGGCGCGTCTTGACGGCTGCGCCCGGCTGGCGCGCGACCTGGGTCAGCAGTCCCACCGCGCTCGCCGGATCACCCGCCAGGGCGAGGGCGAGCCCCCGATCACCGTCCGGGATCAAATTGGCATGGACATCGAGCGTCCGCCGCGCCAGCGCCCAGTCCCCGGTGGCGATCTGCGCCAGCACGAGGTTCAGCGCCGCGCGCCCGTTGCGCGGGTCGAGCTGCACCGCCTCCTCCAGCGTCGCGCGCGCCGACGCGAAGCGCCCGGCCTGCAGATAGCTCTGCCCCAGCAACGCGCGGTGGCCCGCATCGTGCGGCGACAGCTGGACGGCCTGTTCGGCGAACAGCACCGCCCGGGCGGCGTCGCGCTTGCCCAGCGCCTTGCCCGCCTTGGCCGCGACGGCCTGGGCCGCCTTGGCGTCGCTCGCCGCGTCGCGCGCGGAGGCCACGGCCACCGTCCCGCCGGCCAGCAGCAGCACCGGCAGGGTCAGATTGACGAGAGCGCGCGTCTTCATGATGATTGTCATCCTCGGCGACTTTTGGGTTCAGGCAGTTGCGCGATCAGCGTGTCCACCTGGGGCATGGTGTCGAGCAGCCGGTCGAGCGCATCCGCGACGATCGCCTGCGCGGACCGATTGGCGAGCGCGCTGGCGAGCCGCAGCCGCAGGTGCCGCCGCGCATCGAGCCGAAGCGTGAACGCGGCCTTGCCGCCCTTGGTCTGCTTGGCCGAGTCGCGGCCGATGCGCGCCGCGGTCGCGAGCGATACGGGACGCGGCTCGATCGGCCCGGTCGATGGCGCGACCGGCTCCGACGCGGCGCCGTCCGACTGCGCCTGCACCTTCTCGCTCAGCGCCTCGCGCATCGTCACCACCGGCGGCACCGGCACAGGCGCGGCGTTCTCCGAGGGCGGCACCGGCGTCACCAGCACCGGTCCCGGCGCGGGCGGTTCCGCCGCCCCGACGCCATGACCCATGTCGTTCCAGCCCAGATCGTCCCCGGCGGTGGCCGCCGACGCGGCGAACCCGCCATAGCCTTGGCTCCGCATCGCGGGCTTGGCCTGGCCCTTGCGCGCCAGCAGTTGCGACGACAGGCTGGCAAGCGGCTTGGCGCCGAACATCGCGCTCATCCCGCCACCCGCCGGCCGAAGCCGCCCACGCCCGGGCGGGGCGACGCCGCGGCGGGCACCGAGAACACCGTGCGCCGGAAATTCTTCTCCAGCCGATCGGCGATATAGGTCCACAAGGCGGTGACCTCGGCGGCCGATTTACCCTTGGGATCGGTTTCCATCACGGTACGCCCGTCGATCATCGACGCGGCGAAATCGGTGCGCTGGTGGATGGTGATCGGCGCCACGGTGCCGTGCTGCGACAGGGCCACGGCGGCCTCCGACGTGATCCGCGCCTTGGGCGTGGCGGCGTTGACCACGAAGATCAGCGGCTTGCCCGCCCGGTCGCACAGGTCGACGGTGGCGCCGACGGCGCGCAGATCGTGCGGCGAGGGCCGGGTCGGGATGACGATCAGCTCGGCGACCTGGATCACGCTCTGGATCGCCATGGTGATGGCGGGGGGCGTGTCGATCATCGCCAGCTTGAAACCCTGCTGGCGCAACGACTCCAGATCGGCGGCCAGCCGCGCGACCGTGGTCTGCGCGAAGGCGGGCAGTTCCGCCTCGCGCTCGTTCCACCAGTCGGCCAGGCTCCCTTGCGGGTCGATGTCGATCAGGACGACGGGGCCATGCCCTGCCAGTTGCGCCTGCACGGCCAGGTGCCCGGACAAGGTCGTCTTGCCCGAACCCCCTTTTTGCGACGCCATCGCGAGAACGCGCATGGTTTTCCGATACTCCCCCTGTTCGACCGACGGCGTGCCACGGGGGGCGCTAAGAAATGGTGAATGGCCGTGCGGCCTCTCCCGCGAAGGGGCTTTGCCGCCGGCCGTTTCGCGGGCATGATCGCGCGTGGTCAACGGGGAGATGTCAGTGTTCATGCGCGGCTTGATGATGACCGGCGCGGCCGCGACGGCGCTGGCGCTGGCGGTGCCCGCTGGGGCGGACGTGAAGGCCGGCGTCGATTTCTGGACGGCGGGCGAATATCGCCGCGCGGTCGAGGAATGGCGCCCGCTGGCGGTGGCGGGCGACCCCGACGCGCAGTTCAACCTGGGCCAGGCGTACAAGCTCGGGCGCGGCGTTCCCGACGATCCCGCGCTGGCCGAGTCTTGGTTCCGCCGCGCCGCGCTCCAGGGCCATGCCCAGGCCGAGGACAATTACGGCTTGGCGCTGTTCCAGGCCGGCAAGAAGGCCGACGCGGTTCCCTGGCTGGAAAAGGCGGTCGCGCGCGGCGAGCCCCGCGCCCAGCTCGTGCTGGGCACGATGTTGTTCAACGGCGACGCGGTGAAGCGCGATCATGCGCGTGCCTATGGGCTGATGACGCGCGCTTCCGCCGCCAACCTCAAATCGGCTTCGGAAACGCTTGCCCAGATGGACGCGCATATCACCCCGGCGGATCGCCAGCGGGGTCTGGAACTCGCCCGGGCCGATGAAGCGCGCACCCGGCTTGCCGCCGCCTCGCCCGCGCCCGCCCTGCCCACGCGCGCGATCGTGCGCGCCGGCGGACCCGCGGTCCGTCCCGTCGCCGGCGCGACCCGTCCCGCCCCTTCCCCGACGCCCGGCGCGAAGCCGATGCCCCGCGCGCAGCCCACACCCGTGCCTATACCCGGCGTGCCGCCCGGCACGCGGGCAAGACCAGCCCCGCGCGCGCCGGCGGCCGGCGCGGTGGCGACCGTCGCCACGGGCGGCTACCGCATCCAGCTCGGCGCATTCCGCGACGCCGCCAATGCCCGTGCGCTCTGGAACCGCGTCGGCGGTCGCATATCGGGCCGCCCCAGCTATCCGCAGGCGGACGGCGTCACGCGCCTCCAGGCCGGCCCCTTCCGCACCCGCGCGGACGCCGCCCGTGCCTGCGCCGCGACGCGGACGGCCTGTGTGGTGGTCGGCCCCTGACCGGGGCCGGCCGGATCGAGACCATTCCGCGACGGCTAGGCCGCCCGAAGCTCCCCAAGCAGCGACTGGGTAGCCGCGGACAGATCACTCACGCGGTCGTAGATCAACGTGGTCGCCGCCGCGACCTCCCTGGTCAGCGCACAGGTCTGGTCGGCGGTGCGCGCGCTTTCGTCGACGCCGGCCGACAGATCGTCGATCCCCTCCGACGCCCTCGCCGCATCGGCTTCGATCGACGTGGTGACCCTGTTCTGGACGATCATCGCTTCGTTGATCTCACCGGCGATGCGCGTGACCTCACCGACCTGCGCGGTGATAGCGCGCGTGCTCGCCGCGACCGAATCGACCCGGCGCTGGATCTCGTCGACCCGGCGCCGAATCTCCTCCGTAGCCCGCCGGGTCTCGTTGGCCAGGCCTTTCACCTCGTTCGCCACGACGACGAAACCTCGTCCCGCCTCGCCCGCTCGTGCCGCCTCGATCGTCGCGTTCAGCGCGAGCAGGTTGGTCTGGCTGGCGATGTCGTCGATCAGGGCGACGATCGTGCCGACATCGCGCGCATGGTCGACCAGCACGGAAATCGCTTCCTCGCTGCTGCGTGACTGCGATGCCGCGTCGGCGGTCAGCCCCGACTGGTGCTCGACGCGGGCGGCCACCGCCGTCACCGACTCGCGCAGCACATTCGCGGTCCGGCTCAGCGCGTCGGCGGATTGCACCGTGCGTTGCGCGGTCTGCGCGATCACGCCCGCGTCCAGGGCGTTCGCGGTCGTCGTGGCGGCCAGCGCCGCCGCCGCTTCCCGGCTCGACGCGGCGGCTTCGCCCAGGCTCGTCAAGGCGAGGCCGATGGTGCGGTCCAGCTTCTCGGCGAGCGAGATCATGTCGCGGCGACGATGTTCGATCAGCCGCTCCCGCGCCGCGCGCTCCCCGGCTTCGGCGGCGGTGAGGCGGTCGCGCTCCGCCTGCGCGGTTTCCGCCAGTTGCTCGCGTTCATGACTCGCCGCCAGCAATTCGGACGATTGCTCGAAATGCCCGACGAACAGCGCCGCCTGATCGATGATCGACCGCCCCAGGACGAAGACGAACACCATCAACAGGCCCAATACCTGCCAGGGAAGCACCACTAGCAGGAACACGTCGACCATGATCGTCGCCAGCGATCCCGCCAGAAACGCGAAACTCGCCAGCGGCACCGTCGCATAGTGGAGCACGCCGGCGGCCATGACGCCGACGATCACGCATACCATCAACAGCAGTCGTTCGGGAGACGCGTCGATGATCGACACGGCCAGCAACAGGCCCCACGCCGTCGACAGGACCAGCGCGATCAGCGCGGTCTGCACGATATCGGCTTGGGGATCGTCGAACCGCCAGCCGCGCGACCGTTGCCGCCACCAGGATGAAAGGTTCACCCCGATGACGATCCACATCAGCATCGCGGCGCCGGCGATCTGCACGATGTTGTTCGCGCCGCGACTCGCGGCGACCACGAACATGCTGGCTATCAGCGTCGCGACCATGGTCTTGGGCACGCTCTTTCGCACCGTCAGAAGCTGCGCCGCCATCAGCGCGTCGGCCAGCTTGTCTTTCCCGCGCGCCAGGCCGCTCAGCCGCAGGAAACGTCGCCAGCCTCGGGCGTCGCCGCTCGGCGCTTCCACGCGATGGTCCTCGCTAACCGGACTGACATTCCCCATGGCGGAGCTTTGGATCAGCGACGGTTGAGATCACGTTAAACACGTGTGCGATCATCGGCTTCGTCGGCAGCGTTGCCGCTGCCCCGGGACCGTGTCACAGCCCATCCACCCACTCGGCTCGCGCCAGCCCCTGCGCGTAGAGCAGCGCGCTCAGGTCGCCATGCTCCACCTTCGCGCCCGCCGCCGCCGCGACGACCGGCTTGGCGCGATACGCCACGCCCAATCCCGCGCGGCGGATCATCGGCAGGTCGTTGGCGCCGTCGCCCACCGCCAGGCACGCTTCCATCCCCACCCCCGCCTGCGCCGCCGCGCGCTCCAGCTCCAGCTCCTTGGTCGCCGCCCCGACGATCGGCCGCAGGACGCGCCCGGTCAGCCGTCCGTCCGCTTCCTCCAGCACGTTGGCGACCGCGCGGGTGAAGCCGATGGTCGCCGCCACCGGCTCGGCGAAGCGCGTGAAGCCGCCCGACACCAGCACGCACAGGGCGCCCCGCGCCCGCATCGTCCCCACCAGCGCACGGGCCCCCGGCATGATGCGCACCCGCTCGGCCAGGCAGCGATCGACCACCCCGGCGTCCATTCCCGCGAGCAGCGCGACCCGCGCGTCCAGCGCTCCTTCGAAATCCAGCTCGCCCCGCATCGCCGCCTCGGTGATCGCCGCGACCTCGGGTTTGATGCCGGCATAATCCGCCAGTTCGTCAATGCACTCGACGGTGATCATCGTCGAATCCATGTCCGCGACCAGCACGCGGTGCATCCGCGTGGCCACCGCCTGCACGATCACGTCCGTCCGCAGGACCGCGCCCTCCAGTGCGCCGCGCGCCACGTCGGGGGCCATGCCGAAGAACAGGTCCGCCGCGACGCCCTCGTCGATCCAGCCGCTCGTCGCGGGCGCGCAGCCGGCCGCGCGCAGCCGGTCGAGCGCCGCCGAAATATCGCCCGCGCCGATCCGGTCGGCTGCTATCAGCGTGGCCGTGAACATGAGTCGCCCTCCTCTGGTGGTGATCGCAGGCCCGACCGCGAGCGGCAAGTCCGCCGCCGCGCTCGCGCTCGCCCAGGCGACCGGCGGCACGGTGATCAACGCCGATTCCGCCCAGGTCTACCGCGACCTGCGCATTCTCTCCGCCCGCCCGTCGGTCGTCGAGGAAGCGCGCGCGCCGCACCGGCTGTTCGGCCATATTGACGGCGCCGAGCCCTGCTCCGCCGCGCGCTGGGCCACAGACGCCCGCGCCGCGGTCGCCGACGCGACCGCGCGCGGATCGCTCCCGATCCTGGTCGGCGGCACCGGCCTCTACCTGCGCACCCTGCTCGACGGCATCGCCCCCGTCCCCGCCATCGACGCCGCCCTGCGCGCGGAAGTCCGCGCCCTTCCCGTCGCCGAGGCGTACCGCCTGCTCGCCGCGGCGGATCCCGACGCCGCCGCGCGCCTCGCCCCCGCCGACACCAGCCGCGTCGCCCGCGCACTGGAGGTAGTCCGCGCCACCGGCCGCCCCTTGTGCGACTGGCAGCGGGAGCGCGCAGGCGGGATCGGCGAGGCGCATCACGTCGCCGGCGTCGTCCTCCTGCCCGACCGCGACACGCTGGCGCCCCGCATCGACACACGCCTCCGGGCCATGTTCGACGAGGGCGCGATCGACGAGGTCGCCGTGCTCCTGGCGCGCGATCTCGACCCCGACCTTCCCGTCATGCGCGCCATCGGCGTGCCGCCGATCGCGGCGCTGCTGGCGAGCGCCACGACCCGCGACGAGGCGATCGCGCGGACCCGGCTCGACACCAGCCGCTACGCCAAGCGCCAGCGCACCTGGTTCCACCACCAGAGCCCGCCCGGCTGGACCATCTCCGACACGCCCGATGCTGTTCCGCAGCAAATTATAACAATGTTGCGCGATTGTGCGTTGACGTGAACAGTTGTTGTTCCTACTCGCCACGGGATGGATCGGGTTCATGAAGGTGGCGGAGGCGGTATGACCGAGAAGAGCGGCGCGGACATCCTTGTCGACGCGCTGTGCGACCTGGGGGTCGAGCTCGTCTTCGGCTATCCCGGCGGCGCCGTCCTGCCCATCTACGACGCGCTGTTCCGGCATGGCGGCAATGGCGGCCGCATCCGCCACATCCTCGTCCGCCACGAACAGGCCGCCACCCACGCCGCCGAAGGCTATGCGCGCTCGACGGGCAAGCCCGGCGTGGTGCTGGTGACCAGCGGCCCCGGCGCCACCAACGCGGTGACGGGCATCACCGACGCGCTGATGGACTCGATCCCCATGGTCGTCATCACCGGCCAGGTCCCCACCTCGCTGATCGGCACCGACGCCTTTCAGGAGGCCGACACCGTCGGCATCACCCGCCACTGCTCCAAGCACAATTACCTGGTCAAGGATCCCGCGCGGCTGGGCGAGGTGATCCACGAGGCGTTCCACATCGCCACCACCGGCCGCCCCGGCCCCGTCGTCGTCGACATCCCCAAGGACGTCCAGGTCGCCACCGCCCGCTACGTCAAGCCCGGCCCCATCCGCCACAAGACCTACCGCCCCCAGCTCAAGGCGCCCCGCGCCGACGTCGAGGCCGCGGTCGAGATGCTCGCCGCCGCCGAGCGTCCCGTGCTCTACACCGGTGGCGGCGTCATCAACGCCGGCCCCGGCGCGAGCCAGCTCCTGCGCGAGCTGCAACGGCTGTGCGGCGCCCCCGTCACCTCGACGCTGATGGGCCTGGGCGCCTTTCCCGCCAGCCATGACGCCTGGCTCGGGATGCTGGGGATGCACGGCACGGTCGAGGCGAACATGGCCATGAACAAGGCCGACCTGCTCGTCGCGGTCGGCAGCCGCTTCGACGACCGCGTGACTGGTCGGCTCGACGCGTTCAGCCCCGGCAGCCGCAAGATCCACATCGATATCGATCGCTCGTCCGTCAACAAGACGGTGCGCGTCGACCTCGCCGTCATCGGCGACGCGGGGCATGTGCTCGAGGACATGGTGCATCTGTGGAAGGCGCGCCAGCACGCCCGCCCCGACCTGTCCGACTGGTGGCGTCGCATCGCCGGCTGGCGCGCGGGCAATTGCCTGGAATTCGACGAGACGGGCGACGCGATCATGCCCCAGGCGGCGATCCGCGCGCTCCACGCCGCCACCGCGCACCGCCAGCCGATCATCACCACCGAGGTCGGCCAGCACCAGATGTGGGCCGCCCAGCATTTCGGCTTCGAACTGCCCAACAAATGGCTGACCTCGGGCGGGCTCGGCACGATGGGCTACGGCCTGCCCGCCGCGATCGGCGCGCAGCTCGGCGATCCGCAGGCGTTGGTCATCGACATCGCGGGCGAGGCGTCGATCCAGATGAACATCCAGGAACTGGCGACCGCGACCCAATACCGGCTGCCGGTCAAGATTTTCATCCTCAACAACGAATATATGGGCATGGTCCGCCAGTGGCAGGAGCTCAATTACGAGTCCCGCTACGCCGAAAGCTATTCCGACAGCCTCCCCGATTTCGTGAAGCTCGCCGAGGCTTACGGATGGAAGGGCATCCGCATCGAGCACCGCGCCGATCTCGACGCCGGCATCGCCGCGATGCTCGCGCATGACGGCCCGGTGATGGTCGATTGCCGCGTGTCCAAGCTCGCCAATTGCTTTCCCATGATCCCCAGCGGCGCGGCGCATGACGAGATGATCCTGTGGGCCAATGAGGTCTCGGGCGAGATGACCGACGAAGCGCGGGCGCTGGTTTGATGCGGATTCGCGAGGAGGCGGTCGAGCGTCATACCTTGTCGATCCTGGTCGACAATGAACCCGGCATCCTGGCGCGCATCGCCGGGCTGTTCACCGCCCGCGGCTACAACATCGAATCGCTGACGGTGTCGGACGTGTCGGCGGACCACGCGGTCAGCCGCATCACCATCGTCACCGCCGCCAGCGCCGCCACGATGGAGCAGATCCTGTCGCAGCTCGACCGGCTGGTGCCCGTCCATTCGGTCACCGACCTGACCACGCTCGGCCCCCATGTCGAACGCGAGCTCGCGCTGGTGAAGGTGGCCGGCGTCGGCGACCACCGGATCGAGGCGCTGCGCCTGGGCGAGGTCTACCGCGCGCGTGTCGTCGACGCGACCACCTCGTCCTTCGTCTTCGAGGTGACGGGCGGGCGCGACAAGATCGACACCTTCGTCGCGCTGATGGGCGAACTCGGCCTGGTCGAGATCGCCCGCACGGGCATCGTCGCCATCGCGCGGGGGCGCGAGGCGGCCTGAAGGAAGCGACCAAAATCCATCCATATCCGTCACCCCGGACTTGATCCGGGGTCCCGCTTCATCCTGCGGCGGGAACGAAAAACCGGGACCCTGGCTAAAGGCCGGGGCGACGAAAAGGGGAACACCATATGCGCGTATTCTACGACCATGACGCCGACCTGAACCTCGTCACCGCCAAGCGCGTCGCGATCGTCGGCTATGGCTCCCAGGGCCATGCCCATGCCCAGAATCTGCGCGATTCCGGCGTCGCCGAGGTCGCGGTCGCGCTCCGCCCCGGCTCGGCCACCGCCGCCAAGGCCGAGGCCGCGGGCTTCCGCGTCATGACCAATGCCGACGCCGCCGCCTGGGCGGACATCGTCATGATCCTCGCCCCCGACGAGCTTCAGGCCGCGATCTGGGCCGACGACCTCAAGGCCAACATGAAAGCGGGCGCCGCCCTCGCCTTCGCCCATGGCCTCAACGTCCATTTCGGGCTGATCGAGCCGCGCCCCGACCTCGACGTCATCATGATCGCGCCCAAGGGCCCCGGTCACACCGTCCGTTCCGAATATCAGCGCGGCGGCGGCGTTCCCTGCCTGATCGCCGTCCAGCAGGACGCGAGCGGCAACGCCCACGACCTCGCGCTCGCCTATGCGTGCGGCCTCGGCGGCGGCCGCTCCGGCATCATCGAGACCAATTTCCGCGAGGAATGCGAGACCGACCTGTTCGGCGAGCAGGCGGTCCTGTGCGGCGGCCTGACCCATCTGATCCAGGCGGGGTTCGAGACGCTGACCGAAGCGGGCTACGCCCCCGAAATGGCCTATTTCGAATGCCTGCACGAGGTGAAGCTGATCGTCGACCTGATGTACGAGGGCGGGATCGCGAACATGCGCTATTCCATTTCGAACACCGCCGAATATGGCGACATCACCACGGGTCCGCGCATCATCACCGATGAGACCAAGCGCGAGATGAAGCGCGTCCTCGACGACATCCAGGGCGGGCGCTTCGTGTCGAAATTCGTGCTCGATAACCGCGCCGGCCAGCCCGAGCTCAAGGCCGCCCGCAAGCGCGCCGCCGCCCACCCGATCGAGAAGGTCGGCGCGGAGCTGCGCGCGATGATGCCGTGGATCGGCGCCAACAAGCTGGTCGACCGCGACCGGAACTGAACCGATCATACCGTTTCCGGCTCGCCTCTGTCCTACAGCCGTCTATCGGTGCATACCGATCCAACAGCCGCCTCGGCCCGTTATTGCGTAGCGTTCGCAACGAGGCGAGCTTGTTTTGGCGTGAACTTCCAGTGAACTTTCGATCCAGGAGCCGTCCCCATGCATCGTCTCGTCCCCGTCCTCGCTCTCATCCTCGCCGCTCCCGCCGCCGCGCAGATGCCCGGCCAGCCGAACCCGCGCCTCGTCACGGCGGGCACCTACCGGGTCGACACCAACCATACCCAGGTCACCTGGTCGGTCAATCATCTCGGCTTCTCGATGCTCCAGGGCCAGTTCGGCGCGTCGGGCGGCCAGGCGGTGATCGACCCCGCGCGCCCCGCGGCCAACAAGGTCGAGGTGACGTTCGACGTGAGCCAGATGTCGGTGACCAGCGCGCCCTTCGCGACCCATCTCAAGAGCAAGGACTTCTTCGACGTCGCCGCCCATCCGACCGCGCGCTTCGTGTCGCGCTCCGTCGCGATCCGGGGCGATGCGGCGACCGTCACCGGCGATCTGACGATCAAGGGCATCACCAAACCCGTGACGCTCCAGGCGACTTTCGTGGGCGCCGGCCCCAACCCGCGCAGCAAGAAGACCAATTTCGGCTTCCGCGCGACGGGCACGATCAACCGTTCCGACTTCGGCCTCGGCATGGCGGCCCCCGCCGTGTCCGACCGGGTCGCGCTGGAGATCAACGCCGCCTTCGAAGCCGCGTAAACGCCACCCGATCGTCCGGCCGCTCCGTCCAGCCAGCGGGGCGGCTGGACAGGTCGGCGGGGATGCTCGACAGGACCATCATCATGCGCCGCGACCCGTCGACCAAATATCGCCCCTTTCCCCAGGTCGACCTGCCCGATCGGCGATGGCCGGGTCGCAGCATCACCGCCGCCCCGCGCTGGCTGTCGACCGACCTGCGCGACGGCAACCAGGCGCTGATCGATCCGATGGACGCCGAGAAGAAGCGCCGCTTCTTCGACCTGCTCGTCCAGGTCGGGCTGAAGGAGATCGAGGTCGGCTTTCCCAGCGCGGGCGCGACCGAGTTCGACTTCATCGCCGGCCTCGTCCGCTCCGGCGCGATTCCCGACGACGTCACCGTCCAGGTCCTCACCCAGTCGCGCCGCGACCTGATCGAGACGAGCTTCCGCAGCCTGGAGGGCGCGCGCACCGCGATCGTCCATCTCTACAATGCGGTCAGCCCCGCCTGGCGCCGCATCGTCTTCGGCATGGACCGCGCCGAGGTAAAGGCGATCGCGGTCGAGGGGGCCAAGGTCCTGCGCGACGAGGCGGCGAAGCGCCCGGATACCGACTGGCGGTTCGAATACAGCCCGGAAACCTTTTCCACCGCCGAGCTCGATTTCTCGCTGGAGGTCTGCGAGGCGGTGATGGACGTGCTTCGGCCGACCCCGGACCGCCCGATCATCTTCAACCTGCCCGCCACCGTCGAGGCGGCGACCCCCAACATCTATGCCGACCAGATCGAATGGTTCGGCCGCCACATCCGCGACCGCGACGCCTGCCTGATCTCGCTCCACACCCATAATGATCGCGGCACCGGCGTCGCCGCGGCGGAACTCGGGCTGATGGCTGGGGCCGACCGGGTCGAGGGCTGCCTGCTCGGCAATGGCGAGCGCACGGGCAATTGCGACCTCGTGACCGTCGCGCTCAACCTCTACACGCAAGGCGTCGCTCCCGGGCTCGACTTCTCCGACATCGACCGGATCGTGAACGTCGTCGGCTATTGCACCAACCTGCCGATCCACCCGCGCACGCCCTATGCCGGCGATCTCGTCTTCACCGCCTTTTCGGGGTCGCACCAGGACGCGATCAAGAAGGGCTTCGCCGCCCAGGCCGAGCGCAACGACGAATATTGGGAGGTGCCCTACCTTCCCATCGACCCCGCCGATCTCGGGCGCAGCTACGAGGCGGTGATCCGCGTCAATTCGCAATCGGGCAAGGGCGGCGTCGCCTGGGTGATCGAGCAGGATCGCGGGCTCAAGCTCCCCAAGCGGCTCCAGGCCGATTTCAGCCGCCACGTCCAGGCGCTCGCCGACCGGGCGGGCCGCGAGCTCGACGCGGGCGACATCTGGCGGCTGTTCGAGACGACCTATCTCCCCGGCCCCGGCGACCGCATCGCCCTGCGCGACTATAATGAGAGCGGCGCGGCGGGCGACCGGCTATTCGTCGGCCGGGTCGCGGTGGACGGCGCCGAACGCTCGATCACCGGGCGCGGCAACGGCCTGATCTCGGGCGTCGTGGCCGCGCTGGCGGCGGCGGGCATCCCCGCGCTCGACGTGGTCGACTATAACGAGCACGCCATCGGCCACGGCGCCGACGCGACCGCCGCCGCCTATGTCGAATGTCGCTTGGGCGACGGCGCGACGGTCTTCGGGGTCGGGATCGACACCGACGTGGCGACCGCCGGGGTCCGCGCGGTGCTCAGCGCCGCCAACCGCGCCTAACGCGTCCGCGTGACCTCGCACCCGACGCGCGCGTCCGGGTAGATGTCGGGCTTCTCGGAGCGCACCGTCACCTCGGCCACGCGCGGGTCCCGCAGGCAGAGCGCGGCCACGGCGTCGCACAACGTCTCCTGCAACGCGAAGCGCCGCTCGCGCGCCATCCGGTGGACCCCCTCGCGCACGAAGTCGTAATCGAGCACCTCCTCGATCCGGTCCGCCGACACCGGCCCCGGATAGTCGACCGTCATCCGCACCCACAACCGCACCCGCTGCGGCGCGGCGAGCTCGACCGGATGGATGCCCAGCCCGATCATCACCTCCAGCTCGTCGAGCAGGGTCGTGTACCGCTCAGCCACCGGTCACCTCGCGATCCTCGAACATCACGTCGCCCCCGCGCGCCAGGAAACGCTGCCCGCAATCGACGAACAGGTTCTGGCCCGACACGCCCTGCGACCCGATCAGATACGCGACCGCGTCCGCCACCGCCTCCGCGCCGACCGGGCGTCCGAGCAGGTTCTTGGCCGCGGCGCGCGCGAACTCGTCCGCGCTCTGGTCCCCGCTCGCCAGCGTCAGCCCCGGCGACACCGCGTTGACCCGCACGCGCGGCCCCAGCGCCTGGGCGAGCATGGTCGTCGCTCCCTCCAGCGCGATCTTGGCACAGCTATAGGAGAAGAAGTCCGGGTTCGGGTTCGCCACCTTCTGATCCAGGATGTTGACCACCGCCGCGTCCTCGACATCCTCCTGCGCCGCCACCGCGCAGGCGAGCCGCACCGGCGCGGCCAGGTTCACGCGGTGCAACCGGTCGAGCAGCGCCGGTTCGACTTCGGGCGGGCGATCATATTCGAACATCGACGCGCTGTTGACGAGCCCGTCGATCGGGCCGCCCACCGCGTCGCGCGCACGATCGACCAGCGTCGCCACCGTCGCCTCGTCGCCCAGATCGCCGCCGACCGCGACGCCGCCGATCTCCCGCACCAGCGCGCGCGCCTCGTCCGCCGACCGACCGTGATGGATCACCAAGCGGTGGCCATCCTCCGCCAGCCGCCGCGCGATGGCCGCGCCCAGTCGCTTGGCGCCGCCCGTGACCAGGACCGTTCGCGCGGTCAGCACCCCATCAGCGCCAGCACCTCGCGCCGTGACCGCTCGTCCTCCTTGAACACGCCCATCATCCGGCTCGTCGCCATGGTGACCCCCGGCGTCCGGACGCCGCGCGCGGTCATGCAGGCGTGCGTCGCCTCGATCACCACGGCCACGCCCAGCGGCTTGAGATTGTCCCAGATACAGTCCGCCACCTCGGCCGTCAGCCGCTCCTGCACCTGCAATCGCCGGGCGAAGCCATGGAGCACGCGCGCGAGCTTGGAGATGCCGACCACATGATTGCGCGGCAGATAGGCGATGTGCGCCCGCCCGATGATCGGCGCCATATGGTGCTCGCAATGCGACTGGAACGGGATGTCCTTCAGCAGCACGATCTCGTCATAGCCGCCCACTTCCTCGAACACACGCGCCAGGTGGAGCGACGGCTCGTCGTCATAGCCGCCGCAATATTCCTTCCACGCCTTGGCGACGCGGCGCGGCGTGTCGAGCAGTCCCTCGCGGTCGGGATCGTCGCCCGCCCAGCGGATCAGCGTCCGGATCGCGTCGCGCACCGCGTCGGGAACGATCGGGGTCGGCCCGGACGCGACAAGATCGCCCGCGGACGCGCCGTCCTCGCCGACGTTCATGTCCGGTCACCCAGGCCGGCGCTCCGCAAGGGGAAGTCAGTCCGCGCCCGCACCTGTATCATTTCGGCAACTCCGCTTCCGTACCATGTCTCGGCATACCCGCCTCGGTTGACGCGGGCGTTTTCCCGCCGCTACGCTCCGTACCAGAAGCACGAACAGGCGTAACCGGCAACAGACCGGATGCCGCGACCTTTAGGAGGGGATGCCCGTGATCAGATCTTCGCACCTGCTCGCCGTGTCGGCGCTGGCGCTCATGACCGCCTCGCCCGCCTGGGCGCAGACCGGCGACACGACGACGTCGCAGAATACGGAGCCGACCAACCAGCCGGGCCAGGAAGCGACGACGCAGGATGCGATCGGCCCCACCCAGGGCGGCGTGGGCGACATCGTCGTCACCGCCCAGCGCCAGTCGCAGCGCCTGCAGGACGTTCCGATCGCGGTGTCCGCCTTCACCGCCGACAATCTCGAAAAGCAGCAGATCGTGAACCCGGTCGCGCTCCAGCAGTCGCTCCCCTCCATCACCTTCACCAAGACGAACTTCACCTCGTCCAGCTTCACGATCCGCGGCATCGGCGACCTGTGCGTCGGCGTGACATGCGACAGCGCCACCGCGATTCACGTCAACGACATGCCGCTGCTCACGACGCGCCTGTTCGAGACCGAGTTCTTCGATCTGGAACGGATCGAGGTATTGCGCGGGCCGCAGGGCACCCTGTTCGGTCGCAACGCGACGTCCGGCGTCGTCAATTTCATCACCGCCAAGCCCGACCTGTCGGGCATCCACGCCGCCGGCGAGTTCGAATATGGCAATTACGACTCGAAGCGCCTGCGCGGCATGTTCAACCTGCCGATCACCGACACGCTCGGCGTGCGCCTGGCGGGCACCTATCTGAAGCGCGACGGCTATACCCGCAACCTGTTCGACGACTCGCGGATCGACGATCGCGATCTGTACGCGGTGCGCGGCACCGTGTCCTACGAGCCGACCAGCGACACCCGCCTCGACCTCATGGCCTATTATTTCCGCGAGGACGATAATCGCAGCCGCATCCAGAAGCAGCTCTGCAACCGCGATGCCACCGGCGTGCTGGGCTGCTCGCCCGACCGGCTCGAATATGAGACCACCAACGGCAATTCCACGCTCGCCGCGGTGCAGTCGTCGCGCGAATTCTATCCCATCGCGCTCGGCCCGACGCCGCTCGCGGCGCTGGGCCCGGTGTTCGCGCAATTCGGCCTGCAGAGCATCTACGGCCCCGACACCTTCCAGGGCGTCGTGAACCCCGCGAACAACCGTACCGTCAACGTCGATTTCCGCCCGACCTACTTCGCCGAAGAAGAACAATATATGGGCAAGTTCTTTCACGATTTCGGCACGATCTCGCTCAACCTGACCGGCGGTTATACCCGCAACGTCGTCAGCTCGCGTTCCGATTACAATCTGGCGGTGGAGAATCCGCTCACGAACAATCCCGGCCTCGTCGCCTTGAACACCGTCGCCGGCCTGAGCGCGGCTCAGGCGGCGGCGACCTTTGGTCCGCTCGGCCCGGTTATCACGGGCCCGATCGCGGCCGTGCGCAACATCTTGATCCCTAACGGGCCGGCGGGGGGCGTGTGCCAGTCGGCGAACGACCCGAACAATGTCGGCGTCTATGGGGGCAACGGCATCGGCTGTTTCCAGCAGAGCCTCGACTTCGACGAATCGAGCGAGACCAACAAGCAATATGCGCTCGAAGGCCATATCGACAGCCGGTTCGACGGCCCCTTCAACTTCCTGATCGGCGGCATCTATGTCGATAAGCGGACCTATAACAACAGCTACTATGTGAATGCCTTCGGGCTCGACTATGCATCGGGCCTGCTCGGCGCGATCGACACGATCGGCGCCAGGCTGTCCGGTGCGCCCACCACCCCGAACCTGTTCCGGGCATCTCCCTTCTTTCGCAACAATACCGATTTCTTCCGCTTGAGATCCTACGGTGTCTTCGGCGAGGCGTATTTCGATCTGAACGACCGGCTCAAGATCACCGCGGGCCTTCGGTATAACAACGACAAGAAGTTCGTGCGCGCGCGGACGAGCTATATCGTCGACGCGAACGGGGCGGCCGTCGACGTACCGATCGGCTCGGCGTCCATCACCCAGGGCGTCAATTATCGCACGGCCGATTACGACGCCAGCACCCCCGGAATCCAGGAGTTCGCCGAGGGACGGGTAGGCTTCGATCGCTTGACCGGCCGGGCCGTGATCGACTTCAGGATCACGTCGGACAACCTGCTCTACGCGTCCTATTCGCGCGGCTACAAGTCGGGTGGCATCAATCCTCCCTTGTCGGCCGTGTTCACGGTGCCGACCACCTTCGCGCCCGAAAAGGTGGACTCCTTCGAGATCGGCTCGAAGAACACCTTCGGCAACGGTAGCTTCCGCTTCAATCTCACGGGATTCTACTACAAATATCAGGGGTTGCAGCTCAGCCGGATCGTGTCGCGCACGTCGGTGAACGACAATGTCAACGCGGACATTTACGGCGTCGAGGCGGAAACGATCATCAGCCCGGTGCCCGCCTTGATCGTCAACATGAATGCCAGCTATCTGAAGACCAAGGTATCAGACGACAAGTTCCTCGCCAATCCGCGCGATCCGTCGGGCGGCCGGTCCGATGCGGTGATCATCAAGGACATCACCAACGCGTCCAACTGCGCGGTCGTGCCGACGACGGCGGGGAACGTGGTGGGGGTGAACACCTTTGTGGGCGCGATCAACTCCAGCATCGGCCTGCGTGCGCCGACGCCGGTGCCGGGCACCAACACGACGGGCGCGTTCAGCGTCTGCTCGGCGCTGCAGGGCGCCGCCGCCGCGCCGCCCGCGCCCCTTCGCGCGCTCTTCGGCGTACCCACGGGCGCATTGCCGTTCGCCGTGCTGGGCTCCGGCGTGGAGGTGAACATCCGCGGCAACCGCCTGCCCCAGGCGCCTACCTACAAGGTGTCGGTCGGCGCGCAATATACGGTCGATCTGGGATCGAGCGGCTGGACGGTCGTCCCCCGCGCCGATCTCAACTATACGGGTGGCTTCACCGCGTCGGTCTTCAACCAGAATATCGATCGGGTGCAAGGCTATGAGATCGTCAACGCCCAGCTTCAGGTCAACGGACCCGATGAGCGTTTCTACGCCAGGGCGTTCGTGTCCAACCTGACGAGCAACGACGCCATCACCGGCCAATATGTGACCGACCAGTCGTCCGGCCTGTTCACCAACATCTTCACCGTGGAGCCTCGCCGCTACGGCATCGCCGCGGGGTTCAAATTCTGACGGGTCGTCCGGTCCCGGGACGGTCGCCCGCGGCCGACCGTTTCGGGTGCAACCAAGTGACGGCTCGCGCGCTTCGATCGTTCATCCTGGAGGAAGCGCCGTGGCGGACGAGTTGAAGAAGGGCGACAAGGTCAGCTGGCACTCGCATGGCGGCACCGCGCACGGCGTCGTCGAGCGCAAGCTGACCAGCGACATCAAGATCAAGGATCATCAGGTTCGTGCGTCGAAGGAAGAGCCGCAATATCTCGTCAAGAGTGACAATGGCGGCGAAGCGGCGCACAAACGCGAAGCGCTGAAAAAGGCGTGATCACATGGTCGCCCGGTTCCACGGGCGGCGTTCATACGGGGAAGGAAGATCATGGCTACCGCCAAGCAGGAAGAGGGCGCCAAGAAGGCCGCCACCAAGCAGACCAAGGAAGGCACCGGCATCCACGCGCCCGTGCAGCCGTCCAAGGAACTCGGCGCCGTCGTCGGCGACGACCGGCTGCCGCGCAGCGAAGTGATCAGCAAGGTCTGGGCCTATATCAAGTCCAACGACCTGCAGAACCCGGAGAACAAACGCGAGATCGTCGCCGACGAAAATCTGAAAAAGGTGTTCGGCAAGGATCGCGTGACGATGTTCGAGATGAACAAGTATATCGCGGCGCATCTCAAGGCCTGACGATCGGTCCTCGCCGGGGGTGCCCCGCCATGTGCGGCGCGTGGTGCCCCCGAGAGGACTTGAACCTCCGACCTGCGGTTTAGGAAACCGTTGCTCTATCCGGCTGAGCTACGGGGGCACACCCAAGCGGTGCGCCGGGGTAATCGCGCTTCGCGGTCCGGTCAATCAGTTGAGCGTCTCGGGCGGCCGGACCGGCAGCGGGAGCGGTGCGACCGGAACGCCGTCCTCCGCCAGCGCCCTGGCTTCGGCGATCGTCGCCTGACCGTGGATGGTCGCGTGATCCTCCTCGCCCGAATGCATCGCGCGGGCGCGGGTCGCGAACGAGCGGCCGACCCATTCCGACTTTTCCAGTGCCTTGGACTGCGCCGCCGCCAGCGCGCGGAGCATCTGCTTCGGATCGATCGCGACCGGAGCCGTCGCGCGATTGCCCTTGGCCGGCACGTTCGGCGCCATTGCCGCTTTCGACACCTCCGAGCTGTCGCATAGGGGGCAGCGAACCTGCGCCGCCTGGACCTGGGCGGCATAGGCGCCGCTCGACCCGAACCACGCTTCGAATACATGCCCTTGGGCACATCTCAGGTCGAACACGATCACGACACGCTTCCGACCGGGGCGATCGCACGGCGATGCGCGATCACCGGCAGGCGCGAACGCACCTCCGCGACACGGGACGGGTCAAGGTCGACCACCGCCAGTCCGGCCGGCTCGCCCATGTCGAGCAGCACCTCGCCCCAGGGATCGACCACGAGCGAATGGCCGAACGTCTCGCGGCCATCCTCATGTAGGCCGGTCTGCGCGGCGGCGATCACGAACGCGGCCGACTCGATCGCGCGTGCGCGCATCAGCACATGCCAATGCGCCGCCCCGGTCGGCCGGGTGAAGGCGGACGGGATCGCGAGCGATGTCGCGCCCGCTGCGCTCAGCGCCTGGTACAGCGCCGGAAAACGCAGATCGTAACAGATGGACAGGCCCAGCGATCCGGCCGCCGTCTCGACGACGACCGCCTCTTCGCCCGGCGCATAGGCGGCGGATTCGCGCCAGCGCTCGCCCGTCGGCAGGTCCACATCGAACAGGTGGATCTTGTCGTACCGCGCCCGGATCGCGCCGCGATCGTCGATCACGAACGCCCGGTTCGCGAGACGACCATCGGCCCGCTTTATCGCCAGCGAGCCGAGCTGGACCCACAGGCCATGCGTGGCGGCCGCCGCCCGCACCGCTGCCAATACGCGGTCGTCGCCTTCGTCGGCGATGCTCCGTGCGGCGCGCGCGCGATCGCGGTCGATCAGACCCGACATTTCGGGCGTGAAGACCATGGCCGCGCCCTGGGCCCGCGCATCCCCGATCGCATCGGCCAGCACCCGCGCATTGACCGCGGGATCGATCCCGCTCGTCATCTGCAGCAGCGCGATCCGCATCAGCCGAGCAGGGGGTCGAGCCCGCCCCTGCGATCGAGCGCCGCCAGATCGTCCGATCCGCCGATATGCCGGCCGTCTATGAAGATCTGCGGCACGGTGCTGCCGCCTGCCGAGCGCTCGATCATCTCGGCGCGGCGCGGGCCGCCCATGGTGATGTCATGTTCCTCCGGCGTCACGCCCTTGGACTCGAGCAGGCGCATCGCCCGCGAGCAATAAGGGCAGAACGCCTTGGTATAGATCTCGACATGGGCCATGCGGGCGGAAATGTGGACGATCTCCGCGCTTGTCAATCGACCTCGCCCAGCACACGCGCCCAGCAGAGGACCGCGACCGAGGTCGCACCGGCGCGGAGCAGCGCCGCAGTCGCGGCGTCGGCGGTCGCGCCGGTCGTATGGACGTCGTCGATCAGCCCGATCCGTCGCCCGCCGACCCGCCCTCGGTCGGGGACGGTGAACGCACCGCGTACCGCGCGTGCCCGCGCCGCTCGACCGCTGCCCCGTAGCGACGGTGTCGCCCGAATGCGGACGAGCGCCGTCCGGTCGAGCGGAACCCCGGTGGAGCTCGCGAGCGCCGCGCCGATCACGACCGACTGGTTGAACCCTCGCGCCCATAATCGCCAGCGGTGGAGCGGCACCGGCACGAGAAGGTCGACATCGTCCGGCACCGACCGCCGCATATACCGCGCCATGGTCTCCGCGATCCCGACGCGACGCCCATATTTCAGGTCCAGCGCGAGGCGCCGCGAGAGCTCGTCATATGCGACTGCGGCGAACACGCCCGCATGACGCGGCGGGTCGGCCAGACAGGGGCCACAAAGCGCGCTCTCGCCACGATCGAACGCGAACGGCGCCTTGCACCCCGCGCACCAGGGCGGGCCGAGAAAGCGCACCCTGCTCCAGCACCCACCGCAAAACCGGTGATCATGCTCGACGATCATGCCGCACCCCGGACAGCGCGGCGGCAGCGCGAAACGACCGGCGGCGGTCAATATTCGAAGCAGTCCGGTCACCCCCCCTTGTCGGTCGGGAGCGGCATGGGCACAAGCGGTCGCGGTGAGCCCGCCCGAAATCTTCGACCGCGCCGCGCGACGACGCCGGCGGGACATTGTCCCGCGCGACTATGCCGGCCATGCCTTCCTGCGCGAGGTGATGCTGGACGGGTTGGCGGAACGCCTCGACAGCGTGTCGCGGCGGTTCACGGACATGCTCGATCTCGGCTGCTTCGACGCTTCGCTTCCAGCACCGCCGGGCGCGAGGGTCGCGCGTTGCGATGCCGGTTTTACCTTCGCGCGGACGGCGCGGGGCGTTCAGGCCGACGAAGACCGCCTGCCCTTTCGCGACGGGAGCTTCGACCTGGTCGTCAGCGCCGGGGTGCTCGATCAGATCGGCGATCTGCCCGGCGCCTTAACGCTCGCGCGGCGCACGCTCCGCCCGGACGGGCTGTTCCTGGGCGCGTTCCTCGGCGGATCGAGCCTGTCGGTGTTGCGGGCGGCGTTCCGCGGCGCCCGACCCGACCGACCGGCGGCGCGCATCCATCCCATGATCGATCTGCGCTCCGCGGGCGACCTGCTGACCCGGGCGGGGTTCAGGCTGCCGGTCGCCGATGTCGAGACGTTGACCGTGCGGTACGGCGGGGTCGGCCGCCTGTTCGAGGACCTGCGCGGGATGGGCGCGTCGAACCTGCTGATCGCCCGGACGGCGATCACCCGCGGCGAGCTGGCCCGCGTCGCCGACGCGTTCGCCGCGGCGGCGGACCCCGACGGGAAAACGCCGGAGCGGTTCGACATCATCTTCCTGACCGGCTGGTCTCCGTCTCCCGATCAACCGCGGCCGGCGGCGCGCGGAAGCGCGCGCGCATCGCTGGCCGATGCGCTGCAGCGGTTTCCGCCCGCCGATTAGCCGATCATCCCGCCTTCGCCCGCCCGGCTGGCGAGCACCCCGCCCATCGCATCGAACAACGCGTTCATCGCGACAGGCTTGAACAGCACGTCGTCCGCGCCCGCCCGCAAACAGCGATCGCGCAGATCGACCGCGGTATCGGCGGTCACGACGATGATCGGCACGCCGGCATTGACGCTTCCGCCCGATCGGATGTGGCCGATGGCGGTGATCCCGTCCATGCCGGGCATCCGCAGGTCGATGAGGAGGATGTCGAACCGCTCGGCGTCGATCAATGCGAGCCCGGCTTCCGCGCTCTCGGCCTCCGTCATCGCCGCGCCCGCCACGTCGAGCATGTCCTTGACGACACGCCGATTCATCCGGTCGTCCTCGATGAACAGGACCTTCACCGTGCGGCCCCGTGCCTCAGGTTATCGGTGTTCGTGAAACGGATCATCACGCCCCCTATCCGCTTATGCGGCATGGGATACAAGCGGCCGTGGATAGCCCTTTCGATCGGCACACGGAAACATCACGGCCAGCAGTTCCGATCCCGTCACGGGCTTGTCGATGACCCGAAACGATGGGGGGGCGAGCAGATCGCTGTCGCGCGTCCTCAACAGCGTGACGGCCGTCGTCCCGACGCTTGCGAAAAGTGCGGCCCGGTCGAACGCGTCGGCGATCATGCCGTCGTCCAACAGCACCAGCGACGGTCCACGCTCGTCGATCGCCGCGATCGCCTCGCTTACCGTGCCGGCAAGGATGATCGTCGGCACGAACGGCGCGAACAGACCTTGGAACATGGCCCGCCTGATGGGGCTGCGCTCGATGATCAGCAACGCCCCGGTCCCGCCGCCGGCGTCGCCGGTGGCAGGCGTTTCGACATGATCGACGACCGGAAGACGGAACGTGAAGCTGGACCCCTGCCCTTCCACGCTCGCCACATGGAGTTTGCCCCCCATGGCGTGGGCGAGATCACGGCTGATCGACAGCCCCAGACCCGTGCCCCCGAAACGCCGCGTCGTGCTCGCATCCGCCTGTCGGAAGGATTCGAAGATCAGGTCCAGTTTCCCGGGCGCGATACCGATGCCGGTGTCGCCGACGCCGACCAGCACGGCCTGCTCCCGACGCGTCGCGGTCAGCCTGATCGACCCGCCGGCGGTGAACTTGACCGCATTGGACAACAGGTTGAACACCACTTGCCTGACCCGCGCCGGGTCGCCTAGGACGCGGCCGGGCGGCAGATCGACCTCGACGGTAAAATCGATCCCCTTGGCGCCGATCTGATCCGCCCATAAGGACGCGGCGTCGCGGAGCACCGCCGCAAGGTCGAAGGGCACCGACTCGAGCGCAAGTCGGCCCGTTTCGATCTTGGCGACGTCGAGTATGTCGTCGACCAAGGCGCGCATCGTGCTCCCCGCGCCATGGATCAACCGGATACGATCACGTGCCGCGTGAGGAAGGTTGGCATCGGTCAGCATCACCTCGGTCATCCCGAGGATGCCGTTGAGGGGCGTGCGGATTTCGTGGCTCGTCGTCGCCAGGAACTCGGTCTTCGCCGCCAGCGCCTTGCCAAGCGCGGCGTTGGTGACACCCAGATCGTCATTCGCCGCGTGCACCGCGTCGCGGCTCCGGCGGATGGTACGCAGGCTCACCAGCAGCATCCCGAGAACCAGAAGCGCCGCGCCGCCCGCGCCCATGAAGATGGTCCTTTCGGTGCGCGCCCGGTCCTGTTCGAACAGGACCCTGCGGCGCAGCTCCTCCGCCTTGAGGCGCGCGATGCGAAGTTCCTGGTTGGCGAAGTCGAAGCGCGCCCCCATCAGCGCGGTGCTGGTCTGTGTCGCCAGCTTGGTCGCCTCATCGTCCAGCCGCTTGAGCGCCTCCATATGGGCGAGGGCTGCGGTCATATTGCCGACGGCGCGGTGGATCCGATAAGCGGTGAGATGGCCTTCCCGCATCGGCATGGTCGATGTCGCCAGATCGACCCCCGCGAAGCTTTGCTCGATTAGACCGCGCGCCTCGTCCAATCGCCCACGTTGGAACGCCAGCTGAGCCGCGGCGCTCAGCATCGCGGGCTCTTCCTGTCCACCCGCCTCGGCAGCGGCGAGCATAGCCTTGCGTGCCGTGCGTTCGGCAGCTCCAAGCTGTCCGTCGGCAAGCTGCGCACGGACGATATTGCGCAGAATCTGTGACTGGAGCGTTGGGCTGTCGATCTGATCGGCCAGTTGCAGCGCCTTGTTGAACTGCCGAACCGCCGCCTGATTCTGGTTCAACGCCGCGTACATCGTCGCGCGATTATTGTAGATGGAGATAAGGAGATTGGCGTCGAGATCGGGCGTGTCCGCCGCCTGTCCGAGATAGCGCAGAGCCGCGCCGTGATCCTTGGCATCGCTGTACAAACTGGCGATGTTGATCAGCGCGATCGCCTCGTTGCGCCGCATTCCGAAATCTTGAAAAATACGGAACGCGTGCTGGTAGTCGCGTAGCGCCGAGGAGACATCGGCTGCGGCGCTACTCGCGCCACCACGCAGCAGAAGGATATCGCCGACTAGTTTTGAGCTGGCGTTCGCCTTGGTCGCGTGGCCGAGAGCGACGTTGATGATAGGTTGCGCCGCCGTGACATTGTCGGTTCGTAGCAATGCCTCCCCTTGGAGCCACATGGCTTGCGCAAGGGCCTTGTGCCGCTCTGCCCCCCCTGGGAAAGCATCGGCCACACGCTCGGCTTCCCGAGCTCTTCGTAGACTCGAACGTGGATCGTCCACCATCATTGCATGGCCGTCAGCGATCTTCGATTGAAACGTCCGCTCTTCTTCCGCACGAACTTTGGCTTCAGCAGGCTGAGTGAGACCGAACACTAGAAGCAACGGGGTTAGCCTGCCAAGCTTCCTGCCCATGATCAGCTTTGCTGCCAAGCTAGCGCTAGACGGCCGAAAGTGGCGCGGCTGTCCCCCACCGCATGTGCATGACCTTTACTGTCCAAAAATCGAATCAGGTCGCGCAGCGTGATCGGCCGACAGATCAGAAATCCCTGGACCATGTCGCACCCCATCACGGACAGCAAGGCAAGCGCGGCCGGGGTCTCGACGCCCTCGGCCACCACCTCCATCTCGAGCGCATGGGCCAGATCGATCGTCGAGCGCACGATCAGCGGATCACGGTTCGAACTGGTGAGCTGGGTGATGAACAATTTGTCGATCTTCAGCTCACGCGCCGGTAGCCGTTTCAGATAGGCCAGCGAGGACAGCCCGGCGCCATAATCGTCGATCGCGATTTCCACGCCGATCCTCGCAAACTCTTCGAGGTGCCGTATCGCGCTTTCAGGATCGCGAATGACGGAGGTCTCCGTCACCTCGAACCCGATCTTGCCCGCCTTGCCACGCAACAAGGCGGTTACGTCAGCGGCGAACCGCGAATCGCTAAGCATCATGCCCGAAATATTGACGAACACGCGAAGATCATGGCCGTGTTCCGCGAGCACCGCCTGATCGATGATCGCCTGTGTTATCGTCCATAAGGTCAGCTCCGTGATCGCGCCCGTTTCCTCGGCAAGCGGGATGAACTCACCCGGCGGCACCAGTCCGCATAATGGATGATTCCAGCGAGTCAGTGCCTCGACACTGGTGATTTCCTGACGTCGTACGTTCATTTTGGGCTGGTAATGCAGAAACAGCTCGCCTCGGGCGAGAGCTCGGTCGAGATCGCGCGCCATCGCGGCTCGGTCGATCTCCGCCGCACCGGACCCGACCTCGTGAACGACCGTTCTCAGCTGACCGTTGGTTCGGCACAATGCTTGTTCGGCTCGTTCGATCAGGCCGAGTTCGTCGGCGCAGACGTCCTCGCCCACGGCTACGCCGAACGTCATGTTCAAGCGATAAGACTCTTTCCCGAATCCGATCGGATCGTCGAAATGGGTCACGAGCGACTCGAACGCCTCGTCGAGCATGTCTCGTCGCGAGAATTCCAGTTCGATCTCGATCAGGTCGCGCGCGATCGCGACGGCGCGAGCGCCCATGACCATCCGATTGATGCGATGCGACAGGAGAGTCGCCAGTCCGTCCGCGTCCGAACGGCTAAGCCGGCGTCGCAACTGACCGAAATTCGTCACTCTGGCATGGATTACCATGCGCCAGCGCGAGGCCCCAGGTGACACCGCGTGGCATTCGGCCTTCTGCCGATCCAAGGAAAGCTCGTCGCTGGTCACCGCTCGGCCTCTAATCCAGCGGGATTGAAGATAGGCTTAAGCGGATGAGCCGCAACGATGGTTAACGCCGCATTGATATAGTTGTAACCGGTCTAAGGATTCGTTAGGGATGAAGTGCATCCAACGTGGTGCGAACGAGGGAGAAAAGATATGCTGAAGTTGATCCTAGCGCTGATCTGGGGCGAGAAGATTCGGCCCTGGTAATTTGACGACTTCGGCCCGGACGCGGACCCTTGCGTGGTTGCGACCTTTCTCCGGCGAGTGTTTCGGGCCGATATTACGCGCAGCGAAATTTCAGGACGCCAATGCGTCCAGCATCCGTCGCATGAAGGCGGCCCCGCGCTCCATCTGATCGATTGCGATATATTCGTCGGGTTGATGCGCCTGCTCGATCGAGCCGGGGCCGCAGATGATCGTGGAGAATCCCGCCTGCTGGAACTGCCCCGCTTCCGCGGCATAGGCGACCGCACGCGCCGGTCCGTTGTCCCCCGTCAGCATTCTCGCGATATCCGCGGCCCGGCTGTCGGGCTCGGCCGCGAAGGACGGCGTGGACGACCGGCGGCGAACCTCTACCCCGGCATCGGCGAAGCGCGCTTTCACCCTGGCATCGGCCGCGGTGCAGCGGGCCAGGAAGGGCGCGATTATGTCATCGGCGTCTTGTCCGGGCGTGCAGCGCAGGTCGAACACGAACCGGCATTCCCGCGCCAGGATATTGACCGCCGTGCCCCCGGCGATCTGCCCGATCGTCAGCGTGGCATGGGGAGGATGGAAGAGTGACGCGGGATCCCCCTCGTCTTCCAGGCGAGCCGCCAAATCCGCCAGTTCGCGCATGAGTTCGACGGCTTCCATGTTCGCCGACACGCCCAGATGGGTGAGGCTGGAATGCGCCTCGTGCCCGCACACTATTATTTCGTAGCTCGCGATCCCCTTATGGCCGCCGACCACCTCCATGCCGGTCGGTTCGCCCACGATCACGGCCGCGGGCGGTGGAAGATGCCGCGAGAGTTCGGCGATCATGGCCGGGGCGCCCACACAGCCCACTTCCTCGTCATAGGAAAAAGCGAGATGCACCGGCCGGGCCAGGCGGCCCGACATCGCTTCCGGCGCCGCAGCGAGCGCCAAAGCCAGAAATCCCTTCATGTCGCACGCGCCCCGTCCGTGGAGCCGGTCGTCGCGACGGGTCAGCGTCCAGGGATCGCTGGTCCAGGGTTGCCCGTCGACCGGCACCACATCGGTATGGCCGGACAGCACGATCCCGCCCGCGACCGCGGGGCCGAGCGTCGCATAGAGATTGGCCTTGCGTCCGTCGGGACTGGCCACCCGCGTCGACGATGCGCCAATCCGGGCCAGCCGCTCCTCGACATAGCCGATGAGCTGAAGATTCGACTCGCGCGAGGTCGTGTCGAACGCGATCAGATCGGCGAGGATCGCGGTCGTGTCGGAGATATCCACCATCAGGCGGCCCGACGCGCCGATACCCGCGCAGGATTCGAGAAGGTCATCGCATCGTCGACCGACCCGAATTTCAGCGCCATGATGTCGAGCGCGTAATTCTGGTTCACGCGCCAGGGCTTCTTGCTTCCCTGCTTGGGCAGATGATCGATCGCGCGCTGGACATAGCCGGACGTGAAATCGAGGAACGGCTGCTCGGTGACGCTTGGATCGTCGTTGCGCGGGGTCGCCTGGCGCATTCCGCGCTTCCTCATCGTGTTGAGCAGGCGGCACACATAGGTCGCCGTCAGGTCCGCCTTCAGCGTCCAGGACGCGTTGGTATAGCCGAAGAAATAGGCGAGATTGGGAATGTCCGAGAACATCATGCCCTTGTAGTTGAGCGACCGGGCAAGGTTCTTCACCTCGCCGTCGACGCGGAACTCGACCCCGCTCAGCAATTGCAGCTCCAGCCCGGTGGCGGTGACGACGATATCGGCTGCCAGTTCGGCTCCCGAATGGAGCCGGATGCCGGTCGGCGTGAAGCGGTCGATCGTGTCGGTCGCGACCGATGCTTGGCCGCCCTTGATCGCGGCGAACAGGTCGGCGTCGGGCACCAGACACAGCCGCTGGTCCCAGGGATTGTAGCGCGGGGTGAAATGGGTCGCCACATCGTAATCGGGGCCCAGATGCTCGCGTACCATGCCCAGCAGCCGTTCCTTGATCCTGGCCGGGCGCTTGCGGGCCATGTTGTAGAAGAACATCCCGAACAGCACGTTCTTCCACCGCGTCACGCCATAGGCCAGCTTGCGCGGCAGGCGGCTGCGCAGCCAGTTGGCGACCGCATCCTCGGCCGGGCGCGACACCACATAGGTCGGGGACCGCTGGAGCATGGTGACGTGCGCCGCCCGCTTGGCGAGTTCGGGGACCAGGGTCACCGCGGTCGCGCCGCTGCCGATCACGACGACACGCTTGCCGGCGTAATCGAGGTCCTCCGGCCAGAATTGCGGGTGGACGACCTGCCCTTCGAACGCGCCGACGCCCGGGAAATCCGGGGTGTAGCCACGCGCGTAATTATAATAACCCGAGCACATCGACAGGAAATCGCAGGTGTAGGTGACCCGCTCGCCGTCCGCGCCTTCGGCGTCGACGGTCCAGCGCGCATCGGCGGTCGACCAGGCAGCCGACTTGACGGTCGTGCGGAAACGGATGTGGCGGTCGATGCCGTGCTCGCGGGCGGTACTGTCGACATAGGAACGGATGCTGGGGCCATCGGCGATCGCCTTCGCGTCGTTCCAGGGTTGGAACGAGAAGCCCAGCGTGTGCATGTCGGAGTCCGACCGGATGCCGGGATAGCGGAACAGGTCCCAGGTGCCGCCCAGCCGCTCGCGCCCTTCGAGAATGACATAGGTGCGGTCGGGGCAGCGTTTCTGGAGGTGGTAGGCCATGCCGACGCCGGAAATGCCCGCGCCGACGATCACCATGTCGAAATGTTCGGTCATGCCGGTTCTCGCTCCACCCGACGCTGCGGTCGGTTTCGAAACGGGACCTACGTCAAAACGCCTCAATAGTCTCTAGAATATCGGAGCGAGACGTTGGACCCGCCGAACGAGCCGGTCGACGACAGCACGCTGAGGGCGCGGGTCAGCGCGATCTCGAGCTGGGTCGCGGTGAAGCCGCGGGCGTCGGTGACGATCTCGATATAGATGTCGTCGGTGATGTACTTGCCCGCCGCCAGCGCGGTGCCCCTGCCCGTCGCCTGGTCCGATCCCAGGATGCGCAACCGATCGAACCCCGTCGCCGAGCGCAGCTTGCCCAGCGGATTGAGCCCGCCGCCCGATCCGCGCAGCGAGTTCAGCGCGGCGGCGAGCTGGATCGCCTCGGTCGCCGACAGATTGGCGGGGCTCGACCCGAAGAGCAGCCGGCTCAACACCTCGTCCTGCGGCAGGACGGGGGTCGAGGTGAAGGCGATCTGCGGGCGCTGGCCGGTGCCGGTGATGACGATGTTCGCGGTGATGCCGTTCGTGGTGGTGCTGGCGGTGATGTTGATCACCGGGTCGATCAGCGCGCCGCCGCGGAAATCGATCGCCCCGCGCGTGATGTCGAACCGCTTGCCCGCGAAGGAATATTCGCCCTCGACCAGCTGGAGCCCGCCGGTGACGATCGGCGCCAGGTTCGTGCCGCCGACGCGCAGGTCCATCTCCCATTCGGATTCGAGCCCCATCCCCGAGACGAACAGGCGGTTATTGGCGCGCAGCCGCAGGTCGAGGCGGAACAGCCCGGTGGGCGCCGGAGTCGGCCGATCGGTCGGGCGAGCGAGGCGCACCGCGCTGCGGCGCCGCACGCCCGTTAGTTCGGGCACTTCGGCCTGACCCTGGCGGATGATCTGGTAACGCGCCTCGGGCACGCGCAGCTCGCCCTGGATCAGCCCGCCGTTCAGCCCGTTGGTGATGCGGACATTGCCCGTCGTCGTCGCGCTCAATGCATCGCCCCGCGCGAGCTGGGCGTTGTCGAGCACCGCGCGAATGTCGATCGGGAAACCCTGCGCCGCCGCGAGTCCGATCGACCCCTGCGCCTGAACCGTTCCCCGGCCCGCGCGCGCATTGAGCTGGGTCAGGTCGAGCCGGTCGTTGTTGAAGCGTCCCGCGATCCGCATCTGCGTCAACCGCGTGCCATAGGTCTCGTTCAGATAGGTGAGGTTGTCGGCACGGATCAGGCCGTTGAGCCGGGGCGCTCGCACCTGGCCCGAAAAATCGGCGGCGGCCGCGATCGGCCCCGAAAGCTGCTGATTGGCGAGGCCGGCGAAGCTGAACAGCACCGCCGAAGGCCCGTTATAGCGGATGCCCCCCGACAAAGGCGCGGCGAGCAGGCGCGTCGTCCAGGACCCGGCACCCGGCGGCAGCGGCGTCAGGCTCGCCAACATGCGGCCGATCACCGTCGGCCCGCGCCGGATCAGCGCGCGCGCCTCGCCGCCCGTCGGCACGAGCCGTCCGGCGAAGACGACGTCCACCGGGCTCGACACGGCCGCGATGCTCGACCGCGTGAAGTTGCGCACGGTGATCCGCGCGTCGGCGGTCGGGAAGGTCGCGCCGTTCGCCTGGGCGAAGTCGAGACTGCCCGTCGCCTGCCCGCCCAGACCCAGATTGCCGAATGCGTTGAAGGTGGCGAGATCGAGCCGGTCGAGCCGCGTCTGGATCGACAGTCCCTCGCCATAGCTGCCGGCGATCCGCGCCGAGCCCTGGCCGAAGGTCATGCGGGTCTGCGCCAGCGTGTATCGCCCGTTCGCGGCGGTGATCCGCGCCGGATTGACCGTACGGAAGGGGATGTTGTTCGCCTGCCCCTGCAGCGCGACGAGATAGTCGTTGGGCGACAGCCGGGCATTGGCGGCGAGACGGAAGGGCACGCCGGTCGATCCGGTCAGCAGCGCCTGCGCCGTCCCGCGCCCGCCGCGATAGTTGACGCGCGCCCGGCCGGCCTGGAGCACCAGCGTATTGTAGCGCACGTCCGCGAGCTGCACATCGGCGATCACCTCGGGCGCGGCGGGATAGAGGACGACGGTGCCGTTCGCGATCAGGCGACCGATGGTGAAGTCGACCTGACCCGGAATCTGGGCATTGGAGCCGCGCGCGTTGAAGGCGGCACGCTGATAGCCGCCCTGATTGGCGAGCTGGACTTCGCCGGTCAGCCCCGACCCGGCGAAGCGCAGCGCGCCCGCGAACGGCCCGGCGGCGGTCTGCACCACGCGACCGGTAAAGCCGATCCCGGCGAACACGACGCGGCGAACGTCGATCGCGAGCTGCGCGCCGGGACGGACCAGCAGGTCGGCGGTGAAGGGCCCATAGGTGGTCCCGCCGCTCGCGGTCACCGCATAGGCGCCGCCCTGCCCGACGATCCGCGCCTGGACTCCGGCGAGCCCGACGCCGAGCCCCGGCCGCGCGGCGTTGATGACGATCACCGGATTTACCGCCGTCCCCGTGACGCGCGCCGAAACGGGCCCATATTGGCTGGAATAGCCGTCGGCCTCGAACCGGATCGCGCCCGAGGGCGTGTAGGAGCCCGATCCGCGCGTGATGCGGAACAGGGGCGCGTTGAGGCGCACGCCGGAGAAGCGGATCACGCCGGTCGGGCCGTAATTCACATCCGCCCGGACGACCGCCTGGCCGCCCAGAAAAGTCTGCGCGCCTTGGTTGAAGATGCGCGAGGTGCGGGCGACCACCCGGCCCGTGATCCCGAACCCGCCGCCGGGGGCGGTCACCAGCTTGGCGTCGGTGGTCACGTCGAGAATGCCGATGCTCTCGATCCGGTAATCGTTGACGCGGCCTTTGAGCGCACCGGTGTAGCGCCCGGTCGACAGGTTCGCGACGACGATGGCGGTCGCGTCCACCCGGTCGGACCGGATGCGCAGATTGTCGGACAGGATGTTGGTGCCGGAGATGGCGAGGTCGCCGCTTACCGCGACATTGGTCAAGAGCTCGCCCGCCGCGGCGTTGAGCCCGGTCACCCGCGCCGCCCGCGCCTTGACCGGCACGAGGATGCGGTCGGCGTTCACCCGCGCCAGACCCTCGGCATAGAGCCGCTCGACCCCTGTGCCCCCGAAGGCGATCGCCGCGGCGCGCAGCTTGTAATCGACGGTGGGCGTGGCGAACGCTCCGTCCAGCACGACGCGCGCGGTCACGTCACGCCCGGCGAGGTTGGGCAGGATCGCGCCGGGTGTCAGCAACCGGGCATCGACTGCGAAATTGCCGAAGCGGCTCCGGGCCAGGTCGATCACGCCGCCTGCATCGACGACGAGCGCGTTGGAGCGGAGCTTGATGCGGGTATCGGCGCGACGCTCGACCAGCGTGGTGTCGGCTTCGATCGCCATGAAGGGCGCGGTGAGCCGCTCGACGGGACCGGCTAGGTATAGGCCGGGACGGGTGCGGCCCGCGACGCGGAAGCGGCCACCCGTCGCGGTCAGGTCCAGATTGGCCAGTTCGCCGCCGCCCAGCGTCGCGACCGCCTTGCCCCGCCATGCGGCCCAGGTGCCCCGCCCGTCGACGCTGACCGCAAGCGGCGCACGGAGCGACGCCATCGTCGCGACCACGCCGCCGACCGGCGCCTGGAGCTTCACGTCGACATCCAGGCGATTGCGATCGGGCACCGCGTCCAGCCGCAGGCGCAGGCGGTCGCCGCCGGCCACGCCCGGTCCGCGCAGCGCCTGCGCGTCGGCGTTCACCTGCGCGCGCGCGTCGGCGATATGCACGGTGCCGTTCAGCGCCAGCGCATGCGGGCGTCCGGTGACCGAGCGGTCGATCGCGAGCCGCGCGATGCGGAGCCGGTCGATGTCGATGTCGAGATCGGGCAGGAGCGGCGCGTTGGGATCGCTCGCGACCTGGCGAAGCTGCGGGCGCCGCACGAGCGTGACGAGCGGCGTGGTCAGTTCGCGCACGTCCACATGATTGCGGACAAAGGCGAAGGGCCGCCAGTCGACTTCCAGCCGCGGCGAGGTCAGGAAGACGCCGCGCGGGTCCGCCACGCGCACGTCGGACAGGATCATGCGGCCGTAGAGCGATCCGTCGATGCGACCAACCTTGATGTTCAGCCCGGTCTCGGTCCGATACTCGCCGATCTGGTCGGCGACGAAGCGACGTCCCGGATCGGTGTTGATGCCCAGCAGCACCAGCCCGACCAGCGCGAGCAGCGCCAGGATCGTGACGGCCAGCCATTTGAGCGCGCGGCGCCATAGCGGCCGGCGCGGAGCGTCCGACGGGTCGGCCACAGGCGGGTCTCCGGCGTGGAGGTCGGAACCCTCGGCCATCAGAACGCCTGCCCGATCGAGATGTAGAGCGCGATCTTGCCGTCACCCGGACGCGGGTTGAGCGGGGTCGCGACGTCCACGCGGAGCGGCCCGAAATTGGTGTAGAACCGCCCGCCGATCCCCGCGCCGAAGCGCAGGTCGGACACGCGCGGCAGGATCGACTCGTAACTGTTGCCCGCGTCGATGAAGGGCACGATGCCGTAATCGCCGAAACGGTAGCGCGCCTCCAGCGCGAACTCGGTCAGGCTGCGCCCGCCGATCGGATCGCCATTGGGATCGAACGGCCCGAGCCGCTGGAATCCGTAACCGCGCACCGACCCGCCGCCGCCGCCATAATAGCGGCGCGAGGGCGCGAGGTCGTCGCGGTCGATCCCGGCGATGGTTCCCGTGCGGGCGCGACCCGAGATGACGAGGCGGTCGTTGACCGGCTGGTAATAGGTGCCCTCGACCATCGCGCGGACATAGGGCCGCACGGCCCCGCGCACCGACGTTTCCGGGCTGAGGTTGAGCTTGAGCCGATAGCCGCGCGTCGGGTTGAGCAGGCTGTCCGAACGGTCGAACTGCACGAGCCCGGGCAGCGCCGCGATGAAATAGGTCGCCCGCCGCCGTGCGCCCCGGCCCAGGAAATATTCGAAGTCGAAGTCGTACGACTCCTCGTTCGTCCCCACCAGTTCGAACCCATAGGCATAGGTCAGCGGCTTCTGCCAGATCGGCGTCGAATCGTAGCTGATCCGGCCCGACACCGTGCCCGTGAACGCCTCGAACGCGTCATAACTGGAGTGATTGGCCGAGGCGGTCAGGGTGACCGTCCGGTCGCGCCGGCCGGCATTGGATCGGCGGAACGTCGCCGCCAAGCCCTGCTCCTGCGTGCCCGCGACCGCGCTGGCGATCAGCGCGCCTTCGGGCGGGAACAGGTTGCGATGGGTGTAGCTGGCCTCGACCCGGATGCCCTGACCGGTGGAAAAGCCGCCCTCGCCCGCCAGGGTCCGCGCGGGGCCCTTTGACTGGCGAACGAGAAGATCGACCTGTTCGGTGCCGTCCGGCCCAGGGCGCCCGGTCCGCTGCGGCTCGACCGCGACCGTGCCGAACAGTCCGGTCGCGACCAGCGCGTCGCGCAGATCGTCGACGCGCCGGGTGTCGAACAGCTCGCCCGCCTCGAACCGGGGAAAGACGTTCAGATGCTCCAGGTCGAACACCGGGTCGCCCGCGGTGGTCAATCGCCCGAAGGAGGAGCGCGGGCCGGTGGTGACGGGCAGCGTATAGGCGCCGGTCGGGGCCTGGTCCTCCAGCAGGATATCGCGCTCGCCGACCTCGACGAAGGGGTAGCCCTGTTGCGGCAGCGTCAGGCGGACATTCGCTTCGGCGCCCTGGATGCGCGCCGCCTCGATCGGATCGCCGACGCGCAGCGGCAATTCGCGACGGACCAGGTCGGGGGGCGTGGTCGGGTTCGCGCGCACCTCGACCGACGACAGGGTGTAGAGCCGGCCCGGCGTCGCGGTGACGGTGGCGCGCAGACGCCCGCCGCCCTGGGGACGATCCGGCGCCTGTTCGACCGTCGAGCTGGCGGTCGCGTCGTAATAGCCCAGCGACTTCATCAACCGGATGGCGAGCCGCTCGTCTTCCCGCGCCCGCTCGGCGACCTGGAGCGCGTTGCCGGCCTTGCCGTCGCCCTCGCGGAGCGCCGACAGCGCGCGCCATTCGTCGGTGAGTTCCAGCGGATCGAGCCCGACGACCGCCGTGTCGTACCGGATTTCCGGCGCGTCCGCGTCGGCGACATCGATCGCGCTCTGGAGCGGGGTGCTGTTGAATCCACCCAGCGGCTCGAGCGGCTGGGCAAGCTGCGGGTCCTCCGGCCCGACGGGCGCGATCGCGTCGCCGACGCTCGGGCCGGGCTGCGCGGTGCCGGCCGGCGCGAGCGGCGCGGGCGCGGTGTCGCGCATCGGTTCGAGGGGGGCGTTCAGATCGTCGGACAGCGGCGGAAGCGCGGCATCGAACTCCGCTTCCGGCACGATCGGCTCTTCCGATTGTCCTGGCGACGCGCGATCGACCGCGGGACGCGGCGCATCGGGGCCCTGGGCGGGCGCGGTGCCCGGCCGGTTCAATTGGGCAAGGGCCGGCGCGGCGGTGACGAGCGCGACGGCGAGCCAATAATGTCGCCGATCCACCAACCGCACCCTGACGTCCCCAACCCGACCTTAGCGCGTTGATTATGGCCGGGTTAGCTGCGGCGCAACGCCTTTCGTCACCCGACGCTCCCGATCTGGCGCGCGGCGGAGGCGCGGGTCGCCTTTCCATAGGGCGGTTTGAGCCCGGCGAGTTTGGCGACGTCGAGCCGCGACTGCTTGAAGACGGCACGCGCGTGGCTGAAGGTCTTGAACCCGTCATGCCCGTGATAGGAGCCCATGCCCGACGGGCCGACCCCGCCGAAGGGCAGGTCCTCCATCGACACGTGGAACACCACGTCGTCCAGCGTGACCCCGCCCGAATGGGTGCGGTCGAGCACGCGGCGGCGCTCGGCGGCATCGGGTCCGAAATAATAAAGACCCAGCGGACGATCACGGCGGTTCACCCGATCGATCGCGTCGTCGATGCCGTCATATTTGATCACCGGGAGAATCGGGCCGAAGATCTCCTCCTGCATCAGCGTCATGTCGTCGGTCACGTCGCGGACGATGTGAAGCGGCATCTTGCGGCTGTTCGACGCGGCGAAATCCTCGCCCGCCGGGTTGATCGCCTCCACGCTCGCCCCCTTGGCGCGCGCGTCGTCGAGCCAGGCATGGAGCCGCTGGTGATGGCGATCGTTGATGACCGACGTATAATCGGGATTGGCGAGCAAGGTCGGATACAGGCGCGACACCGCCGCCTTCAACCCGTCGACCACCGCCTGCTCCCCATCGGCGGGCGCGAGCACGTAATCGGGCGCGAGGCAGATCTGGCCGGCGTTGAGCATCTTGCCGATCGCGACACGCTCGGTCGCCTGGGGCAGGTTCGCGCCCGCGCCGATGATCGCGGGCGACTTGCCGCCCAGCTCCAGCGTCACGGGTGTGAGATTGTCGGCGGCGGCGTGGAGGATGTGGCGGCCGATCCCGGTCGCCCCGGTGAAGAGCAGGTGATCGAAAGGCAGTCCGGCGAATGCCTGCCCGACATCGGGCCCGCCCGACACGACGGCCAGCTCGGTCGCGGCGAAATAGCCGGGCACGACCTCCTCGAACAGGCCGGCGGTGGCGGGCGTATACTCGCTCAGCTTCACCATGGCGCGATTGCCCGCCGCGAACGCGCCCGCGACCGGGCCCATGACGAGGTTGACCGGGAAGTTCCACGGCGCGATCACGCCGATGACGCCGAGCGGCTGATATTCGACCCAGGCCCGCGCGCCCATCAGGCCGAGCGGGAACTGGACCGGGCGACGCTCGGGCTTGGCCCAGCGGTCGAGGTTCTTGAGCGCATGGGCGATCGGCGCGACCGAGCCCGCGATGTCGGTCAGCATCGACTGTTCGCGGCTGCGATGCCCGAAATCCTCCGACAGCGCGTCGCAGAAGCGATCGGCATTGTCACGGATCATCGCGGCCGCGCGCTTCAGCCGGTCGCGCCGGACCGACATCGGTTCGGGAAGCGCCGCGGTGAACGCCGCGCGCTGCGCCGCCAGTGTCGCCTTCATGTCCATGCTTTTCTCCCCCTGCTTTCCGATCACGCGCAGCCGATGAGCCCGGCGACGGGCGTGACCAGCACGTCTCGCCCGGCCCGCTCGACGCGCAGCGTTCCCGCCGGCACCACGCCGCCGCCCGTCAGCTCCGGCCGCGTCTGGACCGCCATGTCGAGCACGACCGTGACATCGGCGCCTCGATATTCGGTCACCCCCGCAAAGCCGAACCCCGCGCTCCCCCGCTCGCCCCCACGCGCCACATCGACGGTCTTCCCGTCGAGGTGCAGGCGGAGCCGGGCGGGATCGGCGGTCGCCATCGCCACCAACTTACGCGTTGGGGCGGTGTCCCATAAAAAGGCGGCGCAGCCCTTTGCCGGCATCGCCTGACGACCGATCGGGCCGAGAACCGATGGGTCGGCGAGGAACAGCGCAAGCGTGATGGCGATCATGGGGCGAAGCCTATCATGACGAGCCAGGCCGGGTAAGCCGCCACCGCCAGCAGCGTGCCGAGCGGCAGGGCGTCGTCACGGGCGACCGCCCGCCCGGTCAGCCGCCGGAACAGAATCACGCCCAGGCCGACCAGCCCCGCGAGCAGGAGGACGGACGGCAATATCCGCCACCCGAGCCACAGCCCGATCGCGCCGAACAGCTTGGAATCGCCGCCGCCCATCCCGTCGCGCCCCCGGATCAGGCGATAGCCGCGCGCGATCGCCCAGAGCACGGCAAAGCCCGCCACTCCCCCGATCAGCCGTTCGTCCAGGCCCGGTGTCAGGCCTATCACACCAGCGGTGAGCCCCGCCAGAGCGAGCAATCCCGTCAGGCGATCGGGAAGCCAGAAATCGCGCCAGTCGAGCGCCGCCAGCGTCACGAGTAGCCATCCGAAGATCGCGCCCGCCAAGGCGTGGAGCGGGTCGGCCGCGACCAGTCCCGCGCCCAGTCCCACCCCCGCGCAGGCGAGTTCGACCTGCCAGTGGATGGGGTCGATGCTCTCGCCGCAGGTGCGGCAGCGCCCGCGCGACAGCAGCGCGCTCGCGATCGGCACCAGATCGCGGGGAGCAAGCGTGCGGCCGCAGCCGTCGCAGGCGGAACGACCGGTCAGGACCGAGCGGTCCCGCGGCCAGCGTACGGCCAGCGTAGCGAGGAAGCTGCCGATGATCGCGCCGAGCAGGGCCAGCAGGAAAGGAGCAGAATAGGCGGGCACGGGCCGCGTCTAACCCAATCAGCCCACTCGACCTATGCTCCGGGCGCGTGACGATGGAGCCCCATTTCACTTTTCGCGATTGCAGCATTAGATACCGGCCATCCTCTTTACCGGAGCTCCGATCATGGCCAGCGATCCCGTCGTCATCCTTTCCTATGCCCGCACGCCGATGGGCGCGTTCCAGGGCGCGCTGTCGGGCGCGACCGCGACGGAGCTGGGCGCGACGGCGGTGCGCGGCGCGGTCGAGCGCGCGGGCGTCGCGCCCGAGTCGGTCGACAAGATCTTCATGGGCTGCGTCCTGCCGGCTGGCCTCGGCCAGGCGCCCGCGCGCCAGGCGGCGATCGGCGCGGGGCTGCCCACCTCGGTCGAGGCGACCACCGTTAACAAGGTGTGCGGGTCGGGGATGCAGGCGGCGATCTTCGCGCACGACATGATCGCGGCGGGCTCCGCCGATCTGGTCGTCGCGGGGGGCATGGAGAGCATGTCCAACGCGCCCTATCTGCTCAAGAAGCTGCGCGCCGGCGCCCGGATCGGCCATGACACCGCCTACGACCATATGATGCTCGACGGGCTGGAGGACGCCTATGACGCGGGCCGCGCCATGGGCACCTTCGCCGAGGACACGTCGCGCGAATATCAGTTCACCCGCGAAGCCCAGGACGATTACGCCGTCGAGTCGCTGACCCGCGCGCTCGCCGCGCAGAAGAACGGCGCGTTCGAGCGCGAAATCGTCGGCGTCACCGTGAAGGGCCGCAAGGGCGACACGGTGGTGACCGAGGACGAGGCCCCGGCGCGCGGCGATCCGGTCAAGCTGCGCGCGCTCAAGGCGGCCTTCGCCAAGGACGGCACGATAACCGCCGCCTCCTCGTCCTCCATCTCCGACGGTGCGGCGGCGCTGGTGGTGACGCGCCAGTCGGTCGCCGATGCCCAGGGGCTGAAGCCGATCGCGCGCATCGTCGCCCATGCCGCCCATGCGCAGGAACCCGCCAAGTTCACCACGGCCCCGGTCGAGGCGGTGCGCAAGCTGCTCGCCAAGGCCGGCTGGACCACCGACGAGGTCGACCTGTTCGAGATCAACGAGGCGTTCGCCTGCGTGCCGATGGCCTGGATGCACGATCTGGGCGTGTCCCATGACAAGGTGAACGTCCATGGCGGCGCGACCGCGCTGGGCCATCCGATCGGCGCGTCGGGCGCGCGGATCATCACCACCCTGCTCGCCGCGCTGGAGCGCACCGGCGGCAAGCGCGGCGTCGCGTCGCTCTGCATCGGCGGTGGCGAGGCGACCGCGATCGCGGTCGAGATGATCGACTGACCGATCCCGCGCGACATCGTCGCGGCCCGGTAATCCCGTATTTAGGAATTCCAGCATGACCGATAGCCCCCGCGCGCTCGTCACCGGCGCCTCCGCCGGTATCGGGCTCAGCTATGCGCGCCACCTGGCGCGGACCGGCCATGCGCTGGTGCTCGTCGCACGGCGTGTCGATCGGCTGGAGGCGGTCGCTTCGGAGCTACGCGACGCGCACGGCATCGAGGTCGAGGTGCTCGCCGCCGATCTCGGCGCCGATGAGGGCGTAGCCCGCGTGGCGGCGCGGATCGCGGCCGAGCCGTCGGTCGACCTGCTCGTCAACAATGCCGGCTTCGCCGTGCGCGGGCGCGTGGCCGATCTCGATCCCGACGAACTCGACCGGATGCTGCGCGTCAACGTGCTGGCACTGGGGCGCCTCTCGCACGCCGCGATGCGGGCGATGACCCCGCGTGGACGGGGTACGATCGTCAACGTCGCGTCGGGGACGGTGTTCATGCAGATGCCGGGCAATGCCGGTTACGGCGCGAGCAAGAACTACGTCATGGCTTTCACCCGCACGATGCAGGTCGAGGCCAGGGACACCGGCGTGCGCGTCCAGCTGCTCGTTCCCGGCGTGATCGCGACCGACTTCCACGAAGTCGCGGGCAACGACCTGAACCGCTTTCCGCCCGAGAACGTGATGCAGGCCGACGACCTGGTCGTGGCGTCGCTCCGCGCCTTGGAGATGGACGAGCCCGTCTGCATCCCTTCGCTCCCTGCCATCCGCGACTGGGACGCCTATGTCGCGGCCGAGGCGGCTCTGAGCCCCAAGGTCTCGCGCGACCGGATCGCGCCGCGCTACCACGGGGGCTAGGGCAGCCGCTCGTCCGGCTCGACTCCCCACAGGCCCGTCACCTCGACGAAGCCGGACTGGCCCTTCACGTCCAGCCGGCACCAGCCGCCGCCGCATTCGCTCAGCCGGCCCACGACCCCCGGCGCCGCCCGCCACAGCAGCCTGGCGGCGGTGCTCGGACGGTCCCGCATGGGAACGGGCTCGGCCGCGCGGACGATCGCGGTGCGGGTGGACGATATCAGCCCGCCGAGCATCCAGCCCTCCGTGCCCTCATGGTCGCGCACGCGGCGCCATTCCTTGAACACGGCGACCACCCGCACCGGCAGGTCGGCGCGCTGATACAGCCACGACGCCGGATAGGTGCGCGCGGGCCCGGTCCGCATCCGCGCCTTGCCCGCCGAGATCGACGCCCAATAAGGCGGCTTGGGCCGTTCCTGCGCGGAACCGGACGTGGCGAACGAGAGCGCGGCGAGCATGAGAAGCAGACGCATTGGACAGAGCCTTCCTGTTGGCGTCCCGTAGCAACCCGCGCGGCGCGGTATCAACCGGCTTGACGACGGGGCGGCACGGACCCCAAGCGCCGTTCCATGATCGCCGAGCGCCGCCGCACCGAGCCCCGGGTCCCCCACCCCCGCGTGATCGTCACCCGCGAGCTGCCCGACACTGTCATGGACCGGCTGGAAGCGCTGTTCGACGCGGCGAACAATCGCGGCGACCAGGCGATGACGCGCGAGGAGCTGGCCGCCGCCGCCGCCGAGTGCGACGTGCTGGTGCCCACTGTCACCGACACGATCGACGCCGAGTTGATCGCGTCGGCGGGGCCGCGCCTGAAGCTGATCGCCAATTTCGGCGCGGGCGTGAATCATATCGACCTGCGCGCGGCGCGCGCGCGGGGCATCATCGTCACCAATACCCCGGGCGTGCTGACGGAGGATACGGCCGACCTGACCATGGCGCTGATCGTGTCGGTGCCCCGGCGGCTGGCGGAGGGCGAGAAGCTGGTGCGATCGGGCGCGTGGACCGGGTGGAGCCCGGGCGGGATGCTGGGCCACCGCATCGGCGGCAAGGCGCTGGGCATCGTCGGCATGGGGCGGATCGGTCAGGCCGTCGCCCGGCGCGCGCGGGCGTTCGGCCTGGGCATCCACTATCACAATCGCCACCGGCTACCGGGCGTGGTCGAGGCGGAGCTGGGGGCGACCTGGCACCCCGATCTGGACGCGATGCTCCAGGCGGTCGACGTGCTGACGATCCACACACCGCGCAATGCCGATAGCGAGAACCTGATCGATCGGCGGCGGATCGGGCTGTTGCAGGCGCATGTCCACCTCATCAACACGTCGCGCGGCGGGATCGTCGACGAGGAGGCACTGGTCGACGCGCTGCAGGCCGGGCGGCTGGCGGGCGCCGGGCTCGACGTATGGCGGCACGAGCCGGAGATCGACCCCCGCCTGCTCGCCCTGCCGAACGTCGTCATGACCCCGCATATGGGGTCGGCGACCTATGAGGGACGGATCGCCACCGGCGAAAAGGTGATCGCCAACATCCGCATGTGGGCTGATGGCCACCGCCCCCCGGACCAGGTCCTGGAGGGCTGGGCCTGAAGGCTTAGTCGCCCGTGAGGATACGGTCCACCAGCTGCTTCACCGTCGGCACGAACCCGTTCGAGTAGAAGGGGTCGCGCCGGAAATTCGAGGCGGAATGGCCCGCGAACATCAGGTTGCGGTCGGTGTCGCCGCCATGGGCGATATCCTGCAGCGTCTTCTGGATGCAGAAGCTGCGCGGGTCCGCCAGGCGGCCGGTCGAATTGGTCTCGGTATCCGCCCAGCTGGAAAAGGAGCATTGCGACAGGCAGCCCATGCAGTCGGCCTGATCCTTGCGGATCTCCGCCTTTTCGGTCGGCGTGACATAGACGAGCGTGTCGTCGGGGGTCTTGAGCGCGTCGGTGAAGCCCTGGCCGAACCATTCGCGCGCGCGCAGCAGGTCGGCGCGCGTGACCCAGAAATTGCGCCCCTTCACCCCGACGTCGAGCTGAAAAAGGTGATCGCCCGCTTCCTCCCGCGCAAAGGCGATCTGGCGGTGCGACCGCGCCTCCAGCGCGCGCAGGAACGGATTGCGGACCGCCGAGGAATAGAAACCGGTGGGCGAGAAGCGATGAAGCGAGATCTCGCCATCGTCGATATGGGTCAGCTTGTCCTTCCAGCCCTGCGGGATCGGGCTTTCGCGCGTCAGCAGCGGCCGGGTGCCATATTGGAACGCGATCTGGCCGAGTTCGGGATTGTCGATCCAGTCGTTCCAGTCGCGCAAATACCAGACGCCGCCCGCCATGATGATGGGCGTGGAGTCGGGGATGCCGCCCTCGCGCATCGTCTCGCGCAACGCCTTGACACGGGGATAGGGGTCTTCGGGCTTGAGCGGGTCCTCGGCGTTGGACAGCCCGTTATGGCCCCCGGCGAGCCAGGGGTCCTCGTAGACGACGGCGGCGAGCCACTCCGACGCCTTGCTGTAGGCGCGCTTCCACAAGGCGCGAAACGCGCGGCCCGAGCTGACGATCGGCAGGTAATGGACATTATATGAGGCGGCGATCTCCGACAATTTGTACGGCATCCCGGCCCCGCAGGTGACGCCCGCGACCAGGCCGCGGGTGCGTTCGAGCACGCCGTGAAGGACGCGCTGCGCCCCGCCCATCTCCCACAACACGTTGATGTTGATCGCGCCCCTGCCGCCGGCGATGTCCCAGGCGCGGCGGACCTGTTCGACCGCGCCGTCGATCGCATATTCGACCAGTTCCTCGTGCCGCTCCCGCCGGGTCAGCGCACGGTAGATCTGGGGGATGATCTTGCCCTCGGGGTCGTAGCTGTCGGCGTTGACCGCCGAAACGGTACCGACCCCGCCCGCCGCCGCCCAGGCGCCTGCCGAGGCATGGTTGGTCGCGGCGACGCCCTTGCCGCCCTCGATCAGCGGCCAGACCTCGCGGCCATTATACTGGATGGGGGTCAGGCCTTTGAACACGGTAGAACGAAACCTTTCTGGGTCGGACACCCGCCATATACCGGATGGTTGCCGAGGCGGTAGTCCCCGGCGCTGATATGGATCAGCGAAGGGGATCAGCTCAGGGCGCCGGGCCTGCCCATCGCGCCCTCGTAGAGCTCGGCATAACGGCGGATCATCAACGCCTCGTCATAGTCGGCGCGCGCGCGCGCGCGGTTCGCCGCGCCGACACGGGCGCGCAGGTCGGCGTCTCCGACCAGCTGCTGGAGCACGTCGCGCAGCGGCACCTCGTGGATATGCGACGCGACGAAGGGCACGTTCTCGGAGGCCAGCATGTCGGCGACATCACCCACGGGAACGCTCGCCACCGGTAGCCCGGCGGCCATCGCCTCCACGACCGAGATCGGGAACTGCTCGGACCGCGACGACAAAGCGAGCATGTCGAACAGGCCGAGATACCGGTGCGGGCGGTCGAGAAAGCCGGGCATGACGACCCGGTCGGCGATCCCCATCGCCTCGGCCGCCTGCTTGATCGCCCCGCGCTCGGGGCCCTCGCCGACGATGACGAGCCGGAACCGGCCGGACAATCCGCCGCACGCCCGCACGAGCAGCGGCAGGTCCTTGACCGCCCGCAAGCCCGCCAGCGCGCCGATCACGACCTCGCGCGTGTCGCGGACGAAGCCGGGGATCGCCTTGGGATCGGGCTTCCCGGCATAGAGGGCGATCGGCACACCGTTGACGATATGGTGAACACGCGCGCGCGGCTGCTTCCAGGTCTCCGTCGCGATGCGGTCGAGCGCGCGGCTGGGCACGACCAGCGCGTGAGCGGCGGAGAGCGCGATGCGGCGATACATGTTGCGTTCGACCTTGAGCCCGGTCGCCTCGTCCTCGTTGAAGCCGTCCTCGTGATGGATCACGGGCGGCATCCCCTTGCCGAACACCCGCCGCGCCATGGCGCCGTCGATCGCGCCCCAATTGTAACTGAGCACCAAGTCGAAACGCCGCATATAGGCGGCGATCGCCTCGTACCGCTTCACCGATGGCTTGCCGGTGAGCGGAGGCGGATCCTGCGCTATCTCGTATTTCACCCCCCTGGCGATGGCGGCGCGTGCGCCGAGCGCGCCGGGAACCCCCGACACGACGGTATGGCGGGCGCGGTCGCCCCAGACGTTCATCAACCGGACGGCGCGCGCTTCCTTGCCGCCCAGATCGAAGGCGGAATGGAGGTGGAGGATATGGGGTGCGGGCATGATGGGCGTGGCTAGTATATCGGCACGCGGTGGTTTCCCAGCCGCTCCGCCTCGCCCTCGTCATGCGTGACGAGCAGCATCGGCAGCCCCGTCTCGTCGCGCAAAAGCTCCAGCGCGCGCATGACCTCCTCCGCCCGCGCGGCGTCGAGCGAGCTGAGCGGTTCGTCGAGAAGCAGGAAGGCAGGATCGCTGAGCAGCGCGCGGCCGATCGCGACGCGACGCGCCTCGCCCCCCGACAGCGTGCGTGGCCAGCGGTCGAGCAGATGGGCGATGTCGAGCATCCTCGCCGCTCCCTCCAGCCGCGACGCGTCGCGCGCGCCGTAGAGCAGGTTGGCGCGGACGCGGCGGTGGGGGAAGAGCCGCGTGTCCTGGAACACATAGCCCGCCCGGCGCCGCTCGGGCGGCAGGTTCACGCTCGCGCCGCGGTCGTAGAGCAGACGCCCCGCGACGCCCGCATGGCCCTTGTCGGGGCGGACCAGCCCGGCGATCATGTCGAGCATCGTCGTCTTGCCGGCGCCCGAGCGGCCGAAGAGCACGGTGATGCCGGGGCCGGTCTGGAACGCCACACCGATCCGGCGGTCGCCGCGCGTGATCTGCAGCGCTACGTCAAAGGACATTGACGCCCCTGCCCGTGCGCCGCGCCAGCGCCTCCGACGCGACGAGCGCGACCAGCGCGAGCGCGACCGAGATCGCCGCCAGCCGCCAGACCATCGCATCGCCGCCCGGCCGCTGGAGCGCGGCATAGATGGCGAGCGGGAGCGTTTCCGTCTCGCCGGGCACCGACGAGACGAAGGTGATCGTCGCGCCGAACTCGCCGATGGCGCGCGCCAGGCCAAGCGTCGTGGCGGCAAGGATGCCGGGCAGGCTCAGCGGCAGGGTGATCGTGGCGAAGGCGCGCGCCGGGCTCGCGCCGAGCGTTCGGGCGGCCTGTTCGAGGCGGCGGTCGACCGCCTCGATCGACAGGCGGATGGCCCGCACCATCAGCGGCAGCGCCATGACGCCCGCCGCGATCGCCGCGCCGGTCCAGCGGAACAGGACGGAGGCGCCGAACCATTGCTGGAGCAGCCGGCCCAGCGGACCGCTCGGCGCGAAGGCGAGGAGCAGCATCCAGCCGGTCACGACCGGCGGCACGACGAGCGGCAGGTGGACGATGCCGTCGAGGAGCAGCTTGCCGGGGAAACGCACGCGCGCCAGGACGAAGGCCAGCGCGAACGCCAGCGGCAGCGTCGCCGCCACCGCGACCCCGCCGACGAGCAGGGTCAGCCGCACGATCGCCCATTCGTCCGGCGTGATCACGGACGCGTGAAGCCGTGGCGCATGAAGATCGCCTCCCCCGGCGCGGATAGCAGGAAGCGGCGGAAGCCCTCCGCATCGGGGTGGCGCGACGCTCGGAGGCGAGCGACCGGGTAGCGGATCGGCGGGTGGCTCGACGCGGGGAACAGGCCGGCGACCCGGACCCGCGTCGAGGCGCGGGCATCGGTGGCATAGACGATCCCGTAGGGCGCGGCGCCGCGCTCGACGAGCGCGAGCGCGGCGCGGACATTCTCGGCGCGCACCACCCGGCCCCGCACGACGTTCCACGCGCCGAGGCGTTCGAGCGCAACCCGTCCGTAGCGACCCGCCGGAACCGCGCCGGGGTCGGCCATGGCGAGCGGGCCGGCGGCAAGGGTGCGGGCGAGCGTCGGGATCGTCAGGCGGACCGGGTTCGCCCTGGGCGCGACGACGACCAGCCTGTTGCCCGTCAGCGTCTCGCGCGCGTTCGGCGCCAGCAACCCGGCCCGCGCGAGATCGTCCATCCAGTCCTCGTCGGCCGAAGCGAACAGGTCTGCGGGAGCACCCGCTCGAATCTGCCGGGCGAGCGCGGACGAGGCGGCGAAGGACAGGACGGGGCGTGGGTGGCCGCGACGTTCCCAGGCGCGGGCGGCGTCGCTCATCGCTTCCTGAAGACTGGCGGCGGCCAGGACCGTGGGCCCGCGCGACCGGGCGGACACGGGCGCGGCGACGAGCATCGCGAGGAGGAGCAGCAGCCGGCGCATCATGGATCACCTTTCGGGGCGATGCTCTAGCCGAACCGGAACGCGGCCGCGAGCCGGGTCGTTTGTCCCGCCATGATCGGCGTCCTTTCCGACACTTCCGACCCCCGCTCGGCCACGCGCGACGCGTTCGCGCGGGCGGTCGAGGGGTTCGCGCCCGACCGGCCGGTGCTGGTCGTCAGCCATTTCGACGCGGACGGGCTGTCGGCGGCGGCGATCCTGGCGCGGGGCCTGCGCGAGCGGGGCCGCGCGGTCGAGATCAGGATCACCGGCAAGGGCGAGACGCCGTGGGAGCCCGAGTTCCGCGCCGAACTGGCGGCCCATGCGCCGGGCGGGCTGATCGTCGCCGATCTGGGCACGCGCGCCGAGCCGGTGCTGCCGGGCTGTCCGACCATGGTGATCGACCATCACGTCCCGACCGGATCGCCCGAAGGGGCGACCGTGATCAGCGGCAACGGACTGGAGCCGGAGCCGACATCGGCGTTGCTGGCATTCTGGGCGCTCGGCTCGCCCGACGGCTTGGGTTGGCTCGCCGCGCTCGGGCTGATCGGCGACATGGCCCCGGAGGACGCCTTTCCCGAGCTGGCCGAGGCGCAAGGACGCTATGGCAAGACCGCGCTCAAAATGGCCACGTCGCTCGTCAACGCGCCCCGGCGGACGGCGGCCGCGGACGCCTCGGCGGCGTTGGACCTGTTGATGCGAGGCAACGGCCCCAAGGCGGTCAGCAAGGAGCCGAGCGCCCAGCGCGACCTGCTGCTCGCGGCCAAGGCGGAGGTGGCCGAAGCGATGGAAGCCGCCAAACGCGTTCCCCCGCGCGTCGTGGGCGACGTGGCGCTGATCCGCTTCCACGCGGGCCAGCAGATCCATCCGCTGATCGCGCAGCAATGGCGCGGGCGGCTGAAGGACAAGATCGTGCTCGCCGCCAACACCGGCTACCGCCCCGGCTGGGTGCATTTCGCCGCGCGCTCGGCAACAGGGCGCGATCTGGTCGCCTTCCTGGCCGAGCATCGGCCGGCGGGGGCGGATTCGCGCTACGGCTCCGGCCACAAGCAGGCGACCGGCGGCGCGTTGCGATACGAGGACTGGAACGCCTTCGTGTCCGACCTCGGCTTTCCCGAACAGCAGGTATAGATATGACCGACCGAACGCGCCCGCTCCGCCTGGGCTTTCCCGTCAAGGTGATGGGGCGTCCCGACCTGAAGACGCAGGATACGCGGCGCTGGCAGAAGAACCCGCATCTGAAATGCTCGCTGGAATTGCTCGATCCGGTGCTCGACTATCTCAAGTCGCGCCAGCTCGACATGTACCGGCTGTCGTCGGACATCGCGCCGTACGCGACCCACCCGGACATGCCGCAATTCCACGGCATGGTGGCCGAGTCGGACGCCGAACTGCGCGCGTTCGGAGCCAAGGCGCGGGAATACGACATCCGCCTGTCCTTCCACCCGTCGCAGTACGTGCTGCTCAACTCGCCCGACCCGGAACTGACGCGGAAATCGATCTGGGACCTGTCGAGCCAGGCCGAGATGCTCGACCGGATGGAGCTGGACGACGAGGCGGTGATGGTGACCCATGTCGGTGGCGTCTACGACGACCGCGAGGCGAGCCGGGCGCGGTGGATCGCGGGCTATGAGCAATGCCCCGAGCATGTCCGGCGGCGGCTGGTGCTGGAGAATGACGACATCCGCTTCTCGGCGGCCGACGTGCTGTGGATCCAGGAACGCACGGGCGTCCGGCTGATCTTCGACTATCAGCATTTCTGGTGCCTCAATCCCGAGCGGCTCGACATGCGCGCCACGCTGGAGCGGTTCGTCGCGAGCTGGCCCGAGGGGGTGCGGCCCAAGATCCACTTCTCCAGCCCGCGCACCGAGATGCGCGAGCTGAAGCAGAAGATCACCCCCAAGCAGCGCGAGGCCGCCAAGGCGGGCACGGCGCGGCCGAAGAAGGGCGAGGTACTGAAGACCCCGGTCAAGGCGACCGCGCGCGTCAAGACGGTGCTGCGCCCGCCCATCTGGACGGGACATTCGGACTTCACCAACCCGTTCGAGTTCGCGACCTTCATGCGGATGGCCGAGGGCCTCGATTTCGACGTGATGATGGAGGGCAAGTCCAAGGACCTGTCGCTGCTCCGCCTCAGGCCCGACCTGCTCCGCTTCGCGCCCGACGTGGCGGCGCGGTTCGGGATCACTGCCGACGACGCCGCGCAACTGGCGGCGGACGAGGCGCGGCTGGAGGCGGGTGTCGCGGCGGAGGACGAGGCCGATGTCGACGAGGGACTGGCCCGGGCGGCCGAGTGACCGGCGCGGAAATTCGATGGAGGTTCAGGCATGACAACGCACAAGTGGCGATCCGCGTCACCATGGTTCCTTACTGCCCGCAGGACCTTCGGCTGCGCTCGGGCGTATAGCACCTCGCGCACTGGCGTGGCGATCCCGCCGAATAATCGATTGAAGGATGGTAATCATAACAGCATTGCGCGATGAGCAGATTCGGGTGAAGAATGAGTTTCTAACCGTTCTCTCGAAAGAGAATTCTCAAAAAAATGGTCTGATCGACGTATTGGAAGTTGGTGGTGGCTCCAGAACGAAGATCGATTTGCCTGGTACACGCTTTACATCGCTCGATATCGACGAACATAGTCTGTCGCGTTCGACTTATGCCGATAGACAAATCGTCGGTGATGCCCAGATCTACGGTTTTTCAGGAATACCGATCGATATTGCGGTATTCTGGAATGTTCTCGAACACATAGAAAATCCCGGTCTAGCGCTTCGGAACGTGGCTAGTTCCGTCGGGCCGACCGGATCGATCGTCGTCGCCGGTCCGTTGCTTCGATCGCTGAAGGGCATCGTGACGAGACTCACGCCTCATTGGGTGCATGTTCTCTTCTACAGGGTCGTCGGTGGAAAGAAGTCGGCCGGCACTGTCGGGCAAGGCCCATTCCAAGTCGAACACGATAAGGGATGCGACATCGACGAGCTGGTCGGTTCGCTGAGGACGCTCGGCTTCGGCGTGGTCTTCCGCCGCGAATATCGGGGCGTCTCACTGAATCAGCTCAACGAGTTCAGCCCGATCCTATATCGCATCTATCGACTGGTCAGCGCGGCCTTGCGACGGGCGACTAGCGGGAAATGGGGCAGCGCGGAGTCCGATTTCATCCTTATCGCCCGGAAGGGAGCGCTGGCTGCCGCTTAGGACCGTGTAGGCCCGCCCGTTTCGGCGCAGGTGCGTTTCCGATCGACCGAGGCCCCTCACTCCACCAGTTCGCCCAGCACTTCCTCCACCCGCGCGACCCGCGCCCGCTCGTCGTCGATCCGCTCGGCCAGCAGCCAGCGGCCGTTCTTCTCGGCCAGCCCCGCGACCGACGGCAGGTCCTGCCGGCCCTTGGGGGTCAGCGCGATCGCGGCGGGGCCGGCATCGACCTTTTCCACCCCGGCCGCGAGCGCCAGGAGGCGAAGGCGGGTGAGCTGGAGCAGGGCGCGGGCGGGGTCGGGGACCGCGCCGAAACGATCCTCCAGTTCCGCCTCGAACGCGTCGAGCGTGGAAGTCTCGCTCACCCGCGCCAGGCGGCCGTAAAGCGAGAGGCGGACGTCGATCTCGGGAATCCAGTCGCCCGGCAGGCGGCCGGCGAGGCCCAGATTGAGCTCGGGCGTCCAGATGTCGACGGCCTGGCCGCGCGCGGCGCGCAACGCATGGCCGAGCAGGTGCTGGTAGAGGTCGATGCCGATCAGCTTCATGTGACCCGCCTGTTCCTCGCCGAGCAGGTCGCCCGCGCCGCGCAGGTCGAGGTCGCGCGCGGCGATCGCGAAGCCCGCGCCCAGCCGGTCGAACGCCTCGAGCGTGCGCAGCCGCTTGAGCGTGGCGTCGGCGATCGCCTGGCCCTGCTCCGTCAGCAGCAGGATCTGCCCGCGCCGCCCGCCGCGCCCGACGCGGCCGCGCAGCTGGTGGAGCTGCGATAGACCGAAGCGGTCGGCGTGCGTCACGACCATGGTATTGGCGCGGGGCACGTCGAGCCCGGCCTCGATGATGTTGGTCGCCAGCAGCACGTCGCCGCCCTTGCCCTCCGGCCCGTTCGCGAAACCGACCATCGCCTCGTCGATCTCGGCGGCGGGGAGCTTGCCGTGCGCGGTCACGATCTTGAGCTCGGGGGCGAGCTTCTTCAACCGTGCGGCGATGTCGGCCATGTCCTCGATCCGGGGGACGACGACGAAGCTCTGTCCGCCCCGGCTCTTTTCGCGGAGCAGGGTCGCGCGGACGGTGGCGTCGTTCCACGTTTCGACGGCGGTGCGGATCGGCTGGCGCCGCGCGGGCGGGGTGGCGATGACCGACACCGATTGCAGTCCCACCATCGCCGCCTGGAGCGTGCGCGGGATGGGCGTGGCGCTGAGCGACAGGACGTGACCCGCGCCGAGCGCGGCGAGCTTGGCCTTGTCGGCGGCGCCGAAGCGCTGTTCCTCGTCGACCACGACCAGCGCCAGATCCCTGTACGCCACGCCCTTGCCCGCGACCGCGCCGGTGCCGATCACGACCTTGATCGATCCGTCCGCCAGCCCGGCGACGACGCGTTTCTTCTCGGCGGGGGTGCTCAGGCGCGACAGGCCGGCGACCGCGATGCCGCTGCCTTCGAGGCGGCGGGCGAAGGTGTCGAGGTGCTGGCGGACGAGGACCGTCGTGGGCGCGGTGATCGCGACCTGCCGGCCCGCCAGCGCGACGAGCGCGGCCGCGCGCAGGGCGACCTCCGTCTTGCCATAGCCAACATCGCCGACGACCAGCCTGTCCATCGGCTTGCCCGACGCCAGGTCGGCGCGGACGGCGGCAATGGCGCGCGCCTGATCGGGCGTCTCGGTAAAGGCGAAGCCGGCGGCGAAGCGCTCATAGGCGGCGGCGTCGGGGGCGATGGGATCGGTGGTGCGCGCGTCGCGTTCGGCGGCGAGTGCGGCCAGACCGCGCGCCGATTCGGCGATGGCCTGATCGATCGCGCCGCGCCGCTTGATCCAGCTATGCCCGTCGAGCGCGTCGAGCGCGACCTGGTCGGCATCGGCGCCATAGCGCCAGATGCGGTCGGCCTCGGCGACGGGCACCAGGCGGCGCGCGTCCCTGGCATAGCGCAGCACGATCGCGTCGCCCCCTTCCCCGCCATCGGCGTCGGGGAGCGTCTCGACACCCTCGACCGAGCCGATGCCGAACTCCTCATGGACGATCACGTCGCCGACGCGCAGTTCCCCGGCGGCGGCCGCGAGCGGGTCGATCCCGCCGGCCGACAGCTCGTCGGCGCGCGCACGGCCGCCCAGCAGGTCGCCGCCGGCGATGACGGTGACGCCGTCCAGCGCAAAGCCGCGATCAACCGGCGCATGAAGGCACAGCGCGCTGCCGACCGGCGCGGCGACGGCCTCCGCCCAGCTGCCCGCGGGGCGCAGGTCGAGCTTGGTACGGGCGGACAGGAAACGCAGATCGCGCGGCGAGCCCGCCAGCAGCAGGCGGCCCTCGGCCAAGGTTTCGCGGGCAAAGCGGTTGAAGGCGCGGGTCGGGTTCGCCTTTTCCACGAAACGTGGAGGTTCCTCGCCGGGCGGCGTGTCGAGGTCGACCGCGTCGCGCGCGTCGGTCCCGGCTCGCCATTCCGACGTAGGGACGAGCAGGTCGGCGGCCCGGCCGCGTCGGCCGAGCGCGTCGGCCGACAGCTTCAGGAAACGCTCGCGACCACGGTCCGCGCCCGGGTCGAGCGCGACGGCGGCGCCGGGCAGATGCGCCAGCAGCGACACGCCGCCCGCCGCCTCGGGTTCGCTGGCCTGGCCGATCTCGACGCTGTCCAGCGGCTCATCGCCGAGCTGGCTGACGGGATCGTAGCGCTTGATCGCGGAGACCTGCCCGTCGGTCACCTCGATGCGGACGGGGCGGCCGGCGTCGACCGGGAAGATGTCGATCACCGCGCCCCGGACCGCGACCTCGCCCGGCTCGTCGACGCGGTCGTCCTCGTGATAGCCGATGCCGATCGCCAGCGCGGCGAACCCGTCCAGTTCCAGATTGTCGCCGATCGCGAAGCCCGGCGGCGTCGCCTCAAAGGCCTCGGGCGCGGCGTAGCGCAGGACGCTGGCTTCGGCAGTGGTGACCAGGGCGACGCGCGCGCCGTCGCCGCCCGCCAGCCGTGCCCCCCGCAACGCGGCGACCCGCGCACCGATATTGGCGGGGGACGCGGGCGCGTCCTCGCCGGGCAGCGCGTCGGACGAAGGCAGATGCAGGACGCGCGCATCGGGCGCGAAGGCGGCGAGGATCGCGGCGACCGACGCCGCGCGCCCCTCGTCCGCCGCGACGAAGAGCAGGTCGCGCGCGGCGAGCTCGGTCGCGAGCAGGGCGGCGAGCGGTGCGGGCGGGAGGGAGTCGGGCAAGGGCATTCCTATGGTCGGGCCGAGTTGGGGAGCATTTCGCTTCGGGTCCGCCCGCGGAGCGATGCTCCGGGGCGTAGTTCAGTGTTGCTCCAGCGCGCCGAGAAAGCGGTCGCGCCACCAGAACACGTCTTCGCGGCGGATATTGTCGAGGAGTGCCCGCCAGCGGCGGACCCGTTCCTCGCGCGGCATCCGCAGCGCCAGCGCGATCGCGTCGGCGACCTCGTCGGCGCTGTACGGGTTGACCAGCAGCGCCGCGGTCAGCTGCGCCGCGGCGCCCGCGAAGATCGACAGGACCAGCACGCCGGGGTCGTCCGGGTCCTGCGCCGCGACATATTCCTTCGCCACCAGGTTCATGCCGTCGCGCAGCGGGGTGACGAGCGCGACGCGGGCGGCGCGGTAGATGCCGGCCAGCTCGTCGCGCGGATAGCCCTTGTTGACGTAGCGGATCGGGACCCAGTCGATATCGGCGAACTCGCCGTTGATCCGCCCCGATACCGCGTCCAGCTCGGCGCGGATCGCCTGATAGGTGTCGACCTTCTCACGGCTCGGCGGCGCGATCTGGAGCATGTAGACCAGTCCCTGCAGGTCGGGATGCTGGGTCAGGAAGCGCTCATAGCTCCCGAAGCGTTCGGGCAGGCCCTTGGAATAGTCGAGCCGGTCGACGCCGACGATCATCGACCGGCCCGTCGCGGACATGTGCATCCGGTCGTGCGCGAATTTGGCCTGCTCGCTCCGCGCCGCCGTCTCGAACTCGCCCGCGTCGATGCCGATCGGCGCGACGATCGCACGGACGCTGCGCTCCCCCAGCGTGACGATGCCGTTCTCGCCCAGCTCGGCGCCGAGCTGGCGCGTGACGTAATGGAGGAAGGCGTCGAGCCAGTCCTGGGTGTGAAAGCCGACCACGTCGTAATCGAACAGGCTGCGCACCAGTGGTTCGTGGCTGGGGAGCGACATCAGGATGCGCGTAGGCGGCCAGGGGATGTGGAGAAAGAAGCCCAGCCGGTTGGCGACGCCCAGCCGGCGCAGCTCGCGGCCCAGCGGGATCAGGTGATAGTCGTGGACCCAGACCAGGTCCCCCTCCCCGATCAGCGGCCTGACTGTGGTGGCGAAGCGCCGATTGACGCGCAGATAACCGCCCTCGAAGTCGCGTTCGAACCGGGTCAGGTCGATGCGGTCGTGGAAAAGCGGCCAGAGGCTGCGGTTCGCATAGCCGTTATAATATTCGTCGACGTCCTGCGGCTCCAGGTCGACGGTCGCGGTCGCGACCCCGCCCGCCTGTTGCAGGTCGATCGCGCCGGTGAAGCTCTCCACCGTCTCGCCCGACCAGCCGAACCAGACGCCGCCCTTCTCGCGCAGCGCCGCGAGCAGCGCGACGGCGAGCCCGCCCTGATTGCCCCCGCTCGCCGCCTTGGGGCTCTGGACGCGGTTGGAGATGACGACGAGCCGGCTCGTCCGTCCGCTCATCGCACCGCGCTCCACGGCTTGGACAGCAGCACCGCGCAGTTGATGAGGCCGACGAGCGAATAGGTCTGCGGGTAATTGCCCCACAGCTCGCCCGACATCGGGTCGATATCCTCCGACAACAGCCCGGCGGGGCTACGCCTGGCGATCATCTCCTCGAACAGCGCGCGGGCGTCGGCGATGCGACCGGTCGCGTGGAGCGCCTCGATCAGCCAGAAGGTGCAGACGTTGAACGCGGTCTCGGGCAGGCCGAAATCATCCGGAATCGCATAACGCAGCATATGGCTGCCGCGCCGCAGCCCCTCCTCGACCGCGCGAAGCGTGGACTGGAAACGGGGATCGTCCGGCGACAGGAAGCGCAGGTCGAGCAGCTGGATCAGGCTGGCGTCGAGGTCGTCGCCCTCGAACGTCGCCGAAATGCGCTGCGTATCCGGGCGCCAGGCGCGCTCCTCGATCGTCGCGCGCATCCGGTCGGCGCGGTCCTGCCAAAAGCCGCGCCGCTCCTCCATCCCCAGCACGCTCGCGGCATTGGCGAGGCGGTCGCACGCGGCCCAGCACATGGCAGCGGAATAGGTGTGGACGGCGGCCTTGGTGCGCAGCTCCCACAGCCCCGCATCGGGATGGTCGTACACGGCCCAGGCGCGCTCGCCGACGCGCTCCAGCGAGCGGAAGTCCTCCGGCCCCGACATGCGCAACAGGCGGCGGTCGAAAAAGGCCTGGACGTCGGACAGGACGATCTGGCCGTACGCGTCATGCTGGATCTGGGTGTAGGCGGCGTTGCCGACGCGCACCGGGCCCATGCCGCGATAGCCGGGCAGATCGGAGGCCTCGCGCTCCTCCAGCACCGCCTCGCCGCCGACGCCGTAAAGCGGCTGGATATGCCCGCCCCGCGCGCCGTCGACGATGTTACGCAGATATTCGAGATAGCCTTCGAGCACGTCGAGCGCGCCGAGGCGATTGAGCGCCTGCACCGTGTAATAGGCGTCGCGGATCCAGCAATAGCGATAGTCCCAGTTGCGCCCGGACCCGGCATGTTCGGGCATCGAGGTGGTGAGCGCGGCGACGATCGCGCCCGTTTCCTCATGCTGGCACAGCTTCAGCGTGATCGCGGCGCGGATCACCGCGTCCTGCCATTCGACGGGGATGGCGAGCCCGCGCGACCAGCCGCGCCACTCGGCGACCGTGCGGTCGCGCATCGTCGCCAGCGTCTGGCCGATATTGCCGACGAACCCCTCGTCGGGGCCGAGGAAGAAGTGCAGCGGGCGCTCCAGCCGGAACCAGCCCTCGCCCTGCACCCGGCCGACGGGCGCGTCGGTGGACAGGCGCAATTTATGGTCGGCCATCAGATAGCGGAGGTGGTTGGAGCCCGCCGTCTCCTCCGCGCGACCGCCCCAGCCCTTGCCGACGCGCAACGCCACCCGGATCCGCGGGCTGCCCGCCACGGGGCGGACGATGCGCGCCCAGGCCGTCGGGCGGTAGATGCGGCCGTCATGCTGGAAGCGGGGGCAGAAATCGGTGATCTCGACCGCGTTGCCGTATGCGTCCTCGTGCCGGGTGACGAGGACGGGGGTGTTGCGCAGGTAATGCTGGTGCGTGCGGACCGAGTCCTCCAGCTCGATCGACCAATAGCCGGTGTCGGGCGCGTCGCCGCCGAGCAGCGCGGAAAAGGCCGGCTCGCCGTCGACGCGCGGAACGCAGCCCCAGACATAGGTGCCGGCGCCATCGACCAGCGCGGAGACCTGGCAATTGCCGATCGGCCACAGGTTCATCGTCGCCGTCACGCCGCGTGCTCCAATGCGTCGCCGAGCCAGCGGCGGACGGCGGCGACGTGGGGCAGCGCATGGACCGCGGCGGTCGCGCGCGGCTCGCCGACCAGCACCCCCGCCCCGCCGAGCCGGGCGGCGGCTTCGAACCCGGCCTCGTCGGTCAGGTCGTCGCCCAGGACGAGCGGGCGGAACCCCGCCATGGCGGCACCCGCCGCGAGCCGCGCGATCGCGCGGCCCTTGTCGCCGTCGGCGCGGACCTCCGCCATCATCTTGCCGCGCTGGAGGAACAGCCCGTGCTCGTTCGCGAGCGTCTCCGCGAGGGCGAGCGCATCGGCCTCATGCGTGGGCGCGAGGCGGTAATGGAGCGCGACGCCGAGCGACTTGCGCTCGACCACGACGCCGGAACGGGCGGCCGCGAACGCGTCCATGCGCGCCGCGATCCCGCCCAGCGCGGCGGGCGGGGTCGCCGGCCGGTCGGCGCCGCCCACGCGCAGCTCGGCCCCGTGACTTCCCGCCAGCGCGAGAAGGTCGGCGGCGTCGCCCAGCATCGCGTCGAGCTGCGCGAGCGATCGGCCGCTGACGATCGCGACGCGGCCGGGCATCGCCCCGGCGAGCCGGGCGAGGAGCGCGCGGAGGTGGGGATCGGCGCGCACCTGGTCGGGCCGGTCGGCCAGCTCGACGAGCGTGCCGTCGAAATCGAGGAACAGGGAAGCGGAGGCGAGAAGGTCGAGCGGCGGCGCGTGGAGAAGCAGGTCGGTTGCGGGCATGGGGGGAGAACCCGTGCCGACGGGGGGTGTTCCGCCACCTTCCTCGCCCGCCGCAAGCGCGATCAGCCCGGCTCCACCCAGTCCGGGAACGCCGCGAGCAGCGCCGCCACATCGGGGCGGACCGCCCTGGCGCCCGTCAGCGCATCGGGGGAGAAGCCGCCGGAGAGCACCGCTATCGTGGCCACGCCGCATCTGGCGCCCGCTTCGATGTCATAGGGCGTGTCGCCGACGAACAGCGCCTCGTCGGCCGTGACGCCGAGCTTCCGCAGCGCGGTCGCGACGATGTCGCCGGCGGGCTTGGAATTCTCCACATCGTCGATCGTCGTGGTCTCGTCGACGAAGCGCGCGACGTCCAGCAGCGCGACATAATGGTCCAGTTCCTCCTGCGCGGCCGACGAGGCGAGCGCGACCTTGAGCCCCGCGCCGCGGACTCGGGCAAGCAAGTCGCGCGCGCCGTCGAACGGGCGGACCCGCGCGAGGTATTTGCCCTTGAACGCCTCGCCATGCGCGTCGCCGAGCTTTTCCGCCTGTTCCTCCGTCGCACCGGGGACGAGCGCAGGGACCAGCATGTCGGCGCCCTTGCCGATCTGGCCGCGGATCGCGTCGCGATCGATGCGGTGGCCATGCGCGGCGAACGCCTCGACCCAGGCGTCGACATGAAAGTCGTTCGAATCGACCAGGGTGCCGTCGAGGTCGAAGAGTATGGCTTTGATGGGCATGGTCTCAGGTCCAGTACAGGATGCGGGCGAAGGGGAGCTTGCGGGCGATCTCGCGCTCGAAGAAGCCGCGGAGCGCGCGCATCGTGTCGCGGTCGTAGACATGCTTGATCGAGCCGAATTTGGTGCGCTTCTGCGCGCGGCCGTCGGGACCCATGTCGAGCGCGGAGCCCGGATACCAGCTGTCGAGCACCGCCTTGGACCCTTCGGTGAAGCGGTGGGTGATGAGCTCGACGGTCAGATCGGGCGCCAGCCCGTCCAGCGCGCGGGCGACATCGTCGATCAGCCCGGCATAGGCGGCTTCCCAACCAGGCGCGGCGATGATCGGGGCGATCGTCAGGCCGACGAGGTAACCGGCCTCCGCCATGCGCCGCATCGCCGCGACGCGCTGTGCGACCGGGCTCGTCCCGCCCTCGAACCGCGCATAGGGTTTGGGGTTGAGCGACACGCGCATGCGCGTGCGGCCGTTATGCGCGACCCGGAGCAACGGATCGACCGCCGAGAATTTGCTGGTGAAGCGCAGCTGCGCGTCGGCCTCCCACCCGCCGAAATATTCGACCAGCGCCGACAGCGATCCGGTCAGATGCTCCAGCGCGAGCGGGTCGGTGTAGCAGGACGCCTCATAGGTCGTGCCCTCGTGCGCGCGGGTGGCCGAGCGCGAGGTGATCGTCCCCTGCCCTAGATGGCGCGGCATCTCGTCCAGTATCTCGGGCAGGTTCGCATAGACGCGCGTGATCGGCGGGCCCTTGAGCGATCCCGCGAGGTAGCAATAGGCGCAATGGGCGGGGCAGCCTTCCGCCAGGTCGACGCGCCAGTCGGCCGAGGGGGCGATCGGCTGCAGCTTGCGCTTCGAGGGCGGGGCGACGACCACGGCGAGCGTCGCCTTGGCTTGCGCATATTGGCGTTTCGGATCGTCGGACAGGTCCAGCTTCACGCGGTCGCTCGGCAGTTCGACGATGTCGACGCCCAGCCGGCTCACCCGCTCGGCGATGGCGCGGCCATGATCCCAGCCCAGCGCGGAGGGCGTGATCAGCACGTGGCGGGGCAGCCATTGGCGCGAGGGAGATGCTGCGGGGTCGAGAGCGGGGGCGGTCGCCATGGCGGGTGAACCGGGCGAGCGGGGCGCTTTGTTCCCCACCGATCCGCCGCGCCGAAGCTGAACCGCCGTTCACCCGCAATTCAGGCGCGGGGGACGAGGCGCCGCCCGTCCGATCGGTTGCGGATCGGGACCGTTCCCGAACGCGATTGCAACCGCGAGGGGCGTGGCGCATTGCAGCATCCGCACGGGTCGGCCCGGCGCGGTTCGGGAGATACGGGTGACGCGAACAGTCGGTGAAGCGGGCGGGCGCCTGCGCGCGGTCGGTGCATCGGTTCTGGCGATCGCGCTGGCGGCGTGCGGCGGCGGCGGGGAAAAGGCCCAGGGCAAGGCCGGGCCGGGTGCGCCGGGCGGCCCGCCGGCCGAGGTCGGCTTCGTCGTCGTCCAGCCGACCGACGTAGCCTTGGAAGCGACCCTGCCCGGCCGTACCGTCGCCTTTCAATCGTCGGAGGTCCGCCCCCAGGTGTCGGGCGTCGTCCAGCGCCGCTTCTTCGAGGAAGGGCAGATCGTCCGCCGGGGCCAGCCGCTCTACCAGATCGACCCCTCGCTCTACCGCGCCGCCGTCAACCAGGCGCAGGCCAATGTCGCCGCGGCGCAGGCGACCGCCGAGGCCGCGCGGGTGCGTGCCGACCGCTTCCGCCCGCTCGCCGAGATCGAGGCGGTGTCGAGGCAGGATTATACCGACGCCGCCGCCACCGCGCGCCAAAGCGCCGCCGCCGTCGCGCAGAACCGCGCGGTGCTGGAGACCGCGCGCGTCAATCTGCGCTTCGCCACCGTTCCCGCGCCGATCAGCGGGCGGATCGGCCGGTCGCTGTTCACCGTCGGCGCGCTGGTCACGACCAGCCAAGCCGATCCGCTGGCGACGATCCAGCAGCTCGACCCGATCTTCGTCGACATCCAGCAATCCTCCTCCGCGCTCCTCTCGCTCCGCCGCTCGCTCGCCGGGGGCGGGGTCGTTCCCGCGCGCGCCCAGGTCCGCCTCAAGCTGGAGGATGGAAGCGATTACGGCTATGCCGGGACCGTCGAGTTCTCCGAGGTGGTGGTCGAACAGTCGACCGGCACGGTGACGCTGCGCGCGCGTTTCCCCAACCCGCAGGGGCTGCTGCTGCCGGGCATGTTCGTCCAGGCGCGGTTCGCCCAGGCGATCAACACCCGCGCTTTTCTGGTGCCACAGCCCGCCATATCGCGCGATCCCAAGGGCGCGGCGACGCTCTATGTCGTCGGGCCGAACAACCGTGCGATCCAGCGCCAGGTCACCGCCGAGCGGACCGAGGGGCAGTATTGGGTCGTCACCAAGGGACTCGATCCCGGCGACCGGGTGATCACGCAAGGCCTGCTCCCGTCCATGCGGCCGGGCGCCACCGTCCGTCCCGTCCCCGCGGACACGCCGCAGCGCGTTCAGGCTCCCTCGCCCGAGCAGATGGAACGGATGAAAGCCCAGGGCGCCGGAAAGAGCCGCTAAACCCATGTTCTCGCGCATCTTCATCGACCGGCCGATCTTCGCCTGGGTGCTGGCGATCATCGTCATGCTGGCGGGTATCGGCGCCATGTTCGCGCTGCCGATCGCGCAATATCCCGATGTCGCTCCGCCCCAGGTGACGATCCGCGCCAACTATCCCGGCGCTTCGGCGGAGACGATCCAGAATTCGGTCACCCAGGTCGTCGAACAGACGCTGACGGGCATCGACGGGCTTTTGTACTTCCAGTCGCAGTCCAGCTCGCGCGGGCAGGTGACGATCACCGCCACCTTCGACAAGGGCGTCGATCCCGACATCGCGCAGGTTCAGGTGCAGAACCAGGTCCAGGCATCGATCGGGCGCCTGCCGCAGCAGGTGCAGCAGCAGGGGCTGGTCGTCCGCAAGTCGAACCCGGACAATCTGCTGCTCGTCGGCGTCTATGACGAGACCGACCGGTTGACCAACCGCGACGTGTCGGATTACCTCGTCTCCACGCTCCAGGACCCACTGGGGCGCGTCGCCGGCGTGGGCGACACCAATGTGTTCGGCTCGCAATACGCCATGCGCATCTGGCTGGACCCGGCCAAGCTGGCGGGCGTCCAGCTGATGCCGGGCGACGTCGTGTCGGCGATCCAGGCGCAGAATACCGAGGTCGCGGCGGGCGAGCTGGGCGGCCAGCCCCAGCCGATGACGCAATTGCTCAACGCGCAGGTGACGGCCCAGTCCCGCCTCCAGACTCCCCAGCAATTTCGCGACATCATCCTGAAGACGCTGCCGAGCGGCGCCACGGTGCGCATCTCCGACGTGGGTTGGGTCGAGCTGGGCGCCGAGAATTACGCGGCGTTGTCGCGGGTCAATCGCCATCCGGGCGCCGGGCTCGCCATCCTGCTCGCGCCCGGCGCCGACGCGCTGGCGACGGCCGAGCTGGTCAAGGCGCAGGTCGCGACCGCATCGAAAAGCTTTCCGCCGGGGCTGAAATACGGCTTCGCCAACGACTCGACGGACTTCATCAAGCTGTCGATCGAGGAGGTGGTCAAGACGCTGATCGAGGCGGTGATCCTGGTCGTCATCGTCATGTTCGTGTTCCTGCAGAATTGGCGCGCGACGCTGATCCCGACGATCGCGGTGCCCGTGGTGCTGCTGGGAACGGTGGCGATCTTCTACGTGGCGGGGTTCTCGATCAATACGCTGACGCTGTTCGGGCTGGTGCTCGCCATCGGCCTGCTGGTCGACGATGCGATCGTGGTGGTGGAGAATGTCGAGCGGCTGCTCGAGGAAAATCCCGACATGAGCCCGCGCGACGCGACGATCCAGTCGATGAACGAGATCACGGTCGCGCTCGTCGCGATCGCGTTGGTGCTGTCGGCGGTGTTCCTGCCCATGGCGTTCTTCGGCGGGTCGACGGGCGTCATCTATCGCCAATTCTCCATCACCATCGTGTCGGCGATGATGCTGTCGGCGCTGGTCGCGATCATCCTGTCGCCTGCGCTCACCGCCAATCTGCTCAAGCAGAAGAAGCGCCGCGAGGACGGCGAGGCGGCGGACGATGGCTGGTTCGCGCGCAAGCTGCCCCGCGTCGCGCACGGCGTCGGGCGCGCGCGCGACTGGTTCAACGCCAGCTTCGACCGCGGCATCGAGCGCTATGTCGGCAGCGTGAAGACGGTGGTGAACCGCAAATGGCTGTTCATCGCCATCTATGCGGCCACCGTCGCGCTGCTCGCGGTGCTGTTCCTGCGCCTGCCCACGGGCTTTCTGCCGACCGAGGACCAGGGCGGCGCGATCGTCCAGTTCCAGCTTCCCGCAGGCGCGACCCAGGGGCGTACCTTCCAGGTGCAGCGCCAGGTCGAGGATTATCTCGCCGGACCCGAGGGCAAGAATCTGCGCACCATGTTCTCCGTATCGGGCGGCGGCGGCGGCGGCACCAGCGGCCAGAATACCGGCCAGGCCTTCGTCAATTTCGTCGACTGGTCGCAGCGCGAGGGGAAGGAGAATGGCGCGGACGCCATCGTCGCGCGCGCCTCGGCCGCGTTCCGGGGCATTCGCGACGCGCAGGTCTTCGCGCTCGTGCCCCCCGCGATCCGCGGCCTCGGCCAGTCGAACGGCTTCACCGTTCAGCTCCAGAACAGCGGTGGGTTGACGCAGGCGCAGTTCAAGGCGGCGGCCGACAAGCTGCTGGCGGCGGCCCGCGGCGATCCCGCGCTCGCCTCGGTGCGGCAGACCGAATTGCCCGATGTGGGCACGCTGCGCGTCGACGCCGACCAGCAGCGGCTCGCCGCGCTGGGGCTGACGCAGCAGGCGGTCAACGAGACGCTGTCGATCGCCTGGGGCGGGCGTTACGTGAACGACTTCGTCGACCGGGGGCGCGTGAAGCGCGTTTACGTCCAGGGCGACGCGCCCTACCGGGCCGAGCCGGAGAACATCAACCAATGGTTCGTGCGCGGGTCGAGCGGGCAGATGGCGCCCTTCTCCTCCTTCGCCCGGACGAGCTGGAGCCAGGCGCCGACCACCTTGGCGCGCTTCAACGGCATTCCGTCTGTCGAGATCCAGGGTGCGGCCGCCGAGGGGCGCAGCTCGGGCGAGGCGCTTCAGCGTATCCGCGAGCTTCAGGCGCAGATCCCCGGCACCTCGCTCGAACTGTCGGGGCTGAGTTTCCAGGAGGCGCTGTCCTCGGGCCAGGCACCGATCCTGTACGGCTTGTCGCTGCTGGTCGTGTTCCTGTGCCTGGCGGCCCTGTACGAAAGCTGGTCGATCCCCGTCGCGGTGATGCTGACCATCCCGCTGGGGCTCGTCGGCGCGGTGCTGTTCGTGACGCTGCGCGGGCTGATCAATGACGTGTACCTTCAGATTGGGCTGCTGACGACGATGGGGTTGGCCGCCAAGAACGCGATCCTGATGATCGAATTCGCCGAACAGGCGGAAAAACGCGGCGCGCGGGTGATCGACGCGGCGCTGGAGGCGGCGCGGCTGCGGCTGCGCCCGATCCTGATGACCAGCCTCGCCTTCATCTTCGGGGTGCTGCCGCTCGCCATCTCGACGGGCGCGGGCGCGAACAGCCGCATCGCCATCGGCACGGCGGTGATCGGCGGGATGCTGACCGCGACGATCCTGGCGATCTTCTACATCCCCTTCTTCTTCGTGCTGGTGCGGCGCGGGGTGCGCGACGGCGTCGCCAAGATCCGCGGCCGGCCCACGGGACATCAGGGCGCCAAGCGCGAGCCGGGCACGGAGCAGCCGGCATGACCCGGCATCTCGCGCTCCTGCTGGCGACCGCCGCGCTGGCGGGCTGTTCCATGGACCCGCGCCTCGCCCGGCCCGAGCCGCCGGTGCCGCCGTCCTGGCCGGTCGGCGACGCCTATCTGCGCCAGTCGGAGGCGGCGTTGCCCGCCATCACCTATCGCGACATCTTCCGCGACCCGCGGCTCCAGGCGATCATCGAACAGGCGATGGCGAACAACCGCGACCTGCGGGTCGCGGTCGCCAATATCCGCTCCGCCCGCGCGCTCTATCGCATCCAGCGCGCCGACCGCTTTCCCCAGATCGATGCGACCGGAAACTACCGTTATTCGACGGGCAACGGCTCCACGCTGAACAACACCGGCGGGACGGGAACCGGCACGGGCGGCACGGGCACGGGCGGTACGGGCACGGGCGGAACCGGTACGGGTGGCACCGGGACCGGCACGGGCGGGAGCACCAATCCGGGCGGCACAGGCGGCGCCGGCACCACCGTGTCGACGGGCGGGGGCGGGAGCAGCTTCCAGGCCAATATCGGCGTCACCGCGTTCGAGATCGACCTGTTCGGCCGCGTCGCCTCGCTGACCCGCGCCGCCCAGCAACGCTATTTCGCGCAGGAAGCGGCGGCGCGCAGCGTCCGGCTGATCCTGGTCGGCGATATCACGCAAGCCTGGCTCACCTATGCCGCCGACCGGTCGCTGCTCCGCGTCGCCGAGCAGACCGCCCAAAGCGCGGAAGCGAGCGTCCGCCTGACGCGCGCGCGGCTGGAGGGCGGGATCGTCCCCCGGTCCGACCTGACCCAGGCGCAGCAGATCCTCGCCACCGCGCAGCGCGACCTGGCCGAACAGCGGACCTTCGTCGCGCAGGACGTCAACGCGCTGACCCTGCTCGTCGGGTCTGGCGTCGACCCAAGCCTGCTGCCCGCCTCGATCGAGGAGGCCGCGCCGACGCTCGCGGTGCTCCCCGCCGGGCTCGACAGCCGCGTGCTGCTGCGCCGCCCCGATGTGGTCCAGGCCGAGTACGAACTGCGCGCCACCAATGCCGAGATCGGCGCGGCCCGCGCGGCTTTGTTCCCGCGCATCTCGCTGACCGGCATCCTGGGCCTGGCGAGCAGCTCGCTGGGCGGGCTGTTCTCGGGTGACGCCTTCACCGCCTCGGTCTCGCCGACCGCGAGCTATTCGATCTTCCGCGCGGGCGCGGCGCGCGCCAACGTCGAATTCTCGCGGGCGCAGCGCGACGCGGCGCTGGCGGGCTATGAGCGCGCGATCCAGATCGCCTTTCGCGAGGTCGCCGACGCGCTCGCGCGCCAGGGGACGATCGCCGAACAGCTCCGCGCCAGCCAGTTGCTCCTCAACGCCACCGACGAGACGCTGCGCCTCAACGACGCGCGCTACCGGGGCGGGATCGACACTTTCCTGACCCTGCTCGATGCGCAGCGCTCCGCCTATACCGCGCAGCGCACCTTCGTGGCGACGCAGCTGACGGCGGGGATCAACCGCGTCGCGCTCTACCGCGCGCTCGGCGGCGACGCGACGCTGGAGACGAGCGCGCAGGGGCCGCTGCCCGTCACGGCGGCCGGCGTGCCCCGTGGCGACCAGCCCCTTCCCGACCTCCCGCCTGTCCCGGAGGCGCCGCGTACACGCCCTTGACGGGTGCGGTTCCCGGGTCGAGGATGCGGCCATGTCGACCACCCCGCCCGATCCCACCGCGCTGTTCCGCACCATGATCGGCGAATGGGAGAAGCTGACCAACTCGGTCGGCGGGCAGACGTTCAAGACCGACGAGGTCGCGCGGCTGATCGGCGGCGCCAGCAACGCCACCGCCCAGGCGCAGGCGGCGTTTCACGGCCTGATGGAGCGCGCGCTCGCCGCCGCCAACATGCCCAGCCGGGGCGAGGTCGAGGACCTGTCCGCCCGCATCGCCCGCATCGAGGGCGCGCTGTTCCGCATCGAAGCGAAGATCGACGCGCTCGGCGGGGGCGGCGGCGACAAGCCTGCGCCGGTTTCGGGACCCAGCCGCAATCGCCAGCCCCCGGCGACGCCCGACGCGTGAAATACCGACGCGCCTGATGGCCGAAGCCGACCTCCTCGACACCGCCCGCACGGAATTCGAGCGGGCGATGGCGCGCAACATCAAGGGGCTGGGCTATTTCACCTCCCCCGCCCCCGTGCTCGGCGCCAGCCCCAAGGAGGTGCTGATCGAGCGCGGCACCATGCGCCTCTACCGCTACCGCCCGCGCGTCGACGACGTGTACCGGGTGCCGGTGCTGCTGGTCATGGCGACCACCAATCGCGGCTATATCTTCGACATGGTGCCGGGGCAGAGCCTGGTCGAATATCTGCTCGACGCGGGCTTCGACGTGTTCATGCTCGACTGGGCGCCGCCGCGCGCCGACGAGAAGGTGCTGACGCTGGAAAGCTATGTCCTCGACTTCCTGCCCCAGGCGGTCGCGCGGGTGGCGGACGAGACCGGCGAGCCCGACCTCAGCGTCATCGGCTATTGCTTCGGCGGGGTGCTGTCGCTGCTCTGGGCGGCGCTCAAGGGCGGGCGGACGCTCGCCAATCTCGTCACCTTCACCACCCCGGTCGATTTCTCGCACATGGACATGTTCCAGGCCTGGGCCGACCGCCGCTTCTTCGATGTCGACCGGCTGGTCGACACCTTCGGCAACTGCCCCGGCGACTATCTCTACACAGCCTTCGACATGCTGCGGCCCGGCACGCGCGCGACGACGATCGCGCGCGTCTATGAAGGGCTGCACGACGACGAATATGTCCGCTCCTTCCGCATGTTCGATCGCTGGGCGACCGACATCCTGCCGCTGGCGGGCGAATATTTCCGTCAGACGACCAAATTGCTGATGTGGGAGAACCGCCTGTTCGACGGGACGCTCGACCTGGGCGGGCGGCGGGTCGACCTGGCCCGGATCACCGCGCCCTTTCTCCACGTCGTCGCGCAGCATGACCATATCGTCCCCACCGCCGCCTCCGCGCCGCTGATCGGGATGATCGGCGGCACCGACAAGGAGGAGGTGGTGCTGAAAGGCGGGCATGTCAGCCTGGTCGCGGGCGGCAATGCGGTGAAGCGGCTCTGGCCGAAACTGAACCAGTGGCTGGGAGCCAGGTCGACATGAGCCACCGGGTACGCCGCTTCGAGCCCGCCGACCGCCAGAAGATGGCGACCTTCGCGAGCGCGCTGCCCGAGCACGACCTGCTGTTCCTGGGCCGCGACCTGCGTCATCCGCGCGTCGTCGAGGCGTGGCTGGGCGCGATCGCGGAAGGCTGGATCGACAGCTTGGTCGCCGAGGACGAAGGGGACGGCGCGGTGATCGGCACCGCTGCCCTGGTGCGCGATCCGCTGGGCTGGAGCCCCCATGTCGGCGAGGTGCGGCTGCTCGTCTCGGCCGAGCGGCGCGGCGTGGGACTCGGGCGAGACCTGCTGGAAGGCGTGTTCGCGATCGCGCGCGAGCGCGGACTCGCCAAGCTGACGGCGCGGATGACCCCCGACCAGGCGGGCGCGGTGTCGCTGTTCGAGAGCCTGGGCTTTCGCGGCGAGGCGCTGCTGCGCGACCATGTCCGCGACCCGTCGGGGCGAAGCTTCGACCTCGCCATCCTGTCCTATGACGCGGGGGGCGTGGCCGCTCGCCACGAAGCTTTCGGCGTAGAATGAACCATTTATGCTGCGGTGCATTATATCCATAAATCTCCAGGAGTCCTGAAATGGCGACCGCCATCCATGCCGTCGGCTCGGCCGACCATTCGACCCGTGCCCCCTCCGCGCTGCTCGCGCTGACCGAGCTTCCCCGCGCGCTCGCCGAGCTCGGCTCGCTCGCCGCCGCCGCCGGGCCGCTTCTTGCCGCCGCGCCGCGCGGCGACGGGCATCCGGTGCTGGTGCTCCCCGGTTTCATGACCAGCGACGCCTCGACCGCGGTGCTGCGGCGCTTCCTCACGCGGCTCGGCTATGACGCCTGCACCTGGGATCTGGGCCGCAATCTCGGACCCCGTGCGATCGGACGCGAGGGCGAGAAGCTGGTCGCCAAACTGCGCGAGATTCATGAGCGGACCGGCCAGACGGTCAGCCTCGTCGGCTGGAGCCTGGGTGGCGTCATGGCGCGGCTCGTCGCGCGGCGCGCGCCCGACGCGGTGCGCCAGGTGATCACGCTCGGCTCACCCTTCGCGGGCAGCCCGCGCGCGACCAATGTGTGGCGGCTCTACGAGGCGATGACGGGCCAGAAGATCGATGATCCGCATACGCGCGGCCAGCTCGCCGAGAGCATGACGCCCCCGCCGGTCCCCTCGACCGCCATCTATTCGCGCGAGGACGGGGTCGTCGCCTGGCAGAATTGCCGCGAGCCCGAAGCCGTCGGCACCGACAATATCGAGGTTCATGGCAGCCATTGCGGTCTGGGCGTCAATCCGTCGGTCCTCTACGCCGTCGCCGACCGCCTGGCGCAGGCGGAGGATGGCTGGGCGCCCTTCAAGCGCACCGGGTTCAAGGCGTGGGTCTATCCCCGTGCCGGCCATGCCTGATCGCCGGGGCGGCCGGGGCCGTCCTGCCATCCGTGATCGGAGAACCCGATGGCGGCGTCATCAGGTTGGCGAGGGTCGACGTGACAAGTGTCGGTTGGTGGGCTCCGGCGCTTCTACTATTCTCTTTCTGTCACCCCGACCTTGAGCCGAGGTCCATGCACGACTGCGCCGGTGGCCCGCGAACGGGTGGATGCCGGATCAGGTCCCGCATGACGGTAGAAGGGGAGAACCGTCATCGGTCCTCCCCGGATCGGTTCAGCCCTGACCGCCGCCGCGCATGCCGCCGACCGCGTCGCGACCGAACTGCATGATCAGCTCGCCGATCTCGCGCGCCTGGGTCATCGACCGGGTGCTCTGCTCGCGCAGATACTCGCCCTGGATCTTCATCACCTCGGACAGGTCCTTGGCCTGGGCGGCGCGGCGCATCGCGTCGAACGCCTGGTGGGTGTTGGTTTCGGCCTGGTCGATCATCTTGACGCCGATCTGCGAGCTGTTCTCCGCGACCTTCTGGCCGCTCGCGCGCATCGCTTCGCCGGCGCGGCGGGCGGGCTCGATCACCTGCTCGCCGAACGCGGCCTGCGCCTTTTGCGCGCCCTCGCGCATCCGGTCGGCCGCCCCGCCGGCGGCGGTGCCCGCCGCGGCACCCGCGCTCGCGCCCATCGCGGCGCCCTGGTTGGTATTCTGATCGTCGTCGGCCATGGTCATACTCCTTCGCGGATCGCCAGCTTCCTGAGCTTGGGGGCCGGCCTGTTCTCGTTGGCTTCAACCGGCGGCAAGGCGCTTGGTTTCACGGCCGCGGCGCGCATCGCCTCGAACGTCTCGCGCAGCGCGTCGGCATAGGCGGCGGGATCGGGCATCATGTCGCGATCGGAGGTGAAGGAAACCGCGATCGTCGCGCCATAGGAATAGATGGTGTTGATGAGCCCCATCCCGTCGAAGATCGGCCCCGTCCCGTACATCCCCACCATCCGCGCACCCGCGAAATAGAGCGGCACCCGGCTGCCCGGCACGTTGGTGACGACGCAGTTGAAGGCCGGGCTGTGCGCGTTGGCCGCGCCGATGCGGGTATAGAGCCGCGCCGCCAGCCCCGCGAGCGCGGCGGGCATGAGCTGGCTGTAATCGGCCAGGTTCTTGGCCCCGACCGCACCGGTCAGCGCCTTGGAGTTCACCGCCTCCTGATGGACGAAGCGCAGCCGCTCGATCGGATCCTCGATCTGGGTGCCCAGCCCCACGACCATGGCCGACACCTGATTGCCCATGGCGCCCTTGCCCGCTTCGCCGCGGACCGAGATCGGCGCCATGGCGGTCAGCGTCTCGCGCGGGAGTTCGCCCTTGCTACCCAGATACTTACGCAAGGCTCCTCCCACTACCGCGAGGATCACGTCGTTGACGGTCGCGTCGGGCACGGCGTCCTTGATGGCGCGGATGTCGGCGAGCTTGAACGGCACCGCGTCCCAGACCCGGTGCCCCGACACCTTGCCGTTGAGCCGCGTCTTCTGCGCAGGGCGGGCGTTGCGGAGCGACACGTCGCCGCGGCGCACCTCGCTCGTCAGCTTGGCCATGCCGGGCAGCGAGCGGCCGATCGTCTCCATCACGCGCATCGGCTGGGCCAGCGAGTTGAAATAGCTGCGCACCAGCAGGTCGGCGACATGCGGCATATGGTCGGGCCGCCAGCTATCGACCGCGCCCGGCGGAGTCATGTTCGCGTCGAGATCGTGGAGCGCGGCCGACATCTCGACCCCGGACATGCCGTCGATCGCGGCATGATGGACCTTGGACACCAGCGCGAAGCAGCCGGGCGGCAGGCCCTCGATATTGTCGAGCCCCTCGATGACGGTGAATTCCCAGAGCGGCTTGGTCATGTCCATCGCGCGGGCATGAAGCCGGGCGACCTGGATGCAGAGCTGGCGCCAGTCGCCGGGCTTGGGCAGCGCGATGTGGCGGACATGGAATTCGATGTCGAATTCCGGGTCCTCGATCCAGTATGGATGGTCGAGGTCGAACGGCACCCGCACCAGCCGCTGACGGAACGACCGTGCCCCCGACAGTCGCGATCCGATGAACTGCAGGATATCCTTGAACCGCACGAACCCGCCCGGCGCGGTGGAGGGATCGTAGATCGCGACCGAGCCGATGTGCATGGGTGTATGCGGCGTCTCCAGATAGACGAACGACGCGTCCATCGCGCTCAGTTGCTGCATCGGCTCTCTCCTTGCTCACTACCTCTCCGGCTGTTCCGGACGAGGATTATTTCCCGAAACCAAATACATCCTGATGGAAGCGCCCATCCTCTATCAGGCGATTGAGCCACTCCGATCCCTGGGCATGCGCGCCGCCGACCTGCTGCATCCAGATGCGGATCAGCGTATCGCGCACCGCCGGGGCCATGAAGCGGCCGTCGCCGCACAGGAACACCGACGCTCCCGCCTCCAGGATCGCCCAGACGCGCTCCTGCTCGGCCCAGAGCGCGTCCTGGACGAAGCGCCAGGGATGCGACGGGACCGCGGAAAAGGCGAGGAGCAGGTCGGCCACGCCCTCGTCCCGCCACCGCTCCATCTCGTCGCGGCAGAACCAGTCGTGATCGGGGTGGCGGCATCCGAAGACGAGGAGGCTGGTCGCTACCGTCTCGCCCGCCGCCTTTTGCGCCGCACGCTCCTGAAGAAAACCGCGCAACGGCGCGAACCCGGTGCCCGGACCGATCAGCAGCATCGGCACGCTCGGATCGACAGGGGGCGCGAAGGGCGGATTGGGGCGGCGGACATAGCCGAACACCTGCGTCCCCGGCTCCACCCCGGCCATATAGCCGCTGGCGAAGCCCCGGTGCTCGCCCAGCCCCGACCAGGCCGGCGCGGCGATGGTGCCCACCAACAGGTCCGCCGCGTCGGGCGACACCAGGGAACTGGACGCGATCGAATAGAAGCGCGGCGCGATCGGCGCGCACAACTCGACGAAGGCGTCGAGCGGCAGCTCGGCGGCGGGTTGCCGGTCGAGCAGATCGAGCAAGGTCAGTCGCTTGGCGGCGACTTCTCCCTCATAGTCGGCGTCCAGCCGGTCGAGCGCGCGCCCGGTGTTTGGGCAGCGCGTATGCCCGGCGACCACCGTCAGCGCGCGCCGGGGCAGCGGATCGGACAATTCGACGAAGTCTGTCAGGAGCTGGCGGACCGTCACCGTCTGCCCGAGCGGCAGATGCTTGAAGCGCCCGCCCCGTCCCTCGACCCGCAGCTGGGCCGCGCCGTCGAGGGCGAGCCGCGTCAGCGCGCGCTCGACCAGGTCGGGGCGGTTGCGGGCATAGACCGCGACGTGATCGCCCGTATGGTAATGCTGGCCCTGGGGCAGCCGGACGCGGATCAGCCGGGTCGAGGGGCGCGGCGGCTCAACGGCGAAGTCCCACAGCCCGTCAGCGGGGCGGACGAGTTCGTCATTGGCGACGATCTCCAGCCGCTGGGCATGTTCGGGCAACGCCTGGGCGCGCGCCTCGCCCAGATCGATGGGACGGAGCGACAGCGAGGATGCGGCCTCGCTCGGCTCGGCGGCGGACCCCAGCGCCCGCCACAGGTCGCGAACGAAGCCGGTCACGGCGCCGTCGAAATCGCCCTGCCCGTCCGCCTCGGCGCGTGGAAGCAGCCGGGCCGCGCCCGTCGCCTCGATCGCGGCGTCGATGCGCTTGGGAAAATGCTGGTAATTGGGCCATTGGCTGTTGCCGACGCCCAGCACCGCGAAGCGCGCGCCGGACCAGTCCGCGCCTTCGAACGCGCCCGCGTCGATCGCGCGCTCGACCTCGACCGCGCTGTCGGGCGCCCGGCCATTATAGGTGGCGGTGACGACGACGATAACCTTGTCCTCGGGCTCGGCGCCGCCGCGCAGCGCGTCGTCCATCGATCGGACGACCACCTCGAACCCGTCGACGCGCGCGCGTTCGGCCAGCTCCTCCGCGATGTCGCGCGCGGTGCCCAGGCTGGTGCCGTAGAGCACCGCGAAGCGCCGGCCGGTGCCCGCGACGGCGGCGACGCTCGCCTCCTCGACCACCGCCTCGCTCACCCCGAGCCGGAGCCGCTCATGCGGCTGGCGGGTGCGCACCCGCATGAAGAACGCGTCGGGCTTGATCGTCAGCGTCTCTTTGATCCGCAGCCGATAACCGTGCGGATCGCTGACGGAGAAGGCGCGCAGCAGCATCGCCATCGCGATCTTGGCCTCCACCATCGCGAACTGGCGACCGATACAGGCACGCGCGCCGTTGCCGAAGGGCTTGTAGCCATGGGGGTGATGCCTGGCCGCATTCTCCGGCAGCCAGCGGTCGATGTCGAACTCTTCCGGGTCCGGCCAGGCCTTCGCATTCCTGTGAAGTCCGGGCACGAAGATATTGACCGGGCGATCCTTTCGCAGATGCCATCGGCCGCCGATCACCGCGTCCTCGTATGGCGCGACCGTAAAGGCGGGCGCGGTCGGCCAGAGGCGCAGCGCTTCGTTCAGGATGCGCTCGATCACGTCGAGCCGGGCGACGTCGGCGTAATCGGGCCGCTCGTCGCCGGGCAGCACGCGGTCGACCTCGGCATAGGCCTGGGCGAGGACCGCCGGGTTGCGGAGGAGATAGCTGAACGCGAAGGTCAGCATCCCGCTCGTCGTCTCGTGCCCCGCGATCAGGAAGGTGAGCACCTGATAGCGGATATTGACGTCGTCCAGCCCCTCGCCCGTCTCAGGATCGACCGCGGTGAGCATCAGGTTGAGCAGATCGCGCCCGTCCGTGGGATGAGCGCGGCGGTCGGCGATGACGCCGTCGACCAGCGCGTTCATCTCGGCGATGTCGGCGTCGAACTGCGCGGCGGACCGCTTGGCAAAGCGGTTCTGGATCGGCAGCCGGGTGATGATGTTGAGTGATTCGCCAAGCGCGCTCCCCAGCGCGACCAGGAAGCTGTCCAGCTCCTCGCGCTCGAAACTGTCGAAGCGGTGGCCGAAGCCCGCGATGGCGATCGAGTCGAGCGTCAGGCGCGTCATGTCGTCGGCGACGAGCACGTCGGTGCCCGACGCCCTGGTCCATTTCCGCACGAGCTGGTCGCAGACCTCGACGATCATGTCGAAATAGCCGCGCATCGCGCGCTGGCTGAAGGCGGGAAGCAGGATACGGTGGGCCTTGCCCCAATTGGGCTCGTCGCTGAACGCGGTGAACAGCCCGTCGCCCGCGAAGCGGCGGACGACGCGCAGGCCGGGACCGGGCATCTTGCGGAACCGCGTCTCGTCCGACAGCTCGGCGATCAGGTCGGGGTCGGTGACGAAAGAAGCGACGCGGCTGCCGAATTTCAGCTTGAAGATGCCGTCGGGATAGTCGCGCGACACGCGCAGCAGATGACCGACGAGCCCCGACCGCGCGATCTGGTGCAGATGGCCCACGACCGGCAGGCCGGGGGGCGTGGGAATGCTGGCACGATCGATCCGGGTCGCCATCGCGGTCCTTTCCTAGACCACGCCTTTCCACCACGTCGCGCGCGCCCGCGCAACATGACGTGTCGGTAATCGACTCCTCGCCGGCGGCGACGAGGGCCGACCAAGCGGCTCAGGCCGCGAGATTCAGCCGATCGCGTCCGCCCGCCTTGGCGGCGTAGAGCGCGGCGTCGGCCGCGCGCATGACGGTCAGGCGGGTGACGCCCGGCACGATCGCGGCCAGGCCCATGCTGGCCGTGACCCGGATGCCCGTTCCCGCGACCGACAGGCGCTGGTCGCCGATGATCCGGCGAAGCCGCTCGCAGACGGCGCGCGCCTGGTCGCGGTCGGCGCCGGGGAGCAGCACGCCGAATTCCTCCCCGCCGAGCCGCGCCACGAGGTCGCCGTCGCGCAGCGCCCCGCGTGCGCATTCGGCGACCGCCACCAGCACCCGGTCGCCGGCGTCATGGCCCCAATGGTCGTTGATCTGCTTGAAATGGTCGAGATCGAAGATCGCGACGCACCCGGCCTTGCACTGTTCCACCAGGCGGTCGAGCACCGCGTCGAAGATGCGCCGATTGGCCAGCCCGGTCAGCGGATCGGTGGCCGCGGCCAGCGACAGCTCGCCCTCGATCGCCTTGCGTCGGTCGACGTCGCGGATCGCGGCCACCGCGCCGGTGACCACGCCGCCCTCGTCGCGGACGCCGCGCGTATGCATCTCGAACCAGCGGACCTCGCCCGCAGCGGTGGTGGCGCGATATTCGACGGTCATCGTCCGCTCGGGGTCCCCCACTGCACGCCGATGCGCGCGCGTCACCGCCTCGCGGTCTTCGGGCAGCACCAGCTCGACCGCGCTCGATCCGATCACGGCTTCGGGCGTGTAGCCGCCCAGCTGGGCGATCGAGGGCGAGGCGTAGCGGATGATCCCGTCGAGATCGAGGTTGAGGACGATGTCCGACGAATGATCCGCGAGCAGGCGATAGCGCGCCTCGCTTTCGCGCAGCCGGTCGAACACCGCGCGGCGATGACGTAGTTCGGCCGCGACGGGCAGCACGGTGAGGACGGTGACCGCGAGATAGAAGAGGAAGAATTGCGCGCGCGTCGCGGCGTCCCCGTCGATCAACCGCATGGGTCCCGACCCGCTCACGCTGAAATAGCCGCCGACGGTCGCGATGATGACCACCGACGCGGTCGCGCCCAGCCGGCCGATGCGGAAGGTGGCGACGATCGCGGGCAGCACGGGCAGGAACAACGCCGGAAAGGATCGCTGCGCGAACACCGCGCCCGTGACGCTGCCGACCAGCGCGAGCAGCGCGACCGCTTCGAACCGCCGCTCGCGCGACGCGCCGCGCACCCAGCGCCCGACCCCGCCCGAGGCGATCATCGTGAAGATCGGCACGGCGGTGACATTGCCCAGCCCGTGGCCGACGAACCAGAATAGGAGATTGTCGGCAAAGGAGGTTCCGGTGGCCAGCATGACCACCCAGGCCGCCAGCGGCGCCGTCGCCAGCGGCGCCAGGATCCCGACCGCGAGGACCATGCGCGCCAACCGTTCCAAGGAGTCCAGGGAGTCGCTCCGCAGCCGAAAACGGGCAAGAAGCAGGGCCGCGATCAGCCCCTCGGACATATTCAGAAAGGCGAGCGGAGCGGCGGCCATCATCCCCACGCCGACCGTCACGGTCCCGATGAGGCTGGAACAGGCACAGGCCGCGACGATGCCGGGCCAGCGCCGGCGCGGGCTGACGGTCAGTCCCGCGATCAGCACGGCCGTCGCGATCCACAGGCACGCGACCCCGCCGCCGAAGCGGGTCATCGCGATCAGGGACATGCCCGCGATCAGATAAGCGCCCGCCGTCTTGGCCGCGGCCGATCCGATCCAGGTGCGCATCGTCCTCACCCGCCCGGTGTAGCGAAGCGGAAATGAAGATAGGGTTGATCACTTCTTCACCGCGCCGGAACGCGGCGGCCGGCGGTCGTCCTAGTGGACGAGCTGCTTTTCCGCATGGTCGTGCTGGTCGTTGGCGCCGATCACGCCGACCATGTGGCGGTAGGATAATTCCGCCCCCGCCCAGCCGGTCAGCATGACCATGCCCGCGGTCGCGGCGCTCAGCGCCAGCGCGGTGTCGCTCGGCGCCGCGTCGTCGTCGCCGCGCCGGGCGAACAGGCTCGCCCCCGCCAGCCCGAGCGCCAGCGGATTGCCATAGGCGTGGAGCTTGCCGGTCTTCTTCTCGCGCGCGCGCTTGATGGTGAAATAGTCGACCGCGCCGACCGCGCCCGCCGCCAGGCCGGTGACGATGCCCGCGCCCAGCATCCATTTGGACATCCGCGCCCAGAACGGATCCTCCGTGCTCCGCGCCGCCAGGTCGCTCGCGACCGCGCCGGTCAGGAAGGCGATGGGATAGGGGACCACCATCGGATGGATCGGGTGGCCGCCGATCGCCGCCGTGCTCGGCACGCCGCGCAACGGGTGGCCGCGATCGCCGTCTACCGGGTTCAATGTGTCGCCAACCGCCGTGACCGCCGCCGATGTCATGGGAATTCCTCCGCTGATTAACGCTCACCATCCAACGACGGCCGGGCGCGCGCGTTCCCCCGATCGTTCCGCATGGCCGGCGCGGCACGGCCCCCCATATAGCGCCCATGACCAGCCCGCCCTCCCGCTCCGCCGCCGCCGTGCCCCGTCGCCGCCTGTCGCGGCTCGCCCGGCTGGGGAGCATGGCGGGCGGGGTGGCGGGGTCGATGCTGGCCGACGGCGCGCGGCGCCTCGCACGCGGCGAGCGGCCGGCGATGGGCGACCTGCTGCTCACCCCCGCCAACGCCCGGCGCGTCGCCGACCAGCTCGCCCGGATGCGCGGCGCGGCGATGAAGATGGGGCAGTTGCTGTCGATGGACGCGGGCGAGCTGCTGCCGCCCGAGCTGGCGGAGATCATGGCCCGCTTACGCGCCGACGCCGATCCGATGCCCGCGCGCCAGCTCCACGCCGTGCTGGCGGCCGAATGGGGCCGTGACTGGCGCGGGCGGTTCGACGCCTGGTCCGACCGGCCGATCGCCGCCGCGTCGATCGGCCAGGTCCACCGCGCCCGCGCCCGCGACGGACGCGATCTCGCGATCAAGGTGCAATATCCCGGCATCCGCGACAGCATCGACGGCGACATCGACAATCTGGCGGCGCTGCTGCGCCTGTCGCGCGTGATCCCCGACACGCTCGATGTCGCGCCGCTCCTCGCCGAGGCCAAGCGCCAGCTTCGCGACGAGGCGGACTACCTGCTGGAGGCCGATCATCTGGCCCGCTTCGCGGCGCTGCTGGCCGACGCGCCCGCCTTTGTCGTGCCGGCCGTCCAGCGCGACCTGACCACCCCCGCGATCCTCGCCATGTCGTTCGTCGAAGGTTCCCCGATCGAGGCGCTGTCGGCGGCATCCCAGGCCGAACGCGACCGCGCCGTGACCGCGCTGGTCGACCTGACGCTGCGCGAGTTGTTCGAATGGGGGCTGATCCAGACCGACCCGAACTTCGCGAATTTCCGCTATTGCTTCGCGACCCGCCGCATCGCGCTGCTCGACTTCGGCGCGACCCGCGCGATCGACGCGGACATCGTGGCGGCCCACCGGGCGGTGGCGCGCGCGGTGCTGGCCGGGGATCGCGACGACAGGCGGGCGGCGCTGATCGGCGCGCGCCTGTTCGACCCCGTGGCCCCGGCCGCCTATCGGGAAGCGGTGCTGGACATGGTCGATCTGGTCGCCGCCGCGCTGCGCCGCGACGCGGTGTTCGACTTCGGCGACAAGGCGCTCAGCCTGGCGCTGCGCGATCACGGCGTGGCGCTGGCGGCCGAGCGCAAGCTGTACGGGTTGCCGCCGATCGACACGTTGTTCCTGCAGCGCAAGGCGGCGGGCATGTTTCTCCTCGCCAGCCGGCTCGAGGCGCGGGTGCCGGTACGCGCGATGCTGGAGCGCCATCTCTGACCGCGTCCCGGCCCGGGCGATCTTGCCCGATGACGTATGCTTTCGCTTCGATTAAGGAGCCACGGCCCGCTTCGGACGACGGCCGGGCCGGCAAGAGTGGAGGGAGTGGGATTGATCGAGGTCAAGGATCGTGACGACGCCCTATCCTTTCTGACCGGCGGCGGCGAGACGGGGGCGCTGATGCGGTCGTACGACTGGTCGACCTCGCCGTTGGGACCGCCCGCCGACTGGCCGCAGTCGCTGCGCACGGTCGTCGGGCTGATGCTCAATTCGCGCTTTCCGATGTTCCTCGCCTGGGGCGAGGAGCTCGGTTTCCTGTTCAACGACGGCTATGCGCCGATCCTGGGCGGCAAGCGCGCGGGCGCGCTGGGCCGCCCGTTCGCGCAGCTCTGGTCGGACATCTGGACCGATGTCGAGCCGTTGGTCGCCAGGGCGCTGGCCGGCGAAGCGGTGTATCACGAGAATCTGCGGTTCGTCATGCACCGCAACGGCTATGCCGAGGATAGCTGGTATACCTTCTCCTATTCGCCGATCCGGGACGAGAGCGGCCGGGTGGCAGGTATGTTCTGCGCCTGCACCGAGACGACGGACCAGGTGCTCGCCGAGCGTCAGCGCGCCGACGAGACCGAGCGGCAGCGGCGCATGTTCGCCCAGGCGCCCGGCTTCATCTGTACGTTGCGGGGTCCCGACCACGTCTTCGACTTCGTCAACGACGCGCATGTCAGGCTGTTCGGCGAGCGCGGCGCGGTCGGCAGGACGATGCGCCAGACGTTCCCGGACCTGGTCGACCAGGAGTTCGAAGCCCTTCTCGACCGCGTCTACGCGACCGGCGAGCGCCATGTCGCGCACGGCGCCCCCGTCCGTTTCCGGACGCGACCGGACGGTCTGGAGGAAGAACGCTTTCTCGACTTCATCTACGAACCGATCGTCGACGAGGCGGGCACGGTCGTCGGCATCTTCTGCGAAGGTCATGACGTCACCGAGCGGGTCCGCGCCGATCATGTGCTGCGGGAGACGGGCGCGCGCGAGACGTTCCTGGTCGCGCTGGGCGACACGCTGCGCCCGATGAGCGACCCGCGCGAGATCGTCGCCGCCACCACGCGCGCGCTGGGCGAACGACTGGGGGCGATGCGCGTCGTCTATGCCGATATCGACGAGGCGCAGGGGGTGGCGGTCACCGAGGGCGACTGGACCGACGGCGCGGTCGCCCACCTGCCGGACCGGCTGGCGCTGGCCGATTTCGGGGCGGAACTGGTGGCCGCGCTCCGGGCGGGGGTCACGCTCGTCGTGCCGGACGTGCGGGTCCATCCGGCCACTTTGAGCAGCGGCGCCATGCTCGACGCGATCGGCGTGGGCGCGCTGGTCAGCGTCCCGCTGGTCAAGGACGGCCGGTTCGTGGCCAATCTGAACGTCCACAGCCGCGAACCGCACGACTGGACCGCCGCGGAGATCGAGCTGGCGGAAGCGGTCGCGAGCCGCACCTGGGATGTGCTCGAACGCGCGCGCGCGGTGGCGGAACTCGCCAAGCGCGAGCACGAGCTCAACATGCTGACCGACGCGCTCCCGGTGCTCATCTCCTATGTCGACCGCGACGAGCGCTACCGGTTCAACAACAAGGCCTATGAGGAATGGTTCGGCCACCGCAGGGATGAGCTATATGGTCGCCATGTCCGCGACGTGATCGGCGATGCGGCCTATGAGGATCTGAAGATGCAGATCCACCGCACCCTGGCGGGTGAGCGCGTCTCGTCCGAACAGCTGGTGCCGTACAAGGATGGCGGTGAACGCCATGTGCACATCGATTATCTTCCCCGTATCGCCCTCGGCGGCGAGGTGGAGGGCTATTACGCGCTGATCCAGGATATCAGCGACCGCCGCGCCGCCGAAGCCGCGCTCGGCGAAAGCGAGTCGCGGTTCCGCTCCATGGCCGACCGCGCGCCGGTGATGATGTGGGTCACCAACCCCGATGGTTTCTGCACCTATCTGAACGCGCGCTGGTACGAGTTCACCGGCCAGGCCGTGGGCGAGGGCGAGGGGCTGGGCTGGCTCGACGCGGTCCATCCCGACGACCGCCCCCTGGCGGAGACCGCTTTTCTGACCGCGAACGCCGAACAGCGCGATTATCAGGTCGATTTTCGCGTGCGCCGTGCGGACGGCGTGTATCGCTGGGCGATCGACGCCGCCGCCGCGCGGTTCAACGAGGCGGGCGACTATCTGGGCTATGTCGGGTCGGTCATCGACATTGACGAGCGCAAGGGGGTCGAGGAAGCACTGGTCCAGCGCGTCGTGGAACAGACCGCCGAGCGCAACCGCGTCTGGGAGATGAGCCGCGACCTGTTCGCGATCATGGGCTTCGACGGCTATCTCAAGGCCATCAATCCCGCTTGGGAGACGACGCTCGGGCTGGACGCGGCGACGCTGCTCGCCATGCCCTTCGGCGAGCAGGTCCATCCGGACGATCACGCGGCGGTCCGCGCCGTCATGGATCGGCTGCTGCGCGGCGAAAGCGTGAACCGGTTCGAGGACCGGTTGCGCCATGCCGACGGGTCATGGCGCTGGATCTCCTGGGCGCTCGTTCCCGAGGACGACGTCTTCTACGCGGTCGGGCGCGACGTCACCGCCGAAAAGGAAGCGGCGCTCGAACTCGAACAGGCGCAGGAGGCACTTCGTCAGAGCCAGAAGATGGAGGCGATGGGCCAGCTCACGGGCGGGGTCGCGCACGACTTCAACAACCTGCTCACGCCGATCGTCGGCTCGCTCGACATGCTCATCCGGCGGGGGCTCGGCAACGAGCGCGAACGGCGGCTGATCGACGGCGCGCTCCAGTCGGCCGAACGCGCCAAGACGCTCGTCCAGCGCCTGCTCGCCTTTGCGCGGCGCCAGCCGCTCCAGGCGAGCGCGGTGGACCTGCCCCAGCTCGTCGCCGGAATGGCGGGGCTGGTCGGAAGCACGATCGGGCCCAAGATCGATATCCGGGTCGAATTGGCGGAGGGCCTGCCGCCGGCGCGGGCCGACGCCAACCAGCTCGAAATGGCGCTGCTCAACCTGGCGGTGAACGCGCGCGACGCGATGCCCGATGGGGGCACGCTGACGATCGCGGCCGCCCCCGCGACCGTGCCCGCCGGCGGCGACGCGACGCTGAAGCCGGGTCCTTATGTCCGCCTTTCGGTGAGCGACACCGGGATGGGCATGGACGCGGAGACGGTGCGACGCGCGATCGAGCCCTTCTTCTCGACCAAGGGCATCGGCAAGGGCACCGGGCTGGGGCTGTCGATGGTCCATGGCCTGGCCGCACAGCTCGGCGGGGGGCTCGACCTGGAAAGCCGGCCCGGTCACGGCACGACCGTCGCGCTCTGGCTGCCGGTCAGCGCGGGTTCGCTGGCCGGCGAGGCAGACGCGCCCTCGCTGACGCCGACCGTCAAGGCGCGGGGCCGGGCGCTGTTGGTCGACGACGAGGAACTGGTGCGGATGAGCACCGCCGACATGCTGACCGACCTGGGGTATGACGTGGTCGAGGCGGGGTCGGCGGAAGAGGCGCTCGCGCTGCTCCGCCAGGGGATCGCGACCGACCTGCTCGTCACCGATCACCTGATGCCGGGGATGAGCGGCGCCGAGCTCGCCCGGGCGGCGCGCGCGCTCGACCCCGACCTGCCCATTCTGATCGTGTCGGGCTATGCGGAGGTCGACGGCATCGCCCCCGACCTGCCGCGACTTACCAAGCCGTTCCGGAACGCCGAACTGGCGGAACGGCTGGCGAGCCTCGCGCGGCGCGCAACCATGGCCTGAGACACCGGCGCCGTGCGCGACGATGGTTCGGGCTGCCCGACCGCGACGGGCTGGATCTGATCGGCGCGCTCGAGCGGGGATCGACGGTGGCCATCGTGTCCGCGCGCGAGGCGGTGGAGAAAAAGGCCGCCGCGCTCGAGCCGGGCACCGGGCCGGGTGGTCACGCTTGATCGCATACCGGCGGCGGTCTGGCCTCCCTCGCACGACCGCCCGGCCGAACATCGGCCCCTGGTGGTCCGCAACCTGCGCCGGAAGCCGACCCGACGACGCCCGCGCTGATCGTCGAAGAACCGGGCCTCGGCTACCGCCTGTGGGCCTGATCCGGCCGCGACTGGCTGGGGCGGCAGGATTCGATTGATTGGCTTAAACCATTGTTGTCAGTGTATATTTTTGATGCCTGCCGTCCAGCCTACCAACGTATCTACCAACAAACCGTTGGGACTGGTCAGGACGGGTTAGGAAGGTAAGATGGCCAAATGATCATCTTAGCGCTCATGCTATCGGCATATACCGACTGCCTCTCCACCCAGACCGTTGCGCTGGAACGGTCTGGCGACAGCGCATCCGACGTGGCCGAGGCGGTGATCACCGCATGCGTACCGCTGGATGAGACGCTGAAATCCGATTGGTTTCAGAAACTGCCGGACGCAAAGAAGAATGACACGCTTCGGGTCGCGGACTCCGTCACCCGAAACAACGTCCGCTTACAGGTGATCCAGATCCGGGCTGGCAGGTCGCGGCGTCCGTAGCGCCTCAATCATCGCATGCCAACCCACTCAAGATTTAGATCAGTCACTAGGCCTGGCAGGTCAATGACGTGAAATAACTCGCGCGCACCGATTACGACACCAGCGTATCGTTCAGATAGCATCCGCGAAAGTGCTGTATCCGGCTAAGGCGACACTTCGGCGAAATCATCGTCGCCCCACAGTCGTCCGCGACCGTTTCGCCCATAACGACCTACGTACCTGTCTGCGAGATAGGCAGGCCAAGTCGGCAAACCTTCGTCCTCAGACCAATTTGCAGACGCGCTAAGGAACATCGCACGGATTAAGTCGCAGTCCTGCTGACACGTCCACCAGATAAGGGCAGTGTCGTCCGGTAAGCGGGGGAAGGCTTCCTGGCCACGAAAAGGCGCACGTTCGGCCATCACAGCCTCCCAGTAAAATCCGCCACGGCCGCCGCCGCGACCTGCTCCTCGGTCAACACCACCTCGATCGACCCGCCACGGCGCTGCCCGGCTTCCAGAACTTCGACGGTCACCTCGACCACGCGGAACGCAAACCCGTCCCGAATGAGCCCGAGCACCGTCGCGTCGCAGCGCGTCGGCACCGCGAACTTCACGCCACCCTCGACCGGCTGGCCGGCGGCGACGTGAAGCGCGTAGTGCGCGCCCTTGATAACCGCATAGATATCGACGTGACCGCGCTGCGCCTTCTTGTCGCCCTCCTCGGGGAACGCGGGCATACCGCCATCCATCTGGATCAGCCCCGCGACCACGTTGACGCTGCCGTCCGCCAAGGCGTTCCGGGCGCGCTTGGCACGGGCGTCTAAGGCGGCATCATGGCCCATCCACAGCCAAGCTGGATCGACGCCGAGCATCTCGGCCAGCTTCTCCGCCTTGTCGAGCGTCGGACGGGAGGCGCCAGTCAACCATTTGTGGAACGACTGGCGCGATGGGACTTCTCCGAACCGGCGCTTATACTCTTCCTCCAGCCACGGCAGCCGTCCGCCGCCCGCCGTCTTGCCCATCGCCGGGCAGTGCGGGTTCTGGTCGCACGCATGGCGGAATCGTTCAGCGAACGCTGCGGTCAGGTTGTTCGAGGCTTCGACGTCCGACACGGGATGTTCTCCAACGGGTGATGAATAATCAACAACCTGTTGATAGCTGACTCGATAACCTTAGAAACCGCCTATTCCGGCCATCCGTCGTCCCCGTGCTTCACTGGTTAGGACGGGTCAGGAAAGTAGACTGGCTGGGGCGGCAGGAACCCCAGCTAGGGGATTTCGCGCTCAGACAGCATATTGATTTCACGCCGACTTTTCTGGCGTCGATTTTTCGTGGCGTCACCCACTGGCCTCAGTTAGCGGCGGCGCACTCGACAGACAATGGTCTTTACGCGTGTGGTAGCGATCCGTCTCCAGATCGCGGCGACCCTCGGATACATAAGTGAGACAAGCGTCGCCACATTCGCGACGCTCGTCTCACTTTGAGGTCACAGGGGTATCAGGCTGCCTCCTGGTCCAGCCACGGCGCCAATGTCGTCGCGTCATTTGCCGCTTTGGCGAACTGCGCGGAAAACTTGCGGTTCCGGTGAGTCTCCAACGCGGCGATGTAGCCACGACCTGCCCGCATTTCGATCACGCGACGAAGTATCCGATCCTCGAAGCAGATCCGCACGAAATTCCTCGAAGGTCTGCAGCATCTTCAATTCGGTGCTCACCATGTGGCGACCACTGTGAACCGCTTGACCTGGCCTTACTAAGGTCAGATGCGGTTTTTGTTTAGCCAGATATTCTTGAAGAACACGTCGCCGAGTGTTCTGCCTCCCCTTCCGGGAAGTATTTCAGGAAATAGATAGGTTTCTCCCGCGGCTCTCATCGCCTCCACGAATGCCAGGAAACCGAGGCGACGAAGTCCGCTGTTTATCGGAACCTTCCGCACGCTTGTCGCGGTCTTCACGGTTCCAGCGTGCGTCTTTCGGATGTTGAAGAATGGCACGCCATCTTCCTCGCCGATATCATCGATCAGGAGCTTGCACGCTTCCTCGCGGCGCATCCCCGAATACCAGACGATCGGCATCACCCAATAAGCCGCATCGTGCCAGACGTTGTCCCCCAATTTGGGTGTCAGTCGGTCTTCAAGGGTAGGAGCTCCGGTCCAGACGGGCAAACGGAACAGCTCCATCCCCTGCTCGATCGTATAGGGGTCACGCTCGTCGCGATCATTCCTATCGTCCTCTTCGAGGATGAAGTCCGAGAAGTCGAGAGGACCCATCGGGGTTTTGCCTGCTAGCCAGGTGCAGAGGCGCTTCAGGTTCGCGAAGTGCCGGTTGATCGTTCCCACATCGAGGCCGATGGGGATATCGGCGCCGTCGCTCGCCGACACGCGCTCGGCTGCTTCGACACAGATTTCTTCTAACGACATCGGCTCGTGTCGCGGGGACTTGTGGTGCGAGGACGGCAGGCGGTTCAGGCGATCGTATAGGTCGTTCAGATCGTCTTGCGTAGTTGCGGCGAGTGCCTTGCCATCGTTGGACTTTCCGAAGAGAAACGCGGCGGCACGAAACTGTCGACGTTGGCTGTCGCCCCAGACCTTTGCACTGGATTTCCGTTTAGGCTGTGCGGACGCGGAACTCACGGATTGGGGATCGACCTTCCCGCGAGCCTTTGGCTTGATGCGAATATATTCCTCCACCGCATCGACGGGCGTCATCACCGCGTGCCGGGCCTGTTCGGGCGTCAGTGTCGTCGCCAGAGGGGAAGGAATTGCCTGGGGCGCAGGACTTGTCGGCTCCGGGAAGCGGGCCGACCCGGTTCCTCCGGGCACGACGTTTGTCGCCAACGCGTTCAGTAGCGCCAGAGCGCCTGCGGTGTCGCGAACAACGGGATCGTTGTAGGTCGCCGCCGCAAGCGCCCTCGCCTCGCACATCAAGCGGCGCGCATATTGGGCGCGATCATCGGACGCGGATATGCCGACATGGCCGAGCAATGCCGTCGCTTCGGCAAGAAGGTTTCCGGGCAAGTCCCCAGCACGACCGAGGATGGCGCTCAGATTGCTGCGAGATTCGTCATCAAGCGCGGCGAACCGCTGGTCGAATCCGCCGACGTAATCGATCCCCATATAGTCGGCGAAACCATTCGTCGCGAAATCACCGTTCAATGCGGCATAGATGGCGAGCATCTGGGCGAAACGCCCCTGCACATTACCCTCGCCGTCAGCGTGCAGCATGCTGAGTTGATGAGCCAGCATATTGCGATACCGGATCATCTCCGCCTGAAAGAGGGCGGTCGCCTGGTCTGCCGTCAGACCCTCGCGCTCAATCTTTTCATACAGGCTCATCCGCACAACCTCGCTTCGGCCGGTCATGGCAGCGCCGCGCCTACGGGCGACCGCTTGATCCTTCGTGTGAAGGCTGACCGTAGTAACGACCGTTATAGGATCGAGGTTAATGACGGCGAAGCGCACTCGCCGGCGCCACCAATAGACGGCGCCTCGGCGAGACACGTTGTCGATCGAGGGCATCGGCACTGGCTCCACACACTGGCGTCAAGTGACGCCAGTGGGCGGCAACCCCAGCCCTCGCTGCTGAGAACCCTAGGTTTCTCACCGACTTGGGCAGCGAAATCATGAATTGGCTGGGGCGGCAGGATTCGAACCTGCGAATGCCGGTACCAAAAACCGGTGCCTTACCACTTGGCGACGCCCCATCGGCCGGGCCGGGCTTATAGCCGTCCGGCGCGCGCTGGGAAGCCCTTCAGGCGAGGCGGTGGAGCCAGCGGTGCGGATCGTTCGCCGCCCCGCGCTGGATCGCGACCAGCGCGTCGCCGAGCGCGGTCGTCACCGGGCCGGCCTGGCCGTCGCCGATCGTGAAACGGCCGGCCGCGTCGACGACCTGGCCGATGGCGGTCACCACCGCCGCCGTGCCGCAGGCGAACGCCTCGACCAGGCGGCCGCTCGCGGCGTCGGCCCGCCACGCGTCGACGGCGTAGCGTTCCTCGCGCACCGTCATCCCCCGGTCGCGCGCGATGGTCAGGAGCGAGTCGCGGGTGATGCCGGGCAGGATCGTCCCCGTCAGCGGCGGCGTCGCGATCGATCCGTCGTCGAACACGAAGAAGATGTTCATCCCCCCCAGTTCCTCGACCCAGCGGCGCTCGACCGCGTCGAGGAACACGACCTGATCGCACCCCTGCGCGATCGCTTCCTTTTGCGCGAGCAGGCTGGCGGCATAATTGCCGCCGCACTTGGCCGCGCCCGTGCCGCCGGGGGCGGCGCGGGTGTGATCGGGGCTGACCCAGGTCGAGATCGCGCGCACGCCGCCCTTCCAATAGGCGCCGACCGTGGAGGCGATGACCATGAACAGATATTCGGTCGAGGGCTTCACCCCTAGGAACACCTCGCTCGCGATCTGGAAGGGGCGCAGATAAAGCGATCCGTCCACGCCCGGCGCCGGCACCCAGTCGCGGTCCGCCTCGACCAGCCGCTCGATCGCCTCGACGAACAGCGCCTCGGGCAGCTCGGGCATCGCCAGCCGCCGCGCGGAGTCGCGGAACCGCCGGGCATTGGCCTCGGGCCGGAACAGGGCGGTGCTCCCGTCGGCCAGCCGATAAGCCTTCAGCCCTTCGAAGATTTCCTGTGCGTAATGGAGTACCGACGAGGCGGGGTCCATGACCAGCGGCGCGCGCGCGGCGATATGGGCGTCGTGCCAGCCCTCGGCTTCCGACCAGCGGATCACCGCCATATGGTCGGTGAACACGCGCCCGAATCCGGGATCGGCCATCCGCACGGCACGCTCGGCGGCGGGGATCGGCTGGTCGTGCGGCTCGATGCGGAACGGAAGCGCCAAGTTTCTACTCGCTCAACGGGAGGGTTGCCGCGGCGTAAGGTGCGCGTCTAAGCGGGTCAACATGGCGTCCGCCCAGTCCACAAGCTCCGCTTCCCCCCTGTTCCTGCGCGAACCCGAGCTCCGGCGCGGGCTGGAGCTCCTGTATTTCGGCAACAGCCACATCACCCGCGCGATCGACCGGGGGCTCGCGGCGCAGGGGCTGGGCCGCGCGCACCACCGCGCGCTGTATTTCATCGCGCGCAAGCCCGACATGACCGTCAGCGAGCTGCTGGCGCTGCTCGCCATCACCAAACAGTCGCTGGGCCGCGTGCTGGGCGAACTGGCCGAACGCGGGCTGGTCGAGACGCGTCCGGGCGAACGCGACCGTCGCCAAAGGCTGCTGCGCTTGAGCGCACAAGGGCTGGCGCTCGAGACCGAGCTGTTCGACGCGTTGCGCGAGAAGCTGTCGGCCGCCTATGCGCGCGCCGGGCAACATGCGGTCGGTGGGTTCTGGGCGGTGCTGGAAGGGCTGATCCCCGAGGCCGAGCGCGACCGCCTCGACGCGCTGCGCGAGCGCGACTAGCGCGCCGCCGCCGCCAGCTCGCGATTGCGCCGCTCCGACGCGGCGAGCGTCGCGGTCAGCAACCGCACCAGCGCGTGGTCCTCGTCGAGGACGTTCAACCCCTCGCGCGTCGACCCGCCGGGGCTGGCCACGCGATCGGCCAGCAGCGCGGGCGGCGCGTCCGCCGTGCCGGCCATCGCCGCCGATCCCTCCACGGTCGCCAGCGCCAGGCGTCGCGCCTGGTCCTCGGGCAGTCCCAGCGCCGCGCCCGCGCGCGCCAAGGCATCGACGAAGCGGAACAGAAAGGCCGGTCCCGACCCGCTGAGCGCGGTCACCGCGTCGAACAGCCGCTCCTCCGCGATCCATTCATGATGGCCCAGCGGCGCGCACAGCGCCTCCGCGACCTGCCGGACGGCGGCGTCGGCGGTCGAGCTGAACAGTCCCGTCACGCCCCTGCCGATCGCGACCGGCAGATTGGGCATCGCGCGCACCACGGCATGAGCTCGGCAGGTCGCGGCGATCGTCGCCTCCTCGACCCCCGCCAGGATCGACAGGAGCAGCCGGGGCGCGTGAGCCCGGAGGAGGGTCGCCGCCAGCTCGCCCAGCTTCTGCGGCTTGAGCGCGAGGACGATCGTGTCGAACCGCTCTTCCGGGATCGCGGTCACGACCGTGACGCCGCCCGGTATCGCCCGCCCGCTCGGAGACACCACGACGACCCGCGCGGGATCGAGCCCCGCGTCGAGCCACCGCCCGAGCATCGCCCCGCCCATATTGCCGCAGCCGATCATGAGCAGCCGGCCGGCGCCGGAAAGTCCGCCCGCGAGCGCCGCGGTCACGCCTCGCCTTGCGTGTCGATCAGCGAAGCCGCCAGTGCCTCCTTGGGACTCTTGCCGCCCCACAGCACGAACTGGAACACCGGATAGAAGCGCTCGCACTCGTCGATCGCGCTCTCGACCAGCAGTTCGGCGGCGGCGAGCGACATCGTCCCCTCCTCCTCGCCGTCGACCATCGCCGCGTGGCGGAACAGCAGCACGCCCGAGGACGACCAGAGCTCGAAATGGCCGATCCACAGCTGTTCGTTGACCAGCCCGATCGTCTCGTAGATCGCGGCGCGGCGGTCGTCGCTGACCTTGATGTCGGGAAAGGCCAGGAACTGGAGCACCTGGTCGTCGTCGCGCCACAGCGCGCGCAGCTCGTACTCGGTCCAGCTGCCCTTCACGGTCACGACGATCTCGTCGTCATGGCGCTGGTGGCTCCAGCCATGCGCGGCGTAATAGCTTTCGAGCATGTCGATGGGGGCGGAATCCTCCACCTCGAAATCGGCCTGTTCGAGCATCAACGCTTTTCCGGGCCGAAGGTCATGCGCGCTACGATCATCCGCGGGAGGGTGCCGAGCGGTGGCGCCTTATGCAAGCGTGTCGTCCACCCCGAGCGGCGAAGTTGTGGATAAGCCCGAGCGCGACGCCGCCTCGATCGCGTCGATCCGCGCACGAAGCGCATCGGCCTCGTCGCGCGCCGCCGCCGCCATCGCCTTGACCGCCTCGAACTCGTCGCGCGAGACGAAGTCGAGCCCCCCGATCCACTCGCGCGCGCGCGACCGGGCGGTCGCCTCCGCCTCCCGGCCGACACCCGCCAGCGTCCCCGCGGCGCCGCTCACCACCTTCATCAGATCGTCGAACATCCGGTTTTCGGACTGCATTCCCATTCCTCGAACAATTCAACCGATGATCTGGGTCGTGCGCCCGCCCGGCGCAAGCTCCTCCGCCCCCGGGTTGAGCTGGTCGATCCGCCAGGTCAGCACCCCCGCATAGGCGATCCACACCAGATAGGGCACCAGCGCCCAGGCCGCGGCGGTACGAATGCGCCCGAAGGCGACGGTCGCGGCGATGCCGGACAGCAGCATCGCCACGATCAGCATCCAGGCCAATGTCACCCGGTGCGCCCCGAAGAAGAGCGGCGTCCAGATCAGGTTCAGCACGAGCGCGAGCGCGAACAGGGCGATCGCCATACCCCGCCCACGCGCGCCGCGCGCATGCAGGATCATCGCCAGCGCCAGCCCCATCAGCGCATAAAGCGTGGTCCAGGCGACCGGGAACAGCCAGTCGGGCGGCGTCGCGGCGGGCTTGGCGAGCGCGGCGTACCAGCCATTCTCCGAGCCGACGGGCACGGCCGACCCGGACGCGAAGCCGAGCAGGATGACCAGCGGCACGGTCACGACCGCCCAGCGCAGAAAGGACATGCGCAACTGGCCCTTGGAAGCGATACCGCCCAAATCCTTCACTCCCGTTAGTCCGGTGCCCTGTGCCGGGCCGCCGCCGCCGCGTCCATAGCGGGCGCGGGCGCCGCCGGCGCTTGTGGTTCAATTCCGGACGGCGGCGAGCAGGAATTCGACATTGCCCTCGGGCCCGGTGATCGGGCTTTCGACGACGCCCGCCACCGTCCAGCCCTGCCCCGCCACCCATTTCGCGACCTCGGCGCAGACACGGGCGTGGACGGCGGGGTCGCGCACGACCCCGCCCTTGCCCACTTCGCCCCGTCCCGCCTCGAATTGCGGCTTGACCAGCGCCATCAGCCGCGCCCCCGGCCCAGCGAAACCGAGCGGCACGTCGAGCACCTTGGCCAGCCCGATGAAGCTCGCGTCGCACACGATCAGGTCGACCGGCTCGGGAACATGCGCGGTCGTCAGCACCCGCGCGCTGGTCTGTTCGTGGACGATCACGCGCGGGTCCTGCCTAAGACTCCAGGCGAGCTGGTTGGTGCCGCTGTCGACCGCATAGACGCGCGCGGCCCCGCGCTGGAGCAGCACGTCGGTGAACCCGCCCGTCGACGATCCCACGTCGATCGCCACCGCGCCCGCGACGTTCCAGCCGAAATGGTCGAGCCCATGCGCCAGCTTGATCCCGCCGCGCGAGACATAGGGGTGGTCGCGTCCCTTGACGCTCAGCGCCGCATCGTCGGCAACGGCCTGGCCCGGCTTGTCGACCTTGCGGTCCCCGGCGAACACCAGCCCCGCCATGATCAGCGCCTGCGCCCGCGTCCGGCTCTCCACGAGCCCGCGGTCGACGAGCAACTGATCGATGCGCTGCTTCATTCCTCGGGAAGGCGCTTCACCACCGGCCGCCTGACCACATTGTCGAGAAACGCTTCGATCTTGATCACCCGCTCGCGCGTGTCGATCGAGTGCCGCCTGGCCTCCTCGGCGACCGTCAGCGCCTGGTCTACCTTGTATTGGAGCAACGCCGCCTGCTGAACGGCGCGCAAGGCATCGGTCCACATGCTCATGCGCGGGACAGGCCAAGCGCATCCGCGGTGGCATCCCAGTCGATATCGTCCCGCGCATCCAGTTCGGCTCGGACCTTCGCACGATAGGCTGCTTCATCGAACGCGGACGCCCGCTCCTCGACGGCGTGCAAGCGGGCAAGCGCGGCATCCGTACGCCCGTTCGCCTCCTCCAGGGTACGAAGCAGATCGGACATCAGGGCCCGTTCCGATTCGGTCGGCTCGGTGTAAAGTTCGGCGGCCGTTCGGATGAAGTCGCTGACGCTCATCTCGGCGAGGCGGGCGTTATCAGCGATACGCCGCTTTTCGGAGGCGGATACCAGAAAGACGACCCGCTCCGTCCGGGCGGAACCCAACTGCGTAGCCATCGCCATCTCCGCGTCATGTTAATGCTACACACATAACATGCACATGAATGGTATCAAGCCCGCGCCTCGGCGACCCCGCTCGAGTTATGCCGGAGCGCCTTCAATACCGTCTCGACGATCGCCTCGGCGTCGAGCCCGGCATCCGCGTACTGCGTCTCGGGCTTGTCCTGATCCTGGAACATGTCCGGCAGGCGCAGCGTGCGCAGGCGGAGGCCGCCGTCGATCAGCCCCTCGTCGCTCGCCAGCGTCAGGACGTGCGCGCCGAGGCCGCCGATCGATCCCTCCTCGATCGTCACCGCGACCTCGTGATTGGTCAGCAGGCGGCGGATCAGTGCCTCGTCGAGCGGCTTGGCGAAGCGCAGGTCGGCAACGCTCGTCGACAGGCCCTTGGCTTCCAATATCTCCGCCGCGCGCAGCGCCTCTGCGAGGCGCGTGCCCAGCGACAGGATCGCCACCGTCTTGCCGTCGCGCACCATGCGCCCGCGCCCGATCTCCAGTCGCTCCGGCACGGCCGGAAGCGCCACGCCGACGCCATTGCCGCGCGGATAGCGGACCGCGATGGGCCCCGAATCGTGGAGCACGCAGGTATGGACCATGTGGACCAGCTCGGCCTCGTCCGCCGCCGCCATGACGACGAAATTGGGCAGCGTCGCCAGATAGGTCACGTCGAACGACCCGGCATGGGTCGCCCCGTCCGCGCCGACCAGCCCCGCGCGGTCGATCGCGAAGCGCACGGGCAGGTTCTGGATCGCCACGTCATGGACGACCTGGTCATAGGCGCGCTGGAGAAAGGTCGAATAGATCGCGCAGAACGGCCGCATCCCCTGCGCCGCCAGCCCGGCCGCGAAGGTCACCCCGTGCTGCTCGGCGATGCCGACATCGAAGAAGCGGTCGGGATGCGCGGCGGCGAACTTGTCGAGCCCGGTGCCCGACGGCATCGCCGCGGTGATCGCGCAGATGCGGTCGTCGGTCGCCGCCTCGCGGGTCAGCGCCTCGCCGAAGACGTTCTGATATTGGGGCGGCCCCGGCGGCGCCTTGGACTGGGCGCCGGTGATCACGTCGAACTTCTGGACACCATGATATTTGTCCGCCGACGCCTCGGCCGGGGCATAGCCCTTGCCCTTCTTGGTCACGACATGGACGAGGATCGGCCCCTCCTCGGCGTCGCGCACATTCTCCAGCACGGGGATGAGGTGATCGAGATTATGCCCGTCGATCGGCCCGACATAATAAAAGCCCAATTCCTCGAACAGCGTTCCGCCCATCGTCATCCCGCGCGCGAACTCGTCGGTCTTGCGCGCCGCCTCGTGGATCGGCCGGGGCAGTTTGCGGGCGAACTTCTTCAGGAGCTCGCGCAGGCCCAGGAACTCGCGGCTCGACACGATGCGCGACAGATAGGCCGACAGCCCGCCGACCGGCGGCGCGATCGACATGTCGTTGTCGTTGAGGATGACGACCAGCCGGTTGCCGGCGGCCCCGGCGTTGTTCATCGCCTCATAGGCCATGCCCGCCGACATGGCGCCGTCGCCGATCACCGCGATGCCCTTGCCCGGCCGGCCCGCCAGCTTGTTGGCGATCGCGAAGCCGAGCGCCGCCGAGATCGAGGTCGAGCTGTGCGCCGCGCCGAACGGATCATATTCCGACTCGGACCGCTTGGTGAAGCCCGACAGCCCGCCGCCCTGGCGCAAGGTGCGGATGCGGTCGCGGCGCCCCGTCAGGATCTTGTGCGGATAGCATTGGTGGCCGACGTCCCAGATCAGCCGGTCGTCGGGCGTGTCGAAGACATAGTGGATCGCGGTCGTCAGCTCGACCACGCCCAGCCCCGAGCCGAGATGCCCGCCCGTCGTCCCCACCGCCGAGATCACCTCCTGGCGCAGCTCGTCGGCGAGCTGGCGAAGCTGGTCGGGATGCAACCGCCGCAAATCGGCGGGCGTGGATACGGTGTCGAGCAGCGGCGTTGCGGGAATATCGGCCATGGCCGACGCTTAACCGGTCGTGACGATGGTGTCGATTGCGACCGATCGGTGACATGTCCTCTAGGGAAGGGTCGTCAGGGGCAGGCCGCGCACTTGCCGCGCACCTCGATCACCGGGCGCACCGGCGAGAAGCCGGTATCCGACGCCGCGCCGCGGATCGCGCGGGTCAGCTTGTCGTCGTCGATATGCGTCGTCTGCCCGCACGCGTCGCAGACCAGGAATATGCAGTCGTGCAGACAGCCCGGGTGGCTGTTGGCCAGATAGGCGTTGGCGCTCTCGACGCGCATCGCGACATTGGCGCCGACGAACAGGTCGAGGATGCGGTAGACGCTGTTCGCCGCGACCCGCCGCCCCTGCGCGATCGAGACCGCCTCGGCGATGTCATAGGCGGAGGCGGGCTTGGTGAACCCGGCGAGCGCGTCGAACACGCTCGCGCGCATCGCCGTCCACTGCTCCCCCGCTCCCTCCAGCGCCGACTGCGCCGCCCGGGTCAGGTCGGCGCCGTTCGACTCATGGTGGTGATGGGCGGCCATGGGCGAAAGGTAAGGCGCCCCGCACGCCGGGGCAAGCAGCCCCGCCGGTCGGGGGAAGAGGGCGGTCAGTCGAACGCCTGACGGTTCAACCGATGCCCGAACGCCAGCAGCGCGACGCCGATGATCGTCCACAGCGCTTCGTCGTGATTGGGCCCATGCCCCAGCGTCATCGCGCCCGCCATGACGCCCAGCCCCAGCGCGCCCATGGCGGGGGGCATCATCATGCCGTGATCCCAGGCGCCGCGCCCCAGCGCCAGCGCGCCGAACGCGATCGCGACGACCAGCCCGACCTCGTGAAACAGCGGATGAAGGAACATGCCGCCGACCGTCGAGGCGAGCGCGACCAGCACCGACGTCGCCAGGCAATGGACGAGGCACAATCCCGACACGCCGATCGCCAGTCGATCGAGTTCGCCAAGCCATGAGGGTCGAGAAAGGGCCGCAACCATGAACATCATCTAGCTCGTCCGGCCGAAGGTTACAATATCTCATTCACCGGCGGCCGAACAACATGTCCAACTCCGGCGCACCCAATCGCTTGGCGCCCGGCCATGGAGTTCCTACCTGCGATTCCATGCTCAAGCCCAGCGCCGCGTTCATGACCCATGCCCGGCCCCGGACGGTGTCGCGCTGGCTTTTCGCGGTGGCGGGAATGATCGTGCTGATGGTGATCGTCGGCGGGATCACGCGGCTGACCGAATCGGGACTGTCGATCACCGCGTGGAAACCGATCAGCGGCACCCTTCCGCCCCTGAACGCCGCGGAGTGGCAGGCCGAGTTCGACGCCTATAAGCGCATCCCCGAATATACCCAGATCAACGCGGGCATGACGCTGGCCGGATTCAAGGCGATCTTCTTCTGGGAATATGCCCACCGGCTGTTCGGCCGCATGATCGGCTTGGCCTTCGCGCTGCCGCTCCTGTATTTCGCGGCGCGGCGCTGGATTCCGCGCGGCTATGGTTGGCGGCTGACCGCGCTGCTGGCGCTCGGTGCCGTCCAGGGCGCGATCGGCTGGTGGATGGTGGCGTCGGGGCTGTCGGACCGCACCGATGTCAGCCATGTGCGCCTCGCGGTCCATCTGCTCACCGCGCTCACCATCCTGGCCGGGCTGGTCTGGACCGCGCTCGATCTGCGCGCGCTCCACCGCAATCCGCTCGCGCCGCCCGCGCGGCTGGGCTTCGTGGCGGTCGTCGCGCTGGTCGGGCTCTATCTCCAGCTTCTCTACGGCGCGTTCACCGCCGGGCTGAACGCGGGTTATGCCTTTTCGAGCTGGCCGCTGATGGGCGACGACTGGTTTCCGCGGGGCACGCCGATGCTCCCGACCGCGCTGCAGAATGCGGTCGACAACCCGATCGTCGTCCAGTTCGTCCATCGCTGGCTCGCTTTCGTCACGGCCGCCGGGCTCGTCTGGCTCGCCGCGCGCGCCGTGCGGGCCGGTTCCCCGCGCGCCGGGATGGCCGTGATCCTCCTTGTGGGGCTGCAGATTTCGCTGGGCGTCGCGACGCTGATGACCGGCGTCGCGATCCCCGTCGCGGTCGCACACCAGGCCAATGCGGCGCTGCTCCTGATCGCCACGGTCTGGGCCGCACATGTCGTCGGCCAGCGCGGCGCGGTGCTCGAGCCCGCGCGCTGATTGTTCGGGTATATCAGTACCCGTCAGCAAAGCCCCGCGATACTTGACCTTTTCGGCCGCTTGCGTCACTGACGCTCCCGACGCGCCGCCTCGAAAGGGCGGCGTTCGTTTGTTCTGCAGATATAAGGTCCAAGCCCCATGAAGGCGCTCATGAAGACCACCAAGTCGGCCAAGCCGCACGAGGTGGAAAAGAAGTGGCACATCGTCGACGCCGAGAATCTCGTCGTCGGCCGCGCCGCGGTGGTCATCGCCAACGTCCTGCGCGGCAAGCACAAGACGAGCTTCACCCCCCATGTCGATTGCGGCGACAATGTCGTCGTCATCAATGCCGACAAGATCCGCTTCACGTCCAACAAGGCCGAGAAGAAGATATATTACCGGCACACCGGCTATGCCGGCGGCATCAAGGGCGTCACCGCCGCCAAGGTGCTCGAGGGCCGCTTTCCCGAGCGTGTCCTGGAAAAGGCCGTGGAGCGCATGATCCCGCGCGGGCCGCTCGGCCGCCAGCAGATGCGCAACCTGCGCATCTTCAACGGCACGGAGCATCCGCACGTCGCCCAGAACCCCGAGATCCTCGACATCGCCGGCATGAGCCGCAAGAACAAGGTGGGCAATTGATGTCCGACAACCGCCAGTCGCTTTCCGACCTCGCCAGCCTGACCCAGGCGCCCGTCGGCGGCCGTCCCATCGACTCCGACGCGAACGCCGCGACCCCGAACGACGGTGTCGAGCAGCCCCCCGTGTCGACCATGCCGCTCCGCGAGCAGGAGATCGACGCGCTGGGCCGTGCCTATGCCACCGGCCGCCGCAAGGATGCGGTCGCCCGTGTCTGGATCAAGCCCGGCTCGGGCAAGATCACGATCAACGGTCGCGACCAGCAGGTGTATTTCGCCCGCCCGTCGCTGCGCCTCGTCATTAACCAGCCCTTCGGCGTCGCCGAGCGCGACGGTGCCTATGACGTTATCTGCACCGTCAAGGGTGGCGGATTGTCGGGCCAGGCCGGTGCGGTCAAGCACGGCATCAGCCAGGCCCTGACCCGCTACGAGCCGGTGCTGCGCGCGCCCGTCAAGGCGGCGGGCTTCCTGACCCGCGACAGCCGCATCGTCGAGCGCAAGAAGTATGGCCGTGCCAAGGCGCGTCGCAGCTTCCAGTTCTCGAAGCGTTAAGCGGGCGTCTTCGGATTGCGCAAGCAATCCGAAGAGTCGCCATGGCGGGCAGCGAAGGCGGCGAAGCCGTCCACGTCTGACGGCGTGGCGTTCATACCGGAATATGGAAAGGGGCGGCCCGCCGATCGCGGACCGCCCCTTTTTCACGTCCGCCGCTTAACGGCCGCGCAGCGTGTTGAGCAGCGCGAGACCGACGACGCCGGCCAGCGCCGCCGTCGCGCCGGGCCGCGCCTTGGCGAAGGCGCGCGCCTTGTCGGTGGCCTGGGTGAACTGATCCTTGGCGCCGGCGAACTTGGCATTGTTCGTGGTCCCGGTCTGGCCGGTGGTGCCGGTCTGATCGGCGGTGGTCGTGGTGGTCATAAGCTCTACTCCGTGAATGACAGCGCGCGTCGAAGCGGGCGTGGGATGCGGAACGAGCGACCGCGCGATCGGTGCCATGGAAACGTGGCGCGACGCATTGACCGACCCCAGATCGCGCCCATGACAACGCTTCCCGAACTGCCCGCCACCGCCTTCGCCAAGCAGGATGGGGGCGACGATCTCGCCTTTTACGCCCCGCCCCGCCTCGTCACTCATATCGACGAGGGCGCGGTCGCCGCGCTGACCGACTGCTATCGCCGGCTGCTGTCTCCGGGCGGCGCGGTGCTCGACCTGATGTCGAGCTGGGTCAGCCACCTGCCGGACGACGTCGAATTCGAGGAGGTGATCGGTCACGGCATGAACGCCGCCGAACTCGCCGCCAATCCGCGCCTCGACCGCTGGTTCGTCCAGGACCTGAACGCCCACCCCGTCCTGCCGCTTGCGACGGACAGTCTCGACGCCGCGCTTTGCTGCGTCGGCGTCCAATATCTCCAGCAACCGGTGGCCGTCCTGGCGGAGGTCCGGCGCGCGCTGCGGCCCGGCTCGCCGCTGATCGTCAGCTTCTCGAACCGCTGCTTTCCGACCAAGGCGGTCGCGATCTGGCGCTCTCTCGACACCGCCGGCCATGCGCGGCTGGTCCGGCTCTACCTCGACCGCGCGGGGTTTGCCGATGTCGAGGCGCTCATGCTCGCCGACGGGCGGACGAGCGACCCGCTGGTGGCGGTGATCGGCCGCGCCTAGCCGATCAACAGATGCGCGTGCGCGGCGTCGCCCTTACCGGTCAGTCCGGGCACTTCGTCGAGCTGGCGCAGCGCGGTGAAGCGCCCGCGCTCCTCGCGGTAGCGCACGATCTCATAGCCATGCCCCTCCAGCCCCGGCACCGCGTCGAGCTCCTTCGCGCTGGCAGTATTCAGATCGATCACGCGAACGCTTCCTTGGGGATATGGGTGATGCGGCAGGCCAGGTCCGCCTCCCCACTCGCCACCACATAGTGGTCGCCGGCATCGGCGATGCCCGTCGTGAACACCACGTCCTCGACATACATCCGGTCCGCGAGCGGCTCGGTCAGCGCCGGGTTCGCCTCCAGCAGCGGCTTGTGTTCGGTCCGCAGCGTCACCGACGGATCGTCGCGGTCGAGGATCGACCAATAGGTGCGGTACTTGCCCACGATCCCCGACGGCTCGACCCCGTGCCACAGCGTCAGCCAGCCCGCATCGGTCAGGATGGGCGGCGCCCCGCCGCCCATGCGTGCGGTCGCATCGGTCGCGGCGTGCGGGCGGATGCCCGGCCGGTCGTGCGGTCGCCAGTGGCGCCCGTCGGGCGAGCGCGCCAGGTTGATCGACGGGCCGCTACGCCATTCCGATCCGGGCGGATAAGCGAAATACAGGTCGCCCAGCGGCCGTGTCTGCGCCCAATATTCGCCGCCGATCAGCCCCTCGAACACCAGCATGTCCTTGTTCTGGTGGTCGAGGACGATGCCGTCCAGCGTCCAGTCGAGCGCGTCGTCGCTCGTGTACAGCGTCGTGCAATGACGCTCGGGGCTGACCGAACAGGTCGTCATCAGGTAACGCCCGCCGACCCGGCTGATCCGCGCATCCTCGACGCCGTAGCATTGATAGCTCCGCGTCGGCGCGATCGCGCGGTCGTAATGCACCGCCTCGACCCGCCGCCCCTCCGGGTCCAGTTCGACCGGCAGCAGCCAGGAGAGCGACGTCAGCGCCATCACCCGCCACCCGCTTCCCGCGACCAGGAACTTGCGCGGATCGGCGGTGTCGACCGCCGATAGCGGCCAGGGGTCGAGCGCATAGCCGCCCTCGTCCCAACGCACCGCATGGACATGCCCGTCGCGGCGCGGATCGCGAAGCGCCTCCGCCACCCGCACCATCAGCAGCAGATTGCCGTCGGCGAGCCGCGTCATCCCCGGATTGAACGCGCCCAGCACATAGGTTTCGCCGTCGATCTTCCCCGCCAGCGGCGAGCGCGACAGGTCGACATCTCCCGGTCCGAAGACGAGCGCGTCGAGCGCGTGAGTCATTCGTCGCCCGCCCGCGGCACGATCGTCAGCTGCTGCACCACCGCGCGCCGAGACTGGGTGAGCATGAAATGCACCCCCGCCGCGATGTCCTCGGCGCGCAGCATCTTGTGGTCGACGATCTTCGCCAGCTCCTCGTCGCGGTCGATGCCGGTCGTGGTCATGTCGGCGCCGGTCAGTCCCGGCTCGATCAGCCCGACGCGGATGTCCCTGGGACCCAGTTCCTTGCGCAGCGCCTCGGCGAACCCGGCCACGCCCGCCTTGATGCCGGCATAGACGGTCGAGCTCGGTCCCAGGATATGCGCGCTGACCGATCCCGTGAAGACGATGTCGCCGGTCGTCATCCGCTCGACCGCCGCATGGGCGCTCATCAGATAGCCGGTGAAGTTCACCGCGATGGCGTAACGCAGTTCGTCCGCGCTCATGTCGGTCAGCCCGCCGGCGCCGATCGCGGCGTTGATGACGGCGATGTCGACGCCGCCCATCGCCGCCACCCCCGCGTCGAAGAAGCGCGCCACGGCGTCCGGTTCGGCCAGGTCGACCGCGATCCCGTCGCCCTCGCCCACCTCGCGGATGCGCGCCAGCGCGTCGGCGAGATGATCGGGATTGCGCCCGCATATGAACACGTGCGCGCCCTCCGACGCCAGCAGCACCGCGATGGCGCGACCGATCCCCGTCGTCCCCCCGCTGACGATCGCGCGGCGTCCCTTCAGGCTGGTCACTTCGGTATGCGCGTCGCGGGCGTCGGTCATGCAGGATCCTTCTGATCGGTTCGGCCGGACGACGCGTCAGGCGGATGCGGGTTCCAGCACCCGCTCTAGCCAGCGCGCGATCGGCGCATCCAGTTCGGGCTCGACCAGCATCGGCGTGTGCCCGACCCCCGCCACGGTGACCAGCTCGGCGCGGCGCAGCGTCGCCGTCATGCGCTCGGCGGTCGCCGCCGCCAGCACGTCCGACCGCTCGCCGCGCACCACCAGGGTCGGCACCTCGCCCAGCGCCTCGAGCGCACGCCACATATCGGGTCCCGCCTCGTTGCCCGGCACGCGGAACGGCTCGGCGATGCGCAGGTCGTAATCGAGCACGATCCGCCCCGCGCTGTTCAGCCGGTGGACGCGCTTGGCCATGGCCAGCCAGTCCTCGATCCGCCAATCGGGATAGATGGCGCCGTTCGCCTCGGCCAGCCCGCGCGCCGCGTGCATCCAGGTCGGCCAGCTCGACGCCCGCCCGACATAGCCGCGGATGCGCTGCAGCCCGCGCGGGTCGATGTCGGGCCCGACATCGTTGAGCAGCGCGCCGGCCAGCCGTCCGCGCTCCGTGCCCGCCAGCAGCATCGTCACGATCCCGCCCAGCGAGGTGCCGATCGCCACGAACCGCCCGATCCCCTGATCGCCGAGCAGCGCGTCGACATCCTGCACATAGGTGAGCGGCGCGTAGCTCATCGGGTCCTTGGCATAGGCGCTCTCGCCCCGCCCCCGGAAATCGAGCGTCAGCACGCGCCATTCGGGCGACAGCCGTTCGGCCAGCTCGGCGAAGTCGCGCGCATTGCGGGTCAGGCCGGGCAGGCACAGGATCGGCGGCTTGCCCGCGTCGCCGCCCGGATAGTCGCGGTAATGCAGCCGCAATCCGTCATGCGACCACCAATAGCGCTTCTCATACCCGGCCATGCTTGCACCTTCCCGCCCAGCTTCCCCATATCGACGGATGCCCGTCGACCCGCAAGCATATCGCCCCGCCGCGCCCCTCCTCGATCTCGGCTCCGATTTCTGGGACCCGGTCGCCGCCGCGGATTTTCCCGAAACGATCCTGCGCTACCGCAATGACCGCGCCGCCGCCGAGATCGGCCTCGACGCGCTGAGCGACGCCGAGTGGATACGCCATCTCGGCCGGTTCGATCCGCTGCCGGGCACGTTGCCGCAGCCCCTCGCGCTCCGCTATCACGGCCATCAGTTCCGCTCCTACAACCCCGATATCGGCGATGGGCGCGGTTTCACCTTCGCGCAGATGCGCGATGCGCGCGGGCGCCTGATGGACCTGGGCACCAAGGGCTCGGGCCAGACGCCCTGGAGCCGCTTCGGCGACGGCCGGCTGACGCTCAAGGGCGGCGTGCGCGAGATCCTCGCGACCGAGATGCTCGAAGCGTTGGGCGTCCCCACCTCGCGCACCCTGTCGCTGATCGAAACCGGCGAGGCGCTGGAGCGCGGCGACGAGCCCTCGCCGACGCGCGGCGCGGTGATGGTGCGGCTCAGCCACGGCCATGTCCGCATCGGCACCTTCCAGCGGCTCGCCTATCACCGAGACGAGGCGAACATGCGCCGCCTCGTGGATTACGTCCTGCGCGAACTCTACGGCGAGGAGCCCGGCGAGGAGCCCGGGCTGCGCCTGCTCGACCTCGTGCTCGACCGCACCGCGCGACTGGCCGCGTCCTACATGGCGGCCGGGTTCGTCCACGGCGTGCTCAACTCGGATAACATCAACGTCACCGGCGAGAGCTTCGATTACGGACCATGGCGGTTCGCGCCGAGCTGGGACGTGACCTTCACCGCCGCCTATTTCGACCATGCCGGGCTTTATGCGTTCGGCCGCCAGCCTGAGGCGATCTACTGGGACGCGATGCAGCTCGCCGCCTCGCTCCGCCTCGTCGCCGACGGCGACCCGCTCGTGGCGATGCTGGAGACGTTCGGCCGGCGCTTCCAGGAACGGATCGCGCACGCGATGCTCTGGCGCCTGGGCCTGACCTCGCGCGGGGCGGAGGCCGACCGCGCGCTGGTCCAGTCGCTGGAACGCGCGCTGCGCGCGACCGAGGTCGAGCTCCACCGCCTCTTCCACGACGCCTTCGCGCAGCGGCTGCCCGACGATTATGGCGAGCCCTGGGCCGAGTTCCGCGCCCTCGCCGCCGCCCATGCGCCGCGCAAGGAACGCGGCGCCTATTGGCAGGGCGAGCCGTGCGGGATGCTCATCGACGAGGTCGAGGCGATCTGGGCCCCGATCGCGCAAGCCGATGACTGGTCCCGCCTTCATGCCAAGGTGGCGGAGGCACGCGCGCTCGGCGAAGCGCTCGCTTGACCTCATTCGTGATCCCCGCCAACCAAAGCAGCTGAATGTCCAGCGAGCTTCACTCCCACGAACCCGCGACCGGCGCGCATCTGTGGACGGGCGATGTCGGCGATGTGGACGCGGAGGTCGCGGCGGCGCGCTCGGGCTGGGCGACCTGGGCGGCGCGGCCCTTCACGGTGCGCGCCGAGGCGCTGCGGCGCTTCGCCAATATCGTGCGCGCGCGCCACGAGCCCTTTGCCGACCTGATCGCGCGCGAGACGGGCAAGCCGCTCTGGGAAGCCCGGACCGAGGTCGACAGCGTCGTCGCCAAGGTCGATATATCGATCGCGGCTTACGGCGAACGTACCGCCCAGCGCCGCCTCGACTCGCCGATGGGCAGCCGCATGGCGCTTCGCCACAAGCCGCACGGCGTGCTCGCGGTGCTGGGCCCCTATAATTTCCCCGCGCACCTTCCCAACGGCCATATCGTGCCCGCGCTGCTCGCGGGCAATGCGGTGGTGTTCAAGCCGTCGGAAAAGACGCCGGCGGTCGGCGCCTATCTGGTCGACTGCTTTCACGCGGCGGGCATCCCGGCCGAATGCGTCCGGCTGCTGACCGGCGGCCCGGCCGAAGGGCGCGCGCTGTCGAGCCACCCCGACATCGACGGGCTGCTCTTCACGGGCTCGGCGCGCACCGGTCTCGCGCTCAACCGCGCCTTCGCCGATCATCCCGAAAAAATCCTGGCGCTGGAGATGGGGGGCAACAATCCCATCATCGTCTGGGACACCCCCGACCTCCACACCGCCGCGACGCTGGTGGTCCAGTCCGCCTTCACCAGCGCGGGCCAGCGCTGCACCGCCGCGCGCCGCCTGATCGTCGAGGATCGTCTGTACGATCCGCTGATCGAGCTGCTGAACAAGCTCGTCGGGCGTCTGATCGTCGGCGAACCTCATGCCGATCCCCAGCCGTTCATGGGTCCCGTCATCGATACGGAAGCCGCCGACCAGCTCAGCGAGGCGTTTCTGGGCCTGCTCCTGCGCGGCGGCCGCGCCATCCGACACTTGGAGCGTCCGGTCGAGGGGCGTCCCTTCCTGCTTCCAGGACTGATCGACGTCACCGCGGTGCGCGACCGCCCCGATACCGAACTGTTCGGCCCCGTCCTCCAGGTCATCCGTGCCGATGATTTCGACGCGGCGATCGCGGAAGCGAACAACACGCGCTACGGCCTGTCCGCCTCGCTCATCTGCCAGACGCCCAAGCTCTACGACCGCTTCTGGGCCAATGCGCGCGCGGGCATCGTCAACTGGAACCGCCCCACCAACGGCGCCTCGTCGGGGGCGCCGTTCGGCGGCGTGGGCTGGTCGGGCAACCACCGCCCCAGCGCCTATTACGCCGCCGATTACTGCGCCTATCCCGTGGTCAGCAACGAGGCCGAGTCCGCCCGCGCCAATATCGGCATCGGCCTCAGGGACGCCTGAGAATCACGCGAAGGCGCGGAGAAGATCCCGTCTTATCTCCTCGCCCCCGCCGCGCCAGCGGCAAACAGCGTCAGCCCGTCGCACCGTTATTGCCGCCGGCGCGGCAAGAAGGGCGGTCGCGTCAAGCAAGCCCCCTCCGCGTCTCCGCGCCTCCGCGTGAACCCACTCTACCTCTTCGCGTCTCGGCGCCTTCGCGTGAACAGGCTCATCGCCGCCCCGCGATCCACGAATCCATCTTCGCCTCCAGCACCGGCATCGGCAGCGCCCCCGTGTCGAGCACCTGCGCATGAAAGGCCCGCGCGTCGAAGCGCGCGCCCATCGCCGCCTTCGCCTTGGCCTTCAGGCGCAGGATGGTGAGCTGGCCGATCTTGTAGGCCAGCGCCTGGCCGGGGATCGCGATATAGCGCTCCACCTCCGCCACCGCGTCGCTCTCGGGCATGGGCGAGTTGTCGAGCATATACTTGATCGACCGCTCGCGGCTCCAGCCCTTAGCGTGGAGGCCCGTATCGACCACCAGCCGCATCGCGCGCAGCATCTCGTCGTTCAGCCCGCCCATGCGCTGATAGGGATCGGTCTCGACGCCCAGCTCCGGGTACAGGGTCTCGGCGTAGAGCGCCCAGCCCTCGACGAACGCGGTATTGCCGCCGAACCGCATGAACGCCGGCAGCGCCTCGTTCTCCTGCGCCAGGCTGACCTGGAAATGATGCCCCGGCACCGCCTCGTGCAGGTACAAGGTCTCCACGCCCCACAGATAGCGGTTGGGCAGGTCGTAGCTGTTGTAGAAGAACACGCCCGGCCGGGCGCCGTCGGGCGTGCCCCGGTCGTACGACCCAGCCGCCGCGGTCTTCTCGCGGAACGCCGGCACCGGCCTGATCTCCAGCGCGGTCTTGGGGATCAGCGCGAACTGCTCGCGCACCCGCGCATCCACCCGCCTGCCCGCCGCCTCATAGGCGAGCCGTAGCTCGTCCGCCGTCTTGGGCTGAAAACGCGGATCGGTGCGCAGATGGCGGAAGAACTCGGCGAGCGTCCCCCGGAACCCGACCTTTCCCTTCTGCGTCTCCATCTCGCCCAGGATGCGTGCCACCTCCGACAGCCCCAGCCGATGCACCGCCTCCGCTTTCAGCGGCAGCGTCGTGTTGCTCTCGATCAGATACTCATACAGCGCCGCGCCGCCGGGCACCGCCGCCAGCCCGACCGTGTCGCGCGCCCGCGCCAGATATTCGCCCGCCAGGAACGCCCGCAGCCGCCGATGCGCCGGGTTGAGCACGGTCGACACCTGCGCCGCATAGGCGGCCGTCAACCGCGCGCGGTCCGCCGCCGGCAGCGCGTCGGGAAACTTCTTCACCGGCGCGTAGAAGAGCGACTCCTCCACCCCGCCCGCCAGCAGATTGTCGATCTGCCCGATGACGTTGCGCACGACCAATTTGGGCGGGGTGATCCCCCGCGCGGCTCCGGCCCGCGCCCGCGCGATCATCCGGTCGAGGACCAGCGCGTATTCACCGTTGCGCTTCAGGTTGTTCTCGTAATCCAGCACCGTCTTGAACGGCGCTCCGCCCTCCCCCGACGCGACTTCGGGATAGAAGGTCTGGAACCCGCTGAAATGATTGACCGGCAACGCGTCGGTGATCCGCCGCACGGCAGCGGAATAGCCGCGCAGTTCGATCTCGTTGTCGGTGCGGAACACGTCGAACGCGATCCGGTCGACCGCCGACAGCTTGGCCCGGTCGATCGCGCGCAACCCCCGAAGGTTGCGCGCGACCGCGCGCTGCTCGGCCAGCGCGTGCGCATCGGTCAGGTAATCGCCCAGCCGGTCGGCATAGCGCAGGTCACCGCGCAGCACGGCCTGGAGCGGGTTGCGCCGCAAGGTCGCTTCGTCGCTTTCGGCGAACAACCGCTTGAGCTTCGCCCCCTCGTCCGTCGCCTGGACGACGGGCGCGGTCTGGGCCGCCGACAACGCGGGAAGGGCGGCGGCGAGGAGCAGGGCGACGACGGTGTAGCGCAAAGGAAGGCACCTCGAATGACATGGACGATGCCCGTCCATAGGACGCGTTCGCGCCGCGCATAAGTCCCGCCCTTGAGCCCGGCCCACCCCCCGGCTAGGCCCGTCTGGCAATTATCGATAAGGACGCTCATGCCCTCCGGACTGGTCGCGCTGCTCGACGATATCGCCGGGCTCACCAAGCTCGCCGCCGCCTCGCTCGACGATATCGGCGCGGCCGCCGGCAAGGCGGGCAGCAAGGCGATCGGCGTGGTCGTCGACGACACCGCCGTCACCCCGCGCTACGTGGTCGGGCTCAGCCCCAAGCGCGAGCTGCCGATCATCTGGCGGATCGCCAAGGGCTCGCTCCGCAACAAGCTGCTGATCCTGCTCCCGGCGGCGCTGCTGCTCAGCGCCTTCGCTCCCTGGGCCGTCACGCCGCTGCTGATGCTCGGCGGCGCCTTCCTGTGCTTCGAGGGCGCGGAAAAGGTGCTCGAAGCATTCGGCGGGGGGCATCACGACGTGACGGAGGACCTCGCGCTCGACTCGACCGAGCTGGAGAACACCAAGGTCGCCGGCGCGATCCGTACCGACTTCATTCTGTCCGCCGAGATCATGGCGATCGCGCTCGCCGATGTCGCCACCTCGCCCATCCTGACCCAGGCGATCGTGCTCACCGTTGTGGCGATCGGCATCACCGCCGGCGTCTACGGCCTGGTCGGCCTGATCGTGAAGGCGGACGATATCGGGCTTCATCTGTCGACGCGCGGTCCCGGCGCGGTGCGCGCCTTTGGGCGCGGACTGGTGCTGGGGGTGCCCAAGATGATGAGCCTGTTGTCGGTGGTGGGCACCGCCGCGATGATCTGGGTCGGCGGCCAGATCCTCGTTCACGGCCTGGCCGGCCTGGGCTTCGCGGGACCCGAACACGTCATCGACGGCTGGGCGGAGACGGTTCGGAACGCCGCGCCGTTTGCCGGCGGCTTTTTCGGCTGGTTCGTCAAGACGTTGGCGGACGGGATATTGGGCCTGATCGTCGGCGCGATCATCGCCGGGGCGATCCACTTTGTCCGTCCCAATAAGCACGACGCCAAGCACTAGGCGAAACCTGATCTAGCCCCGCGCAAAGCATCGCTGCATTGCCGCACAAGCCCGCACCGCCCATCTGCCCAGCCATGGCGACGCTTCTCGATCCCGACGCGCGTGGGCGCGTGATCCTGGTGGGTGCCGGTCCGGGCGACCCCGGCCTGCTCACCGTCCGCGCGGTGGAGGCGCTGGCCCGCGCCGACGTGGTGGTCCATGACGGACTGATCGATCCCCGCGTCCTCGACCTCGCGCCACCCGAAGCGCAGCGCATCTCGGTGGCGAAGCGGCGCGCGCGGCACACCCTGCCGCAGGACGCGATCAACGCGCTGATCGTCGCCCATGTCCGCACGGGCGCGATCGTGGTGCGGCTGAAGGGCGGCGATCCCTTCATCTTCGGGCGCGGCGGCGAGGAGGTCGAGGCGGTCCGCGCCGCCGGCCTGCCGGTCGAGGTCATCCCAGGCGTCTCGGCCGCGCTCGGCTGCGCGGCGGAGGCGATGCTGCCGCTGACCCACCGCGACCATAGTTCGGCGGTCAGCTTCGTCGCCGGCCAGTGCAAGGGGCTGGCCGACCAGGACTGGTCGGGGCTGGCGGGCCAGGGCCGCACCCTCGTCATCTATATGGGCGTCGCGACCGCCGCCGACATCGCCGACAAGCTGATCGCCGACGGTGTCGCCCCCGACATGCCCGTCGCGGTGCTCGAACGCGGCACGCTCGACGGCAGCCGCGCGCTCCAGACCCTGCTCGCCGATCTCGGCCCGATGGTCGCGCGCGAGTCGGTTCGGAGCCCGGCGATCATCGTCGTGGGCGAGGTCGTCACCCTGTCCGACGCCCAGGACAAGCTCGCGCGCTGGGCGCGCATCGCGGAAGGCGTGGCATGAAGCTCCTGACCGGCAACGACCTGCCCACCGGCGACGTGATCTGGTGGACCGGCCAGACCTGGTCGCGCCATGTCGAGGAGGCCTGCGACGTGGGTGCGGGCGGCGAGGCGATCGCGAGCACCGAGGAAGGCGCCCGGCGCGTCAACGGTCCCTATGTGATCGACGCGACGCTCACCGCCGACGGCCCGCGCCCTGCGCACATCAAGGACCGCATCCGCGCGCTCGGCCCCACCGTCCGCCCCGACCTGACGCTGAAACCCGCCGACCCGACCGCCGGCTCCTGGGTGATCTGAACCATGTACAAATACGACCAATACGACCAGTCGATCGTCGATGCCCGCGTGGACGAGTTCCGCAACCAGGTGCAGCGCCGACTGGCCGGGCAGATCACCGAGGACCAGTTCAAGCCGCTGCGGCTGATGAACGGCCTCTATCTCCAGCTCCACGCCTATATGCTGCGTGTCGCGATCCCCTATGGTACGCTTGACAGCCGTCAGATGCGAATGCTCGCGCATATCGCGCGCAAATACGACCGCGGCTACGGCCATTTCACTACCCGCCAGAACATCCAGTATAACTGGATCAAGCTGGCCGACGCCCCCGACATCCTCGCCGATCTCGCGACCGTGGAGATGCACGCGATCCAGACGAGCGGCAATTGCATCCGCAACATCTCCGCCGACCAGTACGCCGGCGCCGCCGCCGACGAGGTCGCCGACCCGCGTCCCTGGGCCGAGCTGCTGCGCCAATGGTCGACCTTTCACCCCGAATTCAGCTACCTGCCGCGCAAGTTCAAGATCGCGGTGATCGGCGCCGACGAGGACCGCGCGGCGATGCGCCTCCACGATATCGGCATCCAGCTGGTCGAGCGCGACGGCCGGCTCGGCGGCCGCGTCTTCGTCGGCGGCGGCATGGGCCGTACCCCGATGATCGCCCCCGAGATCCGCGACTTCGTCGGTGCCGACGACCTGCTCAGCTATCTCGAAGCGTGCCTGCGCGTCTATAATCGCTACGGCCGCCGCGACAACATCTACAAGGCGCGGATCAAGATCCTCGTCCACGAGATCGGCGCCGACGCGTACCGCGCCCAGGTCGAGGAGGAGTTCGTCGCGGTCAAGGCGCTCGGCATCGACCCTCCCCAGGCCGAGTTCGACCGCATCACCGCCATGTTCTTAGCCCCGCCCTACGCGGCGGACGCGCCCCAGGGGGTCGACCGGTCCGATCCCGATTTCGCCGTCTGGCTCGACCAGAATGTCCGCGAGCACAAGCGGCGCGGCCATGCGATCGTCAACATCAGCCTGAAACCCGTGGGCGGCATCCCCGGCGACGCGACGGCGGAGCAGATCGACCTCATGGCCGACCTCGCCGAGCGCTACAGCCATGACGAGCTTCGCGTCACCCATGCGCAGAACATCGTCCTGCCCCATGTCCGCCAGGCCGATCTCCACGCGGTTTGGCGGCGATTGTCGGCGGCGGGGCTGGCTGAGCCCAATCTCGACCTCATCACCGATATCATCGCCTGCCCCGGCCTGGATTATTGCAGCCTTGCCAATGCCCGCTCCATCCCCGTCGCGCAGAAGATCCAAGCCCGTTTCACCAGCCCCGAACGCCAGCGCGACCTGGGCGAGTTGAAGCTCAAGATCAGCGGCTGCATCAACGCCTGCGGCCATCACCATGCCGGCCATATCGGCATCCTTGGCGTCGACAAGAAAGGCACCGAAAACTACCAGCTCTCGCTCGGCGGGTCGGGCGCAGAGGACGTCTCGCTCGCCAAGATCACCGGTCCGGGCTTCTCGGAGGACGGCGTCGTCGATGCGGTCGAGCGCGTCACCGACAAATATCTCGCCGTCCGCACGGAAGGTGAGCGCTTCCTCGACACCTATCGCCGCCTCGGCATGGAGCCGTTCAAGGAGGCCATCTATGGATGACGCCGAACAGACGGATATCGGCGGCGAGCCCCTGCTCCGCTTCCGCGACGACGAACCGCATGACGAGCCCGCCGTCACGCTCGACTCCTTCGTCGCCGGCCAGACCAACGCCACCGCCGTCCGGCTGGAGGCGGGCGACGATGCGCGCGCGCTGCTGCCGTTCCTGGAGCAGCTCGCGCTCGTTGAGGTAAGCTTCCCCAGCTTTCGCGACGGTCGCGGCTATTCCGCCGCGCGCATCCTGCGCGAGGGCGGCTACCGGGGCGAGCTCCGCGCGGCGGGCGACGTGCTCGTCGACCAGCTTCCCTTCATGCGCCGCTGCGGCTTTGACAGCTTCGCGCCCGAAGCGGAGCTCGACGCCGCCGCCCTGACGCGTGCGCTGGCGCGCTACGATCACCATTATCAGCCCGCCGCCGACGCGGCCGTCCCGGTCTGGAGATCGCGTCATGGCTAGTGCCGCGCGCGCGCTCGACTGGATCGACACCGGCCGCGTCTATACCCCTGACGACGCGGCCCTGTTCGAGGAACGCTTCGCGGGCGTCCCCGCCCCCGCCATGCTCGCCGACCTGCTGACGGGCGAGCTCAAGGGTCGGATCGCCGCCGTGTCCTCCTTCGGCGCGGAGTCGGCGGTGCTGCTCCACATGATCGCGGCGGTCGACCGCGACACGCCCGTCATCTTCACCAACACCCAGAAGATCTTCGGCGAGACGCTGGCTTACCGCGACGCGCTGTCCGAGCGGCTGGGCCTCACCGACCTGCGCGTCTACCGCCCCGATCCGCGCCTGCTGGCGGCAAAGGACGCGACGGGCCTGCGCTGGTCCTACGATCCGGACGGCTGCTGCGAGGTCCGCAAGGTCGAACCGCTCGGCCGTGCGCTTGCGCCGTTCGGCGCCTGGATCAGCGGTCGCAAGGGTTTCCAGTCCGGCACCCGCCGTGCCCTTCCCCGCTTCGAGGCGGAGGCCGGCCGCCTCAAGATCAACCCGCTGGCGAGCTGGTCCAAGGCCGATCTCGACGCCTATTTCGCCGACGCCGAGCTCCCCCGCCATCCGCTGGAGGCCCAAGGCTATCCGTCCATCGGCTGCGCACCCTGCACCTCGAAGGTCCAGCCCGGCGAGGACCCCCGCGCCGGCCGTTGGCGGGGCTGGGACAAGGTCGAATGCGGCATCCACGTCGCCAACACGCCGGGCGAAGACCCGATCTTCTAGCTTCCCGCCCTTACGGTGTGGGATCCGGTGCGGCGACGCTCCGGCGCGAGGCATGGCGCCTCGGAACTGCTCCAGTCAATCGGCCTGGCGAGGAACGCCGCCGCCGCTGTCGGCTTGGTCACGTCGTCGCCGGCCGCGACTTCGAACACGCGCGATATGTTGTTGTCGAACCCGGCCAAGGCCTCGTTCAACTGGCCTGCTTCGATGGCGCTGATCTCGGGCCGGTACGTGCGGCGGCTCATGACCGTCCGCACCACATTGCCGTCGAGCCATGCCTGCCGCCAATAATCCACTCCGCCCAGCTGCCGGTCGACCGGCTTGGCCGCGACGCTCCAACGCCGCTTCGGGCCGTTCGCCGGAAGCCTGATCGTGGTCGCCCAGCAGCGGAAGCGCGGAAAGTCGGTCGCCCAGGGGATCGTCTGATCCTGCTCCTTGGGTCGCTTGAGCGGAGCCGGGGGCGTGAACCCCGCCCCGAGGATGTCGAGCGATCGGCCCTCCTTGTCGTCGCCCTCCCAGCTCGGCTTGCCTTCGCCGCTCAGGCTCAGCACCACGACGCCGCCATCTTCGTCATAGCGCCACGTCGTCCGGCTCGGCTCGACCCAATTCTCCTGCTCGCGCCAATAGGCTCTTTGGGCGCGATCGGCATCGGCCGCCGTCAGGCTGACGAGCCGGGCGCGGATGGCCTGCGCCTCATCGCCCCGTATGATATGGCGGACCGCGACCTTGGCGGGCACGGCATATCCCGCGCTCGCGTCGACCTCCAGCTCCATGACCGCCAGCGGCACGGTCGGGGCGACCGGTTCGACCGCTTCCAGCTCGGCGGCGGCGGCGCGTAGCGGCAGTCCCCAACGAAACCCGGGCGCCGGCAAGGTCGCCAGCCGACGATCGCCGAGCCGGGTCCCGTCAAGCCAATATGACCGGCCGTCCACCGTGGCCCGGACGACGACATGATCGAACACGCCCGGCATCGCCAGACGCTGGTCGAGACCATCGCCACCGGCCGAATTGACCAGCACTGCCTCGGCCGGAATCCCCAGCCCGCGAAGCACCGCGACCAGCAGCACCGTTTTGGCCTTGCAATCGCCGAACCGTCGCGTCCAACTGTCGTCGGCGCTGGCCGGACGGTAATTGGCGCCGTCCAGCCCGACATAGACATAGCGTATCTGCTCCTGCACCAGCCGCAGCGCCGCCTCGACCCGCGCGGTCGGCTCGGTCGATGCCCTGGCGATCCGATCGATCTCCGCATGGAGCGGCGACCCGGCCTTCAGCCTCGAGGCCGCGTCGAACATCGGCCAGAGCTGGCGGGACACCGCCGCCCAATCGGCCATCGTGGAATATTGCAACGTCCGGTGCAGCGCGAAGCGCGCGGGGGCTCCCTCGGCCGGGATGACCGATTGCGGGTCCCTCAGTTCATAGACACGCTCCTCCTCCGTACCGCGAACCGCGACGCTAGGCGCGACGAGGTCCGCCGTCGCCCGCCACCGGACGCCCCGGTCCTTGGGCGACAGGAACCGTAGCCGATACGACCCCAGCACACCGCTCGGCGGAAGCTGAGTGAAGCCTTGCGACAGTCCGCCCAGATTGGCATCGCGCCTCCGAACCGTCACCGCGAATTCCAGCTCATCCCCGACTCTGAGCCCCGGCGCCTGCAACGTCGCGGTCAGCGCTCCGTCGAGCATCGAGCGTTCGAGATTGTTCTCGCGTTGGATCACGTCGAACTTCTGCCCGGCGAGCACGTCGATCACCTGTCCCTCGCGCAGGATCCTGAGCGCGTGAACCGTTACGCGGTCGGTGGCGGGACTCCATTCCAAGGTGACATTGCCCAGCGGCAATGCTTCCGGCGCGAGCAGCTTCACGCGGTAGGCGGTATGGGTTTCGTCCGCATCCGCGCCCAGCCGCACCTGTGTATCGGCATAGATCACCCGCAGCGGCATCCCCGGCGGCGTCGCACTGGTCGTCGGCACGGGTGCGGCGACGACCCAGCCCGGCGCCGGGGCGTAGACGATCCCGCGCGATGACGGCTCCGCTGCGACGGCCGCCGTCGACGACGCGGCTGCCCATCCTGCCGCAAGCAACCATCCCCGCATCGCCGACCCCTTTTTCCCGGATGATAGCGCGGGACGCGGGCGTGGCAATGCCGTCTTGAAAGCCCCTGTCCGTACCGACGAGACGCCGATCGTCCTGTTCGGACGAGCGGGAACACTGCTCCGCCCCCGCCGTTCTCCCGCCAGACCCGACGATCCGGGCCGCAATGGAGAGCCGATTATGACCCATGTTTCCGCCGTCTTCGACACCGAAGCCGAAGCCGACCGCGCGTTGGCCGATCTGCGCGCCTCGGGCATTCCCGACCGCGCGCTGTCGATCATCGTCAAGCATGACGGCAAGACCACCGAGACCAGCGGCACCGGCGAAACGCACCACGCCCATGGCAGCATCATCCGCGGCCTGCTTGGCGGCGGCGCGCTCGGCGCGGGGCTCGGCGTCGCCGCGCTCGCCATTCCCGGCGTCGGCCCGCTCGCGGCGCTCGGCGCCATCGCCGCCTCGGCCGCTCCCGAAGCGGCGATCATCGGCGGCGCGCTCGGCGCGGCCGCGGGCGGGCTGAACGAGATGCTCAACAAGCATGGCGTTTCCAAGGAAGATACGGCCTATTATTCCGACCATATCGGCCGCGGCGGCACCTTCGTGTCGATCGACACGCATGGCGGCACGGCCGACGCCTCGATGGTCGAGCGTATCCTGCGGGACAATGGCGGCCACAACTCGTCCAACGCCCGCACGGGCACGACGACGGCCGCCTACTGAGCCCTTCGCGATCCTCCCCGAGCCGGGCTCGGGGAGGAAAGCGCTCGCCCGCTCGGGTGAGTGATAGCGGCCGAGAGCCTATCCGGCTTCAATATCCCGCATAGTCCGAGAAGCGCGTGAACATCGGGTCGAACTTCAGCGTCACCTTGCCCGTCGCGCCGTGGCGCTGCTTGGCGACGATCAGCTCGGCGAGGCCATAGACCCGCTCCATGTCCGCCGCCCATTTCGCATGGTCGTCGAAGGTCCGCCCGTCATCGCCCTCGCTCGGCCGCTTGGGTTCCTTGGCGGCGACATAATAATCCTCGCGGTAGACGAACCACACCATGTCCGCGTCCTGCTCGATCGACCCCGATTCGCGCAGGTCGGACAGCTGGGGCCGCTTGTCCTCGCGCTGCTCGACCGCGCGGCTGAGCTGCGACAGCGCCAGCACCGGTACGTTCAGGTCCTTGGCCAGGGTCTTCAGGCCGCGGCTGATCTCCGAAATCTCCTGCACCCGGTTCTCCGCCGACCCCTTGCCGCCGCCCGTCAGCAGCTGGAGATAATCGACGACGACCAGCCCGATCTCGTTATTGTGCCGCCGCTGGAGCCGCCGGACGCGCGTGTGCAGCGCCCCGATCGACAGGCCGCCCGTATCGTCGATGTAGAGCGGCAGATTCTCCAGCTCCGCCGCCGCGGCCGCCAGCTGCCCGAACTCCGCCTTGGAGATCTTGCCCATGCGCAAGGATTCGGAGCTGATCTTCGACTGTTCGGCCAGGATGCGCGTCGCCAGCTGGTCCGCGCTCATCTCCAGCGAGAAGAAGGCGACCTTGGCGCCGACCGAGTCGGCGGGCGCGATGCCGTCGCGCATGTCCTGCATCCAGCGCCGGGCCGCGTTGAAGGCGATGTTGGTCGCCAGCGCCGTCTTGCCCATGCCCGGACGCCCGGCCAGGATCATCAGGTCGGAATGATGCATCCCGCCGATCTTGGCGTTGATCGAATCGAGCCCCGTCGTCACGCCCGACAGGTTGCCGCCCGAATTGAGCGCGCGCTCGGCCATCTTGACCGCCATCGTCGTCGCCTGGGCAAAGGACTTGACCGCGTTCTCGGCGCCGCCATCGGCCGCGACCTTGAACAGTTCCTCTTCCGCCAGCTCGATCTGCCCGCGCGGATTGACCTCTTCCGACGTGTCCATCGCCCGGTCGACGAGGGTGCGGCCCACCGTCACCAGCGCGCGCAGCATCGCCAGATCGTAGATCTGCGTCGCGAACTGCCGCGCGCCGATCAGCCCCGCGCCCGATCCGGTCAGGCTCGCCAGATAGGCGGGGCCGCCCAGCTCCTTCATCCCCTCGTCTGCGTCGAACATGGGCCTGAGCGTCACCGGCGTCGCCAGCATGTCGTTCGCGCGCAGCGTCTTGATCGCGGCGAAAATGCGACCATGGAGCGGCTCGAAAAAATGCGCGGGCTCCAGCCGGTCAATAAGGTCGTCGGCCAGCCGGTTGTCGATCATCATCGCGCCCAGCATCGCCGCCTCCGCCTCGACGTTGCGGGGCAGCTGCTGGGGTTCGGGGGCGGGGGTCGGAGTCGGGAATACGAGCGTTGCCATGCCCGCCCGTCTGGCCGACCCCGCCGCGTCACTCAAGCTGCACTGCCTGGAAAGCGTGGATAACCTCGCGCCGTGCCCTTAAGGCGACAACATGGCCGATCCGCGCATCATCGACGTGTCGCTCGACGAGCGCACGATCCTGTGGCGGTCGGCCGATGTCGAGCAGGAACGCCGCATCGCGATCTTCGACCTGATCGAGGGCAATCACTTCGCCCCCGCGCGCGCCTATCCCGACGGCTATGCCGGCCCTTACCGCATCGCGCTGTCGGTGGAGGAAGGCCGGCTCGCGCTCCACATCAAGCGCGAGGACGACACGCTGCTCGAGACCCTCGTGCTCGCGCTAGGCCGCTTCCGCCGCCCGATCCGCGACTATTTCGCGATCTGCGACAGCTATTACCAGGCGATCCGCGCCTCGACCCCGCAACAGATCGAGACGGTCGACATGGCCAGGCGCGCGCTCCACAACGAGGCGGCCGAGCTGCTCCGCGAGCGGCTGGCTGGCAAGATCGAGGTCGACTTCGACACCGCGCGCCGCCTCTTCACGCTTATCTGCGTGCTCCACATCCGGGGATGACCATGACCGACCCAGAGACCCGCGACCGTCTCATCGCCGCGGCCCGTCAGGCCGCTCGCCACGCGCACGCCCCCTATTCGCGCTTCGCCGTCGGCGCGGCGGCGTTGTTGACCGACGGGACGATCGTCATGGGCGCCAATGTCGAAAACGCCAGCTACGGTCTGTCGCTCTGCGCGGAGACCGTCGCGATCGCCACCGCCAGCGCGGCCGGCCGCCTCGCCGACATCGTCGCGATCGGCGTGGTGGGCGGCATGATGGACGCAGGGAGCGCGGCGCAGGGCACCGACCCCGTCCGCCCCTGCGGTCGCTGCCGCCAGGTGCTGAACGAAGCCGCGCAGCTGGGCGGGCGCGATCTGGACGTGTGGTGCGGCGGCATCACCGGCGACCGGATCGAGGCGCACCGCCTGTCCGCGCTGCTCCCCCACAGCTTCGGCCCCGCCGATCTGGGGCTCTGACCCCCGGCAAGCCGGTCACCATTCCCCGTCAAGGGCGCGCTCGCCGCACAGCTCCGCGATCCGCCGCACCTCCGGCGTCTCGCGCCGCCCGACCCCGCCACCGGGCAGGACCCAGTGATCGCTCCGCCCATAGCCGTTGCGGACCAGCAGCGACGCGCCCGCCCGGTCGAACGCCGCCACCTTGACCCCGCGACTGGACCAGCGGAGCAGCCGCAATGACCGGCGCCGGAGCACGTAAGCGATCTGGACCGCCGCACGCCTCGACGGGATCACGACGCGCACGCCGCGATCGGGATCACACCGGCACCAATGGCTCATGGGGTGGCGGCGGCAGGTCGACTCCGATTCCGTCGCCCGAGCGCACCGCGCCGCCTGCGATCACGATCGCCATCACCCCGGCCTTGCGGACCAGCGCGCCTTCGGGCGTCCGGTCGAGCACCGCGGCGAGCAGCCCCGGGCGATGCCGCTCGATCTGCGCGCAGGGATTGCGGAGCCCGGTCACCTCCACCACCGCCGCCGCGCCCAGCCGAAGCCGCGTTCCGCGCGGCAGCCCCAGCAGGTCCACCCCGCGCGTGGTGACATTCTCGCCCAGCTCGCCGGGCGTGATCGCGAAGCCCTTGGCCGCGAGTTCGTCGAACAGTTCGGCGTGGATCAGATGGACCTGGCGCAGGTTCGGCTGGGTCGGATCGGCCCTGACACGCGACCGGTGCCGGACCGTCACACCCAGATGCGCGTCGCCCTCGGCCCCCAGGCCGGCGAGCAGCGTGATGGCCGCCGCCGGCCGCTTCGAGAACTCATGGACGCCGGATCGCGATACGGCATGGACCTCGGCGCGCATCGGCTCTCCCGTCCCAAAGAGCTGATCGTCCGCCCCGGCCGCGCCGCCGTCAATGCCCCTTGCCGCCCCGAAGCGTTCGGGCGAAGACGGCAGCGAGGGGAGCGTCACCATGTCCGTCCAATCCGATCGCTGGATCCGCGAGCAGGCGCTCGCGCACCGCATGATCGAACCCTTTGTCGAGAGTCAGCGGCGCGACGGGTGCATCAGCTATGGCCTTAGTTCCTACGGCTATGACGCGCGGGTCGCCGACGAGTTCAAGATCTTCACCAATGTCGACTCGGCGGTGGTCGATCCCAAGGACTTCGCCGCGAACAGCTTCGTCGACCGCAAGACCGATATCTGCGTCATCCCGCCCAACAGCTTCGCGCTCGCGCGGACGGTGGAATATTTCCGCATACCCCGCGACGTGCTCGTCATCTGCCTGGGCAAGTCGACCTATGCCCGGTGCGGGATCATCGTCAACGTCACCCCGCTCGAACCCGGTTGGGAGGGGCATGTGACGCTGGAATTCTCGAACACCACGCCGCTGCCCGCCCGCATCTACGCCAATGAGGGCGCGTGCCAGTTCCTGTTCCTGGCCGGGAACGAGCCCTGCGAGGTCAGCTATGCCGACCGCGCCGGCAAATATATGCGCCAGACCGGCGTCACCCCGCCGCGCCTCTAGGGCGAGGTCGACATTCGGCGTGGCGTCTTGGCGAGGTTCACGCGAAGGCGCGAAGAAGGAGTCCGGGCGGCCGCATACGCCGGACGGGAAATCTCCGCGTCCTCCGCGCGAACCGACTTCCTTCGCGCCTTCGCGTGAACATCCGATCGACGATCATGACCGCCTTGTAGCTCGAACGGATGTCGATCCAGTCTAGAAAGCGCCCGGCAGGCCGGGATTCCCGGCCTGGACCGAGGCGACCGGGACCGGGGTTCAGCGCGACGCGATCGCCACGTTGCTCGGGAGCGATGCCAGCGCCGTCGTCGCCAGGCTGTGCGAGGACACCTCGTGGCCCGATGGCAGATCCAGCATCGTCGCGGGGCGCGCGAGCACCTGCGCATAGAGCGCGCTCGCTTCGGCGACACGGCCGGTGCGGCTATAGACGGCGGCGAGGTTGAGCATCAGCTCGGGCCGGTTCGGGAAGATACGTCGTTCGGCGACCAGCGTCCGTTCCGCAGCGGCGAAGTCGCCGGCGGCGATCGCGCGATAGCCCGTGCGATCCTTGGCATGGAGCGGCGCGGCCATGGTCGTCGTCGCCATCGCCATCGCCATCGCCGCCAAAACAAAGTGTCCACGCATTTGCCTGTCCTTTCATTACAGAGTTATGACATCTGTATGACGCGAAGGTGACAACGGTGCAAGCGGGATCGGCATACCGAATCGGCGCGGTGGACGATGAGCCTCGACCCTGGCCGGGGCTGTGCCATGCTGTCGGACTCTCCCGGTTCGAAACGCGTGAAATCCCGACCGGATCGGGTCGCGCGGACACGAAAAAGGGCGGCCCCGAAGGACCGCCCCATGCCCGTCGCCCGATCCCGATCGGATCAGAAATCGCGGTAATATTGCTCGTTGCCGACAAAGCCGAGCTTGCTGATGTTCGACCGCTTGATCACCGCCAGCGTCTGGTCGACGACCTCGTAGCGCGCCTTGGGGTCGGGCTGGAACTGCAACTCCGGCTCGGGCACGATCGTCGCCGACTGGTCGAGATACTGGCGCAGCGTGACCTCGTTAACGGGCACGTTGTTCCAGGCGATCAGCCCGGCCGGATCGATCGTGATCTTGTTCTTCTGCGGATCGACCGGCGGTTGCTGCTGGTTCGGATCGTTGACCGGCAGGTCGACCTTCACCGCATGGGTCTGGATCGGGATGGTGATGATGAACATGATGAGGAGCACGAGCATGACGTCGATCAACGGCGTCGTGTTCATTTCCATCATGGGTTCACCGTCCTCGGTGCCACCGCTCATCGACATTGCATATGCTCCTGAATACTAGCCTCGACCCTATGCAGATCAGAAGTCACGGTAATACTGCTCGTTGCCGACAAACCCGAGCTTAGTGATGTTCGAACGCTTAATGACCGCCAGCGTCTGATCGACCACGTCGTACCGCGCCTTCGGATCAGGTTGAAATTGCAACTCCGGCTCGGGGGTTACTGCTGCCGACTGATCGAGAAACTGACGCAACGTCACGTCATTAACAGGGACGTTATTCCAAGCGACCAAGCCAGCGGGATTTATCGTAATCTTGTTCTTCTGCGTATCGACTATGTTCGGCTCACCGCCCTGCGGCAGGTCGACCTTCACGGCATGGGTCTGGATCGGAATCGTGATGATGAACATGATCAGCAGCACGAGCATGACGTCGATCAACGGCGTCGTGTTCATCTCCATCATGGGTTCACCGTCCTCGGTGCCACCGCTCATCGACATTTCAGATACTCCTGACTCACGGACTTGGGTATAACGATCTTAGGTACGCACCACCGCGCCGCCGGGAGGCGGTTCGGAGATGAAGCCGACCTTGGCGAAACCGGCGCGCTGCATGGTGTAGATCGCGCCGCCCACGCACTGCCACGGCACGTTCACGTCGCCGCGGATATGCGCCTCGGGCAGCTCGAGCGCGGGGTTGCCGACGCCGCCCTGCCGCGCGATCTCCGCCTTGAGCTTGGCGACCGCGCGGTCCTCCAGCTCCTGGTGGCCGACCCGGCTGGTGTTCCAATAGACGGCGCAGGTCCCGTCGGGCGCGGTCGAGATCGACAGCGACACGTTCTCCGGCTTGGTCTGGGTCGGGTCGAAGCGCACCGCCGGCAGCTTCAACGGCACCGTCTGCAGCACGACCGGGATCGCGATCAGGAAGATGATCAGGAGAACCAGCATCACGTCGACCAGCGGCGTGGTGTTGATGTCCGACAGTGGTTTGTCTTCGGTGGAGTCGCCACCAACGCTCATCGACATGGGCGTGTCATCCTAACGATATTCGGCGCGGCGTCCTGATCCGCCGGCCAGGTTGACGGGGCCGTCACCGCGACGGCCCCGCCCGATTCGAACTTACGAGCGATGCTGGACGCCGCCGGTCTGGCCCGCGGTCGTCGTGCCCGGCGTGCCGGCCGCGCCGGTCGCGGGACGTGCCGTGGAGCCGGCCGCGGCGGTGGCCGCCTTGACGGTCGTCGGACGCACCGCGCCGTTCGACGCCAGGAAGCCGAGCACGTCGTTCGAGAAGGACGACAGCTCCTCCGCGATCGCCTTGTTGCGGCGCTGGAGCCAGTTATAGGCGAGCACCGCGGGCACCGCGACGACCAGGCCGAGCGCGGTCATGATCAGCGCCTCGCCGACCGGACCGGCGACCGCGTCGATCGACGCCTGGCCAGACGAGCCGATCTTGATCAGCGCGCGGTAGATGCCGATGACGGTGCCGAACAGCCCGATGAAGGGGGCCGTCGCGCCCACCGTCGCGAGGAACGCCAGGCCCGAGCCGAGCTTGGAGTTGATCGACGCTTCCGACCGCGCAAGTGAGCCGTGGAGCCAGTCATGCGCCTCGACCGGATCGGTCAGGCGGGTATGCTGCTCCTGCGCCATCAGGCCGTCGTCGACGAGCTGCTTGTAGGCGGAGTTCTTCTCGAGCTTGGCCGAACCCTCGCGGAGCGAGTTGGACTGCCAGAAGGCCTGACGCACGCGCTTGGCCTGGTTCATGATCTTCTGCTGCTCGAACAGCTTGGAGAAGAGAATGTAGAACGAGACCACGGACATGATCACCAGGATGGCGAACACGGACTGGGAGATCAGGCCGCCTTCGCGCAGCGCGGCCGACAGGCCGTAGGGGGATTCGCCGGTGGCGGCGGCGCCGCCGGCGGCGAGGATGGTGGTCAGCATCGTTTATCTATCCTTCTTGGATCAGGTTTTATCGGGGTGAAATCGGAACGGGACGTCAGTCTCTGGGCATCGTCCAACGAACTGCCACCGAACTGGTGGAGCTTATCGGGTTACCGCTGTCATCGCGGGCGGCGCTGTACTGAACGCGTCTCGCGCCGGAGCACGTGGCCCTGTCCAGATCGGCATTACCGCTCGACGACGTCACCACGCAATCGGTCACACGTCCGTTCGGCCCGATCGTGATCCGCGCGGCGACACGGCCCTCGGCCTCGGCCCTCAATGCCGCCGGTGGATAATTGTCCGAGCTGAAATACCGATTCGGATCGCCCTTTGCGGAAGCGCGCTGCGACACGCGCGGCGGAGCCGGCGGGGCGGGTGCGGGAGCCGGCGGGGCGGGCGGTGCGGCGATCGGCGTCGGGATATAGACCGGCGGCGGGGTCGGCACCGAGGATATCACCACGGGCGGCGGGTTCGGATTGCGCACGATCGGCGGCGGCGACACCACGGGGGGCGGCTGCAGGTCGGGCTGCTCCGGCGGCGGGGGCGGGGGCTCCTCGGGCGGCGGCGGGGGTGGCGGCTCTTCCACGTCGAACGTGTTCAGCTTCTCGGTCGCCGCCTTGACGTACTTGTACGCGAGGCCGGTGACGAGAGCGTAGCCAAGGGCCGCGTGGATGACCGCGACGATAATCATCGCGATGATCTTGCCCGATGACGCTTTTTGGTCGGCATAGGCCATTCGGCAACGTCACTCCTTTATAATTCCGGTTCACGCTGCCGTAGCGTCGCGCCGGTTACCGCTGCAACGGGCCAAAATCCCTGCACGGTCGCCCCATGTCCTAACGGGAGGCTAACGACCGTGCAAATGCTTTGTCGGGCGCAACAAAGCACCAATCCGCGGAATCCGCTTTTGTTTCTGTAACATTCAGAACGAATGGCGTAGCGGCGCGCGGATGCAGATCGCTCCGCCTGTTCTTCGCCGCCCGCTCCCGATCGCGTTGCTGCTGGCGCTGGCCTGTCCCGCGACGGCGCAACAGCCCGTTCCCGCGACCGTCGCCGCCGGCGAGCAGGGCGCCCTGCCCTATGCCGATCTCGCCGATCTCGTGCTCGCCAGTCCGGTGATCATTGACGCCACGATCCGCTCCACCGCGCGGATCAAGCCGGCGGAGGCGCCCGGCCTGGCGCCCGGCGCGGCGCGGCTTTATGTCGAGGTCGACGCGGCGGCGTTGATCCGTGGGCCGGGCGGGCTGCCGCCGCGGATCGGCTATCTGCTCGACCTGCCGCTCGACGCGCGCGGGCGCGTGCCCAAGCTCAGGAAGCAGCGTGTGCTCGTCTTCGCGCGCCCCGTGCCGGGCAGCCCGACCCAGCTCCAGCTCGCCGCCCCCGATGCGCAGATCGCCTGGACCCCGGCGACCGACGCCCGCGTTCGCCGGATCGCGCGCGAGCTGGTCGCGGGCGACGCCCCGCCCGCGATCGCCGGGGTGGGCGGCGCCTTTCACGTCCCCGGCGCGCTGCCGGGGGAGGGCGAGACGCAGATCTTCCTGCGCACCGCCGATGCCAAGCCCGTTTCGCTTTCCGTTCTCCGCCGCCCGGGCGAGGCCGTTCGCTGGTCGGTCGCGCTGTCGGAGATCGTCGACGAAGCCGCCGAACCGCCCGCGCGCGACACGCTCCTCTGGTATCGGCTCGCCTGCGGCCTGCCGTCCGCGCTGCCCGAGGCGGCGACCGCGCAGCTGGCCGAGGCCGACGCCGCCCGCGCGCGCGCGGATTACCGGTTCGTGCTCGACCGGTTGGGCGCGTGCGGCCGGTCGCGCGCGGTGACCTCCAGCAGCTGACCCGTGGTCGACCGCGCGCCCTCCAGGAAGCGCGCGGCCGCCGCGACATCGGCGGGGTCGGCGTCCGGCGCCGCGAGCAGCGCGTTCACCCGCGTCCCCGGCGCGCGCTCGATCGCGAAGGGGCCGATGGCCGCTCGCGCCTGCGCCATCGTCAGCGGGTCGAGCGCCGGGTCGATCAGCACCAGCACCGATTCCGCGTCCGCCGATCGCACCGGCGCGACCAGGTCGCCACCCGGCCCGATCGCCACCCTCAGGCTCGCCGGCCGATCGATCACGGCCGGTGTCGCACCAGGGTGATGCCGATCGCCTCGCCATTCTCGCTGATCGCCAGCTTGACGATCTTGACCGTCACCCGCCGCACGCGCCGGTCCTGCAGGAACAGCGTTTCGGCGATATGGTCGGCGACCCCCTCGATCAGCGTGAAATGGACGCCGGGCGGCAACGCGCCGGTCGCGGCATGTTTGAGGTCCAGGTAATTCTTCGACGCCGACAGGGGCGTATCCGGCTCGAACCGCCCCGGCGCGTCGAGCGCGACCGACACGGAGATGCGGAGCGGCTGGGGAAGATGCGTCTCCTCCGAATAGATGCCGGTCAGCACCGGCACCTCCATGTCATGGACCTCTAGTTCCAATGTGTCGTTCGGGGGGGCGTTCATGCCGGCGTCCTTAGCAGACGCAGCGGGTCGCGCGATCCCCTTCCCCGATCCCCCGCGCTCCGCTAGGCCGCGCCCCTTTTCACCGATCGGACCCCGTTTGTTGAACCACCTTCCCCTCGCCCAGGTCGATCCGGTCGCGGTCGAAGACCTTCTCGACCGGGCATTCGGCCCCGATCGCCACACGCGCACCGCCTATAAGGTGCGCGGCGCGGCAGCGGCGATCCCGGAACTCAGCGTCGCCGCGGTGGATCGGGGCGTGCTGGTCGGCACGGTGCAATGCTGGCCGATCGCGCTGGCGGGGGATGACGGCCTGGTCCGTCCGCTCGTCATGGTCGGCCCCGTCGCGGTCGATCCGGCGCATCAACAGGGGGGTATCGGCCGCGCGCTGATGACGCGGGCGCTCGCCGCGGCCGAGGGGCAAGGGGCCGACCGGGCCATGATGCTGATCGGCGATCCGGAATATTATGGCCGCTTCTTCGGCTTCACCGCCGATCGTACCGCGCGCTGGCGCCTGCCCGGCCCCGTCGAGCCCCGGCGGCTGCTCGCGCGCGGCGACGGGGTCCCCGACGTCGCCGGGCGGCTCGGGCCCCGCGGGCACGCCGCCGCTCTGGACGCGCGCACCGCCGCGGCCTAACTCCCCGTCCATGCCGATGCCCGACCAGCCCGACCTCCATTCACTGTCGCTCAGCCAGATCGCGCAGCTCGCCGCCGATGCCAAGCTGCCCCCGGTCGACAAGTGGAACCCCGCCCATTGCGGTCATTCGGGGATGCGGATCGCACGCGACGGCACCTGGTTCCACGACGGCTCCCCGATCGGCCGCGAGACGATGGTGCGGCTCTTCTCCTCCATCCTCCGCCGCGAGCCGGACGGCGGCTTCGTGCTCGTCACGCCGGTGGAAAAGCTCGACATCGACGTCGAGGACGCGCCCTTCACCGCCGTCGAGATGAAGGCGGAGGGCGACGGAGCCGAGGCACGGCTCGCCTTCCGGCTCAACACGGGCGATCTTGTGACCGCCGGCCCCGACCACCCCCTGCGCTTCGCCGTCGACGACATGGGCGATGGCCTGCGCCCCTATCTCACCGTCCGCGCCGGCCTGGAGGCGCTGGTCGCGCGCCCGGTCTATTACGACCTCGCCGACCGCGCGATCGCGGGCGACGACGACGTGCCGGGCGTGTGGAGCGACGGCGCGTTCTTTCCCCTGCCCGCGCAGGGATGACGCTGGCCGATCGGCTGCGCGCCGCGCTCACGCGCGATGCGGGCGGGCTCGACCTCATGGCCGGGGATGGTGGCGACCTCGACGGCCAGGCGCCCGACACGCCGATCCCCGCCGCCGTGCTCGTCCCCGTGACCGATCGGACCGAGCCGGGCGTGATCCTGACCCAGCGCACCGCGTCCCTGCGCACCCATGCGGGCCAGATCGCCTTTCCCGGCGGGCGCATCGACCCCGGCGACCGCGACGCAGTGGCGGCGGCCCTGCGCGAGGCGGAGGAGGAGATCGGCCTGCCCCGCGAGCGCGTCCAGGTGGCGGGCACCGCCGACCGCTACCGGACGGTCACGGGCTTCGACGTGACGCCCGTGATCGGCGTCGTCCCCCCGGATCTCGCGCTCCGCCCGGCCGAGGCGGAGGTGGCGAGCGTGTTCGAGGTCCCGCTCGGCTTCCTGCTCGACCATGCCAATCATGTCCGCGCGCACATGGACTGGCGCGGGCGGCGGCGCGATTATTGGGAGATCGCCTGGGGGGAACGCCGCATCTGGGGCGCGACCGCGGCGATGATCGTCAACCTCGCGCGGCGGCTGCGATGGACCTGATCCTGCCGCCCGCCCCCTGGCGCGCGCGCGCGGGACTGGCGGCGCTGACGACCGTGCTCGGCGCGGCGGCGGGCGATGCGCGCTTCGTCGGCGGGGCCGTGCGCGACACGCTGCTGGGGCTGGAGGTCTCCGACGTCGACATCGCGACCCGGCTCACCCCCGACCGGGTCGTCGAGCGGCTGCGCGCCGCCGGCATCCGCGCCGTGCCCACCGGTCTCGCGCACGGTACGGTGACGGCGGTGCTGCCGTCCGGCCCGGTCGAGGTCACCACGCTGCGCCGCGACGTCGCCACCGACGGGCGGCACGCGGTGGTGGCGTTCAGCGACGACTGGCGGGAGGACGCGGCCCGGCGCGATTTCACCATGAACGCGCTTTATGCCGATCCGCTGTCGGGCGAGGTGTTCGACTATCATGGGGGCCGCACCGATATCGCGGCCGGTCGCGTACGCTTCATCGGCGACCCGCATCGGCGCATCGCCGAGGATCATCTGCGCATCCTGCGCTTTTTCCGCTTCCAGGCGCGCTTCGGGACCACCGTCGACGGCGACGGCCTCGCCGCCTGCGCCGCGCGCGCCAACGACCTGATGGCCTTGTCGCGCGAGCGGATCGCGGCCGAACTCCTCAAGCTCCTGGTCGCGCGCGACGCGGTGGCGGTGATCCGGCTGATGGTCGATCACGCGATCCTGCGCGCCGTGCTGCCGGAGATCGCGCCGGACGGGGTCGACCGGCTCGCCCGGCTCGAAGCGGCCGAAACGCGCGCGCGCATCGCGCCCGACGCGATCCGCAGGCTCGCCGCGCTACTGCCCGCCGAGGCGGCCGATGGCGTCGGCGCCCGGCTGAAACTGTCGAACGCCGACCGCAAGCGCCTCGTCGCGGCGCGAACCGGCATCGGCGACGAGGGTCCGCGCGGGCTCGCCTGGCGCGCGGGGATCGAGAGCGCGGTCGACCGCCTGCTGCTGGCGGACCAGCCGATCGACGACCTGCGAAACTGGACGCCGCCGCGCCTGCCGGTCACCGGCGGCACGCTCGTCGCGCGCGGTCTCGCCAAGGGTCCGGATGTCGCGCGGACGCTCCGGGCGCTGGAGACCGCCTGGATCGCCCAAGGCTTCCCCGCCGCACTTCCCGATCAGCTGGTGGAGGACGCGATCATCGCGAACGCCGCGTCGGGGGAAAGCGGGCGGGCGTAGAAAAAGCCCTGCCCCATCTGACAGCCCAGCGCCGACAGGGTCTGCGCCAGCTCGCCGGCCTCGACCCCCTCCGCGACCGTCCGCATCCCCAGTGCCTGGGCGAGGCTCAGGATCGCGCGGACCAGCGCCACCTTGTCCCGGTCGGCGAGCATGTCGGTGATGAAGCTCCGGTCGATCTTGAGGATGTCGATGGGCAGTTTCTGGAGCAGCGCCAGGTTCGAATAACCCGTTCCGAAATCGTCCATCGCGATCGTCGTGCCCAGTTCCTTCAGCGCCCGCATCAGGCGTGCAGTCCGGTCGGGATCGGCGACCAGCGCCGATTCGGTCAGCTCCAGCTTCAGCCGCTGTCCCGACAGCCCCGCTTCGGACAGCGCCCGGTCGACCAGCGTGACGATCCGGTCGCGCTGCAGCTGGATCGACGACAGATTGACCGCGACCTGAACGCCGCAATCGCCGCCCGCCCGCCGGTCCCATTCGGCCAGCGCCCGGGTCGCCTCCTCGATCGCCCAGCGGCCGAGCGGGACGATCAGTCCCGATTCCTCCGCGACGGGGATGAAGTCCGCCGGCGACACCTCGCGGCCTTCCTCGTCCGTCCAGCGCGCCAGCGCCTCGAAGGCGACTACGCGTCCCGTCGCCAGGTCGCAGATCGGCTGATATTCGTGGCGAAGCGTGCGCTGCTCGACCGCCCGGCGCAGTTGGGTCTCCATCGCGAACTGGCGCCGCGCCGCGGTGAAGGCCTGGACCTGATAGATTTCGACGCGCCCGCTCATCTTGGCGCGCTTGGCCGCGAACTGGGCGTGGCGGACCAGCTCGTCGCCCCAATCCTCGTCGCCATCGGTGCGATCGGCGCCGAATGCGATCCCGACCGCCACGTCCACGCGGATCTGGTAGTCCGACAGCCGGAACGGCGCGACGAGCGCGCGTTCGATCCGCCGGGCGACATGCTCGGCCTCGATGCGCTCCTCGTCGATCTCCAGCAACACGGCGAACTCGTCCCCGCCGATCCGCGCCAGCCCGTCGCGGGCGCGCAGCGCGCCCTTGATCCGCCGCGCGACGCTTATCAGCAGCTCGTCGCCCGCCAGGCCGCCCAGGCAGGCATTGACGCGCCCGAACCGCTGGAGGTTGATCACCAGCACCGCATGGCGGTCGCGGCGCTGCTCGACCGCGTCGACCAGGTCGCCATAGCCTTCGCGATTGGGCAACCCCGTCAGGCTGTCGGTGGTCATCTCGCGGCGCAGGTTGCGCTCGCTGCGTTCCTGCCCCGTATGGTCGACGAAGCTCAGCGTGCAGCGGTCGCCGACGACCGCCGTCATCCGCGCGGCGGTGACCCGAAAGAAGCGCGCGTTGATCGAATCGCCGATCGCCCATTCGAACTCGGCGCGCAGGTCGCTCGTTTCGAGAAACAGCGCCACATGCGCGTCCAGCGTCGGCGACAGCAGCTTGTCGTCATAGGGGCAGGCCAGCCGGGCCAGGCGAAAGGCGCGATTGCTCGCCAGGATCGAGGATCGGTCGCCCTCGCGCACCACATGCGCGGCCGGGATCGAGATCAGCTCCATCGCCCGCTCGATCAGAGCGGGGGGTGCCACCGCGAGGGGATTGAGAAGCTGGGCCGGCATGGGACCGGTCTAGGGTGACGTGGGTTAAGGCCATCTAAACCCCCACTTCTCCCAGCTCCTTCATGCCGGACCGACAAGACCTGTTGGTGGATCAGGGCGTGAACCGGTTGTCGCGGGGAAAGCCGTTGGGCGGCATCCGCCCCGCCGCGCCGCGCGCGGTGCGCCAGCCCGTCAGGTCCGCCTCGGTGCGCGTCCGGCCCCCCGCGCCGCCCATCGGCCAGGACAGCCCTTCGGCGAAGGTGAAGGCGATCGCGTCGGACAGCCCGCCGTCGCGGTAGCGCTGGAGCTGCGCGCCCGTGCCGCGCGCCAGCTCGGGCAGCTCCGACAGCGGAAACACCAGCATCCGTCGATTCTCGCCGATCGCCGCCACATAATCCGCGCGCGGCGACACCGGCCGCACGATCTTCAGCCTGGCTCCGGCGCGCGGGGTCAGCACCGCCTTGCCCTTGCGCGTCTCGGCCACCGTTTCCGCCACCGGCACGACGAACCCGCGCCCGTCGCTCGCCGCGAGGAGCAGCTTGTCCTGCCGACTCGCGGGCAGAAAGGCGACCACGCCGACGCTCCCGTCCAGGTCGATCCCCGCGCGCACCGGCTCGCCGAAGCCGCGCCCGCCGGGCAGCCTGTCCGCCGCCAGCGTGAAGAACCGCCCATTCTCCGCCGCCAGCAACAGCTTGTCGGTCGTCTGCGCGTGGAAGGCGAAGGCGGGACCGTCGCCTTCCTTGAATTTCAGCGTCTCCGGGCTCGACAGGTCGCCATGCCCGCGCATCGCTCGCACCCAGCCGCGCTGCGACAGGATCACGGTGATCGGCTCGCGCTCAATCATCGCCTCCAGCGGGATGTCGCGCGTCGGCGCGGCTTCCTCGATCGTCGTGCGCCGCCGCCCGAGCACCGTCTCCGGGCCATAACGGTCGCGTATCTTGCCCAAGTCGCGCTTCAACCGGCTGCGCTGCTTCTTCGGGTCGGCGAGCAGCGCCGCCAGCCCGGCCTGTTCCTTGTCAAGCTTGTCGCGCTCGCGCCGGATCTCGAACTCCTCCAGCCGCCGCAAGCTGCGCAGCCGCATGTTGAGGATCGCCTCCGCCTGGCGGTCGTTGAGCGCGAATTCGGCGATCATCACCGCCTTGGGCTCGTCCTCGGTGCGGATGATCTCGATCACCCGGTCGAGGTTCAGATAGGCGACCAGATAGCCGTCGAGCAGCTCGACCCGGTCGGCGATCCTGGCCAGGCGATGCTCGCTCCGCCGCCGGAGCACCACGAACTGATGCTCCACCCAGGCGGCGAGCGCCGCGCGCAGCGACATGACGCGCGGCGTGCGGTCCTTGTCGAGCACGTTCAGGTTCAGCGGCACGCGGATTTCCAGGTCGGTCAGCCGGAACAGCCCGTCCATCAGCACCCCCGCGTCGACGGTGCGGCTACGCGGCTCGATGACCACGCGGATCTCGGCGTCCGATTCGTCGCGCACATCGGCCAGGATCGGCAGCTTTTTGTCGTTGATCAACGCGGCGATCTGCTCGATCAGCTTGCCCTTCTGGACGCCGTAGGGGATTTCGGAGACGATCGCGGTCCAGCCCCCACCCTTTTCCCGCTCGATCGACCAGCGCGCACGCACCCGGAACGACCCGCGCCCGGTCGCATAGGCCTCGGCGATCGCCGCCGCCGGGTCCACGACCAGCCCGCCCGTCGGGAAATCGGGGCCGGTGACATGACCCAGGATCGCCCGGTCGTCGGCGTCGGGATCGTCGACCAGCAGGATGGCGGCGTCGAGCAGTTCGGCGGCGTTGTGCGGCGGGATGCTCGTCGCCATCCCCACCGCGATCCCCGCCGCGCCGTTGGCGAGCAGGTTGGGGAACATGCCCGGGAACAGCTCGGGCTCCTGCTCCTCGCCGTTATAGGTGGGCCGGTACGCGACCGCGTCCTCGTCCAGCCCGTCCATCAGGTCGATCGCGACGGGGGTCAGCCGGGCTTCGGTATAGCGATAGGCGGCGGCGTTATCGCCGTCGATATTGCCGAAATTGCCCTGCCCGTCGACCAGCGGATAACGCAGCGAAAAGGTCTGGGCGAGCCGGACCATCGCGTCGTACACCGACTGGTCGCCATGCGGATGATATTTGCCGATCACGTCGCCGACGACGCGCGCGCATTTCTTGTACCCTTGGGTCGGATCGAGCCGGAGCAGCCGCATCGCCCAGAGCAGCCGCCGGTGCACGGGCTTCAGCCCGTCGCGCACGTCGGGCAGCGACCGCGCGGTGATCGTCGACAGCGCGTAGACCAGATACCGCTCCGACAGCGCGCTGTCGAAGGGCGCGTCGAGGATGCCGATGGGCGGCGTGTCGAGCGGATCGGTCGTGTCGATGGCCATGGTCGCGCATCGGATAGCGCAGATGGGGCATGTTCCACAAATGTTTCGGATCGCCGGCGCTGGGATCGCGGATCGAGCTGGGGTAAGCCGCGCCGATGCCGTCCGCTCTCCTCGCCGCTCTCCTGCTCGGAACGCCCGCGCCCATGGTCCTGACCGCCATCGACCGGCCCCTGCTCACCTGGCCCGACCTGACGAAACGCCGCCGCCCCGACCCCGATGCGACGATCGCCTATGGCCCGGACCAGCTGCAGCAGGCCGATCTCTGGCTCCCCGTCGGCCCCGGCCCGCATCCCGTGGTGCTGATGGTCCATGGCGGATGCTGGCAGACGAAGATCGCCGACCGCCGGCTGATGGACTGGATCGCGGCCGATCTTCGAAGCGACGGGGTCGCGGTGTGGAACATCGATTATCGCGGCGTCGACCGTGCGGGCGGCGGCTATCCCGGCACCTTTTCCGATGTCGCCAAGGCCGCCGACGCACTCCGAACCCATGCCGCTGCCCACCGGCTCGACATGCGCCGCGTCGTGGCGGTCGGCCACTCGGCGGGCGGCCACCTCGCCCTCTGGCTGGCCGGGCGCCGCAAGCTCCCGGCGACCAGTCCGCTCCACGGCTCCGACCCGCTCCCGATCGCCCAGGTCGTCAGCCTCGGGGGCCTCCCCGACCTGGAGGCGACCGCGACCAGTCCCGACAATGGCTGCGGGACCGATGTCGTCGCCAGGCTCGTCGGCAGCGGGCGCGCGGACCCCTATGCCGACACCTCCGTCCCCCGCCTGCTCCCGCTCGGCGTGCCCCAGCATCTGGTGAACGGACGCGAGGATCGGATCATCCCCTTCCGCATGGCGACCGATTACCGCGCCCGCGCCCGCGCGGCCGGCGACCGGGTCACGCTCCACGTCCCGCCGCGCACCGGCCATGTCGAACTCATCGCTCCCGAAACCGCGGCCTGGGCGCAGGCCAAGCGCCTGATCCTGAAGGAACTGCGACCATGACGCTGGAACAGGCCCGCGCGCTCGACGCGGCGGATCCGCTCGCGCACCTTCGCGACCGGTTCGCGCTGCCCGGGGGCGTCATCTATCTCGACGGCAATTCGCTCGGCCCCCTCACCCATGCCGGCCGCGCGGCGGTCGCCGATTGCGTCGACCGCCAATGGGGCGACCGGCTGATCCGTAGCTGGAACGAGGGCTGGATCGACGCGCCGGTGCGCCTGGCTATGAAGGTCGCCCCGCTCATCGGCGCCGCCCCGCACGAAGTGATCGTCGGCGACACGACCAGCGCCAATCTCTTCAAGGCCCTGGTGGCGGCACTTCGCATCGATCCCGAACGCCGCGTCGTCGTCAGCGAGCTCGGCAACTTCCCCACCGACCTCCATATCGCCGAGGGCGCGGTGGCCTGTGTTCCCGGCGCGACGCTGCGCGCCGTGCCCCGCGCCGATCTGGAGGCCGCGCTCGGCCACGACACCGCCGTGCTGATGCTCACCCATGTCCATTACAAGACGGCCGAGCGCTTCGACATGGCCGCCTGGACCGCCCGCGCCCACCAAGCGGGGGCGCTCATGCTCTGGGACCTGAGCCACAGCGCCGGCGCCGTCCCCGTCGCGCTGAACGCGGCGGGCGCCGATCTCGCGGTCGGCTGCACCTACAAATATCTGAACGGCGGCCCCGGCGCCCCCGCCTTCCTCCACGTCGCCGAACGCTGGCACGAGCATCTGGAATCGCCCCTCTCCGGCTGGATGGGCCATGCCGAACCCTTCGCCTTTGCCGATCGCTACCAGCCGGCGCCGGGCATGAAGCGCTGGCTCGTCGGCACCCCGCCCATGCTCGCCATGGCCTCGCTCGAGGGTGCGCTCGACCTCTGGGCCGATATCGACTGGCCCGCGCTGACGGCCAAGAGCGCCGCGCTCTTCGACATCCTCGCCAGGGCCGGCGAAGCCGCCGGCCTCCCCTGCGTCACGCCTCTGGACCCGGCCGGGCGCGGCAGCCATATCAGCTTCCGCCACCCCCACGCCTACGCCCTCGCCCAGGCGCTGATCGAACGGGGCGTGATCGGCGATTTCCGCGATCCCGACATCCTCCGCCTCGGGCTGACCCCGCTCTATCTGAGCCACGAGGACGTCTGGCGCGCGGGCGAACGCCTGCGCGAGGTGATGGCGGCCGAACCCTGGCGCGAGGAACGGTTCGCGACCCGGCTGGCGGTCACCTGATCGCCACGGCCCCGCCCCTCCTGATTGCACCCCCCGCCCCCCTGCCCTATAGGCCCGCGCTCGCGTAGCGGCCCGGCGCCGCGCCCTGTCCGGAGGAACCCACCCACCATGCCCCGTCGCCGCCAGATCTACGAGGGCAAGGCCAAGATCCTCTACGAAGGCCCCGAGCCCGGTACGCTGATCCAATATTTCAAGGACGACGCCACCGCCTTCAACGCGCAGAAGAAGGGCACGATCAACGGCAAGGGCGTCCTCAACAACCGCATCTCCGAGCATGTGTTCACCCTGCTCGACGGGATCGGGGTGCCCACCCATTTCATCCGCCGTCTCAACATGCGCGAGCAACTCATCCGCCAAGTCGAGATCGTGCCGATCGAGGTGGTCGTCCGCAACATCGCCGCGGGCTCCATCTCCAAGCGGCTGGGGATCGAGGAGGGGACCAAGCTCCCCCGCACGATCATCGAATATTACCTCAAGGACGACGCGCTCGGCGATCCCATGATCACCGACGAGCATATCGCCGCCTTCGGCTGGGCCAGCCAGGAGGAGATGCACGACATCGCCGATCTCGCCATCCGCGTGAACGACTTCATGTCGGGGCTGTTCGCCGGGGTCGGGATCAAGCTGGTCGACTTCAAGCTCGAATTCGGCCGCATCTGGGACAATGACTACGGCAAGATCATCCTGGCCGACGAGATCAGTCCCGACGGTTGCCGCCTCTGGGATACCGAGACGAACGAGAAGCTCGACAAGGACCGCTTCCGCCAGGATATGGGCGGCGAGGTCGAGGCCTATCAGGAGGTCGCGCGCCGGCTGGGGCTGCTGCCCGAGGGCGTCGACAATCCCGTGCTCGACCTGGACAGCCACCGGAAACGCCGGGGCAAATAGCTTCCGCTCGGCCCTGAAGGACCCTTGCCGATGAACATCCGCATTTTCGTGACGCTGAAAGCCGGCGTGCTCGACCCGCAAGGCCGCGCGATCGGCCACGCGCTGGGGTCGCTCGGCTTCGAGGGCGTGGGCGAGGTTCGCGCGGGCAAGCTGATCGAGATGGCGGTCGCCGACGGTACCGACGACGCGACGATCGACCGCATGTGCCGCCAGCTCCTGGCGAACACCGTGATCGAGGATTACCGGATCGAGCGCGCATGAAGGGCGCCGTGATCGTCTTCCCCGGCTCCAATTGCGACCGCGACCTCGCCGTCGCGCTGGAGCAGGTGACCGGCACCAGGCCCGTAATGGTCTGGCATACCGAGGCGACCCTCCCCGACGGCATCGCCATGGTCGCGGTGCCCGGCGGCTTCTCCTATGGCGATTACCTCCGCTCGGGCGCGGTCGCCGCGCGCTCGCCCGTGATGCGCGCGGTCGCCGACGCGGCGGCGGACGGGATGCCCGTGCTCGGCGTGTGCAACGGCTTTCAGGTGCTGACGGAGGCGGGGCTGCTGCCCGGTGCGCTGATGCGCAACGCGGAGCTGAACTTCGTCTGCCGCGACGTGGCGCTCGACGTGGGCGAAGCGCGCTCGCCCTTCACGCGCGGCTATGCCCCCGGCCAGCGCGTCACCTTTCCCGTCGCGCATCATGACGGCGGCTATTTCGCCGACGCCGACACGCTCGACCGGCTCGAGGGCGAGGGCCGCGTCGCCTTCCGCTATGCCGCCCCCGTCAACGGCTCCGCGCGCCATATCGCGGGCATCGTCAACCAAGCGGGCAATGTGCTGGGCCTCATGCCCCACCCCGAGCGCTGCGTGGAGCCCGCGCACGGCAACACCGACGGCCGCCGCCTGTTCGAAGGGCTGCTGGAGGCGGTCGCCTAGGCCCGCACCCGGAACGGCGTGAAGTCCGTCCCCTCGTCGAACACGTCCACCCCTTCCGCGCGCTTCAGCCCGCCCACGATCAGATAGGTGGCGGGGGTCAGCAGCACCTCCCACCCGACCTTCAGCGCCCATTGCGTGAACAGCACGGTCACGACCAGCTCGGTCGTCCACCCCGCCGCGCCCCAGAAGGCGAGCGGGTAGAAGAGGAGGCTGTCGATCCCCTGCCCCACCACCGTCGACCCGATCGTGCGCGTCCACAGATGCCGTCCCGCCGTCCACAGCTTCATCCGCGCGAGCACATAGGCGTTGACGAACTCGCCCGCCCAAAAGGCGACGATGCTCGCGAACACGATGCGCGGCACCTGCCCGAACACCGCCTCATAGGCGGGCTGGTTGGTCCAGCTCGGCGCGGGCGGCAGCGCGACCACCACCCAGGACATGAAGGCCAGGAACAGGGCGCACGCCGTCCCCACCCAGATGACCCGCCGCGCCCGCGCATAGCCATAGACCTCGGTCAGCACGTCGCCGATCACGTAGCTGAGCGGAAAGAACAGGATTCCCGCCCCGAACGGCCAGGGACCGATCAGCGGCAGATCGACCTGCGCCACCTTCCCCGCGCCCAGCACATTGGACAACAGCCACACCGCGACGAAGGCGGCCATCACCAGATCGAAATGGCGAAAGCCGCCGGGAGGAAGCTCGCGGGCCAGCGCGGGCCGCTCGGGGATATCGGTCATGCGGGCGGCATCATGATCGCGGTTTCGCGCCCAGGCAATCCACGCTATCCCGCCCGCCGGCGCGCGCCCGTAGCTCAGATGGATAGAGCACGAGCCTTCTAAGCTTGTGGTCGCTGGTTCGAATCCAGCCGGGCGCGCCAGCCCGCCTCTCTACTCCACCGCGCGCAGTCGGGGTGGGGCGCGCTCGATCGGGGCCTCGGAGGGGCCGGCGAGCAGGTCGTTGATCCGTGCCGACAGGTCGGCCTGCCGAAACGGCTTGGCCAGCTTGGGGACGTCGCCCGGCACGTCCGCGGCGGTGTTGGCGAAACCCGTGATCAACAGCACGGGCAGGCGCGGCCACAATTCGCGCAGCTCGCGAATCAGGGCGGCGCCCGTCATGCCCGGCATCAGATAGTCGGTGACGACCAGGTCCACCTCGATGCCGCCGCGCAGCATCGCCAGCGCCTGGGCGCCCGATGCCGACTCGACGACATTGTGCCCCAGGTCGCTCAGCATGTCGGCGGTGCCGCTCCTGACCAGTTCCTCGTCGTCGACGAGCAGCACCGACGCGCGCCGGACCGCGGGGACGATCGCGGCATGGGTGTGGGGGGCCTCCGCCTCGCCGCTCGCCGCCGGCAGGAACAGCTCGGCGCGGGTGCCGACCCCCGGCTTGCTGCTGAGCGCCAGCGCGCCGCCCGACTGCGCGGCCAGACCGTGCGCCATGGACAGCCCCAGCCCGGTTCCCTTGCCCACCCCCTTGGTCGAGTAGAAGGGCTCCACGCAGCGCTTGAGCGTCACCGGGTCCATGCCCACCCCGGTGTCGACCACGGCTACGCGCACATAGGAACCGTCGGCGAGATCGCCGCGCCCGCCCGCCACCAGCACGGGGGCGACCTCGATCGCGAGCACCCCGCCATCGGGCATGGCGTCGCGGGCGTTGACCGCCAGGTTGAGGATCGCGAGTTCGAGCTGGTTGGGGTCGACCAATGCCGGCGGCGGATCGCCCTCCACCGCGACCGCGACGCGGATCGTCGGGCCCAGCGATCGGATCACCAGCTCGAATATGCCCTCCATCAGCGCGCCGACATCGACCGCGCGCGGCTGCAGCGTCTGGCGCCTGGAAAAGGACAGGAGCCGCTGGGTCAGCGTCGCCGCGCGCTCCGCCGCCTGCAACGCGCCGCCGATCAGCCGCTGCGACTTCTCGTCGTCGCCATGCCGGCGCCGGAGCAGATCGAGCGACCCGACGATCGGGGTGAGCAGATTGTTGAAGTCGTGCGATACCCCCCCGGTCAGCTGACCTATGGTCTCCAGCTTCTGGCTCTGGCGCAAGGCCTCCTCCGCCTCGTCGCGCGCGGCCTCGGCGCGCAGGCGATCGGTTATGTCGACGACCGAGGCCATGGTGCGCACCACGCCGCCCGCCGCGTCGCGCGCCAGCCGCACCGACAGCAGCACGTCCGCCTCCTCGCCCGACCGTTTCACGAAACGATAGGGGCGGTCGTCGAACGACCCGGTGCGAAGCAGGTCGGGCCAGTCGCGCTCGACATGGATGCGCGCGGACTCGGGAGTCATGAACGCCATGATCTCGCGGCCGATCACGTCGCGGCGATCGCCATAACCCATGAATGCCAGCCAGCGGTCGGACACGCTCAGCAGCCTTTTGTCCGGGCCGACGGAATGAAGCGCCACCGGGGTCTTGGCGTAGAGATCGGCCAGCTCGGCGGTACGCTCGGCCACCGCCGCCTCCAACCCCTCGCGCGACCGGGCCAGCGTCTCGCGCGCGCGCACCTGGTCGTCGATGTCGGTGCAGGTCCCGTACCAGCGCGTGATCCGCCCGCCCTCGTCGCGCACCGGCTGCGCGCGGCCGAGCACCCAGCGATAGGCACCGCTGTGGTGACGCAGCCGATATTCGATCTCGTACGGCTCGCCCGTTTCCAGACATCGCCGCCACCGGCCCCGGGAGCGGTCCTGATCGTCGGGATGGAAGACGCCGTTCCACTCCTGGCCATCGGTCGATCCGGGCGGGGTGCCGGTGAACTCGTACCAGCGCCGGTTGAAGAAGTCGTGATGGCCGTCGGGGCGGGTCGACCAGATCATCTGGTCGACCGAATCGGTGATCGCGTGGAATCTGGCTTCGCTCGCGCGAAAACCGGCTTCGCTCGCGCGGAGCGCGTCGATCCGCGTGCGTGCCTCATATTGCCGCCCCCGCGCGCCCAGCGCCGAGCGTACCGCGCGCAGCATCGCCTCTGCATGGAGCGGCCGCTCCAGCAGCACCGCGTTGCGCAGGGCGTCGAGCGTGGCGTTGGCGCGGGCCGAGCGCATCCGCGTCTGCCCGTTGGCGAGCACCACGAAGGGGAAATCGGACCAGGCGGGCTGATCCGCCAGCCAGGCCGTGACCGCGTCCAGCCCCTCGCCCACCAGCGCCTCCTCCGCGACCAGCGCCGCCCCCGCGCCCGAGGCGAGCGAGCGTGCGAAGGCGGGCAGGTCGTCGCAGGTCGCGCAGCGTATGTCGTGCCGCCGCAACAGGTCGGCCGCCACCGCCGCGTCCCGCCCGCGCGGGGCGAGGATCAGGACGCCGTCATCCAACTAACTGACGTTCCCGGTCCGTGCCGCCCATCACCGGCCCGCTTTCGTTGCGGTATTCGGGCAACCCGGTCAGCACGCCGCGAAACCCGCTGAGCGGTTCGCCCACGACGACCCCGCCGGCGCCGACCCGGAACTCGCGGATCGTGCGTTCATGGTCGGTGGTGCGCGTCTTCACCACGGAGATGGCCTTGCGGACCTCCCCCTCCGCCTCGAAAAAGCGCAGCAGCATCACCGAATCGGCCAGGTAGCTCAGGTCGACGTCGGCGCGCAGGTCGCCCATCACGCCGTGCTGGCCCAGGATCATCAGCGCGACCACGCCGTGTCGGCTCAGATAGCTGAGGAGCTCGTGCATCTGCAGGATCAGGAACTTGTCGTTGGGCATGGCCTGCATATACGCGTTCAGGCTGTCGATCAGGATGACGCTGGCCCCGTCCTCCTCGACCGCCTTGCGCACCGCACCCGCGAACTCGCCCGGCGACAGCTCGGCGGGATCGATCTGGCGCACCGTCAGCCGCCCGGCCTCGATATGCGGGACCAGATCCATGCCCAGCGCTGCCGACCGCGCGAGCAGCGTCGGCAGCCGCTCGTCGAACAGGAAATAGGCGGCGTGCTGGCCGCGATCGAGCGCCGCGACCATGCACTGGACCGCCGTGGTCGTCTTGCCGACGCCGGCGGGGCCGACCAGCAGCGTGTTGGTGCCGGGCACCAGCCCGCCGCCCAGCAGCCGGTCGAGCCCGGCCGCGCCGGTCGACACGGGATCGGGCGCGAACTCGCGGTGATGCTCCGACGCGACCAGCCGCGGATAGACGCACAACCCCCCGGTCTCGATCGTATAATCGTGATAGCCGCCGCGGAACTTGCGCCCGCGGAACTTCATGATCCGCACCCGCCGCCGCTCCGCCCCGAAGTCGATCGCCGCCTGCTCCAGCGTGATGACGCCATGCGCGATCGAATGAAGCTGGAGGTCGCCCGGCTCCGAGGTGCGGTCGTCGAGCACCAGCACCGTGCAGTTGAGCTTGGAGAAGAAATGCTTGAGCGCCAGGATCTGCCGCCGATAGCGCAGCGGATTCTGCGCCAGCAGCCGCAGCTCGGACAGGCTGTCGAGCACCACGCGCTCGGGTTTCAACGTCTCGACCCGGTCCATGACGCCGCGCACCGTCTCGCCCAGCTCGACATCGCTGGGGTGGAGCAGCGTCTGCTCCAGATCGGGATCGAGCCCCGCCTCGGCCACCAGCTCGACCAGCTCCAGCCCGTCGAGCGACCAGCCATGCGTCGCCGCCACCGCGCGCAGCTCATGCTCGGTCTCGGACAGGGTGACGTAGAGGACCTTCTGCCCCAGCCGCACACCCTCCAGCAGGAAGCCGAGCGACAAGGTCGTCTTGCCCGTGCCGGGCGTCCCCTCGACCAGGTAGAGACGATTGGGCGTCAGCCCGCCGCCCAATATGTCGTCGAGCCCGGCGATCCCGGTACAGGCGGACGGGCCCGCCCCATTTGGTTGACCGTCGTTCACGCGCTCATTCTCCGTGCCAGGCGCCGGATCGGCCCTCGGCTCCGCATTTCCTGATGTGGTTCCCCGTTGAAAACATCAACATAGGTGAAGGCCGTCGGTTCCGCCGCGTCAGCGTTCTGGGGCGAAGGTCACGATCTTCACCCGCTCTCCCGGCCGCAGCGCCCGGTCCGCCGCGCGCCCGTTGAGCATCAGGAACAACGCCTGCGGATGCGCATCCGCCATCAGGCTCGACAGGCTCGCCACCGTGTCGCCCGGCCGTACCTCGACCGTGCGGATCACGCGGGGCCGCAGTCGCGCGGCCTCTTCGGGCAGAAGCAGCCGGAAGGAGCCGATCAGCGCACCGCTCGCGGCGGACGCCGCCTGGCCGGGTGGCGACAGCAGCACGAAGTGGTGCGCCTGCCCGCCGCCGCTGTCATAGGCGGCGATCGTCAGCGGCACGACCCCGCCCTCCGCCTGGATCCGCATCCGCACCACGACCGACGGCAGGCCGCCCACCAGCCCCTGCTCGACCCCGGCGACATCACCCGCCGCCTGGCCGACCAGCGCGGTCGCCAACGCTTGCGCATAGGCCGCGACCCCGCCCGCCGGCATCGGCCCGCCCCCGAACTCGCCGCGCACCCCGCCCGGCCCGCTCAGCAGCACCGCGCGCGGGCTGTTGGTCAGCGTGAACCCCGGCGGCGCCTCGAAGCTGATCCCCATCACCGGATGCGCGAAGCGGCGCCCCAGCACGAAACCCTGCTCGGGATCGTCCCCGAACAACAGTCCGTCCACCTCGCGCAGATAGGCCGGCGCGTTCTCGGGCAATTGATCGTCCGCCAGCCCGGTCGCGCGTGCCGCCTCGCGCGCGCGGTCGATGCGGTTCTGCGTGAGGGGATGGCTGCGCGCCCATTCGGGGATCGACCGCGCCTCGTCGCGCCCCGCCGTCACCGCGGTGAAGCGTTCGTTGTTCGCCAGCGCCGCCAGCATCTCGCCCTCGGCATGGGGGTCGTACCCCGCCGCCTGCAAATAGCGCAGCCCCAGATCGTCCGACTCATATTCCTGGTTCCGCGAGTAGCGCAGCGTGAGATATTGCGCCGCCTGCCCCGCCAGCCGCGTCAGCCGCTCCGATCCGGTCAGGCTGACCGCGATCACCCCCAGCCGCCGGAACAGCGATCGCCGCTCCTGCCGCCGCGAATGCGCCGCGACGATATGCCCCACCTCATGCCCCAGCACCGAGGCCAGCTCCGCCTCGCTTCCCACGATCGCGAGCATCCCGCGCGTGACGTAAAGGTAGCAGCCCGGCACCGCGAAGGCGTTGACGACATCGCTGTTGACCAGGGTGAACACGCATTGCCCGCCCAGCCCCGCCGCCGCCGCGATCCGCTCGCCCACCCCCGCCACATAGGCGGCCTCGGGCGCGTCATAGGCGCCGCCGAATTCGGCGAGCAGGCGCGGATGCTGCTCCGCGCCGAACGCCCGGTCCGCCTCGGACACCTGCACCGGCCCCTCCGCCGGCGCCCCGCCGCACCCCGCCAGCAACAGCGCGAGCAGCGCCGCCATGCCGAACCGCGCCACCTCAGATCCAGCCGAGCAGAAACAGGACCAGCAGGCTCAACGCCAGCGACAGCATCACCGAACCCGCGCAGCCCAGGCGTCGGGAGAAGAACAGGAACATGCAGGGACCTCGACAGGGATGAACGGGCCGAACGGTCGAACCCGCCACCGGGTCCGGCCCGACCGCCGGACCTTCACAAGCGTCGCGCCGGTTCTATCTTCTCCCGATGTCCCCACCCCTTCCCTATTCCCCCGATATCGAGACGATCGACCCGAACGAGCCCGCTCTGTTCGACCGTATGGCCACCGTGATGCGCGCCGGCGGCAAGCTCGCCCGCGACGGTACGGGTCCGGGCGGACGATTGAGCCATGTCGTGACGATCGCCGCGCTGAAGGGCGAGCTGACGGTCGCCGCCGATCTTCCGCCCGAACTCGCCCAAGGCGCCTTCGTCCCCGGCCGGCGCTACCCGGTCGTCGCCCGCCTGTCGCATCTGCCCGGCGAGGACCTGGACGATCGCGGCGTGTCCTCGCACCGCGGGCTGTCGCTCAAGCTCTTCGGTGTGGACGGCACGCCGCTCGCGCGGCACGAGGGCGGCACGCAGGATTTCGTGCTGGAGAACGTCGCCGCCTTCAACGTGGCGACCCCCACCCACTTCCTCGCCGCCATCTCGTCGGTCGAGGCGGCGGGCCCCTTGCCTCAGACGATCAAGGCGGGCGTCTCGGCAGCGGCGCGCGGCGTCAACCGCGCGCTCGGCGCGGTCGGGCTGGCCTCGGCCAATCTCGACATCCTCGGCCACCCCCGCCGCCATCCCCTGTCGGAGGCGTTCTACAGCCAGGCGCCGATGCGCTGGGGCGATCATGTCGCCAAGCTCGCCGCCTTCCCCGCCGCCCCGCAGACCGACCTGCCTTTCGACGCCGACACGCCGGGCGCGCTGCGCGACGCTACGGCGGCGTGGATCGCGGAACACGGCGCCGGCTTCACCCTGGCCGCCCAGCTATGGACCGACGCCGACGCGATGCCGATCGAGAATGCGCGCGTCCCCTGGCCCGAGGCGCTGAGCCCCTATCGCCCGGTCGCGACGCTGCGCTTCCCCTCCCAGCACGCCGCCGCGCCCGCGCGCATCCGCGACGTGGACGCGCTGTCCTTCTCCCCGGCCCATGCGATCGAGACGCATCGGCCGCTCGGCGGGATCATGCGCGCGCGGCTGGCCCTGTATACCGCCCTGGGGCGCGAGCGACGGCGGGCCGCCGGAGTATCGGTGGTCGAGCCGACGGGGCTGGGGGCGATCGCGGATTGAGGGGAGCCCTCCCCGAACTCATTCGGGGAGGGGGGCAGCGAAGCCGCCGCCTTCGTCGACCGGGTCGGATCGACGTTGTAGCTGACCTGGCGCACGGGCGAATAGAGCGCGTCCACCGGGATCAGGCCGATCGGCGCGTCGGCCGGGCGGTTCGCCACGGCGGGAACATAGCCCCTACCCGTGTCGGCGGTCAGCTCCATGTTGAGCGTCGCGCCCTCGTCCAGATGATAGAGCACCAGGCCCTTGTTCATGATCGCGATGGCGCCCGCGCGAACCTCGCCGGGGCCGGTGGCTAAAGTCCCCGCATCATCGCCCGGGCGATAAGCAGGAGCAGCGGCCGGTTGCGCGGCGTCTCGATGCCGATCGCGGCGATTGTCTCGGCTCGGGTGAGGTCCGAACGCCAGACCCTCGACGTGTTCGCGATCTGCCAGGCCATGAGTAGCGGTGACACCCGCCTCCACCACCGGGGAGCAACCGTACCCACATAGGCCTGCTGGAGCTCGTAGCCGCGCCGGAGGCAGGCCAGCTGTGTCTCGGGGCGCATCAGCGAGTTGTCCGCGATTCGTATTGTGGCGAGCACGTTGCGGGTTTCGGCCAACGCGAAGCGCTCGGCGAACCTCGCGTAGAAGAAATAGTCGGACGAGGGATGCTCTTCGGGAAGGAAGCCGCCCAGGCTCCGCACGTCGGCCGTCCGGCACAGGAAGCCCACCGTGTTGCCGACGATGCAGCCCCAGAACAACTTGCGCGCCGTAATGCGCCGCACCGCCCGGCCACGGAAGCGACACAGATCCAGCAGCCGCCGGGCCGCCCTCTTGGCCCCGCGCTCGGTGAACGGCACCGCCCGGTGGTCGCGCAGCCGCTTGCGGCAGACCAGCCCGTCTAGATCGGGCCGGGCGGCCAGTTGGCGGAACATCCGGCGCGCGAAATCCGGATCAAGAAGGTCGTCGTCGTGCAGGATGGTGAGCCACGACCCGCGCGCGGCCGATACGCAGCGGTTGATGTTGGGGTACATTCCCAAGTTGCGGCGGTTGCGCAGGTAGCGGAAGCCCGCCGCTCCGACGTCGGGCATCGCCGCACGGAGCCGTTCGTGGCCGTCCGACAGAGGATCGTCGTCGATCACGACCACCTCGAACAACCCGCCGTGATCCTGCGCCATCGCGCTCTTGACGGCCTCCGCCAGGAACGCGGGCCGTTGAAAGGTCGGGATCACGATTGAGAGCGTCGGCACGCCGTTGCCGTCGATCGCGATCATCTCGTCGGAAAGCACATCAGCGCCGTCGGCCAGCGCGTTCCGACCCAGCAGGAAGCCGCTAGTCGCCGATCCTCGTCTCGCCTGCAGGTCGGAGCGACGCCGTTGGTCGGGATCAGTGGTGGTGACGCGCGATCCCATACTCAGCCGAGCCCGATTCTCTGCTTCAGCCGCAGGGCGAACGCGGACGGCAGGCGGCGCGCGAACCGCTTCAGCGAAAGCGACCGGTACGACGCGACCTCCTCGAACCGCTCCGGAAGCACGGCGTCGAACAGCGCCGGAGACGCGCGGAGCTCGCGCTCCGCGGCCGCCGCACGCTCGGTCGCCCGCCCGTTGCTGGTCGACACGTACACAAAGGCATTCTGCCGATACCAGTAATGGACTGACGCGTTCTCCCAGAACTTGGGCCGTACCAGATCATAGGGCGCGAAGCCGCGCCGGACGAACTTGTCGCGCCACCATGACGGCCGCTGCTCATTGATGTGGCCGTAGCCGCCTTGATACGGGATGGCGGCGCCGAACAGCACGACGTCGGCCGCGCCCGCCAGCCCGTCGATGAGGCTCTCGGCATGGTCGCTCGGGACGTGCTCCGCCACTTCCAGGCAAATCGCCAGGTCGAAGCGGCGGCCCAGCGCCAGCGGCCGAGTCAGATCGACCGCCACGAACCGATCTGCGGACACCAGCAGGTCGGACAGGTCAGTCCACGGGCCATCGGCCACCAGATGGTCCGACGCTCCCAGCTCCAGCCCCGCCCGCGTCCAATGGGCGTTGCCGCACCCGATCTCGACGATGCTGCCGACCTCGAAAATCGGCATGAGATGCGCCATCACCAGGCGCGCAGACTGATCCGTCATGTCGCTATGCGCACGATGCACGTCCGCGGGGTAGGATCGCGTCATGAGCCCGAGTCCGTCGATGCACTCGCTCCCTCGCTACGCATGCTCACGTACGGATGCCAACGCGCTCGCTCTCCATCCCGCCGCATGATCAGGCCGAGACAAGCTCGAAGCCTCGACCAGGCGAAGGACAGACAGCCGCACGTCCTATAATAGGCTAAGATGTTGAGTGGCTGATCGGAAAACTTGTCCTGAACGGCGCGGATCGTGCCGCGCGGCGTGAAATACTCCGGGATGATGCGCTCCTATGAGCCAGGCTATGACATACCCAAGGTGGCCACGTTGTTGCTGGTCTGTCAAATCGACCCTTAGGCCATCGGCTCGTTTCATATGCCAGTGGGTGCTTTTGAACCGATCCGAACATCCGACGCGGTGAAACCGCGTCGCGCAGCCGTTCGTGCGCGGAGGCGGCGCCCGAACGAAGAAGGGCAGAAAACGGGAAAGGCCCCGGCTTTCGCCGAGGCCTTCGTCGGACGGGCCGGGACGGCGGCTTCGCCACATCCCGCCCGCCGGCCGGGCTTGTCGCTGGTCCTCGGCCAAGCTTCGCTTGACCTAGGGCGACAAGCTCAGCCCATGATTTCCTGTTCCAGCTTCTTCGCCATCTCTTCGATGTTCTCCGGCGGCCAGCCCGGAATTTCCATCCCCAGCCGCAGCCCCATAGACGACAGCACCTCCTTGATCTCGTTCAAGGACTTGCGACCGAAATTGGGCGTCCGCAGCATCTCGGCCTCCGTCTTGCCGACCAGGTCGCCGATATAGATGATGTTGTCGTTCTTCAGGCAATTGGCCGACCGCACCGACAGCTCCAGCTCGTCGACCTTCTTGAGCAGGTAGCGGTTGATCTGCTGGGTATCGCCCACCGGCTCGGACGAACCGCCCGCCGACGGAACGGCATGGCCGATCGGCGCGGACGAGCGGACCACCTGGCCCTCCTCGAACTGCACGAACAGCGCCAGCTGGTCCTGCAGGATGCGCCCGGCATAGCTGACCGCGTCCTCGGGGGTCACCGTGCCGTCGGTCTCGACCGTCAGCGTCAGTTTGTCGTAGTCCAGGTCCTGGCCGACGCGGGTCGGATCGACCTTGTAGCTTACCTGGCGCACGGGCGAATAGAGCGCGTCCACCGGGATCAGGCCGATCGGCGCGTCGGCCGGACGGTTCGCCACGGCGGGAACATAGCCCTTACCCGTGTCGGCGGTCAGCTCCATGTTGAGCGTCGCGCCCTCGTCCAGATGGCAGAGCACCAGATCCTTGTTCATGATCTCGATGTCCCCCGACACCGCGATGTCGCCGGCCTTGACCTCGGCCGGACCCGTCGCGGCGAGCTGGAGCCGCTTGGGGCCCTCGCCCTGCATGCGGATGGCGAGCTGCTTCACGTTCAGGACGATGTCGGTCACGTCCTCGCGGACCCCCGCCAGCGACGAGAATTCGTGGAGCACGTTCTCGATCTTGATCGACGTCACCGCCGCGCCCTGCAGGCTAGACAGCAGCACGCGCCGCAGCGCGTTGCCTAGCGTCAGTCCGAAGCCACGCTCCAGCGGCTCGGCCACGAAAGTGGCTTTGCGCTTGCCGTCGCCCCCGCGCTTCTCGAGCCCGCTGGGCTTCTTGAGCTCCTGCCAGTTCTTTGCGTTGACAGCCACTTGCTTCCCCTAGGTTGGGAGCCGACGAACGGACGCCGCCGGCCATGAAGAACGGCCCGCGGCGTGAAACGTCGCTGCGGGCTCGAAAAGGTCAGACGCGGCGCCGCTTGGACGGGCGCACACCGTTATGCGGGATCGAGGTCACGTCGCGGATCGAGGTGATCTGGAAGCCGACCGCCTGCAGCGCGCGCAGCGCCGACTCGCGGCCCGAACCGGGACCCTTGACCTCGACTTCGAGCGTGCGGACGCCGTGCTCGGCGGCCTTCTTGCCCGCGTCCTCGGCCGCGACCTGCGCCGCATAGGGGGTGGACTTGCGGCTGCCCTTGAACCCCATGGTGCCCGCGCTCGACCAGGAGATCGCGTTGCCCTGGGCGTCGGTGATGGTGATCATGGTGTTGTTGAAGCTGGCGTTCACATGCGCGACGCCGGCGGTGATGTTCTTGCGCTCGCGACGGCGAATGCGCTGGGGGGCCTGTGCCATTTCTCTATCCTGTACCTGGAATATCGCAAGCGAGCCGCGCGGGACGCGGCTCGAGCTTACTTCTTCTTGCCGGCAATCGGCTTGGCCTTGCCCTTGCGGGTACGGGCGTTGGTGTGCGTGCGCTGACCGCGGACGGGAAGACCCCGGCGGTGGCGCAGGCCGCGATAGCAGGCCAGGTCCATCAGGCGCTTGATGTTCATGGCGACGGTGCGGCGCAGATCGCCTTCGACCTGGTGGTCGGCGTCGATCGCTTCGCGGATCTGCAGCACTTCCTGGTCGGTCAGGTCCTGCACGCGGCGCTCGGCGGCGATGCCCAGCTTGCCCGTGATCTGCTCGGCCTTGGCCGGGCCGATGCCGTGGATATAGGTGAGCGCGATGACCACGCGCTTGTTGGTCGGGATGTTAACCCCTGCGATACGTGCCATGTGATATATACTCCTAGCTCCACGGGACCGGCATGGCAGCACAGATCCCATCTCATCGCGGGTGCCTCCGAACGCATGATCGCGGCGAGCGCGAGGAAGCGCCGCCGTTGCCCAGCCTGATCGGAGTAAGCCGCATCTAGGTTCCGCAACGGGCCGTGTCAACAGCGCGCCGGAACCGAATCGCGTTTCGGACGTGTCCGCCCGATCCCGATCAGGCGTCGAGGATCGCCCCGATCGCGCCGCCGACCTCGTCCATGTCCGCCATGCCGTCGACGCGTCGCACCAGCCCCCTCGCCTCGTAGATCGGCAGGATCGGCGCCGTCTTGGCACGGTATTCGGCCATGCGCGTGCTCACCGTTTCCGCATTGTCGTCGGGCCGGCGCTTGAAGGCATGGGCGCCGCACACATCGCAGGTTTCGGCGACCGCCGGATGCTTGAACCGGTCGTGATAGCCCGCGCCGCAGCTCGCGCAGGTATAGCGGCCGACCACGCGCTCGGTCAGCGCCGCCTCGTCCACCTCCAGCTCGATCACCCAGTCGAGCGTCCGCCCGCGCGCCGCCAACAGCCCGTCGAGCGCCTCGGCCTGCGCCGCCGTGCGCGGATAGCCGTCGAAGATCACGCCGCCCGCCGTATCGGACTCGTCGAGTCGTTCGCCGATCAGCGCGGAGACGATCGCGTCGGACACCAGCTCGCCCGCCTCCATCACCGCCTTGGCCTGGAGCCCGACGGGCGTCCCCGCCTTGACGGCGGCGCGCAGCATGTCGCCGGTCGACAATTGCGCCATGCCGCGTTCGGCGACCAGCCGCGCGGCCTGGGTGCCCTTGCCCGCGCCCGGCGGTCCCAACAGGATGATGTTCACGCGAACGGTTCCCCCAGTTCGTTAGATCGACGTCCTCGGACGGCTCAGCGCAGACGGCCGCCCTTGAGCTTCGCCTTCTTGATGAGATCGCCATATTGATGCGCCAGCAGATGCGACTGGATCTGCGTCACCGTGTCCATCGTCACGTTGACGACGATCAACAGGCTGGTCCCCCCCAGATAAAAGGGGATGGACATGGCCGACACCAGATATTCGGGCAGCAGGCAGATCACCGTCAGATAGGCCGCACCGATCACGGTGATGCGCGTCAGCACGTAATCGAAATAGGTCTCGGTGTTCTTGCCCGGCCGGATGCCCGGCACGAAGCCGCCATAGCGCTTCAGATTCTCCGCCGTCTCCTCCGGGTTGAACACCACCGCGGTGTAGAAGAACGAGAAGAAGATGATCCCCGCGCCGTAAAGCAGCATGTACACGGGGCTGCCATGCTGGAGATACTGGTTCAGGCTGATGATGAAATCGCCCCAGGCGCTCTCGCCCGCCACGCGCTGGCCTGCGAACTGGCTGACGGTCAACGGCATCAGCAGCAGCGACGAGGCGAAGATCGGCGGGATCACGCCCGCGGTGTTGATCTTGAGCGGCAGGTGGCTGCGATCCGCCTGCATCCCGCGCTGCGTCTGGCGTTTGGGGTATTGGATCAGGATGCGCCGCTGCGCCCGTTCCATGAAGCAGATGAACAGCACCAAGGCGACGACCAGCAGGATGATCAGGACGATCCGGATCGGGTCCAGCGAGCCCGACCGACCGCCCTCGAGCAGCTGTACGAGCGTGGTCGGCAGGCTGGCGACGATGCCCGCCATGATGATCAGCGACACGCCGTTGCCGATGCCCCGGCTGGTGATCTGCTCGCCCAGCCACATCAGGAACATCGTACCCCCGACCAGCGAGATGACGGCGGCGACGCGGAACGTCATGCCCGGCTCGATCACCGCCTGCACGCCCTGGGTCGCGCCCAGCGCCTCCAGCCCGACCGCGATGAAATAGCCCTGGATCGCGGTCAGCCCGACCGTGCCGTAGCGCGTATATTGATTCAGCCGCTTGCGCCCGCTTTCGCCTTCCTTTTTGATCGCCCCCAGCGTCGGCGACAGGCTGGTCGCCAGCTGCACCACGATCGACGCGGTGATATAGGGCATGATCCCCAGCGCGATCAGCGACATGCGGCTCAGCGCGCCGCCCGAGAAGGTGTTGAAGAAGTCGAGCACCCCGCCCTGGGTCTGCTGGTTGAGCAGCCCCAGCGCGGTCGGGTCGATCCCCGGCAGCGGCACATAGCTGAGCAGCCGGAACACGATCAGCGCGCCGATCGTGAACCACAACCGCTTCTTCAGGTCGGTCGCCTTGGCGAACTTGGAAAGGTTCAGGCCTTGCGCCATCCGGTCGGCTGAGGTCGCCATGGGTCGAAGATATCCTGGAAACGGAAACGGCGGGATAGGTCGTGACCCGCCCCGCCGCTCATATAAGCGCACCGACGCGCTTGTCTAATCCACCAACGGCCAACCCGCGCGAACGCGGACGGCCGGCAAGCTCAGGCCGTGCGCGCCGCGATCCGCGCCGCGCGGACCTTGCCCTTCTTGGCCGCCGCTTTTTCCGCCGCCGGGATCAATTCGGGCACCTCGACCGAGCCGCCGGCCGCCTCGACGGCCGCGCGCGCGCCGGCCGACACGCCCTGGACCAGGAAAGCCAGCTTGGCCGTGATCGCGCCCTTGGCCAGGAGACGGACGCCGTCCTTGCCGCCGCGCGCCAGGCCCGCCGCCTTGAGCGCCGCATGATCGATCGTCGCGTCCGCGTCGAGCTTGCCGGCGTCGAGCGCCTTCTGGATCGCGCCCAGGTTCACCTCGGCGTAATCGGTCGCGAAGATGTTGTTGAAGCCGCGCTTGGGCAGCCGCATGTGGAGCGGCATCTGCCCGCCCTCGAAACCGGCGATGGACACGCCCTCGCGGCTCTTCTGGCCCTTCTGACCGCGCCCGCCGGTCTTGCCCTTGCCCGAGCCGATACCGCGTCCGACGCGCATCTTGCTCTTACGCGCGCCCTCATTGTCGCGCAGGTCGTTCAGTTTCATATCGTGCACTCGCTTTCGCTTTTGTCGCGCCGGTGGGTGGGTGGAAGGCTCAGCCCTCCACCACCTCGACCATATGCTGCACCTTGCGGATCATGCCACGAACCTCGGGGCTGTCCTCGAGCTCGCTGACCCGGTGCATCTTGTTGAGCCGCAGGCCGATCAGCGTCGCGCGCTGATCGGACGTACGGCGGATGGGCGAACCCGTCTGCTTGATCTTGATGGTCGCCATCTCGGTTACTCCACCACCGCCGCGGCATCGGCCTCAGCGGTCTGCGATCCGCCCCGGCCCAGCAGGTCGGCGATCTTCTTGCCGCGCCGCTGCGCCACCGCCTTGGGCGAGGTCTGGTCGCCCAGCGCCTCGAAGGTCGCGCGGATCATGTTGTATGGGTTGGACGTGCCGATCGACTTGGTCACCACGTCGGCGACGCCCAGCGACTCGAAGATGGCGCGCATCGGCCCGCCGGCGATGATGCCCGTGCCCTGCGGCGCCGAGCGGACCGTCACCCGGCCCGCGCCGAAATGACCGTTGCCGTCATGGTGCAGCGTCCGGCCCTCGCGCAGCGGCACGCGCACCATCGCCTTCTTGGCCGCCGCGGTCGCCTTGGAGATCGCCTCGGGCACCTCGCGCGCCTTGCCGTGACCGAAACCGACCCGGCCCTTGCCGTCGCCCACCACGACCAGCGCCGCGAAGCCGAAGCGCTTGCCGCCCTTCACCGTCTTGGACACGCGGTTGATATGCACCAGCTTCTCGATCAGCTCTTCGCCGCCATCGTCGCTGCCGGGGCCGCCACGACCGCGATTGTCGCGACCGCGATTGCCGTCGCGCCCGCCGCGATTGCCGCCCGGGCCACCGCGCCCACGCGCACCGCCTGCGCCGCCGCCGGGACCACCACGACCGCGACCACCGCCGCCGCCCTGGTAACCGCCACCGCCGCCGCCCTGATAGCCGCCACCCGTGGCGCCGGCCGCACCGCCGGTCGCGTCCTGCGGCGCGCTCTCCGCGCCCGTGCCCGGCTGGTTGTTGTCGTCAGCCATCATCAGAACTCCAAACCGGCTTCACGCGCGGCTTCCGCCAGCGCCTTGACGCGTCCGTGAAACAGGAAACCGCCACGATCGAACACGACCCGCGTCACGCCCGCTGCCTTGGCCGCCTCGGCCACCCGACGACCGACACCCGCCGCCGCCTCAATGTTCGCGCCCGACACCGACCTGGCATCGGCGGTCAGCGTCGACGCCGCGGCGACCGTGCGCCCCTCGGCATCGTCGATCACCTGCGCATAGATGTGCTTGCCCGAGCGATGCACCGACAGGCGCGGCCGGGTTCCGGCGCGCGCGCGAAGCGAGGTCCGGTTGCGGCGACGCCGCTTTTCGAAGAGGGAAAGTCCCTTGGTCATCACTTCTTCTTCCCTTCCTTGCGGAAGATGAACTCGCCATCATATTTGATGCCCTTGCCCTTGTACGGCTCGGGCTTGCGCCAGCGACGGATTTCGGCTGCCAGCTGGCCGACGCGCTGCTTGTCGGCACCGCTGATCTCGATCGTCGTATTGTCGGGCGTCTTGACCTCCAGGTCGGTCGGCACGTCGATATTGACGTCGTGGCTATAGCCGAGCTGCAGCTTCAGGTTGCGGCCCTGGGCGGCGGCACGGTAACCGACGCCGGTGATCAGCAGCTTCTTGGTGAAACCCTCGCTGACGCCGGTCACCAGGTTCTGCACCATGGTCCGCTGCATGCCCCAAAAGGCGCGCGCCTGCTTGGTGTCGTTGGCCGGCTTCACCGTGATGCCGTCATCCTCCAGCGTGTAGCTGATCTCGTCGCGCAGCACGAGGTTCAGGGTGCCCTTGGGGCCCTTTACGCTCAGCTGCCCGTCGGCGATGTTCGCGGTCACGCCGGCCGGGACCGGGACCGCCTTTTTACCGATGCGGCTCATCAGAATACCTCCGCCAGCACTTCGCCACCGACATTCTGCTCGCGCGCCTCGGCGTCGGACAGAACGCCGCGCGGCGTCGATACGATGGTGATGCCCAGGCCGTTCATCACACGGGGCAGCGCCTGGCTCCCCGAATAGACGCGGCGGCCGGGCTTGGACACGCGCGCGACATGCTTGATGGCGGGCTGGCCCTCGAAATATTTCAGCTCCACGCGCAGGCCCGCGGCGGGGCCCATCTGCTCTTCGCTATAGCCGCGGATATAGCCCTCGCGCTGGAGCACGTCGAGCACGCGGACGCGCAGCTTGCTGGCGGGCGTCAGGACGGAGTCCTTCTTCGCGCGCTGCCCGTTGCGGATGCGGGTGAGCAGGTCACCCAGGGGATCGGTCACTGCCATGAGTGTATCCTTACCAGCTCGACTTGGTGACGCCGGGGATCATGCCCTTATTGGCGAGATCGCGCAGCATGACGCGGGCGAGACGGAACTTGCGGTAATAGGCGCGGGGCCGGCCGCTGATCTCGCAGCGGTTGCGGATGCGCGTCGGGTTCGCGTTGCGCGGCAGCTCGGCCATCTTCAGCCGTGCCTCCCAACGCTCCGCCTCGTCCAGCGACTCGTCGTTGGCGGTCGCCTTGAGCGCCGCGTATTTCGGCGCATATTGCTTCACCAGCGCGCGGCGGCGGTTGTTCTTGTTGATCGAACTCAGTTTCGCCATGGACTTAAGCTCTCTTCTTTCCTCTGGCTCTCCCCCGTTCGGGGAGAGGGAACATCATGATCAGGCCGCTTGCTTCTGCTCGTCGGCTTCGTCGCGGGGGAACGGAAAGCCGAACAGACGCAGCAGCTCGCGCGCCTCGTCGTCGGTCTTCGCCGTGGTGGTCACGATCACGTCCAGGCCGCGCACCTTGTCGATGCGGTCATAGTTGATCTCGGGAAACACCAGCTGCTCCTTCAGGCCGCAGGCGTAATTGCCGCGACCGTCGAAGCTCTTGGGGTTGAGCCCGCGGAAATCGCGGACGCGGGGCAATGCGATGGTGATGAACCGGTCCAGGAACTCGTACATGCGCTCGCGACGCAGCGTCACCTTGACGCCGATCGGCATGCCCTCGCGCAGCTTGAACTGCGCGATCGACTTCTTGGCCTTGGTGATCACCGGCTTCTGGCCGGCGATCAGCTCCATCTCGGACGCGGCCTGATCGACGCGCTTCTTGTCCTGCGTCGCCTCGCCCACGCCCATGTTGAGCACGATCTTGTCGAGGCGCGGGATCTCCATCCGGTTCTTGTATCCGAACTTCCCCGTCATCGCCGCGACGATACGCTCGTCGTAGATGGCCTTCATGCGCGGCACGTAACCGCCCTTGGTCTGCTCAACCATTGATCACGTCCCCCGTCTTCACGGCCACGCGGACCTTCTTGCCGTCGCGCTCCTCGAAGCGGACGCGGGTCGGCTTGCCGTCGGCGGTCACATGCGCGACCTTCGACACGTGGAGCGGCGCCTCGACGCGCTCCAGACCGCCCTGCGGATTGGCCTGGCTGGCCTTGCGGTGCTTGGTGGCGACGTTGACGCCGCCGACGATCACCTTGTCCAGCTTGGGCATGGACGCGGTCACCGTGCCGGTGCGCCCCTTGTCCTTGCCCGACAGGACGATGACCTGATCGCCCTTCTTGATGCGCGCGGCGGCCATCACAGCACCTCCGGCGCGAGCGAGATGATCTTCATGTGCTTCTTGCCGCGCAGCTCGCGCACCACCGGGCCGAAGATACGGGTGCCGATCGGCTCCTCGTTCTTGTTGACCAGTACCGCCGCGTTCGAATCGAACCGGATGGTCGACCCGTCGGCGCGGTGGATGTCCTTGGCGGTGCGCACGATCACCGCGCGGTGAACGTCGCCCTTCTTCACGCGCCCACGGGGCTGCGCTTCCTTGATGGACACAACGATGATGTCGCCGACGCCCGCGACGCGACGCTTGGAGCCGCCCAGCACCTTGATGCACTGGACGCGCTTCGCGCCGCTATTGTCCGCGACGTCGAGATTGGACTGCATCTGGATCATTGATCCGCTTCCTTCTCTTCACTTGGGGTGGATACCGACCCAGCCCCGCCTTGGTTTGACGCCGATCAGGCGTCCACGTCGACCCGCTCGGGCGTCGCATGGGTGTTCACCCGATCGACGACCTTCCAGGTCTTCAGCTTGCTGATCGGCGCGGTCTCTTCGATCCGCACCGTCTCGCCCTGCTTGAACTCGTTCCGCTCGTCATGAGCATGGTACTTCTTCGACCGACGGATGATCTTGCCGTAGAGCGGGTGCTTGACCTTGCGCTCGACGTTCACGACCACCGTCTTCTCGCCCTTGTCGGACACGATCAGCCCGGTCAGCACGCGCTTCGGCATGGTTCGTTCCTTACTTGGCGGTCGCGGCGCCGGAGCGCTGCGCCTGCATGGTCTTGATGCGGGCGATGTCGCGACGGACCTCGCGCACGCGGCTGGGCTTTTCGAGCTGGTTGGTCGCAGCCTGAAAGCGCAGGTTGAACTGCTCGCGCTTCAGATTGCCCAGATTCTCGGTCAGCTGATCGTCGGACTTGCCGACGAAATCCTTCTGCGCCATCTTACTCGCCTCCAAGGTGGCTGGTGTCGCCCAGGCGGGCCACGACCTTGACTTTGATCGGCAGCTTCATCGCCGCCCGCTCGAACGCTTCCGCGGCGATCTTGCCCTCGACCCCGTCCAGCTCGAACAGGATACGGCCGGGCTTGACGCGCGCCGCCCAGAATTCGGGCGAACCCTTGCCCGATCCCATGCGGACCTCGGCGGGCTTGGACGACACCGGCACGTCCGGGAAGATGCGGATCCACAAACGCCCCTGGCGCTTGATGTGACGCGTGATCGCCCGGCGTGCGGCCTCGATCTGGCGCGCGGTGATCCGCTCCGGCTCCATCGCCTTCAGCCCGTAGGAACCGAAATTGAGCGCGGTGCCACCCTTGGCGTCGCCGTGGATGCGGCCCTTGAACGCCTTGCGGAACTTGGTGCGCTTTGGTTGCAACATGGTGTGTTAATCCTCAGCGACGGTCATCGCGCGCGGGGCGCACACCGGAGGTCTGAGCCTCCATCATCAGCCGGTCGGTCGACATCGGGTCGTGACCCAGGATCTCGCCCTTGAACACCCAGACCTTGACGCCGCACACGCCGTACGACGTGTGGGCCTCGGCCTCGGCATAATCGATGTTCGCGCGCAACGTGTGCAACGGCACCCGGCCCTCGCGATAGGATTCGGACCGCGCGATCTCGGCGCCGCCGAGACGACCGCCGCACGCGACGCGAATGCCCTCGGCACCCAGGCGCAGCGCCGACTGGACGGCGCGCTTCATCGCCCGGCGGAACGCGATGCGGCGCTCCAGCTGGTCGGCGATACCCTGCGCGACGAGCCGCGCATCGACCTCGGGCTTGCGGATCTCGACGATGTTCAGCGACACGTCCGACGCGGTCATCGCGCCGATCGTCTTGCGCAGCTTCTCGATGTCCGAGCCCTTCTTGCCGATGATCACGCCGGGGCGTGCGGCGAAAATGGAGATGCGGCACAATTTGGCGGGACGCTCGATCACCACCTTGGAGATCGCGGCCTGGGGCAGCGACTTCATGATGTACGAACGGATCTTCAGGTCCTCCTGAAGCAGCCGGCCATAATCCGCACCCTCGGCGAACCAGCGGCTGTCCCAGGTGCGGTTGATCTGCAGACGCAGGCCGATCGGGTTGCTCTTCTGACCCATTATGCTTCTTCCTGCTCGCGCACGACGATGCGCAGACGGCTGAACGGCTTGAGGATGCGGGTCGACTTGCCGCGACCGCGCGTGGCGAACCGCTTCATGGTGATCGACTTGCCCACGCTCGCCTCCGACACGACCAGCGCGTCGACGTCGAGATTGTGGTTGTTCTCCGCATTGGCGATGGCGGACGCCAGCACCTTGCGCGCGTCGACGGCCATGCCCTTGGTCGAGAAGGCGAGGATGTTCATCGCGTCGCCGACCTTCTTGTTGCGGATCAGCGCCGCGACCAGGCCCAGCTTCTGCGCCGAACCGCGGATCTGCGTGCCGACCGACAGGGCTTCCTTGTCGCCGACCTTGCGGGGGGATTTCGGCTTGGACATCAGCGCTTGCCCTTCTTGTCGGCGGCGTGGCCCGGGAAGTAGCGCGTCGGCGCGAACTCGCCCAGCTTCATGCCGACCATGTCCTCGTTGACCGAGACGGGCACGAACTTGCGGCCGTTATAGACGGAGAATGTCAGGCCCACGAACTGCGGCAGGATCGTCGAACGGCGCGACCAGGTCTTGATCGGCGCGCGCGCATTGGCGTCCTGGGCGGTTTCGGCCTTTTTGAGGAGATGCAGGTCCACGAAGGGACCCTTCCATACGGAGCGAGGCATCTATCAGCCCTTCTTCTTCGCGTGACGCGACCGGATGATGAACTTGTCGGTCGACTTGTTGTGACGGGTGCGGGCACCCTTGGTCGGCTTGCCCCAGGGGGTGACCGGGTGACGACCGCCCGAGGTGCGGCCTTCGCCGCCGCCATGCGGATGGTCGACCGGGTTCTTCGCGACGCCGCGGGTCAGCGGGCGCTTGCCCATCCAGCGGCTGCGTCCGGCCTTGCCGAAATTCTGGTTCTGGTTGTCGGGGTTCGACACCGCGCCCACCGTCGCCATGCACTCGCCGCGGATATAACGCTGCTCGCCCGAGGTGAGCCTGACGATCACCATGCCGCGGTCGCGACCGACGACCTGGACATAGGTGCCCGCCGAGCGCGCGATCTGACCGCCCTTGGCGGGCTTCATCTCGACATTGTGGACGATGGTGCCCACGGGCATCTGGCCCAGCTCCATCGCGTTGCCCGGCTTCACGTCGGTCTTCTTGCCCGCGATCACCTTGTCGCCGACGCCCAGCCGCTGCGGCGCCAGGATATAGGCGACCTCGTCGTCGGTGTAGCGGACCAGGGCGATGAAGGCGGTACGGTTGGGGTCGTACTCGATCCGCTCGACCGTGCCCTCCATGTCCCACTTGCGCCGGACGAAGTCGACATAGCGGTAGCGCTGCTTGTGGCCGCCCGCGATGCCGCGGCTGGTCACATGGCCCTTGTTGTTGCGGCCGCCCGACTTGCGCTTGCCTTCGGTCAGCGCCTTGACGGGCGAACCCTTCCAGAGCGTCGAGCGGTCGATCAGGACGAGGCCACGCTGCGAAGGCGTGGTCGGATTATATTGCTTGAGCGCCATCGCCTCAGATCCCCGTAGTGACGTCGATCGACTGGCCCTGGCCCAGCGTCACGATCGCCTTCTTCATGTCGGAGCGCTGGTACGGAGCGCCCTTCCACTTCTTGGTCTTGCCCTTTTGCACGATCGTGTTGACGCCGGTCACCGTCACGCCGAACAGCGCCTCGACCGCCGCCTTGATCTGCGGCTTGGTCGCCTCCGACGCGACGCGGAACACCACCGCATTGTGCTCGGACAGGAGCGTCGCCTTTTCGGTGATGTGGGGCGCCACGATCACGTCGTAATGGCGCGGGTCGATCCCCGCCTGCTGCTGCTTAGCCATTGAAGCGCGCCTCCAGCTTCTCGACCGCGGCGCGCGTCAGCACCAGCGTGTCCGCCTTGATGATGTCGTACACGTTCGCGCCGACCGCGGGGAGGACGTCGACCTCATGGAGGTTGCCCGCCGCGAAGGCGAAGCTCGTGTCCACGGTGTCGCCGTCGATCACCAGCGCGCGCTTGCCGAAGCCCAGCTTGGCCAGATCGCCTTTCAGCGTCTTGGTCTTGCCGCCCTCGACCGCCAGGCTGTCCATCACGACCAGCGAGCCGTTCTGCGCATGGGTCGACAGCGCCATCTTCAGCCCGAGCGCCCGGACCTTCTTGTTCAGGCTCGGGTTGAAGTCGCGGACGCGGGCGCCGTGCGCCTTGCCGCCGCCGACGAAGATCGGCGCGCGCCGATCGCCGTGACGCGCCGTGCCGCCGCCCTTCTGGCGACCCAGCTTCTTGCCCGTGCGCGCCACGTCGGCGCGCTCGCGGGTGCCGCGCGCGGTCGCGCGACGCTTCTCCAGCTGCCAGGTGACGACCCGGTGAAGGATGTCGGGCCGCGGATCGACGCCGAACACCTCGTCGTTCAGCTCGATCGGCGTGTTCTCGCCGCCGGCGAAGGACTGTACCTTGATTTGCATGATCAGCCCTCCTGGCCGGTGGTGGACGCGGCGTCCGAGGCGTCGACGCCGGCCTTGACCTCTTCGGCGCTCGGCAGCGGCGTCATGTCGTGGACAGCGCCCTCCTGCACCGAAGCGACGACGGACTCCTCGTCATGTGCCGGGCTGCGCAGCCCCGCGGGGTAAGGCGCATCGGCATGACGGGCTTCCTTGACCGCATCCTTGACGAACAGCCAGCCGCCCTTCGATCCGGGCACGGAGCCTTTCACGAAGATCAGACCACGCGCCGCGTCGGTGCCGACGATCTCGAGATTCTGCTGGGTGCGATACTTGTCGCCCATATGCCCGGCCATCTTCTTGTTCTTGAAGACCTTGCCCGGATCCTGGCGCTGACCGGTCGAACCGAGCGAACGGTGCGAGACCGAGACGCCGTGGGTCGCGCGCAGACCGCCGAAGTTCCAGCGCTTCATGCCGCCGGCGAAACCCTTGCCCTGGGTGCGGCCCTGGATGTCGACATACTGCCCGGCGACGTAATGATCGGCCGACAGCTCGGCGCCCACGTCGAGCAGCGCATCGCCGTCGACGCGGAACTCGGCGAGAATCGCCTTGGGCTCCACCTCGGCCTTGCCGAAATGGCCGCGCTGCGGCTTGGACAGGTTCTTGGCCTTGGCGCTCCCGGCGCCAAGCTGGACGGCGGTGTAGCCGTCGCGAGTTTGTTCGCGGACGGAGACGACCTGTACGCCATCGAGTTGCAGGACGGTGACGGGCACGTGGCGGCCGTCGTCCTGGAACAGGCGGGTCATCCCCAACTTCTTCGCGATCACGCCGGTGCGCATGATCTGTGCTCCTTGCAGAGGCACGCAGGACCATTCCTGGGTGCATGACGGGCGTCCGTCGAAGCGAAACTCCGACGGGACCCTGTAGCCCGGTCTATAGCGAAGCGGCCCCGTCCCGGGCTGGTCGTCCCCGAGGAGACATGACGGGAGACGCTGACCCGGCGGCAAGCCACCGGCGGTATCTCGATGTCGTAGCCCGCGGGGTCCTAAGGTCGACCGCGGGAGCGCGGCCTTTAGGCCAGCTTGATCTCCACGTCAACGCCTGCGGCCAGGTCGAGCTTCATCAGCGCGTCGACGGTCTGGGGCGTCGGCTGGACGATGTCGAGCAGGCGCTTGTAGGTGCGCGTCTCGAACTGCTCACGCGACTTCTTGTCGATGTGCGGGCCGCGATTGACGGTGAACTTGTCGATGTGCGTCGGAAGCGGGATCGGACCACGGATCAGCGCGCCGGTGCGGCGCGCGGTGTCGGCGATGTCGCCGGCGGCCTGGTCGAGCACGCGGTGATCGAACGCCTTCAGACGAATGCGGATGTTGTTGTCCATTGAACCCTACCGATGCGAAAGAGCGGGCCGCTCAGCGGCTCTATCTGATTGAACGAAAACACTGGGGAGCACGGGATCGAAAACCCGGATGCTCCCACTAAAAGCGAACGGCCGACCCTGGTCGCCCAGGGCCGGCCGCTACAGGCTTTCGGCGCGGATCGACCGCGCCGGCTCCTCGCGGAGCGGGGCCTATATTACTTGGTGATGCCGCTGACAACCCCTGCGCCGACGGTCCGACCGCCTTCGCGGATCGTGAAGCGCTGGCCCACGTCCATGGCGATCGGCGCGATCAGCTTGATGCCGAGCGCGACATTGTCGCCGGGCATGACCATCTCGGTGCCCTCGGGCAACTCGACGGTGCCGGTCACGTCGGTCGTGCGGAAGTAGAATTGCGGGCGGTAGTTGGCGAAGAACGGCGTGTGACGGCCACCCTCTTCCTTCGACAGCACGTACACTTCCGACGAGAAGTCGGTGTGCGGCTTGATCGAGCCGGGCTTGCACAGCACCTGGCCGCGCTCGACCTCTTCACGACCCACGCCGCGGATCAGCGCGCCGACATTGTCGCCCGCCTGGCCCTGGTCGAGCAGCTTGCGGAACATCTCGACGCCGGTGACGACGGTCTTGCGGGTATCGTTGATGCCGACGATCTCGACTTCCTCGCCCACCTTGATGATGCCGGTCTCGACGCGGCCGGTGACCACGGTGCCGCGACCCGAGATCGAGAACACGTCCTCGATCGGCATCATGAACGGCTTGTCGAGCGGACGCTCGGGCTGCGGGATATATTCGTCGACCGCCGCCATCAGCTTGAGCACGGCGTCATGGCCGATCTCGGGGGTCTTGTCCTGGAGCGCGGCGACCGCCGAGCCCTGGATGATCGGAATATCGTCGCCGGGGAACTCGTAGGAGCTGAGCAGCTCGCGGATTTCCAGCTCGACGAGTTCGAGGATCTCGGCGTCGTCGACCAGGTCAACCTTGTTCATGAACACGACCATCGCCGGCACGCCGACCTGGCGCGCGAGCAGGATGTGCTCGCGGGTCTGCGGCATCGGGCCGTCGGTGGCGGACACGACCAGGATCGCGCCGTCCATCTGCGCGGCGCCGGTGATCATGTTCTTCACATAATCGGCATGGCCCGGGCAATCGACATGCGCATAGTGACGCGCCGACGTCTCATATTCCACATGCGCGGTCGAGATGGTGATGCCGCGCTCGCGCTCTTCCGGCGCCTTGTCGATATTGTCGTAGCTCGTGTACGTGGCGCCGCCGGTCTCGGCCAGCACCTTGGTGATCGCCGCGGTCAGCGAGGTCTTGCCATGGTCGACGTGACCGATGGTTCCGATGTTGAGATGCGGCTTGTTCCGCTCGAACTTCTGCTTCGCCATGGTTTCCTACCTTTACGGATTTCAGTGTCGGTGCCGCCAGGCCACGCGAACGCGGCCCAATAGCGGCTGATTTCGGATTACGCCAGCCCAGCCCGCGCCGCGGGTCAGGCCAATTTCGCCTTGACCTCGTCCGCCACGTTCGCGGGCACTTCGTCGTAATGCGAGAACTGCATGGAATATTGCGCGCGGCCCTGGGTGAACGAACGCAGCTGGTTCACGTACCCGAACATGTTCGCCAGCGGCACCATCGCCTCGACCGTCTGCGCGTTGCCGCGGCTGTCGGTGCCCTGGATCTGCCCGCGACGGCTGTTCATGTCGCCGATCACGTCGCCCAGATAATCCTCGGGCGTCACGACCTCGACCTTCATGATCGGTTCGAGCAGCTTGATGCCGGCCTTTTGGGCCGCTTCGCGCATCGCGCCGCGCGCGCAGATCTCGAACGCCAGCGCCGACGAGTCGACGTCATGATAGGCGCCGTCGGTCAGGTGGACCTCGAAATCGATGATCGGAAAGCCGATCAGCGATCCCGTCTCGGCGGTCTCGCGCATCCCCTTCTCGACCGAGGGGATATATTCCTTGGGAATATTGCCGCCCTTGGTCTCGTCGAAGAACTGGAAGCCCGTGCCGCGCTCGCCCGGCACCACCGTCACCTTGACGCGGCCGAACTGGCCGGAGCCGCCCGACTGCTTCTTGTGGGTGTAATCGATGTCGACCTTCTTGCCCAGATATTCGCGGTACGCGACCTGCGGGGCGCCGACATTGGCCTCGACCTTGAACTCGCGCTTCATGCGGTCGACCAGGATTTCCAGGTGAAGCTCGCCCATGCCCTTGATGATGGTCTGGCCGCTCTCGGCGTCCGACGACACGCGGAAGGACGGGTCTTCGCGCGCCAGGCGATTGAGCGCGACGCCCATCTTCTCCTGGTCGGCCTTGGTCTTGGGCTCCACCGACAGCTCGATGACGGGATCGGGGAAGATCATCCGCTCCAGGATGATCGGGGCGTTGAGCGCGCACAGCGTCTCGCCCGTGGTCGTGTCCTTCAGCCCCGCCAGCGCGACGATGTCGCCCGCGAACGCTTCCTGGATATCCTCGCGGCTGTTCGCATGCATCAGCAGCATGCGCCCGACCTTTTCCTTCTTGTCCTTGACCGAATTCATGACGACCGACGCGGTGTCCATCTTGCCCGAATAGATGCGGGCGAAGGTCAGCGTGCCGACGAACGGATCGTTCATGATCTTGAAGGCCAGCGCCGACATGGGCGCGCTGTCCTCGGGCGGACGCGCCTCGGGCGACACGCCGTCCAGCTTCAGCCCCTCGACGGGCGGGATGTCGAGCGGGCTCGGCAGATAGTCCACCACCGCGTCGAGCAGGGGCTGGACGCCCTTGTTCTTGAACGCGGAGCCGCACAGCACCGGCACGAACGAGAAGTTGAGCGTGCCCTTGCGGATCAGCGCCTTCAGGGTCGCGCTGTCGGGCTCGGTGCCCTCCAGATACGCTTCCATCACATCGTCGTCCTGCTCGACGGCCATCTCGATCAGCTCGGAGCGCGCGGTCGCGGCGGCGTCGGCCAGCTCGGCCGGGATCGCCTGATATTCGAACTTGGCGCCCAGCGACTCCTCCAGCCACACGATGGCGCGGTTCTCGACCAGGTCGACCAGGCCCTTGAACCCGCCCTCGATGCCGATCGGCAGGTACAGCACCGCCGGGCGCGCGCCCAGCCGGTCCTTGATCATGTCGACGCAACGCTCGAAATTCGCGCCGGTGCGGTCGAGCTTGTTGACGAAGCACATGCGCGGGACATGATATTTCTCCGCCTGGCGCCACACCGTCTCCGACTGCGGCTCCACGCCCGCCACGCCGTCGAAGCACGCGACCGCGCCGTCGAGCACGCGAAGCGAGCGCTCCACCTCGATGGTGAAATCGACGTGACCGGGCGTGTCGATGATGTTGATCCGGTGCTCGGGGCCCTGGCCCTCCGCGGCCTTCCAGAAGCACGTCGTGGCGGCCGACGTGATCGTGATCCCGCGCTCCTGCTCCTGCTCCATCCAGTCCATCGTCGCCGTGCCTTCATGCACTTCGCCGATCTTGTAGGACTTGCCGGTGTAATAGAGGATGCGCTCGGTCGTCGTCGTCTTGCCGGCGTCGATATGCGCCATGATGCCGATATTGCGATAACGCTCGAGCGGATGGCTGCGGGCCATGATCGTTGCTTCCTTGAGGATATGGGGAACGGGCGCCGGGGCCCGTTCCCCATCTAGATAGGGAGGATGGTTACCAGCGGTAGTGGCTGAAGGCGCGGTTCGCTTCCGCCATGCGGTGCGTGTCCTCGCGCTTCTTCACCGCGTTGCCGCGGTTGTTGGCGGCGTCCATCAGCTCGCCCGACAGCCGCGCCGACATGGTGTTCTCGCTACGGCTGCGCGCCGCGCCGATCAGCCAGCGGATCGCCAGCGCCTGGGCGCGCTCGGGACGCACCTCGACGGGCACCTGGTAGGTGGCGCCGCCGACGCGGCGGCTGCGGACCTCGATGCCCGGCTTGATGTTGTTGAGCGCGTCGTGGAACACGCCGATCGGCTCGCGCTTGGCGCGGCTCTCGACCGTCTCCATCGCGCTGTACACGATCAGCTCGGCCACGGACTTCTTGCCGTCCAGCATGACCGAATTCATGAACTTCGACAGGACCACGTCACCATAGACGGGGTCGGGCAGGATTTCCCGCTTTTCGGGACGACGACGACGAGCCATCTGATATTTCCTTCTGTGACTTCAGCCTGGGGGTCGGACGGACCGACCGGCTTACTTCGGACGCTTGGCGCCGTATTTGGAGCGGGACTGGCGGCGATCCTTGACGCCCTGCGTGTCGAGCACGCCGCGCAAGACATGATAGCGCACGCCGGGCAGGTCGCGCACGCGCCCGCCGCGGATCAGCACCACCGAATGCTCCTGGAGGTTGTGACCCTCGCCCGGAATATAGCTGATGACCTCGCGCTGGTTGGTGAGGCGCACCTTGGCGACCTTGCGCAGCGCCGAGTTCGGCTTCTTCGGGGTGGTCGTGTAGACGCGGGTGCAGACGCCGCGCTTTTGCGGGTTCTGCTCCATCGCGGGAACCTTGGACTTGGCCTTTTGCGGTTCGCGCCCGTGGCGAACCAGCTGGTTGATCGTCGGCATTGAAGCCTTCACCTTTCAGTTGGTTACTTTGCTGGAGCCTTGTCGCGCCCCTGCGGAGCCTCGGGGACCCCGCGAATACAAAAAGGACCATGGGAGCCGGCCATGGCCGCCCCTCAGGTCCTGGAATGCATCCAGCAATGTTCAATCGACCGGGCAAGGGCGAACCCCTGCCGGACGGCCGCGCCTATACGCCGGACGGTCTAGCGGGTCAACGGGCACGGCATGCGATACCGTCTTGCCGACCCGCCCCCGCGCGGATAGATGGCGAGGCATAGGGGCATAGCTCAGCTGGTTAGAGCGTCGGTCTCCAAAACCGAAGGCCCTCGGTTCGAGTCCGAGTGCCCCTGCCATTTTCACCCAACATGACGAGCCCCGCCATCGTGCTTCTGGAAATCGGCCGCGAGGCGCTGGCCTATGGCATCATGGGCGCCGTGGCCGCGATCGGGGTGCCCGCCCTCCTGATCCGGGCGCGGCGGCACCGGCTGCGGAAGCTGCGCCGCCGCGGGATCAAGCGCTACGATCGCTGACGCTTGCGCGGGCGGACCCGCGCGGCTAGATAGCGACCCCTGCCGACAGCGACGTGATCCCCCCTCGCCGCTTTCCACCGGGAAAGCGGCGGCGGGGCCATGAACGCGGTCGACCCCATCTAGCCGAGAAGCGAGCAGCCGTGGCGAAGACCACCCCCGCCCAGTTCATAGCGCAGGTCCGCGCCGAGACCGCCAAGGTCGTCTGGCCCACCCGGCGCGAGACGGTGATGACCGGCATCATGGTGGTCATCATGACGACGATCCTCGCCCTGTTCTTCCTGGGGGTCGATTCGTTCTTCAACGCGGTCGTCCAGGCGCTGCTCAAGCTCGCCCGCTAGGTCCCGAAGGAAAGATCACAGACATGTCGCGCTGGTACATCATCCACGCCTATTCCGGGTTCGAGGGCAAGGTCCGCGACGCGATCATGGCCGAGGCGACCCGGCTCGGGCTCGATCGGCTGGTCGAGCAGATCGAGGTCCCGACCGAGACCGTGACGGAGGCCAGGCGCGGCAAGAAGATCGCCGTCGAGCGCAAGTTCATGCCCGGCTACGTGCTGGCCAAGCTCGACATGAACGACCAGGTCTACCACCTCGTCAAGAACACCCCCAAGGTCACGGGCTTTCTGGGCGCGATGGGCAAGCCCCAGGCGATCAGCGAGGCCGAGGCCACGCGGATGCTCAACTCCAAGGAGGAAGCCGCCGCCGCGCCGAAGCAGAAGGTCAAGGTCGACTACGAGATCGGCGACGCGGTCAAGGTGCTCGACGGCCCCTTCGCGAGCTTCAACGGCACCGTCGAGGAACTCGATTTCGACAAGTCCAAGGTCAAGGTGTCGGTGTCGATCTTCGGGCGGGCGACGCCGGTCGAGCTGGACTTCGAGCAAGTCGAACGAAGCAAGTAGGCCTCGAGGCTTATTTGCTGCCCGCACGCGCCCAGCGAAGCTGGAAGCGAGACGGCGGAGACCGGCCGGCGGGTCGGCGCAGCCGGACCGGACCGACGAAGACGCGGGATTAACTCCCGCGTCCGCCGGCCCGGTGGGCGGCACTCCCGCTCATCGCTGCATGACCGGTCATTCGCCCGATCGGCTTCCCGCATCCAAGAAGTTTCGCCGGCTGGACAGTGCGACGGGATGGCCGCAACTAGGTCGCGCACCCCGCCTGGGAAACGAATGACCGATGCCGCCCCGACATCCCTTTCCCGATTACCGGCCCTGCCCCGCCGAGCGGCGCATCGATGAACTCAAACGCCTGCTCAACCCGGACATCTTCCATACCGACTATATGAATGCTCGGGCAGGCGGCAGGCTGGTCGCGACGGGGCTGAAAAGTTTCGCCGCCTCGCTCGCATCGCCCCGCTGGGCGAGCAGCGCCATTCTCGCCGGGATGGCGGCCAAGCCGAGCGCGCGGATGAACCTGGTCTTCGCGGCGTTGTTCGATCTGGTGTGCAACGCGGAGTATATCCACGGGCGGGTGATCAACAAAAGATGGATCTACTGCAACCGTCATCGCCCGGCCGACGACCTGCCCGGTGCGCCCTACGCCTATTATTCCTTTCTCAAGCAATGCCCGATCTGCTGCCAGGATCGTGGGATCGAGAAGCGGCTGGCCGACGCGCAGCACAAGCCGTCGAGCCACCATATCGGCGAGATCACCACGACCGCCGCCGCCTATTTCCTGGCGCTGATGGGCGCCGCCAATCGGCGGCCGCTGACGGTCGGGACCATTTCCAAGCAAAGTCATGACGTAGACGCCATGGCTTGGCGTGACGACGTACTGGTCTTGTTCGAGATCAAGGCGTCGCCGCTCGTCACCTATCCGCTCCGCACGGCGCTCGATCATCCCTTTCTCGAGGACGGCCAGGACGGCCCGGCGGAGCTTGCCCAGCACAGGCCGATCGATGTCGACTTCCAGCGGCGCGAGTTGAGCCTGTTCCTCGCCAACGTCGGAGTCGACGTTCCGCTTGGTTCGCCGGTGACCGCGGACTGGCCCTATCCGCCGCTCACCGAATATATCGCCGACCCGGACGCGCTGCTCACTTATGTCGAGGCGTGGGCGGATATCTTCCGGGCTTATTCGATTCCGAAGACCGCGCGCGCCGGGCGCGATATCGCGCTCGGCTATCTGGCGAATGGCTGGGGGGACGAGATCGACTCCAACAAGACCAAGGCCGGGCTCGGTCGGACGGACGACATCAAGAAGGGCACCTACCAGCTGCTGAAATTCGGCGCCTATTACCGGGACGGCTCGCCCAAGCTGCCGATCCGCGGAGCCCTCGTCGCCAATCTCGATCCGGTGTTCCTGTTCGACGCCTATATGGCGAAGCTCGCCGACGCGCGCTGGGCGCCGGGTGCCCATTTCCGGCCGTCCGCCAAGCCGGGCGTCACGGAAATCGACGACGACGCCCTGTATCACCTTTATGACATGGTCATCGCCTTCAATCGCCCGATCTACAACGACCCGCTTTCCGGGGCCCTGTTCAATTTCCAGGATACGGAGGCCGCGTTGCTGAGCGGCGCGCTCGACCCCCTGCTGCGGAGCTGGGGCGCGAGGTGCTGACCGCCCGCACCACGGTCGTCCTGCGGCACAATGTCACGATGCCGGGCGATGCCGATCTGGCGCTTCGCGAATGGGCGGCGATCCTCGGCCGGCCGGGCGAGAAGCTGTCGGCCCTCGCTTTCGCCGAACGCCATGCTTCCGCCGGAGCCGCGTCTCCGCGTCTGGCGACCACGTTCGACTGGGTGGCGATGTCCTGGACCGACTTGCCGCTGGACGACGCGGCCGAGCTGATCCGGCGCAGCGGCTTCGCCCAGGAGGTGTTCATCGAGGGGGCGTCGCAGCCCGGGATGATGGCCGCGCTGACCGGGCGCGTCGGCACGGCCGCGACCATGGCCTTGGGCTATTCCCGGCCGGTCCTCGTCGCGCTCGCCCATAACTATGTGATCGAGACCGAGGCGGTTCTGGCGCCCGAGGTCGCGACCGGCCGCGTGGGACTCGTCGTCCGCGCGCTTCTCGATCCCTATCGAACCGGCCGCGACTCTCCACTGGCGCGCAAGCTGCGCGGCGCCAAGAAGACCAGCCTGTCGCTGTCTCACGACCTCCATATCTTCAAGGCGAAGTTCTTTCCGCGCATGGTCCGCGCGCTGATCAACATCCATGGGCGCGACGCGACCGTCATCGATCCCTATTGCGGTAGCGGCACCGCGTTGCTGGAAGCGGCGCTCTTGGGACAGGACGCGATCGGGATCGACATCGACCCGATCTGCGCGCTGATCTCCCGCGCCAAGGTCGCGCCCTTCGTCGGGCATCGCGCAGAGGTCGAAACCGCGCTTGATCGGCTTCGCATCGCCCTGTCCGCGTCGGAATCGGCCGACCGATTCGTATTTCCCGACGAACTGGAACGCAAGATCATCCGCCGCGACCGGATCGACGCGACCGCCTATCTGTCGGAGATCAAATGCGACGCCGCCGCGCTGGCGCGCTCCCTGAGCGCGGTAGCGACCGAAGGTGTCGCCGGCGATCTCCTTCGCGTGCTCGCCAGCGACGCCGCGACCAAGAAGGTCCGTTACCGTTTCGTCGGTGTCGGAAACGGGCGCTACACGATCGAGATATTGAAGCAGCCGCTCCTGTCGCGGTTGCGCGAGAAGATCGATCGAACGCACCAGCTGCTGGGGGTGTTCGCGGAGCTGGAAAGCGAGTTGAGGATTAGGCTGGGGCGCGTGACCGTCGCGCACGCCGACGCGCGCGACGGCACCACCTGGCCGTCTCTGCCGGCGCGCGGCTTCGTGGTGACCAGCCCGCCCTATCTGCCCGCATCGTCGGGACGCGAGCATTATGCGGCGTCGCGTGCGCTGGCCTTCGCCATTCTGGGCTATGACGCGGGCCAGGATGGCTATTTCGACGGGCGGCCGGATGGCGGGGACACCTCCGAGTTCGACCCCGAGTTCGACCCCGAGTTCGACAGGGACGGCGAGGTCGAACGGTTGATGACCTATCTGCTTTCCGACCGGGACGACGCGGCCGATCCGCAACGCGACGCCATGCGCTTCCACCGCAAGGCCGTCCCGACCGCGCACTATCTGCGCGACATAGGCCGGTTCGGCTCCAGTCTCGCCGATGCCTGCCGCTCCGCGCGTCTCGTGCTGGTCGTGGCCGACCAGCACGTCTTCTATTCGCATCGTCGCGGCGTGGTGGAGCACGTCGTCGATTGCGCCACGCTCTATGACGAGGTGCTGAAGGGCGCGCGCTTCGAATTGCGCGACGAGATGGAGTTGCAACTGCTCAAATCGGCGGCGTCGCGCGCCAAGCCGCGTGCCAAGGACGATTATCACGAGACCGTTCTGATGTTCGAGCCCGGACAGGTGGCGCGATCCGCGGATCCGGGGTCGCCCATCCCCCATCCCGCCGAAAACGACGCCGATCGGGATCCGTTGCTAGCCGCCTAGCCGCACGCGGCCGGCACGGTCGGTCGCGTGCGGCCAGGCGGCCGGCCGACGGGGGCGGCTCGCCGGCCCCGTTCGACGTCACGGGATTTATTCCCGTGACGGCCCGCGCGGCTTCCGCCCCCGCTTCTCCAGATCCCCCAACCGCCACCCCCCGAACAACGCGGTGTTCGGGTCGTGCGCCACCTTCGCCGGGTCCGCCTTGGACCATCCCGTCACCTGCGCCAGGTCGGGCAGCGCCGGGGCGGGCGGTTCGTGCGCGCAGCGTCCGCCGCGCGCCGCGCGCGCCGCCTCGGCCACGCGGTACCTCTCGCGGTCGCGCTCCAGCCGCGCCTCGCCCATCAACGTCAGCCGCTCCGAACAGGCCGCGCGCGACTCGCCGGGGCGGCGCCGCATATGCGGGGGCTCGGCCCATAACCGCGCCTCCTTCTGGTGGAGGTACATCAGTTGCAGCGCCTGGTTGGCGGTCATCGGCGGGATGGCGGGCGGGTCGTTGTGGCGCCACGCATCGTCGGCGTGCGACGCGGGCTCGCGGCTCTCCAGCAGCGCCATTTCCAGCCGTTCATAACCTTGTTCCAGCGCCATCCGCATCTCGCGCGCAAAGGCCGGGTTGCGCCGCCGCCGCCGGTAAAAGGCCGCGACCGACGCGCCCGCCGCCGCCGCGGACATCCGCACATTGGCGGTCGCCGACAGCGCGGCCAGGAACGCCTGCTCGCACTGGACCGTCAGCTTGCCGGGCTGGGCGGCGCGTAGCTGGAGCTTGCCGTCGCGCCGCCGGACCACCACCGGCTCGCCGCCCGCGGTCCGGTGCGCGGCCGCGGTTGCGCCGTCGGCGCTCCCCTCCGCCGCCGCGTCCGGCGTCGGGCCGCGCGCTTCGGGACCCTTGCGCCCGCCCTTGTCATGCAGCCGCGCATGGGCCGACACCACCGCCGCGTCCCAGCGCGCCGCGAAGGCCGGATGCGCGGCCCGGCGGTGCTGGATCGTGCCATGGCTCACCCCGACGGCGCGCGCCGCCGCGCGGGCATTGCCGTCGCGGCGCAGCAGTTTCAGGAAGGCGGCATTCTGGAGCTGCTGGGCGCGGGTGAGCGGTCTGGCCATCGTTCCTGCCATGTTCCTGCACTTTTCCAACATTGCAAGCTTGGGCGCGCTGGGGTAATGGCGCGCGCTTCCCAGACAGCTGTGGAAATGCCGCGGGAGGACGTTCGCGTCCGCTTGAACCGCTAAACTTGGAAAAGAGTGAGCAATGGCGAAAAAGATCACCGGTTACATCAACCTGCAGGTGCCCGCCGGCGACGCGAAGCCCGCGCCGCCGATCGGGCCGGCGCTGGGGCAGCGCGGCGTCAACATCATGGAGTTCTGCAAGGCGTTCAACGCCCAGACGACCGACATGGAAAAGGGCACGCCGCTGCCCACGCGCATCACCGTCTATGCCGACCGTTCCTTCTCGTTCGAGACCAAGACGCCGCCCGCGACCTTCCTCATCAAGAAGGCGCTGGGGCTGAAGTCGGGCTCCAAGGAGCCGGGCAAGACCTCGGCGGGGACGATCACGCGCGCGCAGCTCCAGGGCGTGGCGGAGGCCAAGATGAAGGACCTCAACGCCAACGACATGGATTCGGCGGTTCGGATCATCGAAGGCTCCGCGCGCGCGATGGGTCTTCAGGTCGTGGAGGGTTAAGAACATGGCCAAGCAGAGCAAGAAGCAGAAGGCGCTCCAGATCAATCCGGAGCAACTCCACGGCGTCGACGAGGCGATCGCCCTCGCCCGCGCCAACGCCACCGCCAAGTTCGACGAGACGATCGAGGTCGCGCTCAACCTCGGCGTCGACCCTCGCCACGCCGACCAGATGGTCCGCGGCGTCGTGACGCTCCCCAAAGGCACCGGCAAAACCGTCCGCGTGGGCGTCTTCGCCCGCGGCCCCAAGGCCGACGAGGCCCGCGAAGCCGGCGCCGACGTGGTGGGCGCGGAAGATCTGATGGAGATCATCCAGGGCGGCACGATCGATTTCGACCGCTGCATCGCGACGCCCGACATGATGGGCGTGGTCGGCCGGCTGGGCAAGGTGCTGGGCCCCAAGGGGTTGATGCCGAATCCCAAGCTGGGCACCGTGACGATGAACGTCGCCCAAGCGGTCAAGGAGGCCAAGGGCGGCCAGGTCGAATATCGCGTCGAAAAGGCCGGGATCATCCATTCGGGCATCGGCAAGGCGAGCTTCCCGGCGGAAGACCTGCGCGCCAATTTCGACGCGCTGGTCGATGCGGTCGTACGCGCCAAGCCGTCGGGCGCCAAGGGCAAGTACGTCCGCAAGATCGCGGTGTCGTCGAGCATGGGCCCGGGGATCCGGGTCGACGTCGCGGAGGTCGCCGGGTCATGATCGAAACCGGCCGGCATGGCCGCGAGGCCATGTCCGGCGGCGTGTGAAAGAAAGGGCCGGGAGCGATCCCGGCCTTTTTCTCGTTCAGTCGCCCTCGGCCGCGCCGATATGGCGCACGCCCCGTGCTTGCGCGAGCGTGACCTGGCGGTGACGTTCCGCATAGCCGGTACGTTGCCGCTCGTCGCGACGACCATGGCAACCGGGGCAACTCACCCCCGGCACGTAGAGCGGTGACGCCCGATCCTGGGCGCCGACCGGCATCCGGCATGCGCGGCATAGCTCGTGCGTACCGGGGCTGACGCCGTGGGTGACGGTGACGCGCTCGTCAAAGACGAAGCATTCGCCCCGCCAGGCGCTCTCGCGGGCGGGCACCGTCTCGAGATAGTTCAGGATGCCGCCATCGAGGTGATAGACCTCGTTCACCCCCTCGGCTTTTAGGAGGGCGGTGGCTTTTTCACACCGTATACCTCCGGTGCAGAACATCGCGACCCTGGGCGCGGCGCCGTCGCCGATCAGCGCGTCGCGATGGGCGCGGAACCAGGCCGGGAAGTCGCGGAAATGACGGGTGCCGGGGTCGATGGCGCCGGGAAAGCTGCCGAGCGCGACCTCGTAATCGTTGCGGGTGTCGATCAGAACCGTGCCGGGCCGCGCGATCAGGTTGTTCCAATCGGCAGGGGCGACATGGATGCCCGCTCCCATAGCCGCGTCGATGCCGGGCTCGCCCATCGACACGATCTCCCGCTTCACCCGTACCTTGAGACGATGAAACGGCATGGCGGCGCAGGTCGCATCCTTGACCTGCATATCGGCACAGCCCGGTAGCGACCGGAGATGCGCGAGGACGCGGTCGATCGCCTCGGGGCCGCCGGCGATGGTGCCGTTGACGCCTTCCGGCGCCAGCAAGAGCGTGCCACGCACCCCGTTCGTCCGGCAGACGCGAAGCAGCGGGTCGCGCAACGCGTCGGGATCGGGAAAGCGGCTGAACCGGTAGAGCGCGGAGACACGGATCGGGGCGGCGGGATGGTCCATGGCGCGCGTCTAGCCCGTCATCGGCGCTCGCTACAGCCCCTTCCCCGCGCGGCAGCGGTGGAACTCGACGGGGTCGTGCGAACAGATCACCTGCACCTCGGCGCGGTGATCGACCGACAGGCGGCGGACGCGTTCCTGATTGCGCAGGCGGTGGACGCGGTGGGTCTCCATCAGCGTCTGATAGGCGCGCAGGCCGGGCGTGCAGCGGCGCCGTGCGCTCCGCATCTCACCCCGGTAGAAATAAGCGTCGCCCGCCTGGAGCAGCCAGCGGCCGTCAGGGCGGCGGATCGCGACGCCGGCATGGCCCCAAGTATGGCCCGGTAGCGGGACCATGAGGATCTCGGGAGGCAGCCCGTCCAGATCGCGCACCGCGTCGAAGCCGAACCACCCTTCCCCGCCCGCGCGGTAGGTGCGCCAGTCGGCGACCGCATCCCATTGGGCGGGGCGGTAGCGGCGCGACTGGACAAAGCCCTCCCACGGCCCGGTCGCCTGATCGTATTCAGCCTTGAGGACATGAACGCGCGCGGCCGGGAAATCCTCGATCCCCCCGGCATGATCGAAGTCGAGATGGGTGAGGACGATGTGGCGGACATCCTCGCGCCGAAAGCCCAGCGCCTCGATCTGGCGGGCGGCGGTCTCCTCCTCGCGCAGCCGGATGTTGAGCAGGCCGCGAAAGAATTTGGGAATGCGCTCGGGCGGGCTGTGCGGGTGATGAACGTCCTTCAACCCATACCCCGTGTCGACGAGCACCAACCCGTGCGCGTCGGTCTCGATCAACAGGCAATGGCCGACGATCTCGCCGAGCGGGCCCAGGCTCTTGCCGTCGAAGATCGCGCCGCCGAGCGGGCAGTCGGTAGCGCAGTTGAGATGGTGGATACGCATGGGGACCTCCGGGTCGTTCCGACGGGAAACGCCCGGAGGGTAATGCGGGTCCGACCTAGACCCCGACCACCGCGCCGTCGGTACGGGTGATGACGATCGTCGCCGATCGTGGGCGCGGGCCGGTGCTGGAGGCGGTGCCGCTGCCGCCCTGGTTGGCGGGCCAGTTGCTGGTGACGCGCTCGATCGAGCCGTTCTCACCCGGATGCTGGATGTTGACGAAGACCGAGCGGCCGTCGGGCGTCGAGTCGATACCGGTGATCTCGCACTGGACGGGCCCGACCAGAAAGCGACGGAGTTTCGTGCCGGGCGTAGCGCCGATCCGCGCGGTGGCGGTGCCGGTCGTGGTCCCGATCATGTTGGTGATCTGGCGCGTGGTGCCGTCGCCCACGCGGCCGGGCTGGCCGACCAGCATCATGCAGTTGGTCACGTCCGTATAGGCGCCGTCGTCGGTCTGCAGCCAGACGAGCGGGTTGATCGTGCCCCCGGCATTGGTCGCGCGCGAGAACCACAGGCCGTCGGGCGAGGAGAAGTCGTTGGTGTCGTCGAGCGCCGACAGGTTGATGTTGTTCCGGTCGAGATCGGCACCCGATCCGTAAGCATAGACGTCCCAGGTGAACCCGGTCGCCTCGGTGGTGTCGCCCGTTTCGCGGAGGCGGACGACATGGCCGTTGGGGTTGCCCACGCCCGCGGTCCCGCCGTCGACCTTGGGATCGACATAGGCGCGAGGATTGGCGGCGTTGGTCGGGTTGGCCCCGCCCGCGACGGTCCGCGACGCGTTGTTGGTCAGCGTGCAATACATCTCGCCGTTGGCGGGATTGACCGCGGTCCATTCTGGCCGGTCCATCCGCGTCGCGCCCAGCGCATCGCCGGCGAGCCGCGCGTTGATCAGCACATCGGCCTGATCGCTGAAGGAATAGGCGGGGTTGGCGGCGGTGAGCGGCCCTTGTCCGAAGACGAGCGGGAGCCAGGCTCCCGTTCCGTCCGCGTCGAAGCGCGCGACGTAGAGCGTGCCTGCGTCGATATATTTGTCGCCGATCGCCAGCCGGTCGGTCGCGTTGGCATCCGCCGCGCTCCAGGGCGTGGAGGACACGAATTTGTAAATATATTCGTTCTGCGCGTCATCGCCCATATACCAGGCGGGGCGCGTGCCCGCGATGAAACGGCCGGGCCAGGCGCCCTCATGGTTCATGCGGCCCAGCGCGGTACGCTTGCGCGGGGTCGAGGCGGGGTTGAAGGGATCGATCTCCACGATCCAGCCGAACTGGAATATCTCGTTGCGGAAATCGGTGGTGCCGTCCGCGGCGGCGGCGGCCGTCGCCGTGATGTTCCAGCGACGGAACAGCGTGTTAGCGGCGTCGGCGGGCTGAACGGTCGTCCAGCCGTAATTGCCGGTCCTGCCCTCGGGGGCGCCGTAGCGGGTCAGCGAGGTGTTCGCCTTCGCCGAGGTCGCGGCACGCACGGCCGCGTCGCCCGTGTTCCGACGGAAATAGCCGACCCAATTCTCCTCGGCGGTCAGATAGCTGTTCCAGGGCGTATAGCCGTTGGCGCAGTTGTTGATCGTGCCGCGCCCGCTGGTCCCGGTCGGCGAGAAGGCGGTCCGCATCGACGCGGTGCCGCGCGCGGGGCCGGAGATGTCCATCGGGGTGTTGGGGGTGATGCGCCGGTTGAGCGCGGAAGTCTGCGCATAGGCCCAGGCGGCGGTGCCCGCGCGGCTGACCTCGATCACCGACACGCCATGCGCCTCGATCTCCTTGAGCGCCTCCGCCTCGGGACGCGAGCCGTTGACGGTGGTGGCGCCGCCCGGGTGGAGGAAGGTCTGGGTAATGTTCTCGTGATTGAGGACCAGCAGCCCCCGCGCGCTGTTGGACGGATCGGGGGCGTTGGCGCTCGCGGAAAGCCCGAAGAAGCTCATCCCGTCATGATGGTCGCCCGCGCGCGCCGAGAAGCCGGTATCGGTGCCGTTATTGGCATAGGCGCCGGTCGCCGCGTTGATGGGATCGCCCAGGCGGTACAGCACGGTGACGGTGTAGCCCGCGGGCACCGTCACCGTGTCGGCCCGGCTTTTCGCGACGGCGGTGAAGCCCAGTTCCGCCGGGGTGACGGTGACGGTCGTGTCGGCATTGGCGGGACCCGACCCGTTGATCGCGGAAAAGCGGAAGACGAGCGGCGTCGCGGACGCGACGTTGGGCGCGGCGAAGGTGACGGTATCGGCGGTGGCGCCCGGCACGATCGCGACGGTCGGACCGCTGACCTGCGTCCAGGTGCTCGACGTGGCGGTGCCGCCCGACACACCGCCCGTCAGCGTGACGATGCGCCCGCCCGAAATGGTGACCGACTGGCCCGCGGTCACGCTGAGCGCCGGCTCGTCGTCCTCGCCACCACAGCCCGACAACAGCGTGGCCGCCGTGATCGCGGATATGCCGCCGAACAAGGCCTGGCGCCGCGAATAACGCTGGGCGACGAGGTCGTTCAGATGCGGCCCCTGGCTGCGGTTGGTCTCGATGTCGCCATCGTCATATCCCCAAGCGGAGCCGATCCCGAAAGCCATGTGCTGATCCCCTATTGCTCGCGACCACCCGGCCACGCCCTCGCTCCGGCTATTGGCGCCCGAAAGCGACGGGGGCGTTGCGGTTCGGGGACGGGACGGCGACAACGGCATGACGGTTCGGGGACAAGGCGCCTGGCGACGACGGCGCGTTGACGGCACCGCGACGACCCGCTAATGGCGCGAACCTTGCCCGGCCGACCGCAAGTCGACCGGGTTCCGTCCGAGACAGTGGGTGCCGGGAATTCTCCCGGCTTAATCTCCCGCCGAGACGGGGAATGGTTTCACCGCGACGGTTCATACCGTCCCGGCGCGCGTGCCCGGCACGCACCCTCTCCCCATCGCTGGACATGCCGGGCGGACGATCGTCGCCTGCCCGGTTCGCAACCCCGTCGAGGCTCGGCCCCGGCGGATATGAGGAGAATGGCATGGATCGTGCTGAAAAGGCCGCGGCCGTCGCCGAGCTCAATCGCACATTCGCCGAGGTGGGCGTGGTGGTCGTCACCCGCAATCTCGGCATGACGGTGGCGCAGTCGACGACTTTGCGCACCCGGATGCGGGAGGCCGGGGCGACCTACAAGGTCTCCAAGAACAAGCTGGCGCGTATCGCGCTGGACGGCACCGACTATCTCTCGCTCGGCGACATGCTGACCGGGCCGGTCGGTCTCGCCAGCTCGGTGGATCCGGTCGCGGCCGCCAAGGTCGTGGTCGAATTCGCCAAGGGCAACGACAAGTTCGAGATCGTCGGCGGGGCCATGGGCTCGACGGCGCTCGACCTGGCGGGCGTGCAGGCACTGGCGACGCTTCCGTCGCTGGACGAGCTGCGCGCCAAGATCGTGGGGCTTATCGTGGCGCCCGCGACCAAGCTGGCGACCATCACCCAGGCGCCCGCCGCCCAGCTCGCCCGCGTGCTGTCGGCCTATGCCGAGAAGGACGCCGAAAAGGTGGAGGAAGCCGCCTGAGGCGTGCTTTCCCTTTTGTTGAACCAACCGATCTGAAACCGAGGAACTACACATGGCAGACCTGAACACGCTGGTTGACCAGCTTTCCGAGCTCACCGTTCTCGAAGCCGCCGAGCTGTCGAAGATGCTTGAAGAGAAGTGGGGCGTCTCCGCCGCCGCCGCCGTCGCGGCCGCACCGGCAGCCGGTGGTGGCGCCGCCGCCCCCGCCGCCGAGGAGCAGACCGAATTCGACGTCATCCTGACCGGCGACGGTGGCAAGAAGATCAACGTCATCAAGGAAGTCCGCACGATCACCGCGCTCGGGCTGACCGAAGCCAAGGCGCTGGTCGAGGGTGCGCCCAAGGCCGTCAAGGAAGGCGTGTCGAAGGACGAGGCCGCCAAGCTCAAGGCGCAGCTCGAGGCCGCCGGCGCGACCGTCGAGATCAAGTAAGCCGCAGCGGGAGAGACGGGCCAGCGCAAGCTGGTCCGCACTCCCGCAAGGCCGGCCGACGGCATTCATGCCGTTCGACGTTACGGGCTTTGCCCGTGACCGACCCGGTTCGAAAAAGGGCGGCCCCGGCGACGGGGTCGCCTTTTTTCGTCGCCGATTATTCTACAGCTGCCATATTTACCCACCCGCCCCTGCCGCGGCGAAACCGCCTCGTCGAACGAGCGCTTCGCTCCGCCGGCCGGGCTGGCGGTCGTGCGGATCAGCGGGGCTGATCCGTCTCGATCGCCGCGCCGTGCGCCCTGGCCGCCACCTCCGTCACGGTACGCGGCGGCTGGTCGAGCCAGAAGGGCGCGAGCTTGGGGCTGTCGACGCGCTCGATACCGACGACAAAGGCCTGGGCGGTCCGGCCCTCCACCCCCTGCCCCGCATCGTAGAGCGCGTTGACCGCGAGCACGGGCACGAACATCGGCCGGCCGGCGGCGTCGAGCGGGCGGATATCGGCATGGGGGAGCGCGGCGACCGCGCGGACGGCGCGGGACTCGCCGGGCGCCAGCGCGAAGGGCGGCGCGACGGGGCGGACCGCCGGCTGGGCGTGAAAGGCGGCGAGCTCGGCATCCTGGCCGGCATGGGCGCTGAACAGGCGCACGGCGACGCGGACCCGTTCGGCGGGGAGGTCGCCGATATTGGTGACGCGCACCTCGCAATCGACGGTGGCGCTCAGCAGGTTGAGCCCGGCGCGGCTGGGCCTGAGCTCGATCGCGAGCCGGGCCCGGGATGGTGGGGGCGGCGGGACGATCTCGGCCGGGGCGAACGCCTCCACCGCCGGCTCGGAGGTCGTTCGGCGGCGCAGTGCGAGCCAGCCGCCGAGCAGCGCGAGCGCCCCGCCGACGAGCCACCAGCGCGGGTCGATCTCGGGGGCCGCCTGCGCCTGCGGGGGCGGGGCGGGGCTCGGCATCGGCTCGGGCATCGGGGTGGTAGTGGTCGAGGCGACCGGGGCGGGTGCGGTTGTCGGTGCCGGAGTCGGGCTGGCGGTCGGCGCCGCGGTCGCGGCGGGGGTCGGCGTCGCACTTGGAGTAGCGCGCGGGGCCGGCGTCGCGGCGGGCGCGGGCCGGACCGGTGCCGCGGGTGTCGGGGTCGCGACCGGTGGCGGCACGAGGGTAGGTAACGGCGTCGGCGCGGGCGTCGGGCTCCCCGGCAGGCTGAACCGTTCGAGCCCGGGGATCGAGGTCGGCGGGGTCTGGGTATTCGTCTGTGCGAGAGCCGGCGCGGGTCCGACCACGACGGCGGACAGGAGAGAGGCGAGGAGAACGTGCCGCCGGATCGGTGGCATGGGGAAAGCTCCGTGGCTGAGGGGCCTGGCTGGCGCCGATGGCGGTGCGCGGGGCGGGATCGGCGGCACCTATAGCGGCGCTTGGCTCCAAGTCGATGCTCGACCGCCCTGCCCCTCTCTGACGAGCGTCGACACGGTTGACGGTGGGCGTGCGCGACCCTATCTGAAGCCCTCGCCACGATCTCCGGGAAATGACGCGCCGTCGCGCAGCGTGTCACAACGGATGGGGATCGCCGGTTTCCCGACGCCCGAAGCCGACGCACCCCGTGCGATCGGCCGTTCGGCGTGTCGTGCTGCGTCCGATCCGGGGACTCCCGGTTTAAAAAATTACGGCTGTACGAGGCAAGAAAAACCATGGCGACCAAGGCGATCGACGGCGGCCCCATCAACGCTGGGGCGCGACGCGACCAGGGCAGCGGCACGGCCAAGCGCCGCATCCGCAAGGTGTTCGGCAACATCCACGAAGTGGTGCAGATGCCGAACCTGATCGAGGTCCAGCGCGAGAGCTATGAGCAGTTCCTGCGCTCCGACAAGTCGATCGGCCATGTCTCGGGCCTGGAGAAGACGCTGCGGTCGGTGTTCCCGATCCAGGATTTCGCCGGCACCGCTTATCTCGACTTCGACGATTATGTCCTCGAGGACCCCAAGTTCGACGTGGAGGAATGCCGCCAGCGGGGCATCACCTATGCCGCGCCGATGCGCGTCACCTTGCGCCTGACCGCGTTCGAGGTCGATCCCGATACCGAGGCCAAGTCGGTCATCGATATCAAGGAGCAGGACGTGTACATGGGCGACATGCCGCTCATGACCGAGAACGGCACCTTCTTCATCAACGGCACCGAGCGCGTGATCGTGTCGCAGATGCACCGCTCGCCCGGCGTGCTGTTCGACCACGATCGCGGCAAGACCCATGCCTCGGGCAAGTATCTGTTCGCCGCGCGCGTCATCCCCTATCGTGGCTCGTGGCTCGATTTCGAGTTCGACGCCAAGGACATCGTCAATGTCCGCATCGACCGCAAGCGCAAGCTGCCCGTCACCGCATTGTTCTACGCGCTCGGCATGAATTCGGAGGAAATCCTCAACGAATTCTATAACCGCGTCACCTATGTGCGGGGCACCGGCGGGTGGAAGATCCCGTTCGCGGCCGAGAATTGGCGCGGCGTGAAGCCCGCTTATGACATCGTCGACGGTAATTCAGGCGAGGTCGTGTTCGCGGCCGGCCAGAAGATTTCCCCACGCGCCGCCAACAAGGCCGCCAAGGACGGGCTGACCGACCTCTTGATCCCGACCGAGGAGATCTTCGGCCGCTATTCCGCTTATGACCTCATCAACGAGAGCACGGGCGAGATTTATGTCGAGGCGGGCGACGAGATTTCTCCCGAGAACCTCGAGAAGCTCGACCGCGCCGGCATCGAGCGGATCGAGCTGCTCGACATCGACCATGTGTCGACGGGCCCGTGGATCCGCAACACGCTGAAAGCCGACAAGGCCGAGGAGCGCGAGCAGTCGCTGAGCGACATCTACCGCGTGATGCGCCCCGGCGAGCCGCCGACGCTGGAGACCGCCGAGGCGCTGTTCGCCGGGCTGTTCTTCGATCCCGACCGCTACGACCTGTCGGCGGTGGGCCGCGTCAAGCTCAACATGCGCCTCGACCTCGACGCCGAGGACACGGTTACGACGCTGCGCACCGAGGACATCCTGGCCGTCGTCAAGACTTTGGTCGCCCTCAAGGACGGCAAGGGCGAGATTGACGATATCGACAATCTGGGCAATCGCCGCGTGCGGTCGGTTGGCGAGCTGCTGGAGAACCAGTACCGCGTCGGGCTGCTGCGCATGGAGCGCGCGGTCAAGGAGCGGATGAGCTCGGTCGACGTGTCGACCGTGATGCCCAACGACCTGATCAACGCCAAGCCGGCGGTCGCCGCGGTGCGCGAATTCTTCGGTTCTTCGCAGCTGTCGCAGTTCATGGATCAGACCAACCCGCTGTCGGAAGTGACCCACAAGCGTCGCGTGTCGGCGCTCGGGCCGGGCGGTCTGACGCGTGAGCGCGCGGGTTTCGAGGTCCGCGATGTCCACCCGACCCATTATGGCCGCATCTGCCCGATCGAGACGCCCGAGGGCCCGAATATCGGCCTGATCAACTCGCTCGCGTCGTTCAGCCGCGTCAACAAATACGGCTTCATCGAGACGCCGTATCGCAAGATCGTCGACCACAAGGTCACCAACGACGTCGTCTATCTGTCGGCGATGGAAGAGGCCAAGCACACGATCGCGCAGGCCTCGGCCGAGCTCGACGCGGCGGGCTCGTTCACCGAGGAATTGGTGTCCTCGCGCCAGGCGGGCGAGTTCCTGAACGCGCTGCCCGACACGGTGACGCTGATGGACGTCAGCCCCAAGCAGCTCGTGTCGGTCGCGGCGTCGCTCATTCCGTTCCTGGAGAACGACGACGCCAACCGCGCGCTGATGGGATCGAACATGCAGCGCCAGGCGGTGCCGCTGGTCCGCGCCGAGGCGCCGTTCGTAGGCACCGGCATGGAAGAGACGGTCGCGCGCGACTCGGGCGCGGCTATCTCGGCCCGTCGGGCGGGCATCGTCGACCAGGTCGACGCGGCGCGCATCGTCATCCGCGCGACCGGTGAGGTCGATGCCGGCAAGTCGGGCGTCGACATCTACACGCTGATGAAGTTCCAGCGTTCCAACCAGTCGACCTGCATCAACCAGCGCCCGCTGGTGAAGGTGGGCGACGTGATCCAGGCCGGCGACGTGCTGGCGGACGGTCCGTCGACCGAGTTCGGCGAGCTGGCGCTTGGCCGCAACGCGCTCGTCGCGTTCATGCCCTGGAACGGCTACAATTATGAGGACTCGATCCTCATCTCGGAGCGGATCGTGAAGGACGACGTGTTCACGTCGATCCATATCGACGAGTTCGAGGTGATGGCCCGCGACACCAAGCTGGGGCCGGAGGACATCACCCGCGACATCCCCAATGTCGGCGAGGAGGCGCTGCGCAATCTCGACGAGGCTGGCATCGTCTATGTCGGCGCCGAGGTCGAGCCGGGCGACATCCTGGTCGGCAAGATCACGCCTAAGGGCGAGAGCCCGATGACGCCGGAGGAGAAGCTGCTCCGCGCCATTTTCGGCGAAAAGGCGTCCGACGTGCGCGACACGTCGCTGCGCCTGCCGCCGGGCGTGTCGGGGACGATCGTCGACGTGCGCGTCTTCAACCGTCATGGTATCGACAAGGACGAGCGCGCGATGGCGATCGAGCGCGAGGAGATCGAGCGGCTGAAGAAGGACTCGGACGACGAGCGCACCATCCTCAACCGCGCGACCTGGTCGCGGCTGCGCGAGATGCTGCTCGGTCAGGTCGCCACGGCGGTGCCCAAGGGCCTGAAGAAGGGCGCGACGATCGACCAGGAGCTGCTCGACGGGGTGGATCGTCACGAATGGTGGAAGTTCGCGGTCGCGGACGACGCCGTCCAGGCGAACCTGGAAGCCGTGAAGCAGCAATATGACGACGCGGCCAAGATCATCACCGACAAGTTCCACGACCGTCGCGAGAAGCTGGAGCGGGGCGACGAGCTGCCGCCCGGCGTGCTCAAGATGGTCAAGGTCTTCGTCGCGGTGAAGCGCAAGCTGCAGCCCGGCGACAAGATGGCCGGCCGTCATGGCAACAAGGGCGTCATCAGCCGCATCCTCCCCGCCGAGGACATGCCTTTCCTGGCGGACGGGACCCCAGTCGATCTCGTGCTCAATCCGCTGGGCGTGCCGAGCCGAATGAATGTCGGGCAGATCTTCGAGACGCATCTGGGCTGGGCCGCGCGCGGCCTGGGTCATCAGGTGGCGAACGCGCTCGACGAGTGGCGCGAAGCCAATCCGCAAGCCAAGCCGGGCGCGATGCCCGACGCGGTCAAGGAGCGGCTGCTCACCATTTACGGCGAGCATTATGCCGACGATATCCAGGCCCGCAGCGGCCAGGAGATCGTCGAGCTGGCGGAGAATCTGCGCACGGGCATCCCGATGGGCACCCCGGTGTTCGACGGCGCGCGCGAAAGCGACGTGACCGACATGCTGGCGCTGGCCGGGCTCGACGCCTCGGGTCAGTCCGACCTGTTCGACGGGCGCACGGGGGAGATGTTCGACCGCAAGGTGACGGTGGGCATCATCTATATGCTGAAACTCCACCATCTCGTGGACGACAAGATCCACGCCCGGTCGATTGGCCCCTATTCGCTCGTCACCCAGCAGCCGCTGGGCGGCAAGGCGCAGTTCGGCGGGCAGCGTTTCGGCGAGATGGAGGTCTGGGCGCTCCAGGCCTACGGCGCGGCCTACACGCTCCAGGAGATGTTGACGGTGAAGTCCGACGACGTGGTCGGCCGCACCAAAGTGTACGAGGCGATCGTCAAGGGCGACGACACGTTCGAGGCCGGCATCCCCGAAAGCTTCAACGTGCTCGTCAAGGAGATGCGCTCGCTGGGCCTCAACGTCGACCTGAAGACGATGGAAGAAGGCTTCGACAGCGACGGCGTGCAGATCGCGGCGGAGTAAAAGAGAATGGCGCGACGCCTTCTGATGATCATCCCAGAAATCATTCTGGGCATCAGTTTGTTGTTCGGCTTTCCGATTTCGGGATGGCCGGGCATCGCATTAGGCGTCGCGTTTCTCTTTGCTGCCGCTTGGACCTTTGCTCATCCGTCACGGCTGAGCAGCTAAGATCACCCGAGTAGGGACGAAATTATGAACGAGATGACCCCCTTCGCGAACCCCGTCGTCAAGCCGGAGACGTTCGACCAGATCCAGATCGGCATCGCGAGCCCGGACAAGATCCGCTCGTGGAGCTTCGGCGAGATCAAGAAGCCCGAGACGATCAACTACCGCACGTTCAAGCCCGAGCGTGACGGCCTGTTCTGCGCGCGCATCTTCGGTCCGATCAAGGATTACGAGTGCCTGTGCGGCAAGTACAAGCGCATGAAGTACAAGGGCATCGTCTGCGAGAAGTGCGGCGTC